>JBBRCE010000048.1:0-38203 GCA_038205115.1 Pirellulales bacterium
TTGCATTCACTCGAAATCCTCCTTGAGTTGCGGAACATAGTCTTTCAACAACCATGTAACCCCGCAAATCACCGGCGGATTTCGAGTTTTTTTACGCAACCTCAAAAAGTACCAAACGGATATGCTTGGTTAAGGTCTAGCTTGGGGCCAAAATATCCTAGCCAAAAAACCGCCACATGTTTGATCCGCAATCCGTACACCTTGAAGTCCGATTGCTATTATGCCGACAGCAATCAACATATCCTTAAGGCTGAACTGCAATCGACCCTTAGTTTGCATCGCTTCACACAAGCTCGGATATTAAACAGCGTAACGCTATCTTCGCAGATACGAATTGCTTTTTAAAAAAAAGGACTTTCTGACTGTCCCCTTTCTCCTTCACGCGTTCGTCTTTTGACTGCCTTCCCGCACCATGCCAACAAGCTGTCGACGGGCAGCCAAGGCTTTTTAGCGCGAGCTATTTGCTGTCGGCGGGCGGCTGGGGCTTGAGCCAGCGGACGGCGTTTTCCAGCACTTTCAGTGGCTCGGCCTGGCGATAAACGGGAAACGTTTCGTGCCCTGGCCGAAAGTAAAACACGCGTCCCTGTTCGATTTTCCACACGCAGCCGCTGCGGAAATGTTCGCCGTGGTCCCAGCGTTCCTCGAAGATCACTTCGTCCGGCGGCGGCACGTGGAACGGTTCGTTATACATTTCGGTGTGCGAGACATCCCATTTTTCGGGCAAGCCTGCGGCGATGGGGTGCTGCGGCAAGAGCGTGGTTAGGTGGCTTGGAGCACCGTCGTCTCGCCAGGCCGGAAATACGCATTGCGGCAGTGTCAGACGCCAGTGGTCGTCGAGCTTTTCGAGCGAAGGCGTGAGTGGAGTGTCTTCTTTGACGGGCTTGCCGATAGGCTGATCGTTGACGAAGTCGATTTTTGCGGTAGCGCGATCGGCCAGCGGAAGTTTTTGAAGTGCGTCGCTCTTGGCGCGATCCTGCATCAGGCGGACAAACGGTTTGGACCAATGGGCCGAATGCAGCACGATCAGCCGCAGCTTGCCTTGCTTCACCCGCTGCACGACGCGCTGCGCGTAGTCGTCTTTGACGGCCGTGTGTTTTTGATGTCCCCACCAGATCAAGACATCCGTGGCATCCAAGGCGGTTTCGGTCAAGCCTTGCTCAGGCGCGCCGAGATTGGTGGTTTTGGCTTCGATGCCGGCCTGGGCTGAGAGATAAGTGGCAATCGTTTCGCCTAAAAAACGTTCGCCGTAGGCTTTTTTTTGAGCGGGCTGTTGTTCGTCCCAGACGAGCACCCGAATCGGCTGTTCCTCGGCGAGTATGCGGCTCGACATGCCTAGGAACGTTGCCAGGCAGACGATCGAGAGCACGATTGGCGAGCGAACGATTTTCATAGTCGGTTTTTCGGCGAGAGTAAGATGTTGCCAACTTGGTTGAGACGGCGAGCGCGACGCCAAGCTGCATTGTGCATCGTTTTGGGAGCGATTGCCAGTTGCAGCGATTTTTGGAATTGCAATTTGGCCCGCGTGGCCCGGCGGGGCGGGCAAAATATTTGCAGTCCGGACGCGGCGGTGGTAGGCTGATCTCTGCGGTACGGGCAAGATCGTACACTCGTCGCTGATCGCTCGGCCGCACGCTATTTGAACGCGGGACGGAACACCGTTGTTCGCCAATTAGCGCTCGTTGGCCCGTTGCCCTGCGCGGTAATTGGGCGGGCGGTTTTTGCGGCGCATGGCCTGCGAGTGGGACAGCAATCCATTGATACTGAACTTGAGAGAGACAACGATGGCTCGCATCGGTAAACTGCTGGGAAGTCTGGCGCTGACGGCAAATCTGTCGATGTGCGCTGCTGGTTTTTCGCAAGACACCGTGCCGGACACGATCTCGCAAATTCCTAGCCCTGCGCTGCCGGCGGCCGGCGCGCTTTCGCGGGAACAGATTTCCGAGTTGAAAAAGGCGGTCAGTGATATCCGCATGAAGGAAACCTCGCTGGCCGAAAAGCAAAAAGAGTTTAACGATTACTTCAACTTGATTGTGTTTCCGCCTTGGTTGGCCCCGGACAAGGTGGCCAATTTTGCCAAGGAGCGGATCGATTTCAAAGCCAGCAAGTTGTACAGCTTGCGCGAAGTGCCCGACGCGCACGAGGCGCTGAATCGGCTGACGCAAAAGACGATGGGCGATATCGTCGGCGGACAGAATTACCACCCTGTGGCGCGGTTCAACGCCATGCTGTTGATTGGCGAACTGGACGAAGTCGAGCCGGTGGGCAAGGTGCCGGGCGTGCCGTTTAAGGAAGCGCAGAAAGAGTTTTTGCGGGTGATGAGCCTGGATGCCAGATTGGCGCCGGACTACATCAAAATTGCCGCCATGCAGGGCCTGCTGCGTCATGCCCAAGCGCACGTGGTGACGGGCGCGGATGCCGGCAACGCAGTGAATTTGCTGTTACCGATTGCGGCGGCCGCCAAGCCGCCGGCGGGCCGATCTTTGGACGGCCAGGTTTGGATGCGGCGTCGCGCGGTGCAAATCATTGGTGCCATTGGACTCAGCGGCGGCGCGGTGACCAGCGAGTTGCAGAAGATTGTCAAAGACACCAGCGCGCCGTTCAATTTGCGTTGCGATGCCGCGATGGCCTTGGGCGAGTTGGAGTATAAGGAATTGCCGCAAGCCAAGGCGGCCGAGTTGGGCAAAGACGTTGGGCTGCTGGCATTGGACGCCACGCGTCGCGAAGTGAAGGAAACGGAAATTTCGCTACCGCAACTCAAGACGCGATTGCACGCGGTGAAAGTGGCGCTGGCTGGCCCCGACGAACCGGCCGCGACGGGTGGCCGAGGAATTCCCGGTGCCAACGCCGACGCCACGCTCAAGGTGATTGTCGATATGATGGCCGCCATCGATGCCAAATCGCCGGACGCCGGATCACTATCGCGACAAGCCGACGCACTGGCGGCCACGTTGGGCGTGGCGGCTGGCCCTGCGATGCCCGCACCGAACGTTCCGGCCAAGCCACCGACTGCAGCACCGGCAACTGGGCCGGGCAAGGCAGCCGCCAAGGCACCTAATCTGGACGAATTCGGCGCGCCTGGCAAATAGCGGTTGGTCGGCGTGCAGTTCTACTCACGGGAACTGGACTCTTAGGGCGGTTGGCCGCAAAAAATTGTTTTTGCGGCGACGGTCTGCCGGCGTTTCTGCGAAACGTGCGGGACTTTTGGCGAATTGTGGGCAATTTTCGCCGAAAACTTTGCCTTTTTTCTAGATCGCAACTAAAATCGAACAGACAGCCGGGCAGCGCGGTCGCCCAGGCGTTTGCGGACCAGTCTCCCCGATTGGCCGCTGGTATTGTCGCGATCATTTCGGTTGAATTCGTCGCTTTGTGCGGATATCTGGCAGCGGCGGTGTACTCCCTGGGAAGCTAGTGAGTGGCCGCGAGGGTTGAATTTTCCAACACTTTTTCCGTGAGTTCGGACTCGTCTTATGCGTAGAGTACCTGCGGTTGGTCTGGTTTTGTCGATGTTGGCCGTGGTTGCGTTGAGCGCCCAGCCGGCACGGGCGACAATTGTGCGGTTCGACACGGCGCTGGGCGATTTTGACGTCGAACTGTTCGATACGCAAACGCCGCAGACCGTGGCCAACTTTTTGAGGTACGTGGAAGCGGGCGATTACACCAACACATTTTTTCATCGCAGCGTGCCTGGGTTTGTGGTGCAAGGCGGCGGTTTCACGTACGACGGCCAGCCGATTGACGACCCGAACCATTATCCCGCGATTCCGCAATTTGCGCCGGTGCAAAACGAGCCGAAAATCTCCAACACCATCGGTACGATTGCCATGGCCAAGCTGGGCGGCGATCCGAACAGCGCCACCAACCAATTCTTTTTCAACCTGGGCGATAACTCGTCGAATTTGGACAACCAGAACGGTGGGTTTACCGCGTTCGGCAGGGTTCTGGGCACGGGCTTGAACGTGGTCAACAAGATCGCCGCGCTGAATACCTACGACTTTGCCAATCACCAAGCGAATAGCCCCAACGGCGGCGTGCCACTGCAGGGTTATACCACCAGCGACTTCGACAACTCCGTGCTGGTGCAGGGCAGCAATTTGGCTTTGGTGAACAGCATCAATGTGCTGGGCGGTAAGTTCACTCTGGCGATTGCCTCGGATTATCGGCTGCTGCCGTCGCCCACCAGTCCGGCAGCGCTGAAGTATTCGGCCAACAAGTCGGCATTGGAGCTGGCTGCCGCGCGGAACACCCCGTACGTGCTGTTGGTCAACAATTCGGCCACTTCGACGATTACCAGTTTCAGCCTGCAAGTGGCCGACGCCGCACACTTTATCGACAAATATCGCACCGTGTACAACGATGCCGGCGTGACCGTCACCCGCGCAGACGCCGTCAGCGGTGGCGAGCAGACGCTAGTCTTCACGTTTGCCAAACCGCTTTCCGTCGGCAGTGCATTTACATTTCAGCTCGATCTCGGTCGGACCGATGGCAGCGAAAAGCTGGACGACTTCCGCAGCGTGTTGTTCCGCTCGGCCGGTAGCGCGGATACCACGCAAAACGCCAAGTTGACGGTCAACTTCAGTGACGGTTCCACGCTGGTGCAAACTCTGGCCAATAATGCTTCCAGTACGCAGTCGCCCGACCTGTTTACGTTCACGGGCGAAACCGATGCCAGCACGTTGGTTTCGGCGGCAAGCGTTTCGGATCCGAGCGTCACGTCGAGTTCCAGCCTGTTGGCAACGCCCAACACGGATTCGCAGTCAGGCGAAAGTACGATTGGCGGTCTGCCCGACCTCACTGGAGCAGGTGGCACCACTTTGAGCAGTTCTTTGGGCGGCGTGGCTACGGTGCCGGAACCGAGCAGTCTGGTGCTGGCCAGTTTGGGCGGTATGCTCGGCCTGTTGGGATTGGCTCGCCGTCGCACGGCCCGGTTGAATGCTTAATCGCATTCGTTGAATGGCAACATTCGACCATCAATAATCAAGGCCGCGCTTTCCACCGGAAAGCGCGGCCTGTTGTGTTAATGGCTGCCGCGAATCGTCGCCATCAAACCTTGGCGCGTTCGATATACTCGCCGGTGCGGGTATCGACCCTGACGTGATCGCCAATGGCGATGAACGCGGGGCAGATGATTTCGCCGCCGGTTTCCAGCTTGGCCGGCTTGGTCAGGTTGGTGGCCGTGTTACCGCGAACGGCCGGTTCGCAATATTCGACCTTCAGCACCATGTGCGCCGGCGGTTCGACACTGATCGGGTTTTCGTTGAACAAGATCATGCTGCAGACGGTGCCTTCTTTGATGAACTTCCAGGCTTCGTCCACGGTTTCTTTGCTGAGCTCGTACTGCTCGAAGCTGACGTTGTCCATGAACACGAACGTATCGCCTTGGCGATAGAGAAACTGGGCTTCGATTTCGGAAACGTCGGCCGATTCCAGTTCGTCGCCGCCTTTGTAGGTGCGATCGAGCATGGTGTTGCGGATGAGGTTTTTCATCCGGCATTTGTAGAGTGCATTGCCCTTGCCCGGCTTGACAAAGTTGCACTCGACCATCAGATACGGATCGCCATCGATCTGAATTTTGATGCCCTTCTTGAATTGGCTGGTATTGTACTTGGCCACGTGTGATTCCTACTTCGCTTGGTGGACGTTAAGGGGTATGCTGAAGCGGCGAAAGGAATTTTGCCGCGCCGAAAATCACCGGTTGACTACTATTTGTCGCTTGGACTCTGACTGCTGAAAATCGTGCCTGCCGAAGCTGGCGCCTGCCTGCGGAATATGCTGACTATCGTACTCTGTTATCGCCGATGAATCCGACCACCGCCGCTCAAGCCATCGGCTCCGAAACTGCGGTCCATCTGCCAGCGGCCGCACCGTCTTTCGCCGCGGAGCCTTCATTCGCCGCGGAGCCTTCTTTCGCCGCCGAGCCTTCGCACCTCACCGAATTGCCCGACGTCACTTGGCAACAAGCGATGAAACAGGCGGTTCGCAATCCGGCCACGCTTTGTCGCCTGCTCAACTTGCCACATCTGGAGACGCAAGCCGTGCAGGCAGCCCAGGCGTTTGGACTGTTCGCACCGCTGAACTACATCGCTCGCATGCGCAGCGGCGACGCCCACGACCCGCTTCTACGGCAAGTGCTGCCGCTGGATGCGGAAACCCACCAAACGCCCGGCTTTGTGCAAGATCCTGTGGGCGATCTGCAATCGTCGCTATCGCCTGGTGTGCTGCATAAGTATAAGTCCCGAGTGCTGATGGTAACAACCGGGGCCTGCGCGGTCCATTGCCGTTATTGCTTCCGCAGACACTATCCTTATACCGAATCGCCTAAATCTCCGAAAGCCTGGCAGCCGGCGCTGGAGCGGATCGCCGCCGATCCGGAAATTCGCGAAGTGATTCTCAGCGGGGGCGATCCGCTCACGCTTACCGATCCCTGGCTGGCCGAACTCGTGGCCCGGCTCAACGAAATTCCGACGCTGCGCCGCCTACGCATTCACACCCGGTTGCCGGTCATCATTCCGCAGCGCATCGGCGACGAACTATTGGCTTGGCTGACCGCTGGGCGGCTCACGCCGCTGATGGTCATGCATGCCAACCACGCCAACGAGCTGCAAGGCGCGGCGGCCGCAGCCGTTGGGCGCTTGGTGGATGCCGGCGTGCCGGTGCTGAATCAGGCCGTGCTGCTGCGTGGCGTGAACGATTCGCTCTCTGCGCTACGCGATCTGTGCGAGCGATTGGTCGATCTGCGGGCGATGCCTTACTACTTGCATCAACTCGATCGCGTGCAGGGCGCGGCGCACTTCGAAGTGCCGATTGCCCAAGGCCTGCAGTTGATGGAGCAACTTCGGGCAGAACTGCCCGGCTACGCGGTGCCGCGCTACGTGCAAGAAATTGCCGGACGCGACGGCAAAACCGTGCTGGCATAAGCGGCAATCTGCCGGCCCGATGCGCCGTTTTTTGCGGCGGCAGGCGTGCGGCCGGATCGGCCCCTGACGCAATTGGCGCGGATGTTTTACAATGTCGCTGCCCAAAAACATGAGCAATCGCATCAATTTGTAGGAGTGTGAAGATGGCTACTGGCGCCCCGCAAGTTTCCCAGCCCGCAACAACCATTCGCCGCGTGGCGATTCTGTTTGCTGGCGGACCCGCCCCGGCTGCCAACGCCGTGATCTCGACCGCAGCCGCCTCTTTCCTGCGCGCCGGAGTGGAAGTGCTAGGCATCATGCACGGCTACTCGTACCTGGTCGAATACAAGGCCGGCACGCCGCTGGTCGAAGGCCAGGCTTACAAAAAGCTCGATTCGCAAAATCTCAAACGCACGCGGAATTCGGGCGGCATCATGATCGGCACTGCCCGCACAAATCCCGGCAAGCACATTTCGCACCCCGACCATCTCAAAGATCCGGAAAAGTCCGCGCCGCTGCGGACGGTTTACGACGCACTCTGCTCGCTCGAAGTTGACGCCCTGATTTCCATCGGCGGCGACGACACGCTCAAGACGGCCAACAAGTTCAAGCTGTATCAAGATTCGCTGCCAGCCAGCGCCAAAAAGATTCCCGTGGTGCACTTGCCTAAGACGATCGATAACGACTATTGCGGCATCGATTTCACCTTCGGTTACTTCACCGCCGTCGAAACGCTGGCTAGCGAGGTCCGCAATCTGCTGGCCGACGCCGAAGCCGGTCGCTCGTATTTTCTGGCCGAAACCATGGGCCGCAGCGCCGGTTGGCTAGCGTACGGCACCGCCATTGCCGGCGAAGCCAGCATGGTGTTCAGCGTAGAAGACGTCGTTGGCCGCTACCAAGCTCAGGAAGAATCTCAAGACCCGCAAACCGGCGAAACCAAATCGCGGACCGTGATGAACATGGAAGCCGTGATTGGCCGCATTGTCAAAACCATGCGCGTGCGCGAAGAAAAAGAAGGCAAGGAGTTTGGCGTGATCGTCATGGCCGAAGGGCTGGCCGAATATCTGCCGTCCAAGTACCTGGAAGGCATTCCCCGCGACGACCACGGCCACATCAGTATTTCGCAAGTCAGTTTTGGGCGGTTGATTTCCAAGTTGGTCGAAAAGGAATTCAAAAACCAAACGGGCAAGAGCCGCAAAGTGACCGGTTTGCAACTGGGCTACGAAGCGCGTTGTGCTCGCCCGCACGCTTTTGATGTGATGCTCGGCAGCCAGTTAGGCGTAGGCGCGTATCGCGCGCTGATTGAAGAAAAGCGCAACGGCGTGATGGTCTCCGTGGCTGGTCAGCTTGATTTGCGTTACGTGCCGTTCGAAGAGTTGGTCGATCCGCACACGCTGGTCACCGTGGTCCGCTACGTGCAACCCACCAGCGACTTTCACAAGCTGGCGCGATTCTTGGAAACGCACGTCAACGATTAACCGCCGCCCGCTCCGGCCGCGAGAATTTCCCGGGTAAAGAGGCTCGGCACAGGCAACCATTGTCTCATGCGATCGCACGAACACATGGAGCACGACTTAAAACTGCTTAATGCCTCGTGGCAGCGCTGTTGGCATGAACTCGCCATGCAGGGCGACAGTCGGCCGCTGTTCGAAGAGTTGTTGGTCCGGCATGCCGAGCCGCATCGTCGTTATCACACGCTGCAACATTTGAGCGAATGCCTAGCGTGGTGCGAAATGGCCCGCCCGTTAGCGGTTCAACCCGCCGAGATCGAACTGGCGCTATGGTTTCACGACGCGATTTATCAATTGCAAGCCGTCGATAACGAGCAGCAAAGCGCCGATTGGGCCTGCGCCGCGTTGACTGCCGCCGCGTTGACTGCCGCCGCGGTGCCGGCAGCGGCGGTGGACCGCGTCGCCCAAATGGTGCTCGCCACGCGGCACGCAGCGCCCCCGGCGACCGCCGATGAGCAATTGGTGGTGGATATCGATTTGGCGATCTTGGGCGCTGCGGAGCCGCGGTTTGCGGAGTACGAAACGCAAATTCGCGACGAGTACGCGTTCGTGCCGGCGGCCATCTACCGCGAAAAACGTCGCGAGATTTTGCAATCGTTCTTGGCGCGCGACAAGATCTATCGCAGCCACTTTTTCTTCGCGCGACTCGAATCGTCCGCCCGCAGCAATTTGGCGGGCGTACTGGCCAAGAGTTATTGACTGTTGAGTTGCCAGTGTCCCGCGAGTTTGCCACGGCTGTTACAATCTACGGCATGCAAGACCATGCCCACCCACGCCGCCGCTGGTTTCAATTCAGTTTGCGCACACTGCTGATTGGCACGACGCTGCTGGCGATTTCCTGCGGATGGTTCACGCAGAAAATGAAAAAGACAATCCGGCAGCATGACGCAGTCGAGAAGATTTGCGCCGCCCAAGGGCAGATCTACTACACCTCCAATCACGAAGGCTCCGACGATTCCGCGCCGCGATTGTCGCACCACGATCTCGCGCCTTCTTGGCTCGAGCAGCGACTGACACCGGAATTCTTTCGGCCACCGCTGCAGGTGTGGTTCGACGGCTGGTTCAAGCCAAGCGTTCAATATGAGTGGATTGCCGAACTCGACGATCTGGAGCATTGCGAGCTGAACCATTTATCGGTTACGGATACAAACTTGAAAGCGATTCGTGATCTGCGTCAGTTGAACGGCTTGAATTTGGCCGCGGCGCACATAACCGACGACGGCCTGCAATATCTGGCCGACATACGGCGATTGGAAACGTTGTGCTTGGATCATACGCAGGTGTCGAACGCCGGCGTAGCGCACCTCGCCCCTTTGGGTCAATTGAAATCACTGGGGTTAACGAAGGCGAGAGTCACCGACGCCGGCGTGCCGGCGCTCCTGCAGTTAAAGCACTTGGAGCGACTGCGATTAGACAACACCGAGCTTAGCGATGCGGGGCTCGATCAGCTCAGTCAGATGTCGTCGCTTGTGTACCTTTCAATCGCCAATACCCATGTCACGGACGAAGGCGTGGCCCGCTTTCAGGCGGCGCGGTCGCAATGCCAGATCGTTCGAACTGAGCGCTGATCCTGCCAAGCTTTCTAAGCGGCTGGTCGACGTTCTGACTCGCCGACATTGCAATTCTCGGAAGTCTCTTCGCGTGCTTTGCGCCTTTGCGGTGAACAAGTGCGATCGTGTTGCGGTGGCAATTCGATGATGGCGCGCTGGGCTGGCGTTTCAAGTCGGCCTGCGCCGGCGGCGATCGATTTGCAATTCCGGCGGCGGCCGAGTATTTTGACGTGGAGCCAGCGCATGCCGTTGGCGCCCTGCCAATCGACTTACCGCCCCGCCACACTCGCGCACGCTGCGCACGCTTTTACGAGGAACTCTGCTCATGTCCGTGAAGACCAATCGTCGCGCGTTTTTACGGCATTCCGCGGTGGCTGCCGGCGGGCTGATGGCGGCCTCGATGTTGCCGGGCGAGCGAACCGGCTACGCGGCCGATCAAGCCGGTAAAGGCGAAAAGTTGAACTGCGTGGTCATCGGTTGCGGCGGTCGCGGCACGACTCACATCGGCACGGCGGCCGGACAAAACCTGGTGGCGCTGGTAGACGCCGACGAAAAGCGGCTGGATTCTGCCCGCACGTTGGCTGCGGGCAAAAATGCCAATGCCGACAAAATCCAGGTGTTTACCGATTATCGCACGATGTTCGACAAAATCGGCAAGCAGATCGACGCCGTGTTCATCGCCACGCCCAACCACCAACACGCGCTGCCGACGATGATTGCCATGCAATTGGGCAAGGGCGTGTACTGCGAAAAGCCGCTCTGCCACACGATTGACGAAGCCCGCAAGTTGCTCGCGCTGGCCGACAAGTACAAAACGCCTACGCAGATGGGCAACCAAGGTCACTGCGAAGAAGGTTACCGGCGGCTGTGCGAATACGTGTGGGCCGGCGCGATCGGCAACATTACCGAGACGCACAGTTGGACCGATCGCTCGAACGGCGGCGTCGGACCGCGTCCAAATTCGTCGGACGTGCCGGCCAATTTACATTGGGACAATTGGATCGGTCCCGCGCCGTATCGCGATTTTCATGCCGACCTGCATCCGCACGAGTGGCACGGCTGGTTCGATTTTGGCAACGGCTCGCTCGGCAACATGGCCTGCCACGTGCTCGACGGCGTTTTCTGGTCGCTCAAATTGGAGCATCCCACGCGGATCGAAGCCGAGCAGGTGGTGGGCGGCAGCGATCAGCGATATCCAACGGGCACACGCTTGCGCTGGGATTTTCCGGCGCGCGGCGAAATGCCCGCTGTGAAAGTCTATTGGTACGATGGCCGCGTGCCGCAAGCCGCCACTGGCGAGGCCGATAAAACCAAAGGCCGCGGCGTGGCCAATGTGCCGCCGCTACTGCTGGAACTCAAGAAGAAATATCCCGAGCAAAAGTTCGACTCCAACGGCACGCTGTACGTGGGCGAGAAGGGCATTCTCTATACCGGCACCTACGGCGGCAGTCCGCGAATCGTCGACGACAAGCAGATGCGCGACACGCCCGCGCCGGCCAAGACGTTGCCGCGAACCTCGAGCGTTTCGGTGGACTTTTTGCGGGCCGTGCGCGAGGGCAAGAACGACACCGCCTCGCATTTCGAATATTCGGCGCGGCTGACCGAATTCACGCTGCTGGGCAACATCGCGCAGCATGCGGGCGTGGGCCAACCGGTGGATTGGGACGGCCCGAATATGAAGGTTACCAACCTGCCCGACTTGAACCGCTGGATCAAGTACGATTATCGGAAAGGCTGGCAGGCGTAAGCTCGCGCCGGTCGGAGGAATTGCGCGCTCGTTTGGGGCGAGTACGGGGCGTTGCACCGTCTGCATATTTTGGCGTACCGTGGTACGCGAGATCAAATCATTTGCAGCTTTTAGGGACGGGCGCGTTTATTTTGACGCCGTCGGCAATTCGGGTTAGCTTGAAGTGGTGGTTTGCCCCTTCGGCGATCAAAACGGATTTCATTCTTCGCTGCGTTGACTTGAGGAATCATCGTTGACTGACTTCATGCCAACTCCCTGCGAAATTACCTATTCGGTGGAATTAGAAGACGCCGTCGCGTTCAACGAATTCTATTGTGAGAATGCGCCGGATCAGCTCTTGGCGATGCGACGAAAGAGGTGGCTGCTCCCGTTGATCTGCCTCGGCTACGCGGTTGTAATGTGGCACTGGGAGTTGAACAATTTCTCGACCATATTGTTTTTGCTTGTGGCAGTTGGCTGGCTGGTTTTTTCCCCGCGCTGGCTCCGTTCGAAAAGGCAGTCGGTCGCCACGAGATTTTATCGAACACACGAAAATGTCGCCACGTACGGACTCGAACAACTGCGGGCCGCAGCCGATGGACTGCATGTTTATTCCGATCTGGTCGAAACGTGTTTCTCATGGGTGGAAATTGAGCGAATCGGCCGGACGCCGAGTCACGTCTTTATTTTTTTCCAAGCAAACGGTGCTGCGACGATAAATCGCAACAAGATTCATGCCGGCGATCTGGATGGATTTGTCGCCGCTTGCGAGGAATTTCGGCGCCGCGCCGGCAACACCAATGGCACAATCTCCGCCCACGGCAGCTAGCGGCGGATGTGAATAGCAGCCGGCCGATTGCAACACTGCGTGCACGATCCTGTGATTTGCAGCGACTGGCAAACACCGAGTTTGTTTTGACGCCGGTGGCCGTGTGCGATATTTTGGCACTTGGGTTGATTGGCCGCTTAGGAACGGCGGAAAAATAACTTCCTCTGAATGAGACGCAAGCTGCCCACTGATTGCACCCGCCGATTTAACCGAAAAACGGGGTGTATCGATCGGTCGTTGTCGAGTCGCATGAATTCGAATCCGATATTTTCACCGCGAAGGTGCAAAGTGCGCGAAGAAAAATCCGTCAGAACCATCACGTGCTCACAGCTTGCTCAACCACGTTCGAAAGCACTTTTTGCTCCTCGACTCTTTTGCCTTTTCTTCGCGTCCTGTGCGCCTACGCGGTGAACTCCACGCCTTTTCGCTCGAGCAAGTCAGGATCTGCGCGTGATCGCATGCGTCGACACGTACGAAAAGGCGAAGTTGTTTTTCGGTCGTTCCTTAGCGAGTTGAGTAGTAATGATCGATCTTGCCCCTCGCATTTGAGAAACCACCGTTGACCCAACCATTGCCGGCAGCCAGCGAAATCACCTTTACCATGGAAGAGGAGGATGTACTGGCTTTCAACGAATTCGTTTGTTCGAACTCGCAGTCGCACCGCAAAGCGATGCGACGAGCTTGGCTCTTCGTGCCATGTTCTTTCCTCGGATATGCTCTCTTTCTCTGGCACTGGGGAGTCGCTGTTTCCATACAGATGGCACTTACGTTTGTCGCGCTGGTCTGGCTGGCGTTCTACCCAGAATGGGCGCGTTCCAGAAGGCGGTCCTATGCCCTCAAGATGTATCGCGAAGGCAGAAACGCCGGCGTGTATGGTCTCAAGCAGGTACGAGCCGAAGCCGACGGACTCCATATTTATTCGGATCTGGTCGAATCTCGAATTGCCTGGGTTGTCGTCGAGCGTATCGACCAAACACCACGTTACGTCTTTCTTTTTGTCAGCGCGTTGAGCGGAGTGGTGGTTAATCGCGACAATCTCCACGCTGGCGATCTGCATGAATTTGTTGCCGCCTGCGAAGAGTTCCGTCGTCTTGGCGGCAACACCCGATTCATCATCAACCCCCGCGGCAGCCAGCGGACGAGTTGAGACGGCGCTTGCAGAGCGTTGCAATCGGGCGTTCTGCAACGGTCTGTGCCGTAGATGGCGGTTGCGCGGTTTCCGGGGAATGTGCCGTCAGGGCAAGCTGTCGCGGAGCCAGGGGCAACGGTGAAGGCCGGTGGACGTTCTCGTCGAAGAAGATCAGCGAGACGGATACATGTTGGGCATGGACGCGCCCTCGGTTGGCTAGCCGCCGACTTTAGCGCGCGGCTGGCGATCACTTCGCCCCGGACCATGCGTCGATGACCCAGCGAAATCTTAAAGTCGATCTGTTTGCGCTCGTGCTGCTTGCGCTGGTGATCTTTTTAGGCGTGGCGCTGGCCACCTACGATCCCACCGATCCGCCGAGTACGCTCGTTTTTCCGATCAAAGCCAGTATCGCCAACGCCTGTGGACGGTGGGGCGCTTGGGCGGCCGAACTGCTGCTGCGCGGCGTGGGCATTGGCGCCTGGCTGGTGGTTGTGTCTCTGGCCGTGCTCGATCTGGTGATGCTGGCGCGCAAGCCCATCGCCGATCCGCTGCTGCGCGGCGTGGGCTGGCTGATGACGCTGTGCGGCGTTTCGACGTTTGCCGCCATGGCGCTACCGCAAATGTTTCGCGGACCGGTGATCGGTCCGGGCGGTTATCTGGGCGCGGCCGGACGCGGTTTGCTGGAAATGAATTTTGCCAGCGCCGGCGCTTACATTTTGGTGCTGTGCGTGATCGTCAGCGGACTGCTATTGTGTACCGACTATTTTGTGGTGCACTCCACCGCGCTGCTGGTGGGACTGCCGACATTGGCGGCCGTCAAACTCGGCAATAAACTGCTGGGCCGCAAGCGGACCACGGCCGACGATTTGGCAATTGGCCCCAAGACGCCAGATAATCCTAGCGGCGCGGTCAGTGTGAAATCGCGTAAGAACCGAGCCGAAGAACCGGTTGTCGCCAAGACCGCGCCGCTGCCGGCCGCGATGCCGCTGCTCAAGAGCAAGCCGGTGCCGGCGGCCGTGGAAGAAGAAGCGGACGAAGACGAAGCCGAGGAAGAAGAAACGGTTGTTGCGCCGGCCAAGCCGGGACTCGGTTCGCGATTAGCCGCGGCGGTGCGGATTAAAAATCTGAATAAGAGCGATCAGCGCCAGGAGGTGATTGCCGAACTCGATGCCGCCAGCCAAACCCGCGAACATCGTGACTACGAACTGCCGCCTATCGATCTGCTGTTGACCAACGACGCCACGCATCCCGAGGAGCACGAGAAAGAAGTCCGGCAAAAAGCCAAGATGCTGGAGAAGACGTTTGAAGATTTTGGCTTTACGGTCAAAGTGGTCGAAATTGAAACCGGCCCGGTGATTGCCCAGTACGAAATCGAATTGGAAGCTGGCTTGCGGCTCTCGAAGATTACCGGCCTGGCAGACGATCTGGCGATTGCCCTGCGCGTGCCCAGCGTGCGAATCGTGGCGCCGATCCCCGGCAAAAACACGGTGGGCATCGAAGTTCCCAACGCCAATCGGCAACTGGTGCGGCTGCGCGAAGTGATCGAAGAAACGCTGCCGCAGTCCAAGAAAATGCGGATTCCGATCTTCCTGGGCAAAGACGTCAGCGGCAATCCGTTGATTGTCGATCTGGCCACGCTGCCGCACTTGTTGATTGCCGGACGCACCGGCACCGGCAAGAGCGTCTGCTTGAACTCGATCATTCTTTCGATGCTGATGACGCGGCGTCCCGACGAAGTGCGGATGCTGATGATCGATCCCAAGATGGTGGAGCTCAGTCCTTACAAAAAGCTGCCGCACTTGATGCATCCGGTGGTGACCGACATGCGCAAGGCCGAAGCCATTTTGGCGTGGGCGGTGGAAAAGATGGAAGAACGTTACTCGCTGCTAGCCCGCGCCGGCGTGCGACACATCAGCGTCTACAACCAACTGGGCGAAGAAGAGTTGATGGACCGCTTGCAGCCCGAGGACGACGAACAACGCGCGCAAATTCCGCTCAATCTGCCGTACATTGTGATCGTGGCGGACGAAATCGCCGACATGATGATGACCGCCGGCAAAGAGGTCGAACAGCACATCATTCGCTTGGCGCAAAAAAGTCGCGCGGTGGGTATCCATCTGGTGCTCGCCACGCAAAAGCCCACGGTGGACGTCATCACGGGCTTGATCAAAAGCAATTTGCCGGCGCGGATCGCCTTTCAGGTGGCCAGCCGTGTTGATAGCCGCGTGGTGCTCGACGAAATGGGCGCGGACAAACTGCTGGGCAACGGCGACATGCTGTTTCTCTGGCCAGGCACCAGCACGATGATCCGCGGACAAGGCACTTATTTGAGCGATGACGAGATCAACAAAGTGGTCGATCATGTGGGCACGGACGAGCAGCAGTTCGTCAAAGAACTGGTGCAGCTCAAGGCCAATGCCGAAAGCGGCGGTCCGGCCGCGGATCTCAAATCGCGCGACGAACTGTACGAAGCGGCGGTCGACCTGGTGGTGCGCGAAGGTCGCGGCAGCGTCTCGCTGTTGCAGCGCGGTTTAGGCATCGGTTACGGACGCGCGGCGCGACTGGTGGATTACATGGCCGAGGATGGTATCGTGGGCCAATATGCTGGCTCGCAAGCCCGCGAAGTGCTGATCACGCTAGAGCAAGTGGCCGAAATGTTTGGCGGCGACGCCAGCGCCGAACCGCCGACCAAGGCGCGGCGCAACAAGATTTCGCCAGACAAAGCCGAACGCGGCGCGGCCGCCGGCAAAACGGCCAAGCGTCCCAAGGTCATCAAGCCGCTCGCGGGCGACGAGTTGGAGCACGAACTCACCGGCGATGGCGAAGACGAATTGCCACCGCCACCGCCGACGCCACGCCGCTTGACGGCCATCTCGATGACGCCAGCGGTGGATGAAGAAGATGAAGTCGAACAGGTCGGCGGCACGACGAGCGGCGAGATCGCGAAGTCGGGCAGTGCGGCAGACGCGGGCGACGATGATTTCGTCGAGCAAACGGCCGCGGAGTACGAAGACGACGCGGACGACGGGATCGAAGAGGAATTCGACGACGCGTCAGATGACGAGGAATCGGCAGACGACGGCGAGTACGAAGACGGCGAGTACGAAGACGGCGAGTACGAAGAGGAGGACCAGCACGCGGCAAAGTGATTTGCCGCGCACCTGTTTCACCGCGCACGATTTTCACGTTCAACCAACGCGAAATGACGTCGTCAGTTGTCTTGCTCGCTCGTGCAGTTTGCCCTGCACAAGCGGGAAGCACGCTGCCGAAGTCATTTCGCGCGTGTGTTTTTATCGTAGTCTCGCGCACTGTCTGGGGTTACACAAGGCCGGCGGGTTCAAATACAATCGGACAGTTCGCAATCCGGGCCGCGACGCGCGTGTTGCTGGGCGGCGGATTGATACCTTGCCGGGTGAAACGGTCGCCTCGAAAACGCTGCTCACGAGACAACGCATGATTATCGGCGTACCAAAAGAAGTGAAGCTGGACGAATATCGCGTGGCCATGCTGCCGGTGGGCGCGGAAGAACTGGTGCGCCGCGGACACCAGGTGCTGATCGAAACCGACGCAGGCATTGGCAGCGGCTTGAACGATGCCGATTACGCCGAGGTGGGCGCTACGATCCTGCCAAGCGCTGAGGGCATCTTTGCGCAGGCGGAGATGATCGTCAAAGTCAAGGAACCGCTGCCGCAGGAATGGCCGCTGCTGCGCAGCGGGCAGATCGTATTTACGTACTTTCACTTTGCCGCCGATCGCCATCTGACCGATGCCGTGCTGCACTCGGGCGTAACGGCTGTGGCCTACGAAACCCTGCGCGACGATCAAGGCCGGCTGCCGCTGCTCACGCCAATGAGCGAAGTGGCCGGGCGGATGAGCATTCAGGAAGGCGCCAAATATCTCGAACGCCCGCAGCAGGGCCGCGGCATTTTGCTGGCCGGAGTGCCGGGCGTGGCGCCCGCCAATGTGACCATCCTGGGCGGCGGAGTAGTGGGCGCCAACGCGGCCAAAATGGCTGCCGGGTTTGGCGCCAACATCGGCATTCTGGACATCAACATGGATCGCCTGCGGTACTTGGACGACATCATGCCGCCCAACGTCAATGTGCTGTTCAGCGACCGCCACACCATCCGCCAGCAACTCGCCCAAGCGGACCTAGTGATTGGTGCGGTGCTGGTGCCGGGCGCCAAAGCGCCGCGACTGATTCAGCGCGCGGACCTCAAACTGATGAAACCCGGCAGCGTAATCATCGACGTGGCCATCGATCAAGGCGGCTGCGTCGAGACTAGCCGTCCCACCACGCACAGCGAGCCAACTTACATGGTGGACGAGGTGCTGCACTACTGCGTCACCAACATGCCGGGCGCGGTCGGCCGCACTAGCACCTATGCGCTGTGCAACGTGACGTTGCCGTGGGTGCTGCAGATTGCCAAGCGGGGCATTCTGCAGGCTGCGCGAGCGCTGCCGCCAATTGCCGCGGCCATTAATATTCACGCCCACCGCGTAACCAACGCGGCTGTGGCCGAAACGTTCGGCTTGGAGTTGACGGACGTGCTGCTGTAGGGAGCAAGCGAAAAAGCACGTCCCTGGCCGATAGCCGCAGCGACGATTCGCACGGCCCTCGATTGGCGCTTCGAAGTTGGCATTCCGGCGCGGGTCTGGTCTAACGATTGAACAAAAACGCCGGGCTATTCAGCAGCGCCCAGGCGAGGTCTTGAGCGCCCAGCAGGCGAGCGTCGCCGCGGCTGCTGGCGGCGCTGACGGCCGCTTTGAGTCGGGCAAGTTCCGGATCGAGCGATTCGAAGTGCTTGGCCAGTTCGGCCTTTTGGGCCGCGGTGCGCTGGTCGGCGGGCGTGGCTAGCAACTTGGCGATGTTGTCGGCCGGGCCTTTCAGGCTGATCGGTCGAGGCGCGTTGGTGACCGCCAGCCGGAATTTGCCCAGCAGATGTTTGCCGTCATGAAATTGCTGATCCAGCGTAAACGTGAGCAGCGTTCCGTTCTCGAAGCCGACGTTATCTTTGGTTTCGAAGATGGCGAGATGATCCTGGCCGGCTTTCCCGCCGGCACCCATCAGGCCCCAACCGGTGACGACGTTACCGTCGATGGCACCGACGACGCTCAGATTGGGCTGGCTGAAATCGGCTTGCGCGTTCTCCAGTTTGATCGGCGTGGTTTTGCTGCGCTGTTCGAGCGGCGCGGCGGCCAACTTGAATTCGCTGAGTACGGCGTTGCCGTTAGGCGCGCGGCCCGGCCCGCCGCCGGGCAAGCTGGCGTCGCCTAAGACTTCCAGCCGCACGCCGGTGATGTTTTTGAGCTGTGTTTTGGCGGTGACGATGTAAGTATCTTTTTCGAGCTTGCCGGACACCAAGATCGAGTGATCCGCGTTGACTTTAAACGTACCGCCGATGGCGGAAATGGTGTTTTCCGGTTCCAGCAAGGTCCAGGCAGGCGCAGTCTGGTTGTGCTCCCATTGGGCCTGTCGCTCGGGCAGCGACGCCTGATAGGCAGTCAGCGATTCGGCCGCTTTTTGACGTTCGCCATCGTCCGCGCCCTTGAGGCTGGCGACGCCGGCGGCTGTTTCCGCGCTGGTTGGTGGGCGATTCAAAATTCGCAGGAACAGTTCGTCCACCACCCGGGCGTCGTCCTTTTCCGTGGCCACGAGTTTTTGGATGGCGTTATTCGGTTCGGCAATGGCATCGGCCAGTGTGGGACCGTTGACCAGGTTCAGCGCCTGACTGAGCATCACGCCGCCAACGCGTTCGCATTCGCAAGAACTTTGCCGCGGCGGCCGACCGAACAAATCCAGAAAGCCGTCCGACGAATTGACGCTCGAATCACGCTGCTCCGCCGCGCGGGCGTTGACCGGCATGCCAGACAGCCGCCGCGTGGAACCGGTGACCTGGAAGACCGTGTCGTACAGCACTTCGGCCGGCAACCGACGGGCGATGGCGTGCGAGTAATTCACGCCGTCGTCTTCGTTCCAGCGGTTGGTGCCGAGCGAGAGTTGGTACACCCGCGACTTGCAGATCAACCGCACCATGGCTTGGGCATCGAAGCCGGAGCGAATGAAATCTTCGGTCAAGCGATCCAGTAATTCCGGATTCGTGGGCGGATTGCCGGCGCGAATGTCGTCGACCGGTTCGATCAAGCCTACGCCGGTCAGATAGCTCCACAGCCGATTAACGTAGCTCCGCGCGAAGTATTCGTTTTCGGCCGAAGTCGCCCAGCGCGCGAATTGCTCGCGGGGGGCAATGTCGGTGGCGGGCATATCCGGCAACTGATACGGAAACGAGGCCGTCATCACGGCGTTGCTGTTGGGATGGCGAACTTCGCCGCTGTCTTGATCGAAAATGATTTCGCCCAGGGCTTTCATGCCTTCGACATCGCCGCCGCCGAGTTTTTTCTCGGCGTGTTTGGGATCGTCTTTACGACCGACCTTGGCAAAGTAGGCCGCCAGGCTCCAATGTTGATCCTGCGTCCAACGTTCGAAGGGATGATCGTGGCACTTGTTGCAGTTGAAGCGCACGCCCAGGAAGAGCTGCGTGGTGTTCTCCATGACTTCGTCCGGCTTGCGCAGTACTTTGTAGTATGAGGCGGGCGGATTTTCCAGATTCGAGCCGCTGGCGGTCAGTACGCGGAACACAAACTGATCGTACGGCAAGTTGCTGGAAACGGCCTGCTTGATCCAGTTGCGCATCGCCCAGGCGCCTTCTTCACCGAGTTGCTTGTTGTTGACTTGCAGCAAGTCGGCCCACTTGTTGGTCCAATGCTCGATATATTCGCCGCTGCCGATGAGTTGATCGATCAATTCGTCGCGCTTGAGTCGCGAGTCGCGGGTGTCGGCCGCAAAGGCGCGAATCTGCGCGGGAGTTGGCGGCAGGCCGGTCAGATCGAGCGAAATCCGGCGAAGAAATTCAACGTCGCTGCACAGACCGCTGGGCGCGGTTTTGACACGCTGCAACTTGGCATAGACGAGATGATCGATATAGTTGTTCTCCGGCTGCGGCTGCCAGGCAAAGCCGCTGCGATCGCCCATCACGGTGACCATGGCGGCGGTGTATTTGCCTTCGTAGCGGACCAGAATGGCCGACTCGCCGCGGCGCAGCGCGGTCACCACGCCTTGCTTGTTGCACTCGGTGACTTCGATATTGCCGCTCTCGACGAACGACTCGGCCGTGACATCGCGAGTGGAACCGTCGGCGTACGTGGCCAGTACCGCAAACTGCTGCCTCATGCCTGGCAGGGCGATGATCGGCGCGGCAGGCGAGACCTCGATCTTGGCGACGCGCGACGTTTTGCTGTCAAACTTGGCGCCTTCGACGATCCAGGCTTTGAGTAGCTCGTAATTGGGCTGGCCTTGCTGCGTGAGCACACCGCCGACATGCGGCACCGCGCCGGAGATTTTTTCCAACATCAGACTCTGCTCGGGACTGGCGCGGTTGAAACGCCGTGCGGCCAGATCGTCGGTCAGTGCGCGAAAATCGTAGGCGGCGTCGTAACCGCGGAGCGAAAGTTTGAAACCATTCTTGCCGTTCAGCGAGCCGTGGCAGGTGCCTTGATTGCAGCCAACTTTGGACATCACCGGCATCACCTCGCGCACGAAGCTGACGTCGTGCGGATCATGCAATCCGCTGACCTTGACCGGAACTGTCACCGTTTGCTCGGCCAGCGAAAAACTGAGTTCGCCTTGGCCGTCGGCTTTCGGCCGTACCAAACCGGTTTCGGAGATTTTCACTTGCGCCGAGTCCGGCAGCTTAACCAGGCGGGTGACGTCAACCCGTTCGCCGGATTCCAGGCGAGCGGTCAGCAGCAGTTGGGCATAATCGAAGCGGTGCTTCAAATCGATGCTGGTCGGCCGCGCTTCGATGGCAACGACCTTGGCGCCGGGCGGCAACGTTTCGTCCGCGCGGCCCACGGGGGCACTGGCCGTTAGGCAGGAAAAGCATAGGGCAAACAGCACGACCGAACAGCGAGTGGAGCGGATCACGGACAGTTCCTGAGCAGGATGGAATTTCATAGTCGCGGCTGTTGCGTGTGACAAATTGACGTTGAATTGCTGCGTGACAAAGTCGCTGGGCGAGCGGCTATTTTACGCCGGTCGTCGCCGGTTTTTCCCAGGGCGAGGGTCGAAACGATTTTAGCGGCTTGCCGGTTTGCGAGTCGAGCAAATAGACTTCGCCCGTGTAGCCGGCGGCAGCGATCGTTTTGCCGTCGCTGCTGAAGGTGGTGGCGAAGATCGGCCCGCCTTGATCGAACTCACTGACCAACTTACCGTCGTTGGCATTGTAGACCCGCACTTGCCCGGTGCCATCGTGGCTACTGCCGACCACAAACTGATTGCCATCGGGGCTGTATTGAATGGAGTAAATTCGGCCTGGCAGCGCGTCGAAGCTACGGATCAGATTGAAGTCATCGCCGATCTTACGTTGTTTGTCGGCTTCGCGGAACACGCGAAAAATCTTGGGCACGCCGTCGGCGCCGCCGGTCACCACTTCGTCTTTGGTCGGATGCCGATCGATGGCCGCCAGCCCGCCTTTGAGCGCGCCGGGCGTGATGCTGGTGATGTTGTCGACAAACCGCTGCGTGGCGACTTCGATCAGCTTCATCGAACGGTCGCGGCTCACGGAAATCAGGTTTTGCGAATTGGAAGAAAACACTGTGCCGAGCACCCAATCGCTATGCGCGCCTTGAAACAGCAGTTGGTTGCCGGTGGTCGAGTCGATGGCTCGCACGCCGTTATCGGCCGCGCCAAACGCAATTTTGCCGCCATCGGCCGACCAACTCGCGCCGTACAGCGTATCGTAGCTGACCATCTGCGAGAGCAACTGTTGCTGCTGGGCGACGTCCCAAACTTGCACTTCGCCAAATCGGCAGGGCGAGCCGCCGCAGACGGCCAGTCGCTTGCCATCGGGCGAAAACGCCACGGTTTGCAGCCGTTCTGCCTGCCCCACCAGGCGGGCCACCAGCGCCGAACCATCGGCTTTGTACAACAGTGCTTCGTGATATCCGCTGATGGCCAGCAGACTGTCGTCGGGCGAAAAATCCAAAGACGTAATCACCGGCGGCGCCTCGTACGTCGGCGGATGCGCGGCGTCGATCACCGCGAGCGCCGTGGCAGGCGTGTCGTCGGCGGCGCCTTCGGAAATCCAGCGGCGGACGAGTTCCACCTCTTTTTCCGACAGCGTCGGCTTATCCTTGGGCATCGACGCTTTGCCCTGCGGACCTTTTTTGTCCGGCGTGATCATCGCCAGCAAATTGCTTTTTTCGGGGCTGCCGGGCACGATGGCCGCGTCGTGGCTCTCGCCCGCTTTGAACATGGCGGTTCGCGAGGTGATATCGTAACTGCCTTCGTGCTTGCCCTGACTATGGCAACCTTGGCACTGCACCACGAAGATCGGCTTCACCTCACGATAGAAGCTGACCTTGGGGACGGGGGCGGCGTCAGTTGCCGGCGCGGCGGCCCAAACTGAGGCTGCCGAGCAGAGCGCGATCGCCACGGCCAAACGATATGATTTTGCAAACATCCAGAAACCAGTGCGAAGGGGCATGCGGCCGGAACAGCGCGCCGTGTCAGGCAGGAAACAACTCGGGGGGAGTCAACCGACCGCACAACACGCCGCGGCCCGCTTTTGACTGACTCTATTCTAACCGCTGTTCGCCAAGATCGGAAGCGTTTTTGACGAATTGCCGGCGCGCGAAGGCCATCCGCGCGAGTCGCGATAACGGGCGTTACGAGCAGTAAACTCGCTATTTCGGGCCACAGATGGCACGACGCTACTCCACCAACATCACGTCCTTGGCGGCCGGCAGCGGCCTGCTGGGCGAAATATTGACGCCCAGCACAGGCACCAGACGCGCGCTGCCGGAGGCAATGGTCAAGTCGAACGTGCCGTCGCCAATCAGGATGACGTGTCCCCACTTGGCGTACACGGCACCGTTGAGCGAAGCGTTGCCGAGCAAGGCCTGGTGGGTGATCACGATGGGTAGAAAATCTTGTCGACGCTGGTAGATCAACATCCCATTGAAGGCGCTGCCAGCGTCTTGCAATGGCGAAAAGCTACTCGACGTCAGCGCGGCGTTGATCAACACGCTGGGCAGCAGCGTCAACAATGCCGGATTGGCTGGCCGCGTTTCTCCGTCCGCGCTGTCGGGCGAACCATTGGCGGCGTTGTAATTGGCGGAGTTGGTCAGGTAGAACGTGACGCCGCTGGCCGTCACTGAACCGCCCACGATGTTCAGCCCAATGCCAGTCAGAGGGCTGACGTTCCGAATGATGTACACGCCGGGCTGAAAGATCACCGAACCGGAAATGACTTCGATGTATTCGTAAACGCCCGGTTGCAGCACAGTGGGTGCAAACACCAGCGGGATGGACAACACCGTGGCACTGCCGCGCAGCGTGGCCGAAACATTGTGCGAATCGGCGGCTGTCGAGGGCGCCGGCAGTGATTTATAAGGATCGGGCACTTGCATCCGGTTGGCGTGCAGCGGGCTCTTTTTGCTGGAGTCGTAGTTCGAATAATTGCGCGGATCATCAACGCCGCCCGCCACGCGGATATCGCGGGCTTGCAGTCGCGTGAGCGGCAGCAGCGGCGTACAAGAAATGCTGTAGGGCGGACCCGCGCAGGGACCAGCGGGGCGTCCCTGTTCATCGAATCCACCCCATTTGGTGTTCACGAGTACGGCGCCGTCGACGCGCGCGGCTCCGACGCCCAAAATCTCCAGCCCACCGAGAATGGCCGGAAAACCGATGATCGGAGTGGGGCCCAGGATAGGCGCCAACGATAGCGCCGGTGGCGAGGGATCTAAAATCTGAATCGCGGCGGGCGCGGTTGATGTTTCGTATCCGGCCACCGCCCGCGACACGACGTTCACTTGCGACGCGGCGCCCACCAATTGAATCAAACGGGGTTTGTAACTGCCGATGGTTATGACTTCCGCAAAGCCGGCTCTGCCAGCGTAACTGCCGGTGAGCGGCGGCATGTTGCACGTTACCTGTGCGCTACTAAAACCGTTGATCGTCCGCACGTAATTTTGCGCGGTGGAGGTTGCCGCGGCAGCGGACTTGTTCAGCGATAAATCCATGGCTGCGGCGGTTGCGGCGGCATCGGTGGCGTGCTGCAAATTACGGCGATCGGAGAGCAGCAGGCCGCCATCCAGCGACAGGCCCACAATGCCCAGTATGGCCGGCAGCGTCACCAACACAAAAACCAGCACTTTGCCGGCGCGCGGTCGTCGGAAGTCGCGGAACTGCATCGTTTCACCTGTGGGGCTAATGGACAATTCGCATGGTGCAAGTTGTCTGTAAGTTGAGCGGACCGTAAATGTTGAAGGCCGGCACCAGCGGCTTGTGCGTGTAATTGAGTTGCACCACGACGCGGCAATTCTCTTGGATATCGCCGTCGGGCCAGGTTAACCGCACGCTGACGTCGGCCGGGTTGGTGAGTATCAGCGACTGCGCCACCAGCGCGGCGGGTTCACTTTGACTCGCGGCGCTGGTGCTGATGGCCGCCGGACCCCAACTGGTTTTCTCGGGCGCGGCCAACGCGCCACGGATGATGGACTCGCGGGCCAACGCTTCGGCCGCGGCGTTGAGTTCGGAATCATGAAAGACCGCCAGGCCTAAGTCGAATATGACAAACACCACCAGCAATAAAACGCTTAGCACCAGCGCGCGTGCGACGGCCACGACGCCACGGCGAACGTGCGGGCGGCGCGGGAATTCCGGCAGCCGGTTGACCATGAATTTGTTCATCAGCGAATCTCCCGCATGATAACCGCGTGGCGGACGTTCACCGTCGATGGCAAACCGGGCCAAGCGACGACCGTCTGAAATGGGTAAAGCACGTCCACGGAAACCTGGTCCAAGCCGTCGGCATCGGGTGTGGTTGCGATGTTAACTGTCAGATTGGCGGCGTTAAATCCGCTTTGGTTTTGTAGCTCGTCGGTTACGGTTTGACGTACCTCGGCGAGCCAAGCAGCTTGGGTGTAAGCGGAATGGCCATGCGTGCTGCCGTATTCGGAACTGAGCCGCGCCGCGTTGGCCACTGTTTGATAGGCGGCCACAATCCGGCCAAAGTCGGCCGTGGCCAGCGCAAACAAAATCAGAAGCGGACACGTGATGGCAAACTCGACCAGCGCCGCGCCGCGGCGACGCGGCAGCAGACGACGGTGATATCGGCCCAACGATGGGCGTTGCCGCCACGACTGGAGATGGCAGCGGTGACTGGAGGATCGGCCTGGCATGGAGTTGCCTGTGATGAACTTATTTGGAAAACGCCTGTTGAATGCGAATGGCCGCCGGACCGGCCAACACCACAAAGACCGCTGGCAGGATCAGCAGTAGCATCGGAAACAGAATTTTGACAGCGACTTTTTGCGCCGACTCTTCGATCGACTGTTCGCGCTCGAACCGCAACATATCTGCGTGCGCGGTGAGCGTCCGCACCAGTTCCGAGCCGAAACGCTGCGCATCGCGGATGAACGTATTGAGCGTGCGAACGCCATCCAAGCCCGAGCGGTCGGCAAAGTGGGCAAATGCGTCTTCAATGCTGGTGCCGAGTTCAGTTTCTTGCTGTACCACCTGCAACTCGTCGGCCATGGTTGCGTGGGCGATGCGAATTTCGTCCGCCACGAGCTGCACGGTTGCCGGCAGGCTCAAACCGCTCTCCAGGCAAACGATCAGTAAGTCCAAGAAGTCAGGCAGCGCACGCCGCAGTAATTGCTGCCGCCGGGCAATCCGCCGATCGAGCCAGATCGTCGGTAGCGTCAAGCCGACCAGCCCTGCAAACGTGGCGAGCAGCGTGCCTTTGCAGGGTTCGGAATAACCGGTCCAAGTCAGCACGAGTCCGGTGCTGAGTAACGTGAGCATCAGCAGCAGTCGAGCGCCGAAAAAGTACGCCAGTGCAGAAGGTGAATAGAAGCCAGCGAGGGTTAGTCGGATTTGATACGACTTTTGCTCTTTGCCAAGTCGCGGCGCCAAACGTTGGAGCAATAGGATGGCCGCCGATGGCACAGTGCTCGACGGTTCCGCGACGAACGGCGCCGCAGCGGATTGCTGATGCGATGGCTTGAGCTTGCGAATTCGCGTCTCGACCTGCGCCGCATAGCGATCGATCAGAGTCAGGCACGCGTAGCCGCCGCAAAGCACGGCGCAAAATACGGCGATCGAGATGGAAATTAACGTCAGCACGCGACCTGCTCCCGATTTAGTATTCGAAGTTGATGTAATGTCGAATCCACAACGCGCCTAACAGTTGTGCTGTGGCGGTAAGCGTGAGCAGCCAGGGGCGCTTGAGGAGTTCGGAAACATAGTCGGGCGCCAAGATGCTGAGCCCTGCGAAAGCCAAGATTGGAAGCACGATCAAAATCACCGCTTGAAGCCGATTTTCGCCGGTCATGGCGCGGACGCGGCGCTTCAGCTTGAGACGTTTGCGGATCATTTCCGTCAGATTGGCGAGCATTTTGATCAGGTCGCCGCCACAGCGGCTTTGCACCAGCAGTGCCACCACGAAAATTCGGATTTCGATAATGCCGGTTCGCTTGGCCAGGTTGCGAAGCGCGAGTTCGTCGGACATGCCGAGCTTCTGTTGCTCGTGGCAGCGGCGAAATTCTTAGGAGATGGGCGAGTCGAATTCGTCGGCGACAAGTTGAAACGAACTCGAGACGGTTCGGCCCGAGCGGACGGCGCTGGCAATGACTTCGAACGCTTTGGGCAATTGACTGAGCAGCAGCGCTTGTCGCCGATTTCTGCAGATGACCAGATAGCCGAATTGCAGGCCGACGGCCAGGCAAAACGCCGGGGCAATGACCCACCAACGTCGCGAAATTAAAACGGCCAGAGCGGAAAGCGCCAGACCTGCCACCAGGCCGATCACCACCAGTTTGCCCAGCGAGATGGACAATCCGGCTTTTTCCAGCGATAGCGAAACGCGCGCTTGGACCTTACCGACGAAACGGGTGATTGCCACATCTTGAGCTTTTTCGGAGTTGAATAGCGAGGTTTGCGTGTCGCCATGGCGACGACGCAGCCGGGACATTCGTTCGGCCAACCGAACTCGGTATGCGAAGAAGTACTCGTAGATCATTGAACCGACGATCGCCGCGATGGCTGTCGAAATCGCCATTCGCCAACATGTCAGTGACCAAGGACTCATCATTAGTTCGACTCCATGCCGAGCGAAGCCATGCGGTCGGAATCGCGCGGGCCGCGCTCGAACATTGCGGTGGGCAGTTCAATGCCCGCGCTGCGAAGGGTTCGCAAGCAATGCGGTTGAATGCCGGTGACGAGAAATCGGCCTTCGGCTTCTTGCAGATGGTTGATGCCGGTCTGCTCGTAGACGAAGAGATCGTGCATGGTGATGTTTTCGCCTTGCATGCCCAGCACTTCGCTGATTTGCGTGATCTTGCGAGCGCCGCCAGCCAACCGCGACACTTGCACGATGATTTGCAGGCCGGAGGATATTTGCCGATGGATGAAGTGCATGGGCAACTCCGGCGACGACATTCCAACCAACACGGCCAGCCGACTGGTGGCGTCGCGGGCGTCTTTGGCGTGAATGGTGGTCATGCCGCCGTTGTGCCCGGTGTTGAGCGCTTGGAGCATGTCGGAAGCTTCTTTGCCGCGGCACTCGCCGACGATGATCCGGTCTGGCCGCATTCGCAGCGCATTTTTGAGCAGATCGCGGCAGGTCACTTCTCCCCGGCCTTCCAAGTTGGCTGGCCGCGTTTCCATGAGTGCCACGTGCGGCTGTTGCAGCTTAAGTTCGGCGACATCTTCGATGGTGACGATTCGCTCTTCAGGCGCGATGTAGCTGGAGAGGATGTTGAGCAGCGTGGACTTTCCGCTGCCGGTGCCGCCGGAGATCATGATGTTGAGCTTGGCTTTGACGCAGGCCGCCAGAAAGGCAATCATCTCTGGCACGGCGGTCCGTTTGGCGAGCAGGTCGCCAACGAGTAGCGGCCGGGCGCCAAACCGGCGGATCGAGACCAGCGCGCCGTCGATGGCCAGCGGCTTGATGACGGCATTCAGCCGGCTGCCGTCCGACAATCGCGCGTCGACCATTGGGCTGGATTCGTCCACGCGGCGCCCGACGCGGCCGGCAATGCGTTGCACGACGCTGAGCAGGTGGTTTTCGTCGCGGAATCGAACATCCGTGCGTTCCAGCTTGCCGCGGCGTTCGACGTACACGGCGGAAACGCCGTTGATGAGGATGTCGGAAATGGTGGGGTCGGCCATCAGCGGTTCGAGCGGACCGAGCCCCAGCGTTTCGTGCAACATGTCGTCGACCAGGCGCTCGCGGTCGGTCAGGCTGAGCAGACTGGCGTGGCTGTTACAGAGTTCTTCGGCACCACGGCGCAGTTCGGCCCGCAGCCGCTCGGGCTCGACGGTGCGAATGACGGACAGGTTCAAGCCGCCGATCAACTTCTGATGCAGTTCCGCTTTGAGCGTGTTGAATTCGCGATCTTCGTTGTGAGCGGTCGAGTTGAAGATATTCTCGGTCATAAGTTCGTTCATGCTTTATCTCGATTGAGTTGGAGTGCGGGCCGAGCGATTTGGTCGAAGATGTTGCCCATTCGTCCCGCTGCGGTTCTAAACGGTTTGAGCCAATGCGCAGGCGCAATTGCCGTGGGCTCGGGACGCTCGCCCAACAGGTCGTCGGCCAGGTTGCATATGGCGGCGGCAAAGCACGACTTTGGCGCCGACTTGACCAGCGGTTCGCCCAGATTGAACGACATATTCACGGCAGCCGAGTCGTCCGGCAGCCGATGTCGGATGGCGCGGCCCAATGTTTCTTCGATTTTGGCGATCGGTAACTCGTTGGTTTGCCCGACGCGATTGGCAACGAGCAACAACTGATCGCTGGAAATATTGGAGGCTTTGAAATACTCCAGGCATTTGATGACGCGCGTGATCGAAACGTAGTCGGCTCGGAAGACCATCACGATCTGCGCGCTGGTGGCCAGCACCCGAATTTGGTCGGGAAGTTTGGCACCTTCCATATCGGCCACCGTGTGCAGGCAACTGGTCCGCGCGAATTGCACGGCTTTTTGGATTACCTGCGGAGTGATTTGACGATCGTCGCCAAATGGCTCGGGGCCGGCCAGCAAACTAACGCCGGTTGGGTGCTTGACCAGCGCTTGCTCGAACATTGCTAGATCGAAGTTCTCGGCTTTGCTGGCCAGCGCGGAAAGCGTGTGCCGTGGCGCGGCGTTAAATAATGTGACCTGATCGCCTCCATGCACGTGCAGATCGAGCAGCGCGCAGGATGCACGCTTGTTGGCAATGGCCACGGCCAAATTGCTGGCCACCGCGCTGACACCGGCCCCGCCGCTCGGGCTGAAGACGGCAAACATCTTACCGCTTTGAGTGACATCGCGACGCACGCGTTTGAGACGCTCGATCAGCATTGTCAATTCGGAATCGAAATTGTCGTTGACGTCGAGATAGTCCAGCACGCCGTAACGGATGACGCGAATCACCACGCGTGGGTCGCAGACGGGTCCAACGGCCACAAATCGCACCCGCTCGTTCGCCAGCGAGCAAAGCCGCTGCAACCAGGCTAGATCTTCTGCCGCGAAATTTCGGCTGGCGACAAAAACGAGCTGAACCGATTGTGTTTTCGCCGATTGCAGGGCGGCAAATGCGACATCCGGCGACAAGACCTGAGCCTGCGATCGATCCACGCCAAAGCGATGTAAGGCAGCGCAAATTCGGTCCGCGATGGCGGCATCGTTGCCGACAATGATTGGATTCAACGGACCCTCGACAGTCAGTGGTCGATCAAACGGGATCAGCCTGGGAATTTGCCCAGCCAAACGCAACGCGCAAAATTCGTTCCAGAACCGTTCGCGCGGCCCAGGCGGCTCCTCACGCTAAACCTACGTTGACGCTCGACTCGGTCAAGCGCTGGTGTTGGCCGCGAAAGTAAGGGATTTACCTACGTAAAACGCGCAAAAGGCTCAGTGATGCGCTGCCGAACGGCAAGCACTTGTGGAGCCCGCTGCCTTCAACGCGGTGTGTCGACCAAAGGAGCCGCGAGGGTACGTTCGGCTTGCCGGCCACATCAATTGCCAGCCGTGGACGAGCTGGGAATTTCGCTGCTCCGCATGCCTGGCGCGAAGCGCTCGACTCGGAAAACGTCCGATACCTTAGGCCGCTGGAAACATGGCGATCGCCGGCAACTAGTTGTGGCTCGGGTCCGACTGCGGTAGACTCGCAGCAGCGGCATAATCAAGCCGGTACCACGCGGCGACTTGGATTGGGGATCGCACGGCAATGGGTTTGATGCAATTCGTGCTAGCGCAACGCGATCGGTTGCTGCCCAACGCAATCCAGCGTTCGTATCTGGCAGGCGCGGACGACGTCCCTTGGAACGCCAGCATTTTGCTCAGCGACGAGGGCTTGCTCGTCGATCGCGAGGAAAACGATTCCGGTTGCTTCTGGTTGCCGTGGCACGTCGAAGGGCATGGAAATGTGATGCTCGGCACCGGCACGCTGATTGAGTCCGACGAGCCCTACCTGTTGGAGGTGGAACTGGCGCGTGGCATGCTCAATCGCCTGCGCAACCAGATGTTCAATTGGCAAATGTCTGGCATGCTGATCGACGATGACCTGTTGAGCCGCACCAGCGAAGCGACCCATCAGTTCACCCGCGCCGCGTCGCGCAAAAGCGATCCGGTCGATGCCGCTGTGGAAGCCGAAAAAAGTTTGGTGATGACGCTCAACTTGGGCGAGGCGTTGGCCGCCGGTTACGCCCAGCAAGTGCTGGCGATTCGCCAGCGGCAGACGCCAAAGTTAGCGGTGCTGCTCGGCGGAAATCTGGAAGACAACCTGCCGGATCAAACGCTCGATCAAGCCATTTGCGCGGCCTTCAACACGGCGCAAGTGCCGTGTACTTGGCGCAACGTTGAGCCCGAGCAGGGCGCTCGCGATTGGTCGATTCCGGAGCAGCAAATTGCCTGGTGTCAGGCGCAGAATTTGCGCATCTACGGCGGTCCGATCATTCGCTTCGAGCGCCGCGCAGTGCCGGACTGGCTGATGTTGTTTGATGGCGACTTCGACAACCTGGCGGACTTGGCGGCCGATTATGTAAAGACGGTGGCCGCCCGGTATCGCAATCGCGTCAATCTCTGGAATTGCGCCGCCGGTCTGAACACCACGGACATGTTCCACTTGGGCGAAGAGCAGCGGCTGCGTCTGGCGGTGCGTTTGATCGAAGCCGTTCGCGCGGCCGATCCGCGCGCGCCGATTCTGATTACGTTCGACCAGCCGTGGTGCGAATATCTGGCCAAGCGCGAAATGGATCTGCCGCCCCTGCATTTTGCCGACACCCTCGCGCGGGCGGAAATTGGCCTGGCTGGCTTCGCCGTGGAAATCAATCTCGGCTCGCACGAGTCCGGCACGGCTCCCCGCGATCCGCTGGAAATCAGCCGGCAAATCGATCGCTGGTCGTCGCTGAACTTGCCGCTGATCGTGCAACTTTCTTGGCAGAATTCGGCCACGGTGTCGGCAAATCACGACATGCAATCGCTCATCCGTCGCACGGTACCGCTGTTGTTTGCCAAGCAAGCTGTGCAAGGCGTGTTTCTGCAATCGTGGCCGTTTGCGGCCAGCGCCAACGATCAGGCCTGCACCAAGCTGTTCCGCGATGCATCGTGCGAGGCGCTTAAACCGCTGGCCGCCTTGCGACGCCAATACGTGATGTGACGTGGATGACCTGGCGCTGGTCCAAGCTCGGCAACACCCCGCACCGCCGGCTTAACTTGCTTCCGCGGCGGATCCGCAGGTTCGAGCACGCACTACTTCAGCGCGGCGACCAAGCCGGCAACGTAGTCGCCCACCGATTTGAGCACCTGCTCGCGCGGTTGTGTGGCTGCCTCGGCAATTCGCCGCACCACGGCCGAGCCAACAATCAGGCCATCGGCGGCCGGCGCCAACATTCGCACATGCTCCGCCTGGCTAATTCCAAAACCGATGCAAATGGGCAGGGGCGTTTGCGATCGCAGCCAACTGACATTCTCCGCCAGATCGGCCGGCAACTGCGTCCGCTCGCCGGTAATGCCGGTTACTGAGACGTAGTACAGAAAGCCGGTTGACGTTTCGGCAATGTGCAACGCGCGCTCGCGAGTCGTGGTGGGCGTAACCAACTGAATCAAACTGAAATCGCGCTGGCGACAAATTTTGGAAAGTGCCACGGCTTCTTCAACAGGCAAGTCCGGCACGATCGTCCCTGCCATTCCGGCCGCTTGTGCGTCGTCCACATATTTTTCGAGACCATGACGATAAACGATCGCATAACTCAGCATGGTCACAATTGGCGCGGAGAGCGTCGGCGTGATCTCACGCGTCATGGCTAAGATTTGGGCGAGCTTGATTTTTTTGGCCAGCGCCCGCGTGTAAGATTCTTGAATCACCGGGCCGTCGGCAATCGGATCGCTGTAGGGAATGCCCAGCTCGCACATACTGGCGCCGCGCGCGGCCAGTTCGCGCAGCACATCGGCGGTGAACTGCAAATCCGGATCGCCGGCCGTGACGAACGGCATCAGCGCTTTTTCGCCGGATGTTTTAAGCCGCGCGAACATTTGATCGATGGAAGACATGCCGCGAATGGATTTTCTCGAAAAGGTTGCATTTTGTTGATCGTCGGCGCGTGATGGGCGGGCGACGAATTCCGGCCAGTTATACCATCAGCCGCCAGATTTTAGCCGGGCGATTTCCGCCGCGTCTTTATCGCCGCGCCCTGACAGGCAAACCACAATCACCTGGTCCGCGGACATTCGTGGAGCGAGTTCGATCGCCTTGGCCACGGCGTGCGAGCTTTCCAAAGCCGGCAAAATGCCTTCGTTGCGGGCCAATAAATCGAACGCCGCCATCGCATCGGAGTCGCGACACGATGTGTACTGCACGCGGCCAGAATCTTTCCAGTAACTGTGCTCCGGCCCGACGCCCGGATAATCCAATCCGGCCGAAATACTGTGTACGTCGCAGGTTTGGCCGTCTTCGTCTTGCATTACGTAGCTGAAACTGCCGTGCAACACGCCCGGCTCGCCATAGGAGAGTGGCGATGCGTGATCGCCCGGCTTGTCGGACCGCCCGCCCGCTTCCACGCCCAGCAGTTGCACGTTGGGTACATCGACAAACGGATAAAAAATTCCGGCCGCGTTGCTGCCACCGCCCACACAGGCGATCACTTGATCCGGCATTCGGCCGAGTTGCTCGCGGCTTTGCTCGATGGTTTCGCGACCGATGACCGCCTGGAAATCGCGGACAATTTGCGGAAAAGGATGCGGTCCGACGACCGAGCCCAGGATATAGTGCGTGTTTTCGACGGAACTCATCCACTCGCGCATCGCCTCGTTAATGGCGTCGCGTAGCGTACGCGATCCGCTGCTGACCGGGCGGACTTCCGCGCCCAGTAGCTTCATGCTGAACACGTTTGGCGCCTGACGGCGGATGTCTTCTTCGCCCATATACACCACGCACTCCAGGCCGAATCGCGCGCAGGCGGTGGCGGTGGCCACGCCATGCTGTCCGGCGCCGGTTTCGGCAATGACCCGGCGTTTGCCCATGCGAATGGTGAGCAGTGCCTGACCGAGCGTGTTATTGATTTTGTGCGCGCCGGTGTGATTGAGATCCTCGCGCTTCAAGTAGATTTGCGCGCCGCCGCAATGTTTGCTGAGCCGCTCGGCATGATACAGCGGCGACGGCCGGCCGACGTAATGCTTCCAAAGCGAAGTTAGTTGGGCGGCAAACGCCGGATCGGCCTGCGCGGCAGCGTACTGCACCGCCAGTTCATCCAGCGCACGAGTGAGTGTTTCCGGCACGTAACGGCCGCCGAACAAGCCAAATCGGCCGAGAGCGTTAGGGACTTGGCTGAGGGCAGGCATCGATTTCCATCCGAAAAAACAGGCAAAAAATCCGCGTTGAACTGCTTCGATTGTCGGCAGTCCGCAGCCGACGGTCAAGTTGCCGCCTGCAGCATGGCAGGATTCGGACCGGGCAGGCATGCGGATTGTTCGCGAAAAAAAGCTCGGGAGATCAGAAACTTGAGCGAATTCATTCACGAAATCGGCGAGCGGATGGCGGCCGAACTTAACGGCGGCGGCAGGTATTTCTCATTAAAGCTCATTCGTGAGGCCGATGACTCCTTTCTGGATTTTCGGCCAGGCGTTGACGGACCATCGATAGCAGTTCAGCAGCAGTACGGCGATGTCGGCAACCGCCGACGAAGTCGTGCGGCAAACACTCAAAAAGCGAGAGTCGCGCGACGAAACGGCCGCAGTCGATGTCTGGAAAAATGCTGAATTTTCCGAGAATAACGGCCACTGCGGCCGACGAACGAAGAATTTTCGAAAGAAACAAGTGGCGGGACTTGTGGGCAAACTCTGTTCCGCTATAATCCACTCCCGCAACGCAGGCAACGATTGATTTCGATGCTCGATGCGGCAGCTTCGATGCGGCAGCTTCGAGGTGGCAGGCAGGCATTGACGGCAGCAGCGAAAAGCAAAAGCCAGCTTGGCTTAAAAAAAGTTTTTCGAACCGTCGCTTTTAGCCTTTGACAGGCCTTGATGAGTTTGGTAATTTTGGACTCTTGTCACCTGCCGCGAGGCACTTGGCAGGACGAAGTTTAAGTGAGTGGTAGCGAGACGGATGGCTGTTGAATGGATGGCCAGAGGCCGACTCCGCTGAGAGCCGGTTGTTGAGTTGATGCCAGTAATTGGCTTGAGCTTAGCGACGGGTTGGTGTAGCGGGACCGGCCTCTGTCCATTGGGGCAGCGAAACGAGCGTCAATGCGTTGCATTGTGGCTCGTTTTTGTCGTTCTTTGACAATTTGGTTGTGGTAATTGGCATCTTGTAATTTTGAACAAGATGGCACGCGTAAGCGTGTTATCTATGTTCTCCAAGGCACTTAGCACGCGACTTCGTTTGGTCTCAGGGGCTTGCTCTTGAGGTCCAGCGGGTCGAGCGTTAGTTATTCGTTACTAGCTCGATTAATGATCGAGCGTAGTGAGTCCACGGGATCTGGCACGATTGCGGCTTCGGCTTCAAGAGGGTTGGATTCATGTGGTCAAGCTACTAAGGGCGTATGGGGGATGTCTTGGCACCAGAAGACTTTGAAGGGCGTGAAAGACTGCGATAAGCTCCGGGTAACTGTCAAATGAGTTATGATCCGGAGATTCCCGAACAGGTATGCAATGAATCCATAGTTGCATACAGTGAACGCGGAGAACTGAAACATCTAAGTATCCGCAGGAAAAGAAAGAAAAATCGATTTCCTCAGTAGCGGCGAGCGAACGGGAAACAGCCCAAACCGTGAAGATTTTCTTCATGGGGTTGTAGGGCCCTTCACATGAGAGTTACCAAGTTATTTACTAGCAGAACGATCTGGAAAGGTCGTCCATAGAGGGTGACAGGCCCGTATGCGACAGTAGATAGCCTCTCGAAGGGTACCTGAGTAGGTCGGGTCACGTGGAACCCCGACTGAATCCGCGGGGACCATCCCGCAAGGCTAAATACTCTCTGGTGACCGATAGTGAACTCAGTAGGGCGACTGAAAGATGGGAAGAACCCCTGTTAGGGGAGGATACTGAACCTGAAACCATACGCCTACAAGCGGTCGGAGCACTATGCCCCTCACGGGGAATGTGTGACGGCGTGCCTTTTGCATAATGATCCGGCGAGTTACCGTCAGCGGCTAGGTTAAGGCTTTAAGGGCCGGAGCCATAGGGAAACCGAGTCTGAATAGGGCGACACAGTCGTTGGTGGTAGACGCGAAACTGCACGAACTACCCATGAGCAGGTTGAACCGCGGGTTATACCGCGTGGAGGACCGAACCCACTTGGGTTGAAAACCGATGGGATGACTTGTGGGGAGGAGTGAAAGTCTAATCAAGCGCAGAGATAGCTCGTTCTCTCCGAAATAGCTTTAGGGCTAGCCTCGATTTACTACGTACCGGGGGTAGAGATACTGAATCGGCTTGGGGCGTTTTCCAACGTACCCTGCTGAACCAAACTCCGAATACCGGTGCGACTACATCGGGAGTCAGTCCGCGAGGGATAAGCTTCGCGGTCGAGAGGGAAACAACCCAGATCATCTGCTAAGGTCCCAAAGTAGAACTTAGTCACTAAGGAAGTTGAGTTGCCGTGACAGCCAGGATGTTGGCTTAGAAGCAGCCACCATTTAAAAAGTGCGTAACAGCTTACTGGCCGAGCAATTCTGCGCCGATAATGATCGGGAGTAAGTTCTACACCGAAGCAGTGGAATTCGTAAGAATTGGTAGGAGAGCGCTGTACATCAGATACGAGCCGTACCGTAAGGAGCGGTGTTGGGGTGTACAGGTGATTATGCCGGAATGAGTAACGATAAAGCAGGTGAGAATCCTGCTCGCCGAAAGCCTAAGGTTTCCTGGGGAAGGTAATTCCGCCCAGGGTTAGCCGGTACCTTAGTCGAGGCCGAAGGGCGTAGACGATGGATAGCAGGTCAACATTCCTGCGCCGCAACGTGGACCGATGGAGGGACGGCGTCTGTAGGGTGAGCGGTACGACTAGAAATGTCCGTGGACCCATGGAAAGTGAGGGATTGGAAAATCCGCCCTTATATCCGACCATGGGGACCGAGAGCGTTTACGATCTCGTAGTCATCCGAATGGCGTCCAAGAAAATCTTCTAAGGGTTGAAGCGTTGGCGACCGTACTAAAACTGACACAGGTAGGCGAGACGAGAAGTCTAAGGCGCTCGGGAGAACTCTGGTTAAGGAACTCTGCAAAATGACCCCGTAAGTTCGCGATAAGGGGTGCCTACGTAAGTAGGTCACAGTAAATCGGCATCAGCGACTGTTTATCAAAAACACAGGACTCTGCTAACACGCAAGTGGATGTATAGAGTCTGACGCCTGCCCGGTGTTGGTAGGTTAAGGAAGAAGGTTAGCCGTAAGGCGAAGCTTGCGACCGAAGCCCCAATAAACGGCGGCCGTAACTATGACGGTCCTAAGGTAGCGAAGTTCCTTGTCGGGTAAGTTCCGACCTGCATGAATGGCGTAACGACTGATGCACTGTCTCAACCAGAGACCCGGTGAAATTGTAGCCGTGGTGAAGATGCCACGTACCCGCAGTGTGACGGAAAGACCCCGTGAACCTTTACTGTAGGCTGATATTGGGCTGTGATATGTTCTGTGTAGGATAGGTGGGAGGCTGTGAACCGGTGACGCCAGTCATCGGGGAGCCAACGTTGAAATACCACCCTGGGCATGTTTTAGTTCTAACTCCGATTCCCGTGAAACCGGGCGGAAGACAGTGTCAGTTGGGCAGTTTGACTGGGGCGGTCTCCTCCAAAAGAGTAACGGAGGAGCCCAATGGTACTCTCAGCCTGGTCGGCAATCAGGCATCGAGCGTAAAGGTAGAAGAGTGCTTAACTGCGAGACCCATAAGTCGAGCAGATACGAAAGTAGGGCTTAGTGATCCGGCGGTGCTGGATGGAAAGGCCGTCGCTCATCAGATAAAAGGTACTCCGGGGATAACAGGCTTATCGCTTCCGAGCGTCCATAGCGGCGAAGCGGTTTGGCACCTC
>JBBRCE010000049.1:0-35578 GCA_038205115.1 Pirellulales bacterium
CTCTTGCAATCAGAAATCGCAGCTTGGTCAACCAAGACCAACGACAAACAACGCGGCGTCGACTGGCAATTCAAAATCGAAAACGCACGCCTGAAACTCAAGCGACTCTACCCGAAAATTAAGACTGGATGACGCACTAGCCAACTATCACTGGCAACGGATGTTCAGCCTGCCGCGATTAATGGAGTTCAACCGCAATGTCGGCACTTACTGGCTCAAGGACGATCACGACACGCTGAAAAACGATTCTTGGCCCGGCCAGAAATTGGGCGAATTCACGTTCGCCCAAGGCGAGGCCATTTTCAAAAAACAAGCGGCAATGGGCGATGACGAATGTTATCGAACCGTGCGCTGGGGGCGCGATCTGCAGGTCTGGTTCAGCGAGGGACGCGACTATCGCTCGCCCAACAACGAGCAGGACAGCCCCAAGAAAACCATTTGGGGCCAAAAGCAAAAAGACTGGTTCAAACGCACCGTGCAAGAGAGCACCGCAACCTGGAAAATTCTGGTCAGTCCAACTCCCTTGGTGGGGCCAGATCGCGGCAACAAAAACGACAATCATTCCAATCCGGGTTTTCAGCACGAAGGCGATGAACTGCGCCAGTGGCTGCACGACCACGTGCCGGAAAACTTTTTCGTCATCTGCGGCGACCGCCATTGGCAGTACGATTCAATCCACCCTCAAACCAAAGTTCGCGAATTCAGCGTAGGCCCCGCCAGCGACCAGCACGCCAGCGGTTCGCCGGGCGAGGATAAAACCTATCACCAGTTTCACCGGCAAAAGGGCGGATTTCTGTCCGCCACTTTACATGCGGAAAAAAACGTCTGCCAATTGACGATTCAACTTCGCGACGTACTCGGAAAAGTCGTTCACGAAGTTACGTTCAACCGCCCTGTGGCCTGACGTGCGGGACCGCGCCATTTGCCCGCGGAGCCAGAACGCCGTTCCGCAGCGCTGCTGAATCGATTGCAGCGTCAATTGCCAAATCGTCGCGGCGAAACAGTACGGTCAACGGGCAACCGTTGTACGGTTTAGCTGGCGCCTGGCGGAGTGCGCGTCGTGCGTTGCGGGCGGCGGGCGCGTGCGGCCCGCAATTTCTCGCGAATGTGCAAGCCCTGAATCTCGCGGCCGCCTTGGTCCGGTTGTGGAGCACTGCGTGGCCCGGCTTGCGGCTTTTCGCGGAAGGTTATGTCGGCCGCCAACAGCCAAACGGCCACGAACATCACCGCCATCGCGATTTCGATCAGTTCGATGGTCATCGATAGGGCATCCGTCCGAGTCAATCGCCAAACAGGCAGAACCGCCGACTACGCGCAGTGATACTCTCGCACAATCTTGTTTCGGCCTTCGCGACTGCAACTATGCAAGTTACCTGGCTGCCGTCGTTTGCCCGGAATTCTCGCGCAGCTTTGCGCAAGCAGCATAGATTATCGCGTAACAACCGTGGCCGCCGATCTGGCAATCACCGCACGGCTGCCGGATATTCGGTCCGGCGCTTAGGCCAGAATTCCGTCGACGACGTTGCCGGCAACGCCAGTCAAACGCATATCTAAGCCTTGGAATTTGACGGTCATCCGTTTGTGATCGATGCCCAGCAATTTGAGCATCGTGGCGTGCAGATCGTGAACTTGCACCACGTTTTCGACCGCGCGGTAACCCAGTTCGTCGGTCGAACCATAGACAGTTCCGGCTTTGACGCCACCGCCTGCCAAAAACAAGCTGAAGCCCAGAATGTGGTGATCGCGCCCGCTGCCTTGCCCCATGGGCGTGCGTCCGAACTCGCCGCCCCAAAGAATGAGCGTGTCGTTGAGCATGCCGCGCTGTTTGAGGTCCTTAATCAGCGCTGCCACGGGGCGATCAACATCGGCCGCCGCACTCTTCATGCCGTCTTCGATGCCGCCGTGGTGATCCCAAGCGCGGTGATAAAGCTGGATCATCCGCACGCCCCGTTCGGCCAGTCGCCGAGCGAGCAGACAATTCGAAGCAAAGCTGCCATCGCCGGGATGCTTGACTCCATACAACTCCAGCATCTCCTTCGATTCATGAGTCATGTCGGTCAATTCCGGCACGCTACTCTGCATCTTGAAGGCCAGTTCGTACTGCGCAATGCGGGTTTGAATTTCTGGATCGATGCGCTGTTCGGCCAGTAAGCCGTTGAGTCGCTGCACTTCTTCCACGACTTGCCGCTGCTGGCTCTGGCAAACGCCGTCGGGGCTGCCGAGATAATGCACGGCGTCGCCCTTTGATTGAAACTGAATGCCCTGGAACTTGCTGGGCAAGAACCCGCTGCTCCATTGCCGCGCGGAGACTGGTTGCAAACCCGTTTTGCCGGCCGACGTCATGACCACAAAGCCCGGCAACTCTTCCGTCTCCGCTCCGAGTCCATACAGCAGCCAACTGCCCATGCTGGGCCGGCCTTTGATGATCGAACCGGCGTTCATAAACGCATGCGCCGTGTCGTGATTGATCTGCTCGGTGGTCATCGAGCGAATGACGCACATCTCGTCAGCCACGGTGGCCATTTGTGGAAAAATGTCCGAAATTTCGATGCCAGCCTGACCGTGCTTGGCGAAATTGCAAAACGGTCCGCGGGCTTTCAGCACCATATTCTGTAACTGTGCCAGTTGCTGGCCCTTGGTAAACGATTCGGGAAATGGCTGCCCATCCAGCTTTTTGAGTTCGGGACGCCAATCGAATGTTTCGAGATGCGACGGTCCGCCCGCCATGCAGAGGTGAATCACGCGTTTGGCTTTTGGCGCAAAGTGCAGCGGAAGTACGGCGCCGTGGCTTTGCTGCAGCGGGTCGGCCGCTTCGGCGGCGCCGGCCGAGCCAATCAACCGCGGATCCATCAGCGAAGCCAGCGCCATGCCGCCGAGTCCGAATGCACTTTGCATCAAAAACGAACGACGGCAAACATCACGCGAATCGAGCGGGGCGGGGCGAGGCAGGTTCATATCGGTGAGCAACCCGTTGGGGGTCGAAGTAGGGCAGGTATCACGGGACATTCATGTTAACATCTCCGAGCGCTCCGAGGCAAATCCGTGCAGGCCTTGTCGGTCGCCAAGCGACACCCCCACGCCGACATTGCAAATCCGAAAAATCGTCCCGCGTCATTGTCAACCAAGACGGCGGCAGGTCATAATGAAACAAGTGCCTCTGATCGGCCGGTATCGCCTGCTCTTCCGTCCCGCCTCCGGTTCCCTTTCCAACACCCGCCCAGAGCGAAGACCATGTCGCGATGGATTGCAATTCTGTTGCTGATTGTCTGCGTATTCGCAATCGCGCATGTTTCTCCGGCGACTTTGAACGCGGCTGAGACATCTTCGCTCGATCCGACGACTCGCGCTGCGGAAGCGGCCAAGCTCGCCGCGGCCGTGCAGCCGCTGCTGGCCCGTCACTGCTTTGCCTGCCACGGACCGGATAAAGCCGAAGCAGGTCTGAAACTCAGCCAAAAAGAAAGTGCTTTCGGCAGCCGCGACGGCGGCGCGCCGGCCATTGTGCCAGGGCATCCCGAAAAAAGCGAACTGCTGGCCCGCATCACGTCCAAAGACGCCGACGAGCGGATGCCGCCCAAGAGTAAACCACTCAAGCCGGCAGAAATCGAAGTGGTGCGCCGCTGGATCGAAGTCGGCGCGCCGTGGCGAGGGCATTGGGCGTTCGAGCCGCCACAACCGCAGCAGCCGCCGAAAGTTACCAAGGCCGATTGGGTCACCAATCCCATTGATGCGTTCATTCTGGCCCGACTGGAAGAAAACGGCTTAACTCCTGCGCCGCCGGCCGACAAAGCCACGCTGCTCCGCCGTGCTTACTTTGATCTGACTGGTTTGCCGCCAACTCCGGAAGAAGTTGTTGCCTTTTTGGCCGATACGTCGCCCGACGCTTACGCGAAAGTGATCGACCGGCTGTTGGCCTCGCCGCATTACGGCGAAAAGTGGGGCCGTCATTGGTTGGACCTGGTCCGTTTTGCCGATACTAACAGTTTCGAGCGCGATGGCATTAAACAAAATGCCTGGCGATTTCGCGATTACGTCATTCGCTCATTTAACGACGACAAGCCCTACGATCAATTCGTCCGCGAGCAACTCGCTGGCGACGAGTTGCCGCTGGTGACGCCCGACAGCATCGCCGCCACCGGCTATTACCGGCTCGGATTATGGGACGACGAACCGGCCGATCGGTTGCAAGCCCGCTACGATGAACTGGATGACATCGTTGCCACTACAGGGCAAGTGTTTCTGGGGCTGACAATCAACTGCGCCCGTTGCCACGATCATAAGATCGATCCGATTTCGCAGGTCGATTATTACGGCATGCTTGCGGCCGTGCATGAAATTCGGCCATTTGGCGAAGGCAACCAAGTGGATATGTCGTCGCCGCAAATTGTCGCGCGCTACGAAGAAATGGAACGCAAGCTGGAGCCATTCAATCGCGAGATTCACGAACTCGAACAGCGCGGCATCACTAAGATGTCGGCCGAAGATCAACGCAAGAGCGAAGGCAAAGGCCGCGACAAACTGCTGGCCGCCAAGCTAGTAAAAATGCTCGAACCGGCCGATTGGGCCTCATATTCCGAACTCAGACAGCAACGGGCAGCGGCCGAAGCGGAGTTGGGCAAATTGCCGGCACGCGAAACCACGCTGGGCATTAAATGCCTGCCCAAGCCGCCCGAAACATTTATTTTTGCGCGCGGCAACCCGCACGTGCCCGGCAAGTCGGTCACGACCAGCGTGCCGGCGATTTTCAAGTCGTCGCTGCCGGAGATCAAGCCGCCCGCCGATGGCAAAACATCGGGCCGGCGGCTCGCGCTGGCCAACTGGATTGCCTCGCCAGACAATATGTTAACCTCGCGGGTGATGGCCAATCGCGTCTGGCAATATCACTTTGGCCGCGGCATCGTCCGCAGCAGCAGCAACTTTGGCAACCTGGGCGATTCGCCCACCCATCCCGAGCTGCTCGATTGGCTGGCTGCCGAACTGGTCCGCAATAACTGGCAACTCAAGCCGCTGCATCGCCTGCTGATGCTCTCCAGCGCTTATCGGCAATCGTCGCGCGGCAATTCCGAGGCGCTCGCCAAGGATTCGCTCAACGATCTCTTCTGGCGCTTCGATATCCGCCGACTCACGGCCGAAGAAGTTCGCGATTCGATCCTGGCCGCGACTGGTACTCTCAACGACAAAATGTATGGGCCGGGCGTCTATCCGGAAATCAGCAAACAAGTCATGGCGGGCCAGTCCGTGCCTGGCGCCGGCTGGGGACATTCCTCGCCGGAGGAAGCCGCGCGGCGCAGCATCTACATTCACGCCAAGCGGTCGCTGATCACGCCGATTTTGGCCGACTTCGATTTTGCCGATACCGACGGCAGTTGCCCGGTCCGTTTTGCCACCACTCAGCCGGCGCAAGCGCTGAGCATGCTCAACGGCGAGTTCGCCAACCAAATGGCGGGCAAACTGCTGGAGCGCATCCGCCGCGACGCCGGCGATCAACCGCCCGCGCAAATCAAGCGCGCACTGTGGTTAATTGCCTCGCGCGAGCCGGATGCCAAGACCGTCGACCGCAGCCTCAAACTCTTACAAACCCTGGCCGACAAACACCATTGTTCGCCGGACGCGGCGATGAAATATTTTTGCCTGATGGCGCTGAACCTGAACGAATTCGTGTTTTTGGATTAGGGCTCGCGCACCGAAGCAGACTCGTGCGCCAATCGGCCTCTGTGACGAGACGCAAACACACTTTGACGAGAGCACGCATGGCATTCAACGATCCGCATCGATCATCTAGCAACTTCTGCGGCCGCACGCGCCGCGAATTCTTATGGCAAGCCGGCGCCGGTTTTACGTCCGTGGCGCTGGCCGGTTTGCTCTCGCGCGATGGTTTTTTCAATCAGCCAGCCCGCGGCGCGGCCATGGCATCAACGCTCGCCAACCCGCTGGCGCCCAAGCCCACGCAAATTCCGGCTAAAGCCACCAGCGTGATTTTCTTGTTCATGTATGGCGGGCCAAGCCACGTCGACACGTTTGACTACAAACCCAAGCTGTATGAACTCGATGGCAAAACCGTGCCGGTTAAAACTAAGGGCCGGGGCGGCGAGAAAAACGTCGGTCGCGTGGTCGGTCCCAAGTGGAACTTCAAGCAGTATGGACAATCTGGACAGTGGGTCTCCGAATTGTTTCCGCATCTTTCGCAATGCGTGGACGACATCGCCTTCATCAAGAGCATGCAGGCGGATTCTCCTATTCACGGCTCGGCGATGTTGCAAATGAACTCCGGCAAAATTCTATCCGGCAGCCCGGCCTTGGGCTCTTGGCTGAATTACGGCCTGGGTTCGGTGAACGAAAATCTGCCAGGCTTCTGCGTGATGCTCGATCCTTCGGGCGGTCCGATCAGTGGCGCCAAGAACTGGTCCAACGGATACATGCCGGCCGTGTATCAAGGCACGGTGCTGCGTAGCAAAGGCGCGCCGATCCTCGACTTGGAAACTCCGCCCGGTGCCACGCGCGAGTTGCAACGCGACCTGCTGGATGCCCTGGCCGATATCAACTCCGACCACTTGGCCGCGCGCAGCGATAACACCGATCTGGCTGCGCGAATTTCCAGTTACGAACTGGCTTTTAAGATGCAAAAGCACGCGCCTGAAGCCATCGATCTGGCGCAAGAAAGCGAGGCGACCAAGGCCCTGTATGGCATGGACCATCCCCGCACGCTCGATTTCGGCACACGCTGTCTGCTGGCCCGGCGGATGGTGGAACGTGGCGTGCGATTCATCCAACTTTACTCCGGCGGCAGTCATAACGATGCCAACTGGGACGCGCACGGGGATCTGGAAAAGAATCATAATTTTCACGCCGGCAATACGGATAAACCGATCGCCGGCCTGTTGCAAGATCTCAAGCAGCGTGGTCTGCTGGACAGTACGCTCATCGTCTGGGGTGGCGAGTTCGGACGTCAACCCACGGCAGAATACGCCAATGGTACAGGTCGCGACCACAACGCGATGGGGTTTACCATGTGGATGGCCGGCGGCGGAATCAAAGGCGGTTGCAGCGTGGGCGTGACCGACGAACTCGGCTCGGCCGCCATTGAAGATCCGTTTCACGTCAAACGTCTGCACGCCACGATTTTGCACCAAATGGGTTTGGATCCCAATCGACTTTCGTATTTTCACGGCGGTCTGGATCAAAAACTGGTTGGCGTTGAACATGTCGATCCCATTCATCAAATCATTGCCTAACGTGATTCCCATGCCCAACGTGAACCACAACCACATTCACCCACGCATTTCTTCGCAGCGAACCGCGGCCGCCACGATGCTGGCGCTTGCAACCGTGCTGGTCTCCGCTTCCTGCGGCAGGTTGCCGACGTTTGTGGCGGACAATCCGCAATCGGCAACCAGGGACGACCGGTCGCCGACCGTTGAGGTTGCCGCCAAGCCTGCCACGGTCTCGCAGATTGATCGTCCGAACAAAGTGCCTGCCAACGATCTGTGCATGCCAAATTTGCAAGCAGGCCTCATTGACCCCGCTGCTTGGGAAGTTCCGCCGGAGCAACTTGTCGCACCGGCGGGCGTCGCGCCACGTATCAACGACACGCCGCCGCCGGGCGAAGCGCCGCCCGGTATGGTCTGGGTTCCGGGCGGAATCTATTGGCGCGGCAGCATGACCTCGCAACATCATGACGCGCGGCCTTGGCATCTGGTGGAAGTTGATGGCTTTTGGATGGACGCCACACCGGTCACCAACGAGCAGTTCTCGGAATTCGTGACCGCGACGCAATACGTGACCGTGGCGGAAAAAACGCCTACGGCCGACGAATTGCCCGGTGCAAACCCGAAAGATTTGGTTGCCGGTTCGGTGGTCTTTACGCCGCCCGCCGCGGCGGTGCCGCTCAACGATTATCGTGGCTGGTGGTCGTTCGTGCCCGGTGCCAACTGGCAACATCCGGAAGGGCCAAAAAGCAATCTCGCCGAAATGTCTCGGCACCCCGTCATGCACGTCGCTTATGCTGACGTTCAAGCCTACTGCCAATGGGCCGGTAAGCGATTGCCCACCGAGGCCGAGTTCGAGTTCGCCTCGCGCGGCGGATTGGACCGCAATCGGTTTGCCTGGGGCAATCAATTCATGCCTGGTGGCAAACACATGGCCAACACTTGGCAGGGCAAGTTCCCCTACGAAAATACCGACGACGATGGTTTCGTGCTGACCTCGCCGGTAGGCAGTTTTCCGGCCAATCACTACGGACTTTACGACATGGCCGGCAACGTCTGGCAGTGGTGCGCGGATTGGTATCGGCCCGACTATTACTTGGAATTGGCCGCCGAACCGCAGCCGGTCCGTAACCCACGCGGTCCCGATTCGAGCAACGATCCCGAAGAGCCTGGCCAAAGGAAACACGTCATTCGTGGCGGCTCGTATCTCTGCACGGATCAATACTGCACCGCCTATGAAGTGGGCGCCCGCGGCAAAGAGGCCGATGACTCCGGCACCAACCATTTGAGCTTCCGCTGCGTCAAATCGGCCAAGTAGCTGGCGTTGCCCGAGCCTGCCCAATTCCGTTCACCACGTTCTGCAACTCCGCGCTTTAGGAACTTCGTTCGATGAAAAAACTTGCCCTCGTCATGGCGGTCCTCTGCTATGCGTTAACGGCCACGGCCGCCGAACCGGATTCGCTCGAAAAACTCGGTTGGCAGCTTGGCGTGCACTCCTACACTTTCAAGGAATTTCCGTTCAACGAAGCCGTCGATAAAACGCAGGCGTTGGGCGTCAAGTACATGAGTATCTCCGGCGGGTTGATCCTCGACGGCAAATCTCGGCGGACTGCCGAACTGTCCGATGAGGAAATCAAGCAAGTCCGCGAAAAAGTCGCCGCGGCCGGCCTGACGCTGGTCAATTGCGGCGTGGTGCAGTTGCCGCCGGACGAAGCCAAGAGTCGCAAGGTGTTCGAGTTTGCCAAGAAGCTCGGCATCGACACACTGGTGGCCGAGCCAGAAGCCAAGGCGCTGGACATCGTCGAGAAGCTCTGCAAGGAATACAACATCAAGGTTGCCATTCACGAGCATCCCAAACCCAACATCTATTGGCAGCCCGAGAACGTGTTGGCCGCCATCAAAGGCCGCACGCCGCTGATGGGCGCGTGCGCGGACGTCGGCCATTGGGCGCGTTCCGGCTTAGATCCCACCGAGTGTCTGAAGAAACTCGATGGTCACGTGCTGGCACTGCACTTCAAGGATCTCAATGCCCGCGGCGAAGTCAAAGCGCACGACGTGCCGTGGGGAACCGGCACATCGGACGTCAAGAGCATGATGACCGAACTGAAACGCCAGAAATTTCACGGTGCCATCCTGGTGGAGTACGAGTACAACTGGAAGGCGTCTTCGCCGGAAATTGCCGAGTCGCTCAAGTACTTTCGCCTGGTGGCCGACGAACTCGTGAAAGCGGACGCCAAATAAGCTGGCGGCTTCCCGCGTCACCCTTCAACACTTTGCCCAAATGACACGGCGACCAAGCATCGCCGTGTCATTTTTCATTTTGCAATCGCTTCTTTCCCCACGCCTCACTCCCCGCCCTTACACTTCCCAGCCTTTTTTAAACGTCGGCTTGATCATCGCCTGCACGTTGTCGTTCGCCGCTTTCAGTTGTGCGGCGTCCCAAGCGAATTCGCTTTGTGTGCGATAAGCCAGATTGGCCAGGATCACGGTTTCGGCCATTGGGCCGGAGTAGTTGAAGTTGCAGGTGGCTGCTTCTCCGCCGCGGATGGCGTTGAACCATTCTTCGTGGAAGCCGGGCGACTTGGCAAACGTCTGCTTGACTTTGTGGTTCTTGAACTTGTCGTCCGGCAGCAGTTTATGGCCACTAAAACCGCAGAGCAACGTGCCTTCGGTTCCGACAAAGTAATTATTGTAAGGCGACAATTCCTTATCGCTCATTTTCAGCGATTCGAGAATCTTCGGCTTGCCTTGGTACCAGTGCAGCGTGACGGCCGGCCGCTTGTCCGTGGCGGCAAACTGGAACTCGGTCTGCATTTCTTTGGGCGTCTTGATTGGATCCGGCGTGGGGCCGCCGCTGCCCTTGACCTTGGTGGGGTACTTCAAATCCAGTGCCCAGTAGGGAATGTCCAAAATGTGGCAGCCCCAGTTGCCGGCTTCGCCCGTGCCGTAATCCCAGTAGAAGCGCCACTGGTAGGGAACCAACTTGATCCCGCGACTCTTGTCGCCATCGGCGGCCAGTTCCACGTAATGGCGGTCGGGGGTTGGTCCGAGCCATAGATCCCATTTCAGATTTTCCGGCGCTGTGGCCTCTTTGAGATCGGGATACATCCCGCGAGGGCTGGCAATCCAGGAGTGAACTTCCTTGATCTGGCCAATCGTGCCGGCCTTGACGATCTCAACGCCGTCTCGCAAACCGTCCAGCGTATGACGCTGCGCGCCAAGCTGCGTGGCCAATTTCTTTTCGGCCGCCAGCTTGGTCAGTTCGCGAATTTCCCAGACGGAATGGGCCAGCGGCTTTTCGCAGTAGAGATGCTTGCCGCGCTGCAAGGCCATGTACGAAGGATGGAAGTGCGTGTGGTCTGGCGTGGCGACCAGCACGGCGTCGATTTGTTTTTCCATCTCGTCGAACATTTTGCGAAAGTCGTAAAACTTCTTTGCGCCGGGATTGTGCTCGTAGGCTTTGCCGGCCGTCTTGTCGTCGACGTCGCAGAGCGCCACCATGTTCCAGGCGCGCGGCGACTTGCCGCCTTTGCCGGCGTCGTCGGCGGCCTTGGCGTCTTTGTTGGCGCCAATGGCGTTCAGGTTGGCGCTGCCCTGGTTGCCCAGGCCCACGACGGCGAGATTAATTTTTTCGCTGGCGGCCTTCGATTTCTCGACAGCCAGCGACGAGTGCACCAGCAGCGGAGAAACGGCCAGGCCAGCGGCGGCGCCTTGCAGGAAATTACGACGAGAAACGCGGCTCATGATGTTGGACTCCAAAAAATTTGGCCAGCAAAGCGGTGGGCAATATATTGTGGCGATCGTTCGCGCCGGCGGCCACTCAGCTAAGCGAGCGCGAACTCGACTTGCCGCATTGTAACTGGCCAAGCAGAAGAATTCCCGGGGTGAACGGAAAAAAAGCGGCGGACAGCCTGACTCCGCACATCGCGGCAAACGGCGCGCTGGCCGCGTTGGGCCGCCAAGATTTGTTGCCGCCGAGCACCATTCCACAATGGGGGAAACCGACGGCAATCCGCTACGCCGCCGACGACCGGCAGCGGACATGCTTGCCCAACTCGACAATGTGCTTTGATTGCAAAGCAAAGAAGTTGCCGGAGTCGCTAGGTCCGACTTCGCTCAGGCCGTGCGATGCGCGTTGATATTCGAAAAAGCGATATCCCAATTCAGCCAACAGTCTACGGGCCGCCGATTGGCTGGAATTGCACTCGATGAGCAACAGCGGAGAACACCGCGCAAGGGTGTTTCGCATTCCCAGCAGCACCGACAATTCGAAACCTTCGACGTCGATCTTCGCCAGCTCGGGCGAAAAGCCAAAATCGTCCAGCGGTCGAATATCGACCGTCGTCTGTGCAATCGAAAACGCGCCGCCGAGTTCTTGTTCGATGTATTGGCGATTGTCTTCCAGCGCCGCGCGGTTCAAACTGGCCCAGGGCGTATGCGGCGTTCCGCCGACTTGCGGCACGTACAGTTCGGCCGTGGCCTTCGACTCACCCAACCCGCAGAGTAAATAGTTGAACTTTGCGCCGAGCAGTCGGCGAGTAAATTTCAGATCGGGCTCGAGCAATTTGTTGGGTTCGAAAGACAAAATATCGAACGAGCGATTGAAGATCCGAAATGAGCGGGCGGACTGCCCGCAGTTGGCGCCAATGTCGAGAAACAGCCCGCGCCTGCCATTGAAGTGCGCGTAAAACGCGAAATCGGGTTCGTGGGGGCTCCGCAACGCAAACCGCGCTGCGCCGTAAGTGCGCTTCATCGCTGTATACACCTGCGGCCAACGTCGCGCAAAACGCTTGACTCCATCGGCAACATTCAGCGCTGGCAGCTTCAACATCGGCTCGGCAGCGTGGGCGATGGTCGGCATCGGATTCTCGAAATTCGTGGTGAACGCATCGTCGCGGCCAGCGCGGAACGGACTTGAGCGCCAGTGCGCGCTCGGACATGCGGCGGAACGACGACCATCTGGCGAGCTGCAGTCACTTGCCGAATCGTTCGCGTGGAAACGCATCAATTCCAAACAGATCGGCTGCCGGACACCTTCTGCAAGGCTTGTTTGACCGTCAAGTTGGCGACTGCCGCCTGACCATGATTGCCAATTGCGGGCTGCGCGGCGGGCGGAATCACCTCCGAGGGCGGCAAAGCCAGCACCGTGGTTTCGTAAGCTGCGGGCTGTGTGGAAATCAGCAGCAGACCAACGCCAATCAATAATCCGCCGGCAATCGAACCGGCCGCAATGATTGCTTTGCTGGGGCCAACGGGATCAAGTCCGGTCTCAGCTTTATCGACCGTGGTAATCAAATTCGCCGAATGCGCGGCGGCCTGACTGCCGCGGGCTTCGGACAATTCTTGCTCGGCCGCTTTGACGATTTCGTTGCGGTGCCGCGTCTCGGCCACCAGATTGCCATATTCGGCGCGGACCTCCGCCACATGCGTCAGTCGAGCCGAGTTGGAGTCCAATTGCTTTTCCAAAAAGTCGCCGCGCTGTTGCGACAGCTTCAATTCCAACTGAATGCCGCGGATGGCCGCGGCTAACTCATTGTTCACGCCTTCGCTGACGCGCTGCTGCGCCTCTTTGGCCACCTGCACTTGCGGATGGTCCTCGGACATCAGACCCATCAACTGCGCGGTGCGCAATTGGGCGTCGACCAGGCCGTCTTTTAAACGTTTAATGGCCGGTTGCGAATCGAGCAAGCGGCTCGGAGCGTCGAGTAGTTCGCGTGGGTTGTCTTGCGCTCGTTTGAGCAGCGACAGCAATTCGCGATTCGACTGTTGCGAAGTCCGTACCTGGCGAAGTTCGTTTTCGATTTCGATGTTCGTACGGCGCATTTGACTATCGCCGGCGGGCGCTTCTTGCAGAATGCGCAGTTCGGCCAGATCGCTGCCCACGCTTTTTTCGATCGCGCTCAGCTTGTCGGTCGACTGTTGCAGATCGGCGCGTGCCAAGGCGACGGTGCGGGTCAATTCGTCGATCATGCTCTGCGCCCGCAGGCCGCGCAAATCTTGAAAGTGCCGCTGCACGCTGCTGCCGATGGCCTCGACTAACAGGCAGGCGCGTTGGCGATCGCGATCTTGAACCTTGAGATAAAAGATTTCGGTCTTACCAAAATCCGCGCCCTTGGGCGGCGCAAGTTTGAGATTGCTTTCTAACTGAGCCACCACGCGCGGAGCTGGCCAGGTTGCCAAATCGGCGCCTGGCGGCGGTCCGACTTGCTGCAGCGCTTCGGCCAGCACGGTTCGATTTTTCGCGAGTTCCAAGATCGTCTCTTGGGCCGACTTCATTTCTTCGGCATGTTGGAACTTGCCGGGCCGATCCAGCGGTCCGGCCGCGCCGGCTTCGTCGCGGACCATCAAGGCTTGCGAGGCTTCCCACGAGTCGTGCCGCAATGCGGCCACGGCGCAGCCAATGCCGGCAATCGCCACGGCCGGCAGCAGCCAGCGCAGCGGGTAGCGACGCGCCAAATGCAAGATTTCCACAGGGCTGTCGAGCAACGCGGCAGAACGCGACATGCAAAACCTTCCGAGCGTGAGACCAATACGAATTCCGCTCAACTTCGAGCGACGAATGCTCAAGCCTAGGTTGCAAAGTGAATGCCGGGCGGCAAAAGCGGCCGCATTTGCGGCGAGTCCGCATGGTTTAAGCCGCGTTCTTGTAACGCCTTACACCACGGTCGCCGTGCCGGGCTGAAGTTTCGGTTCGGTAAATCGCTGGCCGCACGCGTCGCCCAAACGCATCGTATGTTTCCTTTAAGCCACGCGACCGGACCTCGCCCACCCGCGCAGGGCAAGAATCGGCCGAAGTTTCGGGTTTTTGGTTTGCCAGTCGACAGAGCGTATCCAAAAGTTATACGGGCCGGCAATCCATTCGGATTGCCACGGCCAACGCGTTCAACTGGCACACGGCTCACTTATGCGAATTTCGCGCGTCACTCGTTTTCAAGAGCTGCTGCCCGATCTGGCGAGTTGGAACCAACTGGCCGGCGACAACCCGTTTCGGCGTTGGGAATGGCTGGAAGGCTGGTGGCGACACTACGGACCGAGCGACGCTCAAGCCGCGGCCAGCGAACTGTACTTGCTGGTTGCCCGGCACGACGACGGACATTTGCTGGCCGTGTTGCCCTGCTATAAACAAAACACGCTCGCGCAGGGCCGCCAACTGCAACTGCTGGGTGGTGGCGAAATTTGCTCGGAATACCTGGGCTTGCTGTGCGAGCCACCGCACGTTGAGGCGGTCTGCCAACAACTGGCCGATTGGCTGTCCGCTGGGCTCGATCGCGAAGCCGACCGCTGGGACGCCATCCGCCTGCAAGCCATCCATCCGCAAGACCAGGTCACGCGACAATTCGCGGCCTGCCTGGAACCGGTCGGCAACCTCGTGGCCTGCACGGAAGAATTCAACACCTGGCGCGTCGAGCTTTCGCCCACCTGGGACGAATTTCTGATGGTGCTCTCCAAGCAGCATCGCAATCGCCTGCGTCGCTGGTACAAAACCTACCTGGCAACAGGGCAAGCCATTTCGCATCGCGTTCAGACGCTTGACGATCTGAACGTCGCCTGGCCGATCTTTATCGACCTTCACCAACGCCGCCGTCAATCGCTTGGGCAACCCGGCTGCTTTGCCTCGCCGCGTTTTGCCGCCTTTCATCGTGAACTGGCCGAGCGCTTTTTGGCGGCCGGATGGCTGCGATTGTCCTGGCTGGAATATCACGGTCGGCCCATTGCCACCGAATATCACTTTGGCCGCGGCGACGTGGCTTACGTCTATCAGGCAGGGCTCGATCCGGACGCGCACGAAATGCATCCCGGCGAATTGATCACCATGGCCGCCATGCAAAACGCCCTGACCGAGGGTTACCGCTCGTTCGACTTTTTACGCGGCGATGAACCATACAAAGCGCACTGGCGCTGCCAGCCGACCGCCATGCTGCAGTATAAGATCGTCCCGCCGGTTGCTTCCGCCAAACTCCGTGCCGGCGTTTGCAATGCCGGCGCCAACGTCAAATCGTGGATTAAAACCGGGTTGTCGAGCGTGGGGTTGCACGCGCATGAGTAGTCGAAATCCGCTCAATACCATGACCGGCTGGCGGCAAACGCTGGTCGCCGGTTACTACGCGGCCACGTTGCCGTATCGCAAACTTTCGATGCGACGCCGCTGCGCCGCGCGCTGCGCACCGGTTGTCAGTCTTTTCTATCACCGCATCGCCGACGATCAGGCGAGTCCTTGGACACAATCGTTTCAGACTTTTGCCGCGCAAATGCAGTGGCTGCGGCAGAACTTCGACATGGTGTCGCTGGCCGAAGCGCAGCGCCGCTTGCGCGAAGGCAATCCGCGACCCGCCGTCCACATCACCTTTGACGACGGCTACGCCGCCAACTGCGAACGAGCCATTCCCTACCTGATCGCCCACGACATTCCTTGCACGTACTTCGTGACCATCGGTTACATCCAGCGCGGCGTGCCGTTTCCGCACGACGTCCAGCGCAATCGCCCGTTGGCAATCAACACCGTCGACCAACTTCGCGAGATGGCCCTGGCTGGCATCGAAATTGGCGCGCACACCCGCACTCACGCCGACCTCGGCAAAATCACATTGGCCGATCAGCTTTTTGACGAAGTCGTGACCGCCGGCGACGAATTGCAACAACTGGTTGGCCAGCGTGTACGGTACTTCGCCTTTCCGTACGGGCTGCCGCAAAACCTGAACGTCGACGCGTTTCAATTGGCGCGCGAAGCCGGTTACGAAGCGGTTTGCTCGGCCTACGGCGGTTACAACTTTCCCGGCGACGATCCGTTTCACATCCAGCGAATTCCGGTGGAAGATTGCCTGGCGCCAATGATCAATCGCGTGATGCTCGATCCGCGCAAGATTTGGGCGCCGTATCGCTTCGAATACCAGTGTCCGTCCAGCGCTTGCCAATTGCAGGAGGCCGTCAGCGTATGAGCACGGTTGATTTGCCACCATTGCCCGACGCATGCGACGAACTCGTTTCCGACGATCCGCACGTCGATTTGTCCACCAGCGTTGACGATTGCGTCGGCGACGACAACCTTGCGCAAGCCGCGGTCGCCGATCTGGCCGCCGCGCATGCGCCGCCGCAACATGGCGCGCTGCGCGCTAGTACACTCGCCGAAAGCATTGTCATTCTGGCCATCATGGCCATCTCGCAGCGGATGGTGGGGTTCGTACGCGGAATTCTGTTCGTCCGCTGGCTGGAACCCGATGAGCTTGGCCAATGGGATATGTCGCAGGGTTTCTTGCTGTTGGCCGCGCCGCTGATTGTGGCCGGCTTGCCAGGCTGCTTTGGGCGCTACTTGGAATACTATCGCCAGCGCGGACAGTTGCGCGCCATGCTCCGCCGCACGGCAACCGCCTGCGCGCTGCTGACCGTCGTCGGCATCGGCTCGCTGCTGCTGCTACGGCCGCTGTGCGCATACTTGATGTTTGGCGATTGGCAGCGCGGTCACCTGGCCGGACTGGCCGCGTTTACGGTCATCACCGTCATTGCCTTCAACTTTATTAACGAGATGCTCACCGGCCTGCGAATGTTTCGGCTGGTCAGCCGTTTGCAATTTGCCAACACCGTGGCGTTTGCCGTGTTCAGCCTAGGCTTGCTCGTCTTCTGGAAAACCGCGGCGCTGGCCGTGGTCACCGGTTACGCCGCCGCCTGCATTTTGTCGGTCTTCTGCATGGTATTGTACCTGCGTCAAATTTGGCATCAACTGCCGGCCGACACCGCGCCGCTGGGGCATCGCGAACTATGGCGCAAACTGCTGCCATTTGCCGGTTGGATGTGGGCCTCGACGTTGATGGTTAGCTTGTTCGACGTTGCCGACCGTTACATGGTGCTGCACTTTTCGCACTGCAGTCCGGATGAAGCACTGGCGCAAATTGGCTACTACCACAGTTCGCGGGTGATTCCGGTGCTGATGGTGACGGTGGCCTATCTGCTCAGTTCGATGATCACGCCGCACCTCAGCCACGACTGGGAAGCCGGCGCCGTTGGCAACGTACGCAACCGCTTGAACACCATCATTAAAGCGTATGGGCTGCTGACTTTCATCGGCTGCACGCTGCTGCTCTGGCTTTCGCCAATTTTGTTTGGCTTGGTGTTTCGCGGCAAATATCAAGGTGGCGCGGCCATCTTTCCCCTGACGCTGACCTACTGTTCTTGGATGAGCCTCGGCGCATTGCTGCAAACGTACTTGTGGTGCGCAGAGAAAGCTCGCCTGAGTTGCCTGGCCATGATGGTGGGTGTGGCGGCCAACGTGGCGCTCAATTTCTGGCTATTGCCGCTCTACGGTTTGCACGGCGCGGTGTTTTCCACGGTGGTGGCGAATTCGATTGTGATTTCGCTGATCGTTTGCATCGCTCGTTCGCTGGGGCTGAAGCTCGAACGCGGCGCGATCACGATCCTGATTCTGCCCGTGACGCTGGCGTTCGGACCCGTGCTGGCCAGCGTGGCGCTGGTTGGCGTGCTGATCGATGTCTTCATCCTTCGCCGGTTCTTCAGCGCCGAGCAAGAACAAATGATCCTCGCGGCGCTAAACGCCAAACTCGGTCGATTTACCAAATTGTTCCGCACCACGCGCAGCCTTGATAGCGCCGCGCCTCGTGCGTCCTGATCACGCCTGACCCCAATCATTGCGATGCGATATAGCACTCGAACTCTCGTTGATCCGGCCGACCGCGGACCGTTGCGCGTGGCCTTTATCATTACGTCCATGCCAGTCGGCGGCGCGGAAACGCTGCTGGTCAACCTGGCACGGCGCATGAATCGCGACCACTTTGCGCCGGAACTCTATTGCCTTAAAGAATATGGACCGCTGGGCAAACTGCTGGCCGGCGAAATTCCGGCCTTCGAGCATTTGATCCGTCACAAGTACGACATTGGGATTTGGAAACGCCTCTCGCAGCTCATGCGTTGGCGCCGGATCGACGCCGTGGTGACTGTGGGCGCGGGCGATAAAATGTTTTGGGGCCGACTTGCGGCCTGGCGTGCCGGCGCGCCAATCGTGATGTCCGCCTTGCATTCGACCGGCTGGCCCGATGGCATCGGCCGCTTGAATCGCTGGCTGACGCCCATTACCGATGCGTTCATTGGCGTCGCCAGTTCGCATGGTCAATATCTGACCGATATCGAGAGGCTGCCGCGCGATAAAGTTCACGTGATCCCCAATGGCGTGGATGTCGATCGCTTCTGCCCCGATCGAAACACCGATTATTTGCGTCGCGAACTTAAGATTCCACCGTCGGCGCCGGTGGTGGGCATTGTCGCCGCGCTACGTCCCGAGAAAAATCACGAACTGTTTTTGCAGGCAGCCAAGTTGACTCGCGCCCGCATGCCGGACGCGCGGTTTATCATTGTCGGCGACGGCCCGATGCGCCCGCAACTGGAACAACTGTCGCAGAGCCTCGGCATTGCCGATGCGGTACACTTTGTTGGCACCCGCGCGGACATCCCGGAATTACTCTCGCTGTGCGATGTTTTTTCGCTCACTTCGCACAACGAAGCGAACCCGGTTTCCATTTTGGAAGCGCTGGCCACTGGTAAGCCAGTTGTCGCCACAAATGTCGGTTCGGTTTGCGAAAGCGTCCGCAGCGGCGAAACGGGATTCCTGGCACCGGCCGGCGATGCCGAAGCGATTTCCGATCGCCAATGCCTGCTGCTCACCGATCGCGCACTTGCCGCGCGGATGGGCGCCAACGGCCGCGCGCTGGTTGTCGAGCATTGGTCGCTGGATCACATGGTTCGCGGCTACGAGCAGTTGATGTTGCAAATCTATCGCCGCAAGTTAGGCAAAACCAGCGCGCCATCCTACACGTCCGTCAGCGCCACCAGCGTGGCCAACCCCCGCGCCCGCTAGCACGCCTAACGTACGCTCAAGGGTGAGGCGTACTATCAAACGTCACTCCCAACTCACTCGTTGGGCGCGAAGTCGTGGCCCGCCACGCCAGCCTCACGTCACGCGCCGTCATGTGCTCCCGCGAAGATCGCTCCGCGCTGCGCATGCGCTGCCTGCGGGATGACTTCACTGCCCGGCGTCGCCCCGCCACACAAGCCCGAATCTGCGGCGACATGGTCGTCCGCGTTTCGCTTCAGAGCCGTTCCAAGGCCACCGATTTTTGTCGGGAGATTTTCCTTACGGTGAGCGATGCTCTGTTTTTCTGCAACTGCGAATCCAGGCGCTGCTCAATTGGCGAAGAAACGGCGGGGCACCGCCTTGCCCACCGGATTCGCTGCACCGCAACGGCCCGCCGCGCAGTGGCCGTCCAACCCGCTTAACACCGCCAAAATCGAATGCCACGCTCGCAGGTGCCAGCGTCGCGAAGTTCTTTTAAAAATTGAAATAAAACGAGTTGACGATTGCGGTTAGCCGCTCCGCAAACAACAATGAAGCCGCCCCATCGCTAATGTTCAGCGGAATGATCCGAATTGCGGTGGCCGTCGCCCGTTCGAAATTGCTGTAGATCTTTTCCGAATTCTCCCTGCATTTTGCGTGGCCATTTTTTGCCCTTCCACATTTCAAGGTTGGAACATGAAGTACGCTCGCATCTTTTCCTCCGTCGACACCAACCTTGCTCGCCTTGCCTTCATAATCGTCGTTGCCGCACTGACGCTCGGAACGAGAATGGCGGCGGCCGTCGATGGGACGTGGACCGCCAACAATACCGTCAATTGGGGCGATACGAGTGGTTGGACGGGCGGTGTGGTTGCTACTGGCGCAGGCGCAACGGCGACGTTTGACACGGTCGATTTATCCGCCAGCAGGACCATCACCCTAGAGGTGCCCTATACCGTGGGCATCTTCAAGCTCGGCAATCTCACCAGTAGCAAAGGTTTAACCTTCCAAACGAGTACGCTGACGTTGGACGGCAATGGCAGCAACGCTCAGATCACGTTCAGAAATGGCGGGGGAAACACTAACCTGAATATGCCGGTGGAACTGAAGAGCAATCTTCTCATCACAAACAGCGATTCCGGAGGTAACAAGGGATTTTTCTTTTCTGCAGGTCTCTCAAGCACCAACGGCAGCTTAACGATCACCAACAATTCAAACCTCTCTTCGCGTACGAAATTCAATTCGACGATCTCTGACGGGACCGGAACGATTGCCTTTGATCAGACAGCCGGCTGGGCTGAATTGAACAGCGCCAACACCTTCACTGGCTCGACCACCAATCGTAGCGGCACCCTGATTCTTGGCACCAGCCTTGCCTTGCAAAACAGCGCTTTCGACACCGCCAACAGCGTGACTGGCAGTGCCGGCGATGGACTGAGAATCACCTCGACTGCGGCGACCGCGCTGACAATCGGCGGACTTATTGGCAATAAGAACTTTGCTCCGACCGGTGGCGTCTTCAACACCACGACCAACGGCTACTCGACATTGGCTGCCCTGTCCCTGAACCCCGGCACCGGCAAGAGTTACAGCTACTCCGGCGTCATCGCTGATGGTGCCGCAAATATGACGCTCACGAAGACTGGCGCGGGCTCTCAAACGTTAGCCGCCGCTAACACATATTCAGGCAGCAAGTTGGTTTCTGCCGGTACGCTGGTCGCCGGAAATTCGGAGGCTCAGCGACGGGCATTGGTGCGGTAACCGTCGATGGCGGTACGCTGGCCAGCGCCACGACCGGCGGCTCGATTCTCGGACCGGTGGTCGGCGGAGCTGCAGCGCATGTCTTTGCCCCGGGCGGAGTGGGCGCGGTCGGAAATTTCTCGCTCGGTTCGACTTTGGATCTGAATGCCAATTCGACTCTAAATTTTGATATCAACGGCACTGCCAATACGTCCGACTTGCTGGCCGTGACCGGTGTGCTTTCCGCAACCGGCACGCCGGCGATCACCTTGGCCACGACTGGTACGCTGACCTCCAGTTCCTATATTTTGGCCACCTTCGCCAGTAGCTCGATCACCAACAGCAGCTTTTCGCTGCCCTCGGCGCCGAGTGGCTATTCCTGGAAAATCAACGCGACAAGTATCGGACTGATGTCCGCAGTGGTTGCTTCGACCAATGGCATCTGGAACGTTAACGCTTCTGGTTCGTGGAACACCGCCGGCAATTGGAGTGGTGTGCCTGGGCTAAGCGGCAGTTCAGCGGGTAACGACACCGCCACGTTCGCCGCGGCAGCCACGACAGTCAATCCAGCCGTGACGCTCGATGGTGTTTCTCCCGTGCTCAAAGGCGTTACCTTCAACAACACGGCACACGGCTACACCATCGCGCAAGGCACCGGCGGAAGTTTGACTTTGAACGGTGGTGCATCGCCGTCGACGATCGATGTCACCAATGGCAGCCACACAATCAGCGCTCCGCTAACATTGGCTACCAACACCAACATCACGCTGGCCAACGCTGGCAGCCTGACATTGTCCGGTGCACAAACCTGGGCTGGTCACAATGTGGCTGTCAGCGGCGCTGGCACCGTGACCATCTCCGGCCCGCAAGCGAATATTAGCCCTGCAACGCTGACCGTGAACACGGGCGTTACCGCCAACATCAACACCAACGCCGGCACAGGGCTTTCGCTGGTCAACAGCGGCACGGTGAATTTGAAGTCGTCGCAAAGCCTCGGTGGTGTGACCATCAACAGCGGCGCGCACACCAATATCACCACCAACACCGCGCTGCCGGTTGCGACCGGACCGAGCGTGGTGGTCACGCAGACGCTGACGATAGCCAGTCATGTGGTCAGCGGGAACAGGTTGTGGGACGGATATTTGGACTTGGCCAACAACAAACTTGTCCTGCAAACCGGGGGACTCAGCGGCGCTTCGCTGCAAGACGCGGTCAAGCAGGTGGCCAGCCAAGTCAAGTCGGGCTATAACTTGGCTAACGGCTCCAGCACACTGTGGATGGGCACTGGCATCGGCAGTTCCTCCGCCGCGGCCGACACTCGCCGCATCGTCGGCTTGGCGGTGTTCCAAAACAACACCAAGTCGTTCGGCTCGGTGGACGGCACCGTCAGCGACGGCACCGGCAACGCGTTCATCACCAACGCCAGCCAATTCGGCGGCGTCTTGCCAGCCAAGAACGACACACTGGTGAAGTTCACCTACTTCGGCGATACCGATCTCGACGGCGTAATCACTGCTGGCGACTATGCCAACATCGACTTGGCGTTCGCTCACCAACAAACGCTTGGACCGCAAACCGGTTGGGCGAACGGCGACTTCGACTACGACGGCTCGATCACGGCCGCCGACTATTCGCTGATGGATTCGGCTTTTGCGGCACAAAGCGGCGCATTGTCTGGCGAAGTTCACACGCTGGGTTCACTCGGTGGCTCGCTGGGCTCGGTCACCGCCGTGCCAGAACCAAGTACTTGGCTGCTGGGCCTGATGGGCATCATCGGCCTCTTTGCCATGTTTGGCCGTCGCAAGCTGGCGGCGGCCGGATAGTTCGAATCGGTTCCAGAAAGTTCAGCTCGCCTGTCTCACCGCAAACATGTTTGCGTTGAGACAGGCTTTTTTGTTGCTTCAATCGCTAGAGCCGATCCATTGTTTGAAGGACAGTTTGCCGCTGCGTTGATAATTCAGCGGTTATGCCGGCGAAAGCACACTTGCATTCGAATTCGGCACATTCAACCGCGTGGCCAAAGCGACTCGGTTGCGACGGTGATGCCATCGCCCACATCGAGCCGCTTGCAGTGGCATGGTGACGACCAACTTGCCGGCGAGCGTGCTTTGAAAGTGATGAGAAAACGCTGGAACATCGCGGTGCCGCCAACGGCTTCGGCGAAGCCGCTGGCGAAAAGCGAGCGATTTATTTCAAAGACGAATCCAGCTTGATCGCCGCGGCTTTGTCTTTGGCGGCTAATTGCGGGTTGCCCAACTGAGCGTAGGTCGTGCCACGGTTGTAATATGCTCGGGCGTTATTGCTGTCGAGCTTGATGGCCGTGCTGTAGGAACTGAGCGCCTCGCTGGGAGCGCCCGCTTGTTGCTGCACCACGGCGCGGCGATACCAGGCCATGCTGCTCTTGGGGTCGAGCCGCAATGCCTGATCGAAATCAAAACTTGCTTTGTGCAGATCGCCAATTTTGTTGTACGCCAGGCCGCGATTGGTGTAGACCGCCGCAGTCATGGTGCTCAGGCGCGAGCGCATCACGGCGGCCGTCACGTCGCCCGTTTCGATGACGGGGTTTTCGATCAACCGCAAGCACTTGTTGTAGTGCGTAACGGCACCCCAGTAATCGGCGCGGCTGGCGGCGATCAAGCCCTTGTACAATTCCGGACGCGGATCGTCGGTGGCCAGCGATTGAGCATCTTCTAAATCCGCTTCGGCAATTTTCCATTCGTTCTTGTAGTACCAGACAATGGCGCGACGCAAAAACGCGTCGCCGTTGGTGGAATCGAGATGGATCGACTCATTCAGAGCCTCCAGCGCATCGTCCAAGTGCCCAAGATTGCGCTCGGCCACGCCACGCCACAGAAAGGCTTCGGCATCGCGCGGGTCGACGCGAATGGCATCGGCCAGGATTTTCAAAGCGTCTAGGTTTTTGCCGGTCTCAATCAGTTCCTTGGCCTTCGTGACGCTGGAATCGCTGGGCGACCGCGTTGGCGAGGCGTCGGACTTTTTGACGACTTCGGCGGGAACGGTGCCCGGATTGAACGGTGAGTTTTTGCCGGCTGGCGACTCGCTCGACTTGTTCGGCGGAATATTCAGGTTCGGTCCAAACAAATCGACGCCGTTGCCGGTGGTCGAGGGCACGCCGCCCGGACTGCGAGTTGGATCGATGGTGGTTCGAGGTTCCGCGGCGGGATTTTTTTGGACCGGGGCAAAGATGTCGATAGGATTTTCCGCCGGCTTGGACGGAGCTGTCATTTCTGGCGGAGGCTTCGGCAGATCGTTGAAGGGGTCCGAAAGCGCGGGCGATTTTTTCGGCTCGGTCGCCGTCGGCGCAAAGGGATCGTCGATGACGGATTTGCCGCCAGCCGCTTGGGCCCAAATCGCGGCCGGCGAGAGGGCTAATCCCACGGCGGAGACGGCCGCCAAATGACGACAGAAATCGATCCAGTTACCAGCAGTTTTCCAGGTCATCGCTTGCCTCGAATGAAGACACACAAGATTGCCTACCTGGACTCCATTTTAATTACCGAGCAAAATCGCCAATCGACCGACAACCGCCGCGCAGCAATTAGTTTTGGCTACCCGCCATTATACGCGCTCCGCACGGCAAAGATGGAACTTGAAATGTTGCAAAAACGCATCATTTTTTGCCCGTCAGTTGCGACGCACGCCCTGGCGCTGGCAAGCCGCGACGGAATTGCCGTCAGTTCCGGACGGAGTTCGGCCCAAATCCGCTGGCGGTTAAATCTTGCCCAAGGCGTCCTTGATGCGTTTCCACGCGGAGTTGTGAGCCTTTTGGTTCGGTTCTTTGCCTGCAGGGTCTTCGCCATCGCGCATGAAGCCGTGACCGGCGCCGTCGTAGACCACTGGTTCGTAGGTTTTGCTGGCGGCTTTCATGGTTTTTTCCGTGTCCGGAATCATGGGCTGGACTGCAAAGTTTTGCGACTAGCGAAGCGATTCGCTTCGGAAAATTACGAGAAAATTTTCCATCTCTTGCGCGATGAATACAATTCTCGCGAAAGGGATAACGAAAGGGTTCTTTGTAAACACCGGAGGCGAGTATGCCAGGCCCGAAACCTAAGATGAATTGGACGAAATCACTCGGCCAATATACCTGCACGATCGAAGGAAAACTGCATCGACTAGGCGTCGAAAAAACGATCGCGGAAAAGCAGTTTGCTTTCGTGATGAATAAGGCGGACCTCGCCGAACCGATCAAAGGCAATCCCACCTTTGCCGAGATCGCCGATGACTGGCTCGAATATGTCCAGCAAACCTTCGATACGCGGCGCTACGATATTTGCCAGCCTCGCATCAACGAATTCATCACCTTCGTTGGCGGTGGTTTGAAAGTCAAAGAGCTTCGCGCCCGGCACGTTGAAGACTGGATTAAAAGTAAAACCAACGTGACCAAGGACGGCACCAGGCGACTCTACAAATCGATTATTTTGGCAGCACTGAACTGGGCAGCGTCGCCTCGCAATCGCCGGATTGCTTTCAATCCGCTTCGCGGCAAGCTGGAATTGCCTGAAGGCGATTCGCGAGGCGGTGAGGCTGTCTGGTCTCCGGACATCTTCAAGCTAGTGATCGATAATGTGAACCCGATGTTTGGCGATGTGCTTCGAGCTTGCGCCTGGACGGGCGCCAGGCCATCGACCATCAGGCAAGTTGAGGCCCGACATTTCATCCCGCATTTGCGGCTGTGGGACGTCGAAGACCTCTACCGCAATCGTGCCTGCAAAAAGAAATACGTTCGCAGAATTTGGCTAAATCCGCAGATGATTAAGCTAGTGGAACGGCTCAATCGCGAACATCCGCACGGACCGATTTTCCGAAACACCAAGGGCACGCCCTATGGCGGCGATGTGCTTACGATGATGATGTTCAAGCTTCGCCTGCGGCTGCAGCGGAAGGGAATCGAACTGCCGGCTGGCATTTGCGTGTACGGTCTCCGTCACTCATTCGCCACAACTTTCATCAAGCAGCATCCCGACAAGCTGGAATACTTGCGGGAATTGCTCGGGCATTCCAGCCTCAAGATGATCCGCAAAACCTACGGCCATCTATTTGATGAACACGCCGCGATGCACAGCGTGCTCGATACGCTAGAGGTTCTTTGAACCGCAGACTAAAAGAAATGCCCCGCCATCCGTGGCGGGGCATTTATCGAAACTTGACGTGCTTGAACACATGTTTCTCATCCGGCGGCGCACGTGCGGCCGGCTTTGAGTAAACTTTCTGCTGGGCGATGAAACCGTCCAGATCGGCGGCATCGATTCGGATGATGCCACGTGAGCCCGGTCTGGCGATCCGCACGTGCGGCAACGAGCCAGCGGCGCACAACTCGTAAACCAAGCTTTGCGAAATTCCGAGCCTCTCTGCCGCACTTTTTATGTTCAATAGCATGAGACGCCTATCGGCTAAGTTCTGAGTTTTCAATTGCTATCGAGTTCTCAAGACCTCCGGGCGGTGCCCCACGGCAATACAAAACCGGCGACTCAGGCCCGGCGTAGTTCTCCAAGATTTCATTAAACGAATTGTTCGGCCCGTAAATCTGGCGAATGCCGGCAATCGTGTTTTCAATCACGCCCATCGGAAACCCGACCTCCGGCGATCCCTTCTCAAACGGCTCAAGCCAGCGATCCTGCGGCTTGCCCCTCGCGGCGTTTTCAATGATCCGCTCGCCGACTTCCGGCTCCAATCCCATATCCATATACGTGTTCCACTCGACGCACGCTTCGAGCATGCCGATCTTTGCCGCATTATCCAGCGATTCAAACGGCACGCGCTTTCGTTCGCCGTCTTTGCCGAATACCACTTGGGCGCCGTTCTGCATAATTTCGGCCACGTCAGCTTCTGACTGCTACTGTCTGATCGAGAAGGCGGTGTGTACCAAATGAAAAACCGCGGGCGCACAATAGTACGCTCCGCGGTTTGAAAAGCTCTGGCTGGCAGAATCAACCATTGAGACTGAAGCAGGGCCGAGGGTGAGTTAGCGCCCCGCGTATGTGAAGAGCAGGCTGACCTTTTCGCGAAAGGTCTCTACACCGCGCGAAACCCAGCCGCGCCAAACGCGAACTGATTTCCTAGCACGTCGTAATATTGGATCGTCTTTTCGGAAGTCTGTTCGGCCGGTAATTGATCTGATTCGTGCGCCGGCGGCATTTTTGGGCAAGCAACAGGTGGCTCAGTTAGCACTGTGCCAGCGTAACACTCCGGAAGAGTTGCTGGAGCCGGACGTGCAGGCGGCAAGTCTAAATTGATTTCTGTCGGTAGAGTTTCCAGCCTCAAGTCGTAAAAGCAGATTGTGGCACAGCCGGCACCGTCATACGGCGGATACTGGTTTACGCGGAGTAAGTCGATATTGTTGCCCGAGCAAAGGTCAACCGTGGGCAAGCCATTTTCATAAGCCGGCGCAATCATGCTGCTGGCACAGATCAAGAACGCGATGAAGCAGGGCAGCCACCGAGAAGCCACAGCGCCACACTGAAATAAAGAGGAAGGGAGTTCGCGACGATCTTCTTGACATCCACGATTGACGTCAAGTCGATTCGCATCGACTGTGCAGAATTCGATTCTCTTGGTTTAATTGTGATCACTGTTTCTTAAGGTGGCTTTATGTACGCTGCAAACGCTAGCGTGAACCCACAATGTGATCGTCGGCAAATAGATCCAATTGAGCTTTGCACTTGCTGAACAAGTACGTGCCATTCGTCCGCCATGCTGATCTACGTTAGCAGTTATCATCATGTCGCGATTCACGATTTGCTTTTGAGCTGCGCGCCAAGCCGTTGTTTGCATCGCACTTCTGTTAGTGGCACGATTCGCTCGTCAACCTTACCGCGCCTGGTCTTCACTCGCACGCGTTTCATTATCTTTCGCAGTGGCTCGTCGTCGTGTGACGGACGCGGCCGCACTTCCTGGAAGTGGGTCTCGTAGTCCGCACGCAAATGGTCCATGTGTCGCTCGCAAAACAAGACGAATCGATCAAGGCAATCATGTTTGATCGATTATATGGACTGTTCCACGTACTCTTGGGTGTCTAATGCGCATATTCCACCACGGCGCCGACTGCTTCACTCACCGTCAATCGGCAGATCAACAGCCACATGTAGGCAGTTGTCTTCAGACAGACTTGCACTGGTACATCCGCCCAGGATTTGGGTGTAGGCACGTACCAATGTCAGGCCAAGGCCGCAGTGCGACCCGTCCGTTCGAGAATGGTCTTTCCTCCAAAAAGGCTCGAATAGTTGCGAAACATCTGCCGTCATCAGGCCTTCAACAGGATTCGCGATTCGGATTCTCACCTTCGAATCACCCTCTTCGACTTTGCAAACTACTGCTCCGCCCGTCCGCGTATATTCCGCCGCGTTGCTCATGAGATTGCCGAGGATCGACTGGAGCATCGTGCGGTCGCTGTTGATTACCAGACTTGTCGGCATCTCGAATCTGAAGGCGATCCTCCGCGCCATCGCGTTCTGCTGGTATGGCTGCCACGCTTCCTGAAACAGACGTTTGAGGTCCACGGATTCTCGTACGATGGTCGTCGTTCCTGAATGACAGCGGGCCAGTGCGAGCAACGTACTAACAACGCGTTCCATTTGCCGAGCAATGTCACGAGCGTCTTGGAAGTAAACTGTTGTCGTAGTGGGATCGCTGATACCTCGCAGCGCGACTTCGGCCAGCACTCGCAGTTCGGCGATAGGAGTTCGGAGTTCATGAGCGACATCCGCCGTAAACCTACGTTCGCGCTCGAAAGCCTGCTGCAACCGCTGTAATGATGCGTTCAGTCGCAGACAGATTGGCTGTAATTCCGCTGGCAAACCGTCGAGTGAGAACCGGATGTGTAATGATTGTTCGTCGATGCGTGCGGCCTGCGCGGCAACTTGTTGCAATGGATGCAGGCTACGCCGAACAACAACCTGAACCACGAGCGCCGTACCAAGACAGGCAAATGCGGTAATCAAAACAGATGCCCACAGAATAATCTTAAGGAAGCGGTTGAGTTCGCTTTTATCCTGTGCGACCACGACCACCACGTTTTTAACAGGTCTCTGCTCGGCATTTAACTGTTGCGGCTTACTGGAAGCAGTCTCGTCATCGTCCTCCATCGTTGCCACGAACCGAAAGGTGACAATCCGCACGGGAATACCACCGGGTAAGGCGCCATCGGCAAAACCTGGAGAATCGGCGGCCGGGCCGCGCGGCAGATCTTTTTGCCCGAGATCCGGCGAACGCAAAAGTGTTGATCCGTCTTCGGCCCAAACCTGATAGAACTCTGCACCAGCAGCGCCTTCATTCCATGCCTGTGGGTTCTGCGACGGCTCCAGAGCCAATTGACCATCGGGCATTAACCTAATGAAGTGTCCAAACGCCTGGGCCTTGGCGATCAAGGTTGCATTGAGTTGCCGCTCCAGGAATATGCGGACTGAAAAGAACAGCACCAAGCCAGAGGCCACAGAGAGTCCGATCAGACCTAGCAGTAGTCCGAGCAGCAATCTACGTTGAATTGACATCATGGATCGCTTGCCTGGAGGATGTAACCCAATCCTCTTCTCGTCTGAATCAGCGACGTGGAACCGGCCTGATCGATTTTTCGTCGCAGAGCGCAAATAGCCGAATCAATGACGTTGCTGGATACGTCTTCAGAATCGGCATAAATATGCCTCTCGATGTCGGCTCGAGACACAACGGCACCCTGTTGATATGCGAGGTACTCCAAAAGGGCATATTGACGCGGCGTTAGACTTACTTCGGCTCCGCCAACCGAAATGGTTTTGGCCGTTGTGTCGATCACGAGTTCACCCACGCTTACGTAAGGATTTTTGGTGGTATGACGACGGCGGATCAGGGCCTGCACGCGAGCCAATAGCTCGTCAAATGCAAAGGGCTTGACGAGGTAATCGTCGGCCCCGACTTGCAGACCTCGCACGCGATCTTCCACGGTGTCCTTCGCCGTAAGGATCAGAACATGCGTGTTCTTCCCCGCGTCCCGCAAGCGGGTCAACAAAGTCAGACCGTCCGTTCCCGGCAACATCAGATCCAATATGATCACGTCGTAATCACAGGCCATTGCCCAACGCAATCCCTCGCTGCCGTCGCCTACGACGTCGAGGGCGTAACCGGCTTCGCGCAGGCCAATGCCTAGGAAACGCTGCAATCTCTCGGAATCTTCGACAAGAAGAATTCTCACGGCCGCGAATCCGTTATAGGGGAATGCAAAAAACCCGCGGGCAAAGACTTAGGAACGACCGAAAAATAACTTCCGTTTTTCGTTCGGGTCGACGCGCGCTATCACGAGCAGCGGGCGTCTCACTCAGAGGAAGTTATTTTTCGGTCGTTCCTTACCCCCGGACCGGTTTCAATGTACTTTTACACCAGGATATTTTGTCATCACTTGGCAAAGACCTTTTCGAGGTTGTCCACCTCGTCTAGGATCGGAGTGGCAATGGCTTTGAAATCTTCCGGCGACTTGGCACGCGTCAGCTTGTCAACCAATCCGTCGAATGTTTTCGCTACCGCCTTGCCGTTATGCCCGACGACGGCGGGGCGGACCTTTTTCCAGATCTCCTGCAAGGCATCGGCAGTTGTTTTGAGTTTCGCTTCGTCTTTCGCAGCCGACCAGATTTCCAATTCGCGACCATAGAAATCGAGCCTGGTTACATCGACCGGGGTTTTGGGATGGAACGGCTCGGTCAGGTTGGCGGCAATCAGCATGATCTGGTTCGCCTCTTGCATGGTTGAGTGTCGGTCCTTGGCGGGCACGGACTTTTCAAGCGCCGCGATTCGCTTCGCAAGATCCGATTTGCCATCGGCCGAATCCTTAAGTTGGGAGTTGAGTGAAAATGCCTCGTTCTTCAGTGCAATCAGCTTGTCTGCTGCATTACCCCACTCTTGATCCTTGGCAAAATCTAGATATTCTCACCCAGTTCGCCGACCTCACTGATGGCCGTTTGCGGTGTCGTCTCAACGTCGGCAGCATGAACCGCTAGGGCGTTTCCCAGAGTGAACGCGATAATTCCAAATTCCAACAAACACTTCATCATTGTACTAAGTCCTTGATTAGAAGGTTCTGTTTTTTCCCGCACCATGCGGAAGACGGCACGAACAACATCGCCTTATTCCGGGAGGTTGTTTCGGGGCGTCAAAACACTGTTTTAGTTGTCGAAGATGACGGGAAGATGACGTAACCGATCGTCAATTCTGATATCGATGTTGGAACATTTGTGGTCGCCGATGGGAACCGGCCGACGGGGACGAGGCACTCAAGCTGGGCGAAGAGGAGCTGGCGCTCGGCGCGTGCATTGGCTAATCCCTTATTAGACACCGACGAGCGGAACGCTAGCGACCGATGAAAGCGAGTAGCATCCGTTTGCCGAAAGCGTTAAAAAAGTAGGGTGGATTTTATCTCCACATCATCTCCCGCTCAGGCAAGCGACGTATGATTTCCGCTCGCGTGAGACTTTTTAGAGTAACGTCAGTAATGTTAAATGAGTCCATCATCGGAGATTTAAAATGGCGATCGAATCGAAATGGTTATTGCCTTGCGTGGCGTCCTCATTACTAATGTTGGGAATTGCCGCCAGGGGCGGTGAACATGGCAAAACCGGTGATTCGGACAGTGGAGATAAGCCAAAGGCAAGCGCAGTACAGCGTTCGTCCGAGTCGAAAGCCAAGTCTAAGAAGGACAAGGACGACGACGACGAGTGAACAGGTCGCTAACGGCGAATGGGCTAGCTTCGGGATAGCCGTTCAACATCGCAGGGTGCGTGCCGGGGTTGCGATGGCCAAAGTTGTTTGGCCAGCACTTCCGCCGTTTGCAGAAACAACTCTTACGCGGCGGCATCGGCAGTGCTCTGCTGAATTAGGTCGCCAAGTAACTTCGACATCTCATCGTAGAACTTGGTATCGGTGAGCTGTTCGCGGATGATCGTTTTACGGACGATGTTGGTGATTCCTTCGGCGACCGCATTCGTCGACAAATTGCCGTCGGCGTTCAACTTATTGGCGATAGCGTCGTAGATGCGGGTCTCGATAATCAACTCGGTCAGCGATAGCGAATCCAAGTTGATCAACTGATCGGCTGCGGCGTGGATATAAGTTTTGACCAGAGCAGTTTCATTTTAGGTGGGGCGGTACCAGAATGGCATTGAAGCGTGGGCAACCGGTTGCGGTGGTGAGATCGATTTCGGCCAGGATCGCTTCTTGCGTTGCATCGAGCGATTGTTGTCGAGCGCCCAGAGCGCGGCGACGCAGTTCGACCAGCTTGAGCAGATCCATTTGCCCGGCGGTGAATAGCCGGCCGGCGTCTTCGAGGCTCTTTTCGACCAGCGGCGTTTCGCGATCGATCTCCTTGGCCGCCTTGAGTCGCTCGCCAAAAACCTCCAGGATGGCTTGGATGCCGATCTGCACTTTGGCTTGCGTTTGGGCCAGATCCTCGGCCGCTTTCAACCGCTGCGCGTCGGCCTGCTGCCGCTCGCCTTGTTTGCGATTCAAGATTTGTATTGGCATCGAAACGCTGCCGCCGACGAATACCGTATAGTTCTCGTCGATTTCCGCCGTCGGTCCAGCAGTGATATTTGCATGCTGGCTTGCGATAGCCAATTGCAACGCCGCAGTTGCCTCGGCCAGCGCCGCTCGTTTAGCGCGTATATCCGGATTGCAGGCGCAGGCTTGCTGCATCAACGATCCAAAGTCCAGGCACTTGTCGGTGTAGTCGAGTTGTTCCAGCGGCAGGAAATCCACCGCGGCGGTGACGCCGAGCGCGGCGCGGAAATCGTGTTGTACCTCGCGGTACGCCAGTTCGTTGGCCGCGTCGATACGCCGGGCGTCGATGGCTTCCAATCGCGAGAGAATCACGTCGCCGCGCGGGTTTTGATTGGCTTCGAACAGTCGTTCCGTTTGCGTCACCAACTGCTGATCGAGCCGATAAACTTCGCGTCCCAACTCCAGCTTGCGTTGCGCGTAGACTAGCGTTTGATAACGTTTGGCGACCAGCGCCGTCAGCGCAATTTCCTGCTGCCGAACTTCCCACGTCGACCGCGACCAGCCGGAGTTGGCTTGCGAACGTCGATAATCGCCTTGATGCCCGAGTTCAATTTCTTGCGAAATTCCGTACGTTTGCTTGACGCGATTAGGCGCGGACTTGGCCTGATCGTTGACTCCTTGAATGTCCGCCTGAGCAACCGGATTGAACGGGTAGTGATCGGCGATCACGATCTGCGCGCGGGCGATGCCTTTCAGCTTCGCAGCCTGGGATTTATTCCAACTCGAAGGCAGGTTCCGTCAAGCCGGCTCGCCGAGTCAGCCGTGATCCGTCGCAAAATTAGGAAACTGTAAAATGCTCTGGCACGTTGCCTAAGGCTCCGTTGATGAAGCAGAAGTCGGGCGGCAGAGCTAAATTATGCTGCGCGGCGTTCTTCGTCTGCACCTGTCGCTGGCACTGTACTATTGGCCTCCCGCGCCCTTTCGAGCTCTTGCATGATAGCCAAAATAGGAATCTCCTTCACCATCTCGTTCAATTCACGATCTTGACCGATCCTTTTCATGCCTAGATGGAACCTGATTGTCTGCGCCAACTGCAGTACCTTGGTCGTTTCCTGCTCGTTAAGCATGCCCAACTGAAGGTTTGCGTGGGCCCAATGTGCGGCTTGATTAGTCTGACGTTGTTGACTCCTCAGAATAAACATAGAAAGCAAAGCGGCTTCAAAGGCGATGCAGAGGCCGAGAAAACTGAAAGGATATGGGTCAAAGTGCGAGATGCCGGGGCATTGGACCGTATTGATCAGTAGCCAGCCGGCAAACCAAGCGGTATGTCCCAAAATGAAAAACGGGCTGGCGGCAATACTCGTGATTCGATCACTCAACCGAGCGATAGCAGACCGCTGGCGGAGAAACTCTTGTTCGAGTTCCGCAATTGAGTCGATGTTCCGCCTAAGTGCTTCGGGGATCAGCGGGAGCATTTCTGAACACCAGGTTGGGTGAGATGCCGCACTCTGGACCACTGCGTATTTAGCTTTGTCGGCAGTTTCCCTTAGGAGACAGGACAATTTTAGCAACATTCCAATTGCGGTCAGTTCCACGAAAATGGCCCGCCTTAACCATTACCAGTATGTAAGCCAGCTAGCGTCGCGCATCCGCACCGTCATGGCCCAGGCCGCGTCCAGACATCGCTTTGAGCCGCGGACCATCAGCTTTAAGGGAGCTCTTCAAACCCGGGAGGCTTTCCAGCTCCTGATTTAATTTCAGGCAGCCCGCGACTCGTCCTATCGCCTAAAACCGTCCCAACACCTCCTCGATGCCATCGCGATCCATCACCTCCGCGCCCTCCGGCGGTTTCGCTGTATGAGGCTTGCCGCTCTGCTACGTTGCTCAACCTGAAGTCGTTTTACGACTCGGAAGCGCGCGTTATCGACCACTAAGCTGGCCGCGGTCGACACAAAAGGCCGGTTGGGCGCCTTGGTCGTTCAGCTCACCGATGGCACCACATTCAACGTCGGCACTGGCTTCACGGATGCTCAGCGCGAAAGCCCGCCGCCAGTCGGCAGCACGATCACGTTCCGCTACCAGGAATTGTCCGACGGGGGAGTGCCTCGCTTTCCCTCGTTCGTTCGTCTGGCCACGGGCTAACTGTTCGGCCTGCGCATCGTTCACTTCACACCATCCACTTTCATGGAGATCCGAATCATGGCTCGTAGTTTTGAATTTGTTGGCGGCAACTCGGCGAAGTTCTGGGCGGTCGATACTTTCCAGAATACAGTCACCGTCCAGTACGGGCGGATCGGCACCAGTGGTCAAACCCAAACGAAAACTTTGGCTGATGCCACGGCTGCCAGCCGGCATGCCGAGAAGTTGATCGGCGAAAAGACCAAGAAGGGCTACGTCGAAGTGGCCTGAACACGCATCGACCCGCATTGATGCGTCGGCGTTGGATTCATTTCATTTCTTGGAGACCCTTGATGAGCACATTACTCGATGCACCAGCAACCCGCTCGATCACGCCGCCTGCCGATCGCCTGCGTAACGTGATGGCGGCTGTGCGCGTCAGCTTTGTCTGGCTCGGCACGAGGAAGACTTTGACGCCCGAACAGAAAGCTCAGGCTGCTGACACGTTCGGCGCCGAAGGCACATCGCTGTCGGCCGGCAAGAAGCTGCTGGATTCCGGACATCCGGCGTTCCGGGCGCTCACTGCGGTACGCACTCGTCTGATCACGTTCTGGAAGGACATCAGCCTGCCGTATCCCGAGCCAGGCATCCGGCTGATTCGCCAGTCCGACATCGCCGCGTTCAACGTGCAACTGACCACGCTCAAGGCTGAACTCGAAGAAGCGGTCTGGCGGTTGGACGAGCATTACGAGGAACTGAAGTCGGCCGCCCGCGAGCGACTGGGCCGGTTATCGACCGCGCTGGTTCACGACACGTTTTCATCTGGTATGTTGGCAGGATGGAGAAGCCCGGCGGATTTCACTCGACGGGCGACCGCCCTATTTAGAGCTTGGCAGTTTGTGATCGGTGCCGCGCCGATCGCGGTCAGTAATCAGCCCCCTCGTATGCATCTTCACGCTCAAATCTTTGCGATCGCCGATCTGTCGCTTTTGCAGCGCGATCAGATGTTCGCAATCATGGATCGGCATTTCGAATGCATGCAGCGCGAAACGTTCGAACGAGACCTAGCAGGCCGTTGAAGTATTCCCAATTCCCGCGCGGTTGATACACTGTTGGCCTGGTGGGCAATGTCAGTCAAAGGAGTACCTGACCGTGGCGATGGGCAAGCGGAAGCAACTGCAACAAGAACTGTTTCTGGCCGCGG
>JBBRCE010000050.1:0-35200 GCA_038205115.1 Pirellulales bacterium
CAATTCACCTCGGCCCAACGCACCAGCACTTCCATCTCGCGGATGCGTGCCATGAGTCCCAAGAATACCAGCATTCGAATGCTGTGAAACGGATGCCGCACGCCCCGCGGCTTACGCGGATCGGAAACTTGTGCCAGTTCCCAAAAAACAAAAATACGCAACCCGCCACCAACAGCCGAAACTGTTGAAAGCAAAGAAGTTGCGAAATGAGGCTGCTGGGACTCGAACCCAGGGCCTACGGATTAAAAGTCCGTTGCTCTACCGACTGAGCTACAGCCTCAAAAATTCTACAGAACTCGGTCTAATTGACGTTTTTCGCCGGATTCGGCCAATTGCCTGCGATTCGCGTGAAACCGCGAGGCGACAATTCCCCAAAACGCCGATGGCTAAGATTACCAAAAAACCGCTTGCCTGCAAACCCGGCAAGCCGCACAAAGATTTTACACCGTCCATCACGATAACGTCCCACGGCCTTCAACGATTCGCGATCAATGCAAAAGCTTGGCGATTGAAACCAGCCCGACGTGGCGCTTAAAAAGTGAGCTGCCAAAACACGCTGCCGGCGGTCAGTAAAGTCCTGCCGTCCGCAGAACGACAACCGCACAAAACAGCTCGTTGTAACAACTGGCCTAACTTGCCAAGCAGCCGCGGCGCTGACATCGGACAAACGAATTAAATTGGCAACCGATCTGCCCCGCTCGGTCGGCTGGGCGGTTCACAGCCGTCAGGGCAGTGCCAGCCCAGTTGCAACTGGCTTCAAGTCCAAACCGCCGGCGCGTTCACAAGGCGCAGGCTGCTGATGCCGCTGATATCTCGGTTAACCAACCCTATCAAGTTGTCATCCTTTTCCTTAATAACCGCGTGTTTTGGAGGCCAGATCAATATGGACGCAAATTTTCGTCAAAGAATCTCTCGGCGAATGCGCAGCTCGTATCGACAGCCGGATTTGACATCTTGAAGGCGATGCTCGAATAATCCAGCCTGACTTTTTTGAAGCGAATGTCGAGGGCTCGCAGCCTAGCCGACGGTACAGCGGCATCGATTGCTGGTGGTGGCTGCCGTCGGCGAATGATGCAACCGTGTTGAGTAAAAAAGGTTTTGCAAGTTACGCGCGATACTCGACGCTGCGATCGTTTCGGCGGGCAGAGGATCGAGGCAGCGACATCGACATGAATTTTTCCAAAGCGAGACTCGATCGCGCTTTGGGCAAATGTCGAAAAACTGCGTAGCCGTGGTCGCGGACTGTTTGTGTTTGTATCACCACCGGTCCGTGAATCCGATGATTTCGGCGATCCGCTGATTTCCGTCTCAAAACCGGCGACCGAGTATCTCGTGGCAGACCGCCAAATGAAAGGCATCGATTGTTGCGTCGCCGCAGCACTTATCGCGCTTTCCGGCGGCGGACTCTTCGTGAGTTGCAAGCCGCCCCGAGTTCGAAAATATTCGTTTCCCATCCGTTGAACAGGCGGTGCGATTCATGATCGGCGATTTGCTGTGGTCAATTATTAGCCGGAGTCGCTCGTCGGAAATGGCTGCCGTCGGCCGGCGACGCAGTAGACTCGGGATTGAAGCCAGCGAGATTCCAAATGAGTGTTTCAACTCCATTGTTTTCGATCACTGGCGCAAACGCGAAGCACATGGACTTTCGGAGCGTATCGCCTGTTAGAATATGCCAAGCCGCGAGACGAGATTGTTTTTCAAGGTGGCGAATCGGCCAAATAACGGCCATTTCGGCGTAAATTGTCGAGGCTGCCGGTTGACGCGGACGTTAATCTGCCGTATCAGATACGGTTGAGAGCTTGCCTGACAAAGGATTGCCCAACGTTGGTTTTACGATTCCGGGAGTTTATTTTGACCACCACTGCTGCATCCGCCAAGTTGATTCGCGTAGGCCATAGTCCCGACCCGGACGACGCCTTTATGTTCCACGCGCTGGCCAACGATAAAATCGATACTGGCAATTATCGCTTTGTGCATGAACTGGTCGATATCGAAACGCTCAATCGCCGCGCGATGTCTGCCGAGTTAGAACTGACGGCCATCAGCCTGCACGCCTACGCTTATTTGACGGAGCACTATTTGATTTGCACTTGTGGCGCGAGTATGGGCGACCAGTACGGCCCGATGGTGATCACAGCCAAGCCGGCCACATTGGATTCGCTCCGCACGCAGACCATCGCCGTGCCGGGCACGATGACCACCGCATTTCTGACGTTGCGGCTTTGCCTGGGCGCGGAGTTCAAATTTGTGGTCGTGCCGTTTGACGAAATTATCGCCGCAACGCAGGCCGGCAATTATCAAGGCCAGGCCGTGGATGCTGGCTTGATCATTCACGAAGGCCAATTAACCTACGCGGACAGCGGCTTGCATCTGGTGGTCGATTTGGGCAAATGGTGGCACGAGCAGACAGGTTTGCCGCTGCCGCTGGGTGCCAACGGCATTCGCAAGGATCTGGGGCCGGCCGTCATTCGCGATGTGAATCGGCTACTCAAACAAAGTATCGAGTATGGCCTGAACCATCGGGCGGAAGCCCTGGCTTACGCAGCTAAATACGGTCGCGATCTCGACAACGCCAAGGCCGATCAATTTGTGGGCATGTACGTCAACGACTGGACCTTGGACTTTGGACCGCGCGGCCGGCAAGCCGTTCGCGAACTGCTGCGTCGCGGCTACGAGGCTGGCGTGATTCCGCAATTGGTCGAGCCCGAGTTCGTCGACGAAGCGTAATCGCCCGTCGTACGCCGGCGAATTCCGAATCATGGCCGAGCACGTGCTCGACGTTAGTCAGTTGGGTATTCGATTGCCAGCGGAATCGGCGGACGTCGGAATTGCGAGTCAATTCGTGGGCAACCGGACGCCAGCGGACCTTGACGGATCGATTGGAAACGGGCCGCCGCGTGCTTTCTTGGCGGTTTTGCGGGCAGCTGGCGGCCTTTGAGCCACTGCGGATTGCATTGCCACTCGACCTCCAACACCCGCTGCCTACAATTGGGCATGAGCAAAAACCCCACGAAGCTAGGCCAGACTGTTGACGACGCTCGCGATTCGGTGCCAGCGGTCGGCGATCGACAGGCGAATTCCAGCCGGATCCGGTTCGATCGCTACCGGCAAAAAGTTCGGCGGCGTGAACTGTCGAAAGCGGCGATTCATTCGTCCGACGAACGGGGCGCAAAGCAGCGCGCGCGGTCGGCCACGCAACTTGTCCGGCGGTTTTTTGGGCTGCTCGTTCCCTATCGATTTCAAACGTCGTCGATTTTGGCGTCGGCAACGGTGGCGACTCTGCTCGGTCTGCTGCCGCCGGCGGGCACTAAGTTTGTCATCGACTATGGCCTCAATCACAGAGTTCTGCCCTCACGGTGGCTGCAATCGTTTCCTTCGCTGGCCAACCCCAGGCAGCTTCTGCTGGTCACCGTCGTTGCCGTTTCGATCGTCTCACTTGTGAAGATTATGATCCAGGTGTGGGGACGCTGGTACGCGACAAAAATCTCGAAGCAGATTCAACTTGACGTTCGCCGTCGCGTTTTCGAACATGCGGTTCGCTTGCCGCTCCATCGCGTTCAGGAGATCCGCTCTGGTGGCGTTGCCTCGATCCTGCGCGAAGACGGCGGCAGCGTCGGCGAGTTGATGTTTGGCCTGCTGTTCAATCCCTGGCGCGCGATCATTCAATTGATCGGCAGCCTGGCGATTTTGGCGTGGGTCGATTGGACGCTGCTGTTGGGTGCAGTCATTCTGCTACCAACCGTGTTTATCACCCATCGCGCTTGGATCAACAATATTCGGCCGCAATTCCGCGTGATTCGCAAACAGCGAGAACAAATCGACGCCAGCGCGACGGAATCGTTCGCTGGCATGCGGATCGTGCGGGCGTTCAGCCGGCAAAAACGAGAGGCGGCGCGGTTTACAACGGAGAACAATCTAATGGCCCGCCAGGAACTTTATGCCTGGTGGTGGATGCGAGCCGTTGAAATGGTCTGGGAAGCGTTGATCCCCATCGCCAGCGCAGGCCTGCTGTTTTACGGCGGATTGCGCGTGCTCGATGGCCACATGACTGTGGGCGACCTGATGATGTTTTTGGTTTATCTGCTGATGCTGCTGGAGCCGCTGGCCACGCTGGCGTCCAGCGCAACGCAATTTCAAAATAGTCTGAGCGGGCTGGATCGCGTTCTCGATCTGCTGGGCGAATCGCGAGAAATGTTGTCCACGCCGCATTCGCTGAAAGCAAACCGTTCGTCGATCACCGGACAGATTGCACTGGAGCACGTATCGTTTACTTATCCCGGCGGCGATCAACCAGCGGTTAGCGACATTTGCCTTTCGGTGGCCGCGGGCCAGATCGTCGCGCTTGTCGGTCCCAGCGGTGCCGGCAAGACGACGTTGAGCAATCTCGTTGCCCGCTTTTATGATCCCAGCGCCGGACGCGTAACGCTCGACGGCCGCGATCTGCGGGACTACGACGTTGAGTCGTTCCGCAGCCTGCTGGGCATCGTCGAACAAGATGTGTTTCTATTTGACGGCACGATCGCTCAAAACATCTCCTACGCCCGGCGCGACGCAACTCCGCAGGAAATCCGCGCGGCTGCCGAGGCGGCCAACGCTTTGGAGTTCATTGAGCGGATGACAGATGGGCTGCAAACGGTGATCGGCGAGCGCGGCGTGCGACTCAGCGGTGGACAACGGCAGCGGCTGGCAATTGCCCGCGCGATTCTTGCCGATCCCAAACTGTTGATTCTCGACGAGGCCACGAGTAACCTCGATACCGACAGCGAACGGCTGATTCAGCAAAGCCTGGCGGAGTTGATGCAGGGCCGAACCTGTTTTGTCATCGCGCATCGCTTAAGCACGATCTCTCGCGCGGATTTGATTGTTGTCGTCGAAGGCGGCCGCATCAGCCAAACCGGCACGCATGCGGAACTGATGGTCCAAGGCGGAAAATATCGCGCCATGGTGGAGCAGCAAATTCAGATGACACTCGGAAGCATCCATGGGGCGGCTGTAAATCCGACTGTCGCCAACGGCGACGCGAGTGCGCATGGTTGACCTCGCCGGCACCGGTTGTCCAGTTCGAAGGGGCTGGCCTGCCTCACTGCCGCGAATCTTGAAGTGAATATCTGCACGCGGCGATCGCACCCTGCCATGAATGCGACTCGCAAACTTCGGAGAATGTTCATTCCTTGGCAAAGGCCGCGTCAAATTGCACGTTGCTGGGCGTGAAGTCCAGACGCTGCACGAATTCGCAAGCCTCGCGGGCGCCGTGCTCGCGGTTCATGCCGACATCTTCCCATTCGACGGACAGCGGGCCTTCATAGCCAATTTGATTCAAAGCGCGGATGATTTCTTCGAAGTTGACGCTGCCCCGGCCTGGAGAGCGAAAGTCCCAACCGCGGCGCGGATCGCCAAAATTGAGATGGCTGGCGAGAATGCCGGAGCGGCCGTTAAGCGTGACGATGGCATCTTTGATGTGTACGTGATAGATGCGGTCCGGAAAAGCGCGGATGAACTCCACCGGATCGATGCCTTGCCAGAGCAGATGGCTGGGATCGAAGTTGAAGCCGAACTCTTCGCGATTGCCAAGCGCCTGCAGCGCGCGCTGGGCTGTGTACAGATCGAAGGCAATTTCCGTCGGATGCACCTCCAACGCAAACCGGACGCCGCACTCGGCAAACACATCAAGGATCGGATTCCAGCGCTCGGCCAGCAGTTCGAATCCGGCATCGATTATCTCCGCGGACGCCGGCGGAAACGAATACAGCAAATGCCAGATACTCGATCCGGTAAATCCATTGACCACGCCAACGCCCAATTTTTGCGCCGCGCGCGCGGTGTTCTTGAGTTCCTCGATCGCGCGCTCGTTGACTTCGCGCGGCTTGCCGTTGCCCCAGACGCGCGGCGGCAGAATCGCTTTGTGACGCTCGTCGATGTGGTCGAGCACGGCCTGACCAACCAGGTGCGTGCTGATGGCATGCACTTGCAAGTCGTGCCGTTCCAGTAGATCACGACGACCGGCGCAATAGCTGGGATCGGTTATTGCCTGCTCGACGTCAAAATGGTCGCCCCAGCAAGCCAACTCCAAACCGGCGTAGCCGAAGTCCGATGCTTTACGCGCCAGATCCTCGAGCGGCAGATCGGCCCATTGGCCAGTAAACAATGTGATCGGGCGAGACATGCAAACTCCTCGAATGGTGCGGAATCACGGCTGGCGAAATGGTCCGTTCACCGGCCCTAGTTGAGAGCGTATTCTCACCGGATTTGGCGGCGCAAGCAATCTCGCTCAAGAAATTTGACCGGCAAAACCGGGATCGATCATCCCTTTTCATTATCTGACAACGAGCACGCACGCTAACCACACGTCTGACGAGACGCAGTACGTGCAAGAAACTGCGCGCAAGACAATATCCCTTTGTCTTCCTTTGCGTTCTTGGCGTCTTCGCGGTGAACTCTTGCGACTTCCGTCCGACTCTCACGTCCATCCGATCAAGCGATAATGCCCTTGACCAGTTCGCCGTGGATATCGGTGAGACGGAAGTCGCGTCCTTGATAGCGGTACGTGAGCTTGGTGTGCTCCACGCCCATCAGGTGCATGATGGTGGCATTGAGATCATGCACGGCCACCGGGTCGCGGACGATGTTGTAACAGTAATCGTCGGTTTCGCCGTAAACGGTGCCTGCTTTTACGCCGGCGCCCGCCAGCAGCATGGTGAAGCAGCGGGGATGATGGTCGCGACCGTAATTTTCGGCGGTGAGTCCGCCTTGTGAGTAAATGGTGCGCCCGAACTCGCCACCCCAGACAATCAACGTGTCTTTGAGCATGTCGCGCCGTTTGAGATCGTTAATCAGTGCCGCCGTGGGCTGGTCGGTATCGTGACATTGTCCGCGAATGGCTTTGGGCAAGCCGGCGTGATGATCCCAGCCCATGTGAAAAAGTTGTACAAAACGCACGTCACGTTCGGCCAGGCGACGAGCAAGGAGGCAGTTAGCGGCATAGCTACCGGGGCGACTGACGTCGGGGCCGTACATCTCCAGCGTTTCCTTGGACTCCTTGGACGTGTCCAACAATTCCGGCACGCTAGTTTGCATCCGAAACGCCATCTCGTACTGCGCGATGCGGGCTTGAATTTCCGGATCGCCCACTTCGCTGTAATGCTGCTGGTTGAGGGCCGCCAATCGGTCGAGCGTACCGCGGCGCAAGTCGCGGTCGATGCCGTCGGGATTGGAGAGATAAAGCACCGCGTCGCCCTTGTTGCGGAACTTTACGCCTTGATATTTCGCTGGCAAAAACCCAGCGCCCCACAAACGGTCGTACAGCGGTTGATCTTCTTTGCGCCCCGACCCGAACGAGGTCAGCACCACATAGGATGGCAAATCCTGATTTTCACTACCCAGTCCGTAGCTGGCCCACGCGCCGATGCTGGGGCGCCCAGCCAACTGCGAGCCGGTCTGAATGAACGTGATGGCCGGATCGTGATTGATGGCCTCCGTGTTCATCGACCGCACCATGCAAAACTCGTCCGCGACCTTCGACATGTGCGGAAGCAGCTCGCTCATCCACATGCCGCTCTGGCCGTGCTGAGCGAACTTGAAGATCGAGGGCGCCACGGGAAACTTCGTCTGCCCGCTGGTCATGGTAGTCAGTCGCTGTCCCATGCGGATCGAGGCTGGCAAATCCTCGTTGTAATGCTCCGTCAAGCCTGGTTTGGGATCGAACAAATCCATTTGCGACGGCGCGCCAGATTGAAACAGATAAATGATGCGTTTGGCTTTGGGCGTAAAGTTCGGAAAGCCTGGCAGGCCGAGCGCCGGCATGGGCTTGGCAGTTGATGCTGCCTGCGCCGCGCCCGAACCCAGCAAACTACCGAGTGCCAACGTGCCAAGGCCGGTGGCCGTATGGCGCAGGAACAGGCGGCGGTTGAGCGAGTCTTGCAATTGGATCGGGGTCATACAAATAACCGTTTGGTTAACGGGAGAACGGATCAGTTTCCGGAAAAACTATTCGCGGGTGATAAATGTATCGAGATTCAGCAGCACGTTGGCGGCCACGGTATAAGCCGCCAACTCAGCCGGGTCGCACTTGGTATTGACGGCCGCGCGGCCAATGGCAATTAGCTTTTTGGCATCGGCCCCGTCGGCACGAAAATGCTTCAAGTCCGCTTCAAAACCGCTGGCGAGAATCTTCAATTCTGCCGCCGAAGGTTGATGCGCGCTGACCAGCCGAAAACCATAGGCCAACCGCTCGTCCGGCGATGAGCCGCCCTCGGTTAGCATCCGTTCGCCGAGTTTGCGCGCGGCCTCGGCATAAGTGATTTCATTCAGGAGCGCCAGCGCTTGCAGCGGCGTGTTGGTACGCGACCGCTTGACCGTGCAAATTTCGCGATTCGGTGCATCGAACAGCAGCTGTGAAGGCGGCGCGGCAGTCCGCTTCCAGATCGTGTACATCGTGCGACGATACAGCGATTCGCCGGTATCGGCTTTGTAATTTCGCAAGTCGCCATAAACGCTGGTCTCGTCCCATACGCCGTCAGGCATGTAGGGATGCACGCTCTGGCCGCCGATCTTTTCGCTAATCAGACCACTGGCCGCCAGCGCTTGATCGCGGACAAGCTCAGCCTGCAAACGGAAGCGCGGGCCGCGCGCCAGCAAAATGTTTTCCGGATCGTTCTGCAAGCCATCAGGCGTAACGTGCGAAGTCTGCCGATAGGTGGCGCTCATCACAATCATTTTCTGGAAGGCCTTCATATCCCAGCGTTGGGCCTTCTGGCCAGCCACATCCGGCATGACCGTGGGCTGGCGGTACTCAGCCGCCAGCCAATCCAATAGTTCCGGGTGCGAAGGATAATCGGCTTGCGAACCGAGATTTTCGGTCGTCTTGCAAATGCCCTGGCCGAAGAACTTTTCCCAGGTACGATTCACCCAGACGCGCGACGTCAGCGGATGCTGGTCCGAAACGAGCCAGCGCGCCAAACCCAAGCGGTTGACCGGCTCGCCCGGCGGCAGTGGCGGCAGCCAAGTTGGCACGGCGCGGGGTACCACGTCGCCTATCTGATCGTATTGACCACGAATCAAAACGTGCGCCTCGCGCGGCTTGGGCAGTTCCTTCATCACCATTACGGTCGGACCGTTGTCGCGCAAGTCTTCGACCTGTTTTTTCAAAGCAGCCAATTGTTCATCAGCCGTGTGCAACGGATTATCCGTATTGCCGCGGAAGAATTTTTGCAGTTCTAGCCGCTGCGGCTCCGTGCGCTGTTGCGAGTCGATTGCCAAAATCGCGTTGATTGCGGCCGGCAGTTTGTTGCCGCTGAGCGACAGTGCCTCCGGCGAAAGGCTCGACGTCGAGAGCCGAAAGCGTCCGATGTTGTGATCGACATATTGCGATTCGTGCTTCAATCGGATGACAAGTTGCGCACCGGCCGGCAGCACGACCGGTTTAGCCGTGACGAACATGGCTTTGCGTGGTAATCGCTTGTCGACGTCGTTGCCGTCGACCGCCCAACCGGCTTTCGGCGGCGGCTTGGCACCCTTCTTGCTTGGCTGCAATAGGCTGCTGACCTCCCAGTTCTTTTGTTCGTAATCCGCCTCGGCGCGGGTGAAGACAATTTTGAGCGGCATCTTCTGTTTGGGCGCGATGACTTGCACTTCAACGCCAGTCAAAACGAAATTGCCATTTGCCGCGCGGCCCAAACTGGCCTTAGGGAGCGAGTCATCTGGAAAGACTTCCAGCAGCAAGCCGGTCAACGCCTTTTCCAGCGGCGGCGCTTTGATGGTGTAGGTGTCGTTGTCGGGGTTACTGCCCTCGGCCAGATAAGAACCGTCGTCGAGCGTCTTGATGGCGGCGCCGCCTTGGCTAGTCACGTCCGTAGGATGAAGTTGATGCCAGGCTGCCGTGAGCGTGACGTCCGGTTTGGCGACGTCGCCAGCGGCATGAATTTTTTCCTCCCAATCGGTCAAGCTCGCCGGCAATTTGGCCGTTTGCTCGGCAACGTCAAGTTCCGCCTTGGCAAGGTCTGATTGCAGTTTGATTAATTCGGCTTCTTGCGGCGGCGAGAGCATGTGCAAAAACGGCCGCGAATTACCGCCACCACGGTTGCCGCCGCCGCTATCGATGACGCCGCTTTCGTCAATGGAATTGAAGAAAGCGAACATCTGATAGAACTCTTTTTGCGTGATCGGATCGTACTTGTGATCGTGGCATCGGCAACAATTAAACGTCAGCCCCATCCATGTCAGACCGGTCGTTTCGACGCGATCGATCACGGTTTCGGCGAACCACTCCTCTTGGATGCGGCCGCCTTCGCCGTTGATCCGATGGTTGCGATGAAAGCCCGTGGCCAAGATTTGCTGGTTCGTGGCGTTTGGCAACAGGTCGCCAGCCAACTGCTCGATGGTAAATTGATCGAACGGCTTGTTTTGGTTGAAGGCGTCAATCACCCAATCGCGCCATCGCCACATCTGTCTGCTGGAATCGGTCTGAAACCCGTTGCTGTCCGCGTAACGGGCCAGATCGAGCCATGGCAGCGCCATGCGTTCGCCGTAATGCGGCGAAAGTAACAGTCGATCGACGACTTTCTCGTAAGCCTCGGGAGACTTGTCCTTCACGTAAGCGTCGATCTCCGCCGGCGTGGGCGGTAGACCAATCAGATCCAATGACAGCCGGCGAATCATCGTTTCGCGATCGGCCTCGGCCGATGGTTTGAGTCCTTCTGCTTCGAGTCGAGCCAAAACAAAACGATCGATCGGCGTGCGGCACCAACCCGGTTGTTTGACGTCCGGCAATGTCGGTCGACGGATCGGTTGAAACGCCCAATGGCCTTCGTATTTGGCGCCGTCGGCAACCCACTGCTTGAGTAGTTCGATTTGCCGCTCGTTAAGTTTCTTGCCGGAGTCGACCGGCGGCATCCGATCGTCGGCATTCTTGGCGACGATGCGCTTCACCAACTGGCTGGAATCCAGCTTGCCCGGCACGATGGCCGTCTCGCCAGATTCGGCTGGCTTAACCGCCGACTCGCGTAGGTCGAGCCGTAAACCGGCCTTCCGCTGTTTATCGTCGGGGCCATGACAATGAAAGCAATTGTCCGACAAAATGGGGCGAATGTCGCGGTTGAAATCCACCGCCGGCGCTGCGTTGGCATTCGGCCCGAACGACAGACTGGCCACGAACAATCCAGCCAGGATCGTTTTGTGAAAATGAGGTGATCGCACGGCGCAGACGCGAGAAATGATCATCGGTTTACCAAAAATGCGGTTTGCGAATATATCGATCAATGATGCGATAGGCGGGAGTGTATGCACCGCTGGGGAGAGACATTGATTGTATCTCTAACAAAAATTAAGTGCAACCAAGTCATGGTTGCCAACTGGCCGTGCCCCGCACTTTGGGGTCGTCGCATTCGGCAACGTCCGTACAGAATTGCGCCGGCTAGGCATCGGAAGTAATTGCCGCAAATTAAGCCCGTGCTACAAATCGCCGACGTTCGCGGTCTAACCGGTCCATGATGTAATCAAACGCTTTGCCGGCCATCCGGTTGTAATATTCGAAACCGTGGCCGCCGCCGCTGGTTTCCAGGTCGTAGTCCTGCGGAATGCCCAGGGCGCCAAGCTTCATTCGTAGCCGCTCGGCGCTTTCGTGCCAGCGGTCTTGCGGGTCGCAGCAGTACCAGAGGTTTCGCGGCCAGTTGAGCGGATGCACGTGCAAGATGGCCGTATCTTGGCGAACGGCCTCCTGGTCGGCGTACATTTGCGGCAACGTCTCGTCGCCTTCGCGCCAGCGAAGTTGATAGTCCAGTGCGGGCGAAATGGCGGTCACAATCGGGAATTTGTCGGGGAATTTGAAGGAAAACCGCAATGCGCCTTGCCCGCCCATACTGGTGCCCAATAATGCAATGGCTGGCGATTTGGTGCCAAAGCGGCGCTCAGCCTCCGGAAGTATGCTTTGCAAAACGTATTGCTCGGCCGTAACATTCGGATCGAACTCCGGGCAAATACGATTGGTCCACCAACTCCGACCGGTGCGTGGCGCGAGGGCCGGCAGGCCATGTTTTTCCAAGAGCGCGGTAAAAACCGGTTGATCGGATAATCGATTTTGTCGCACGCCATGCAAATAGATGACGGCAAAGTTATGGAGATTCGGCTGTTGCGGCTCGAACAGCTCGCAAGGGTGTCCGGCAACGACGATTTCGGACCAAGGCATCGGGCAGCAAACCGGAAAAAGTGCATAGGACCGTTAGAATGCGGCCCATTCGGCCCTATGTCCGATTGGGCTGCCCGGCCTGGAGTATAGACATTTTTTGTTATGCCGTGTTAAATGGAGTTTCTGCTCCCAACTGCCGGATCGCGCGCTGCCGCGGCCCGGTCTCGCCGCTTTGCAAAATGCCTCTCATGACATTGCCTCGTTCACGCTCGGTCGGCGCGCTTCTGCTGGGACTGATTTTTCAGTGCTGTTCGGCCAGAGCCGCGCCACCAGATGCCGCGGCGAATTTTGCCCGCTATACAAAAGACGTGCAGCCGCTGTTGGCACAATACTGCTTTCAGTGCCACGGCGACAAAAAGCAAGAAGGCGAACTCACGCTGGCCGCATTCAAAGATGCCGCTTCGATTGGCCGAGCACACAAGACATGGGAGAAGGTCTTCGACCGCGTTGCCGAAGGCGAAATGCCGCCGATGGGCAAGCCCAAGCCAAGTGAGCAAGAAACGAAGTTGCTCAAAGATTGGCTGGGCGCGCAACTCGATTCTGGCATCAAAGATCCGGGCCGAGTCACTATCCGTCGCTTGAATCGAAACGAGTACAACAACACAATCCGCGATCTGGTGGGCATCGATTTCAAACCGGCCGACGATTTTCCGTCGGACGATGTGGGCGAAGGTTTCGACAACATTGGCGACGTACTCTCGCTGCCGCCGCTGCTCATGGAAAAATATCTGGCCGCCGCCGAGAAGATCATGGCCGTGGCCATTCTTACCGAACCAACCAAAGCGCAGGTCAATAAGATCTCCGGTCGCAAGCTCAAAGGCGACGCCATGGGCGAACGAATCGGCGAGCGCGCCAAGTCGCTCAGCAGCAATGGCGAGCTATATGGCGAGTTCGATTTTACGCTGCCTGGCGATTACAACCTGCGAATCAAAGCCTACGGAGATCAGGCTGGTGGCGAGCCGGCAAAAATGACCGTCAAACTCGACGGCAAAGAGCTCAAAACGTTTGACGTTAAAGCCGTGGCTGCCAAGCCGCACGAATACAGCTATCGGGTCACATCGTCGGCTGCCGGCAAGCGCAAAGTCGCCGTGGCGTTCATTAACGATTATTACCAACCGGACGATCCGAATCCGAACAACCGCGACCGCAATCTGATTGTCGTTGGCGTTGAGGTTGAAGGACCGCTGGACGTCGACGTGCGGACGTTGCTGCCAGCCTACAAAAAGATTTTCACCGTCGTGCCGAAGCCGGACGGTTCGGATAAAGAAGAGTCCGCACGCACCATCATTCGCACGTTCGCCAGTCACGCCTTCCGACGTTACGCCCGCCCCGAAGAAGTCGAGCGGTTGATGAAGTTTTATCGAGCGTCTCAACAAGAAGGCGAAAGCTTCGAGCAATCGCTGCAGTATGCGCTGCAGGCCGTGCTGGTTTCGCCCAATTTTTTGTTTCGCATCGAGGCCGATCCGACCGGCAACCAGCCCAAGCGAATTGAAGAATTCGAGCTGGCCACGCGGCTCTCTTACTTCTTGTGGTCCAGCATGCCGGACGACGAGTTGTTCAAACTCGCGGCGACAAATCAGTTGCGGCATGGCGACAATCTGCGTCTGCAAGTCGCTCGCATGCTCAAGGATCGCAGGTCGCTGGCGCTGGTCGACAATTTTGCTGGTCAGTGGCTGCAAATCCGCAATCTGAATACCGTCACGCCGGCAAAAACCACGTTTCCGAACTTCGACGATCAAATCAAGGCCGACATGCGGACCGAGACGGAGATGTTTTTTGAGCACGTGATGCGCGACAATTGCAGCGTGCTGGATTTCATCGACGGCAACTACACCTTCGTGAATGATCGTCTTGCCAAGCATTACGGAATGCCGGGCGTCAGCGGCAAGGAATTTCGCAAAGTCAGTTTCACGGACAATCATCGCAGCGGCATTCTCACGCAAGGCAGCATTCTGACCATCACTTCGAATCCCACGCGAACTTCGCCGGTCAAACGCGGCAAATGGATTTTGGACAACATCCTAGGCGCGCCACCACCGCCGCCTCCACCAAACGTGCCCGACTTAAACGAGGGTCAAGCTGGCGAGAAAGTCGGCTCGCTGCGAACGCGGCTGGAGCTACATCGGGCCAACGCCATTTGTGCTTCGTGCCATGCCAAGATGGATCCGTTGGGCTTCGGCTTCGAGAATTTCGACGCAATCGGACAATGGCGGACAAAAGATGGCAAGTACGACGTCGATTCGTCCGGCGTGCTGCCCTCAGGCCAAAAGTTCAAGGGGCCGGCCGAGTTGCGGGCGATCTTGAAAGAAAATCGGGATGGGTTTTGCCGCTGCTTGGCGCAAAAAATGTCAACTTATGCGCTCGGGCGCGGACTGACGCGATCCGATAGGGGTTATATTGATGAGATTGCCTCGTCGCTACAAACCAACGAATATCGGTTTAGCAGCCTCGTCATGGCCATTGTTCGGAGCGAGCCGTTTCAGATGCGTGGCGTCAAAAAGGAAGCAAAATGAGCGTCAACCGGAACATTCCGCGGCGAACCGTCCTGCGAGGCTTGGGCGCGGCACTGGCGTTGCCGTTGCTGGAGGCCATGTCGCCCAGCGGATTTATGAGCAGCAGCGCCCGCGCGGCCGCCAAAATAACCGCTCCCCAGCGCATGGCATTTTGCTACATCCCCAACGGCGCGCATATGCCGGATTGGACGCCGACGGCGGTTGGCGCCGACTACGAACTGCCGTACATTCTGGAACCGCTCAAGCCGTTCAAAAATGATTTGTTGGTGCTGACAAATTTGATGCAGGATCAAGCTGCCGCACACGGCGATGGCGGCGGCGACCATGCCCGCGCGTCGTCTTGCTTTCTCACCGGCTCGCACGTGGTGAAGACGTCCGGCGCGGACATCAAAGTCGGCATCTCCGCCGACCAGGTGGCGGCTGCGGCCATCGGCGATCGCACGCGCCTGCCATCGCTGGAAATCGGTTGCGAAGCCGGCGGGCAGGCGGGCAATTGCGACTCCGGTTATAGCTGCGCCTATTCGTCGACCATCTCCTGGAAATCATCCACTACCCCCGCGCCTAAAGAGATCAATCCGCGGTTAGTGTTCGAGCGAATGTTCGGCGGTGGCAGTTCGGAGGAAGCGGACGCAAGTCGCGTCCGACGGTTGCAGCGCAAAACCAGCATCCTCGATTACGTGCAAGAAGACGCCAAGCGGCTGCAAGCCAAGGTGGGCGGTGCCGACAACCGCAAACTCGATGAATACCTGACGGCCGTGCGTGAATTGGAAGCCCGCATCCAACGCAACGAGACCTTAAAGAGAGTCGCAGCGCCCAAAAATTACGAACCGCCCGCCGGCGTGCCCAAGGAATATCCGGAGCACTTAAAGTTGATGTCCGATCTGCTGGTGTTGGCTTTCCAGGCCGACGTCACGCGGGTTTCGACCTTTGTGTTTGCCAACGACGGCAGCAATCGCAGCTACCCGCATTTGAGTATCTCCGAAGGCCATCACGAGCTTTCGCATCATGGCGGCAACAAGGACAAGCAGGCCAAGATTCGCCAGATCAACCAGTTTCACATCACTCAATTTGCTGACTTGCTGGAAAAACTCAAAGGCATCAAAGAGGGCGAAGGCTCGCTGCTGGACAATTGCATGATTGTCTATGGCGGCGGAATCAGCGATGGCGACCACCACAACCACGACAAGCTGCCGATTCTTTTGGCCGGTCGTGGCGGCGGCACGATCAAGCCCGGACGGCATATCAAGTACGAAAAGACGCCGCTCAATAACCTGTTTCTTTCGATGCTAGATCGCGTGGGCGTGCCCACAGCGTCGCTGGGTGACAGTACTGGCAAGTTGAACGATTTATCTTAGCCGTTCGTTCACAACACAATCTGCCGCCATGCCGCGTTTTGTTATCCTGCGTCACACGATGGCCGCAGGCGCGGCACGCGGCGACCACTGGGACCTGATGTTCGAGCGCGACGGTGCGCTGCAAACTTGGGCGAGTGACGAATTACCCTCGGCCATGTGCGATGTGTTTGCGTTGCAATTGCCCGATCATCGGCTGGCATATCTCGAACTTGAAGGCGAACTGTCCGAAAATCGTGGCCACGTTGCTCGCTGGGATTGCGGCCAGTTCGAAATTCGCCACGCCGATTCCGCTGGCCTGGTGTTGGCCCTGCACGGCGAAAAACTCCGCGGCGCGCTGACGTTGCTTCTGACAGGCGAGCAATGGTCGCTGGCGTTCGTGGCCGATTCACCCACCGGCCAACCGCGAGGATGCGGTGCCTAGTTTGCGACAGGTTTTCCGTCGAGGCCCGCTTTCGCGCGGTTAACCGCGTCGGCAGCCCACGGTTTATCGGAATACAATTCCAGCACGCCCCGGCGGATGGCTGCAGCTTTTTCCGGATCGCTGGCGTGCAACTCGTCCGCCCGCTTGAGTCGGGCATCCAGCAGTTTCAGATGAGCGGCGGCAAATAGCTTGATTCGCTCCTGCAACTGCCCGATTTCCTTGGCGGCCAGATCGACAATCTCCTGCGTGGCATCGTCGTTTTTGCCCGGATCGTTATACAAGTCGATCACGGCGCGCAATCGCTCCGCGGCGCGCTGCGGGTTGGCGTCGCTGTCGGCAATGGCCGCCAGGTAATCTCGTTGTACGGGCGACACATTGCGATCGCCCAGCGACTTCGCCCCTTGCCGACGAAAGCGCCGTTCCAGGCGAAGGCGATCGACGCGCTTTTTGTATTCGGCCACCTTATCCGCATTGGGGTCGTCGGGAAATCGCAGCAAAAACGCGTTGATGTCGTCTTCAACATCCAGTACGCGGTCGCTGCGCTCGTCGCTGGCGGCGGTGGTAATTTTGCCCAGCAGTTTCTCGGCGGATAGCGGCTTGAACGCCATCCAACCGCCAAGGACCACGGCGGCCAATGCGGCAACCATCAATACAATTTGCAGTGCCGAACTCGATTCGCCATTTTGACGGTTTTTGGCCTGCTGCGCGGCTTCCTCGGCCAGTGTCGTGAAACGATCGTCGCGGACGACAATGTCATTTGGCGATTGGCCGTTCGAAGTCGATTCACGCGCAGCCGGCAGCGCCGAAGTCATGGCCGTGGCGCTGGATTTAGGAACCTGCGTTGGCTGGCCTAGCTCGCGGGTAACGCCGTTCGGATCGTTCAACTCGCTGGCTTTGGAATCGCTGCCTAGCACCAAGCCAGACGGCGCCACTTGGGTCACGTCCGTGGGCAGTGCATCGTCTTTGGGATACAACGACAGCCCATGTTCCATGGCCGCCAACTGTCGGCTCAAAACGTTGGCATTGGGCACGCGTTTCAACGGATCTTTGTCGAGCAGCCGATGGATGATTTGGGCCAGTTCCTCCGGCACGTCCGGCGCAAACCGCGACAGCGGCGGCGGCACGGCAAACCGTTGCATCTGCAGCATCTCAGGCAGCGAATGACTCTGAAACGGCGCTCTTCCGGCCAGCAACGCGAACATCACGCAGCCCAAACTGTAGAGATCGCTATGATCGGTGACGTTGCGACCATCGGCTTGTTCCGGCGACATATATTCCGCCGTGCCAATCAGTCCGCCGGCCGACGTGATCCGCGTGCCGCCGAATAATCGGCCGATGCCAAAGTCAGAAAGCTTGATCTCGCTGTCAATCGTCAGCAGCAGGTTGGCCGGTTTCACGTCGCGATGCACGATGCCGCGGTCGTGCGCGTGCTTCAAGGCTTTGCAGAGTTTTATGGCAAACTGCGTGACTTCACGCCATTCGAACTTCCTTCCCAATTGCAGTTCGGCTTCAAGCGTGGTGCCATCGACCAATTCCATCGCGTAAAACAGCAACTCTCCTTGTTCGCCCCAAGCCAGCAGTTGCACGATATTCGGATGCTTAAGGTGCTTGAGCATGTCGATTTCGGCAGTGAACCGGTCACGAAAACCGGCCTCGTCCGAAAAGGCCGGTGCCAAGACTTTGACCGCCACACGGCTATTATCGACGGTGTTCACGCCCTCGAAGACCGCGCCCATGCCGCCGCGACCCAGTTGTCGCCCGATGCGGTACGGCCCGAGTTGTTCGATTTTGAGCGCCATGCGGCCGGCCGTTTCGATCAGCAGAAATTCGTTGTGAGCGGAATTCTTTCATCCTACCGGCAGCGCGGCAGCGGCTCAATGATATACTCCAGCACCGCGCTCGAACCGCCAAAAATCCCCTGCGAGTTCTGTCTGCCTATGTCCGCCAATCGTTACGTCACTCTGCCACGCGATGAAAATCAAGCCCACGGTTTGGGCCGCTACGCCATCGACTTTTTGAGCGACGCCCGCCTCAACGACCTGCACGCGGGACCGAGCGCCGCGGCGCTGCAAATGGTCGAGCGCTTTCACCTCGATAGCGTCGCCTGTGGTGTTTCGGCTTTGGCCTGTCAGACCAACGCGCCAACCGTCCTGCGGGCGGAAGCCCTCGACTATCGCCTCCGCGCCGACCAAGCTAACGTCGGCGCCTACTGCTTTGGTTCGACCGTGCCGGTCCGCGCGGAAAAGGCCGTTCTCGCCAACAGTGCCGCCGTGCGCGAATGGGACGCCAATGGCACCAACTTCGGTTACAACCCGTCACGGGGCCAAACGGCGGGCGAATTCGGCCACAACGATTTTTATCCAGTCGCGGTCGCCGCGGCGCAGTTGACCGGCGCCGACGGTAAAAAACTGCTCGCCGCCATGCTCTGCTTGGACGAAATTCGCGGTCGTTTGGCCGAAGCGTTCGCGCTCAAGAACTACAAGATCGATCACGTGGTGCATGGAGCCATTGCTGCGGCGGCCGTGTACGGCGCCATGTTGGGCGCATCGGCCGAGCGAATCGAATCGGCCATCGGTATGCTGGTCGCCCACTACATTCCGTTTCGCGCGATCCGCGCCGGCAAACAATTAAGCGACTCCAAGGGCGCCTCGGCCGCCATGAGCGCGGAGATGGCACTGGTCTGCGTGCACCGCGCGATCCGCGGATTCGTCGGACCGGCCGATATTTTCCGCAATCCGGAAGCCATCTTCTGTTTGTTCCAACCGCCAGCCACGGCCGGCGTCAGCCCCTTCGATCTAACGCTGACCACTGCGGGCGACGATTTTGCCGTGCAGGGCATGCACTTCAAGCTCGGTCTGTACGAGCATCAGTCGGCCGGTGCCATTGGCGGTTTGATCAGTTTGCTCACGGCCCATCCGCAAATTGTGGCCGATCCCAACCAGCTAAAATCTTTGCGAATCACGATCTACGAGCCGGCGTTTGGCATCATTGGCGACCCTGCTAAACGCGATCCGCGCACGCGGCAGAGCGCGGACCACTCCATGCTCTACATCATCGCCACGCTGCTCCGCAAAGCCTATCAAACTGGCTGTACTGCCTGGAAAGACTTAATGCTGCTGCCCGTAGACTACGATGACGGAGCGCTGTTCGATCCGCTCACTCGGCAAATCATGAACAAAATCCAGTTCGTGCATGGCGGCGCGGATTACGACAGGCGTTATCCCGACGGAATTCCGACGACGCTGGAGATCGATCATGCCGAACTTGGCGGACTGTCCAGCGGTCTGGTGATGTATCCCGAGGGACACGCTCGTAACCGCAGCGGCAATCTCGATGGACTGCTCGAATACAAATTTCGCAAACTGGCGAGCCTGGGCGTGGACGATGTCGACGCATTGCACCGCCGTTTTACCGGCTTGGCCGATAAGCCTGCTCAAGAAATTGCCACGCTATACGACTTCCGCATTCGCGGCTTGCCAAGCTGAATCTGTAGTTCGCCGGACAGCACGGGCGGGGGATTGCACCACAACCTGGCAAGGGATAGGATCGCTAGCAGCGAACCGACGTTCCGCGTCTTCCACTGCCCACCAATGTTCCTTCCGTTGGAGATTCCGCCGATGAAATTCCGCGCATTTGCATTGACCGCGTTTACCTTGCTGTTCGCCAGCACGCTGAATGCCTCGGACGAAAAAGCGGGCGATGCAAAACCGGATTCGGATGGTTACTACAGCCTGTTCGACGGCAAATCACTTGATGGCTGGAAGGTTGGCGATAACGCCGACACCTTCAAGGTTGCGGACGGAAATATCGTGGTCAACGGTAAGGGCCCCGGCCACTTATTTTACGAAGGCCCGGTTCACAATCACGATTTCAAAAACTTCAATCTCAAGCTCAAGGTCATGACCTTTCCCAAAGCAAACTCTGGCGTCTACTTCCACACCAAGTACCAGGAAAAAGGCTGGCCGGATCAAGGTTTCGAAGCACAAGTCAACGCCACGCACGGCGACCCAATCAAAACCGGCAGTTTGTATCATATCAAAGACATCACCGATCCTCATCAAAAAGACGAGCAGTGGTTCGACTACCAAATCAACGTTCAGGGCAAACACGTTATCGTCATGGTTGATGGCAAAACCGTCAACGATTGGACTCAGGCAGACGACTTTAAGCCGGTCAAAGGCCATCCGGGGCGATTCATCCAGCATGGCACCATTGCCCTGCAGGGTCACGACCCTGGCAGTAAGGTGTACTTCAAAGACATCAAGATCAAGCCGCTAGAAGACTGATGTGCGTGGGACAACCCGGATGCGAGCCGCAACGATGCATGGGCTGTCGGATAAGAATGGAAGTATGCCCAGATACGTGACGCGGTCCATTCGTCGGTAATTAACAGCATTTGGGATCGAATTGGCCCAGTGTTGCAAATTGTTGGCAAAAAGTGACCCGGGATCATTGCCAATTGCTATCCGCAATGCGGTCGCCTGGAATTGTTCTCGCTAACTCGCGGTACTCGTAACTCGTTGTGGTTGTATAGTTTGCGCCATTCATTCGCAATTTCTTCCGCGATCTAACGCGACGATGAGCGATTGGTCCGCCGCGACGTTTTGAATGCCCATCGTCACTTCCGCCTGCCCTAAGGTTGCCAACAATGGCTGCCCTTAGGCATTTGGACGGCCTCGCAAGGTTGGGGCGTTCGCACGGTAAGGCCCACCGATCTGGATTTCAAACCGCTGCGACCTTGACGGTGCTGCGAAAACGACTAGACTCAGAAGACCCGCGAACGTGGTGGAATTGGCAGACACACTAGCTTGAGGGGCTAGCGCCGAAAGGCGTGCGGGTTCGACTCCCGCCGTTCGCAATCTCTCTTTCGACAACATCTTACGTCGAATATCTGCCCCACGCGTCGTCCTTCGATAGCAAGCTGGTGGCTCAACATCGCATCATCGAGCAAACGCCCTTTGCTGGCAAGCTGTCACAACTGCGTGTTGACGATCTAGTAGTATTTCGCCGGAAGTTGCAACTCCGCGTATCGCCGCACCGCACTCGCTTCTCGCGTGTTTCGCGTTGTGGGCCGTGAAATACATCGGTCTTCTTATCTGCACGTTACTGCCTAAAGGCTGCCGGAACGCAGTTCCGCACGGATTCTGCCAGATATTTCACAAGTCATTTCAAATGTAAAACTTGCGTCGAAATGATCTGGCGCTTTTTGCGCTATTTCACGAAGCTTTCGGGCGAGCAGATGCTTCCGTTTGCGTCTTGAATGGCAGCAGCAGCACTAAGTTAGGTTTCGTCCGCGGTTGGCCTGCGCGGTTAGGCGTCGCAAAACTGCGGACGCGTAAAGCGGCACAATCGTTGATAAGGCGAAATGCCCGATTCCGCAGGCGGAATCTCCGCCGAACCGCATCCTTCGCCAGCGAAGCGCAATCGGCGAATGTTGATTCGAGGAAGTCTCGCGAGCCAACATCAATCGGTCCGACGCAACCGGATTGGCATTTCTCGAAGTTAGCGAGCAACCGCCGAGCGTCATTACGTTTGCCTGTAGCAACCCCAATTCCAACTGCTCATTTTGCAGCGATTATTAATTCATTTTTAGGGCTTACTGCATTTAATATTTATTTTGAAAAAAAGGATTTGACGGATTATCCGGCGCAGGATATCATTGACGAGTCATTGAGCATCACCAGCACGACGCCGGTTTTGCAGGCTGAATTGGTTGCCCAACCTCTATCTGTCCATACACAACGCCCGGCACTTCTCCACTCGAGACTCGTAAAATGCCCACGCTCTGCGCGCTTTCTAGCACTGTCGTAAACTTGGCTTTGGTTCGCGGAAAATTTGCCCGCAGATTTGCGACGAGAGTGACTGCCGCAGCAATTCTGGCATTGCAATTGACGCCGATCGCCCAGGCAGCAACTTACTACTGGGACAACAACAGTACCACGGCAGGCTTTGGCACAGCCGGAGGATCTTGGTTGGCACCGACGGTCAGCCAATGGGGCACGGATTCCACCGGCGTCGCTGCGACGGGAGCCAGTATCACCACAACCACGGCGGACTCGCTCAACTTTGGTAGCGGCGCGACCGGTCTGGCTGCAGGCACCATCACGACGGGCACGGTTGCCGCTGGCGACATGACCTTCGCCGCCGGTTCGGGTGCCATCGTGCTCTCCGGCGGCACAATCACGCTCGCTGCCGCGGAAACAACAACCGTCAACAATACGACGGACACAATCAGTTCGATTATTGCTGGTGCAGCCACAAGTTTCACCAAAGCAGGCACGGGTACGTTGATCTTCACGGGAGCCAACACTTACGTGGGCGCCACGATCATCAACGCCGGCACGCTGACCATCGGCAACGGTACGACGGGCAGTCTGAATGGCACCACTGGCACGGCGTTGACCTTTAATGGACGCGGTGGCATCTTCAACGTGGCGGAAGCGGCTGGCAGCACCCAGGGCATGGGCGCGCTTACCTTCAGCGCGGGCAGCGGCACCGTCACATCCACTGCGGCGGGCGCCACCTCGGCGGCCACACTCATCTTTGCCTCCATGGTGGCGCGTACAGCAGGGGCCACGGGCAATTTCTCATTGGCCACAAACACCACTTCGACCGGCGCTACCCCCAACAAGATCGTCTTTACCAACACGACAAATGTGCCGTTGTCGACCGGATCAAATAATCAGGGTCTGTTCTTTGGCGGCAGCGAATACGCTCGGTACGATGCCGCGGGCTACGTTCGCGCGGTGATTTACGGCACGGACACCAATGCACCGGCCATCGTCGCAACCGCCGCCACCATCGGCACCACCACTGCGGCCACGGACATCAAAATCAGCGGTGCCATCACGGCGCAGACCACCGCGACCTTAAACACGCTCAATCTCGCGGCGATCACGCCTTTCACTTTTTCGAACGCCGCAAACGTCTTGAGCGTCAACGGCATCACGGCGACCGGCACCAATGTGATCGCCAACACCACCACCGTGAGTTTACTGCAGCCTGCCGTGGCGGGCGGTGAGTTGGTCGTCAACGTGACCGGCACCAGCCTGTCGATTGCCCAGATCATTCAGAACAATACCTCAGCGAGTCGCCTCACCAAGTCGGGCACAGGCACGCTGATTCTCTCCGGGGTGAACACCTACACCGGGGCGACGAACGTCAATGCCGGAACGCTTTCGATTACTGCCGGCTCGATTGCGGCGGCAAGCCCCATCAACATTGCAGCAGGCGCCACGTTGACTACGAGCGTGAACAATTCCTTCGGCAATCCGCCCACCGGCGCGTGGACCATCGCCGGAACGATCACAGGAACTAACAATGCCCAGACGTTGCCAGCCTCGATCACGCTCAATAACGGCACGATGAGTGGTGCGAGTTTCACCACGCTTGGTACGTTTCTCGCCAACGTCGCTTCGACCACAATCACCGCGAACGGTGCTGCGAACACAATCAGCGCCGGAAATATCGGGATTACAGCCACCACGACGCTGACGTTCGCGACGCCGCTGGCAACCGATGCATTGTCCGTCAGTTCCGTGTTGGGCGGGAGCAGCGCCGTCGCGGGCGCGGTGACGAAGTCCGGCCAAGGCACGGTGACCCTCTCCGGCGCCAATATTTACACAGGCGCGACGACGGTTAGCGGTGGCACATTGAACCTTACCGGCAATCGCACGGCGGCCACGGGTTTGTTTACCGTTGGTAGTGGCAGTGCGGGAACGTTGGGCATCAGTAACGGCACTTTTACAAACGCTGGCTTCACCATCGGGAACACCGGAGCCAATGGCATCGTCAATCAGACTGGTGGTTCCCTCACCGCGAGCGGGGGCAACCTATTCCTCATTGGAAATGGAACTGGCACTGGCACTTACAACCTCAGCGCCGGCACGTTGACGGTCACCGCTCTCGCCAATCGCGGTATAATGCTGGCCGTCAATGATGGCACGTCCGCAACCTTTAATTTAAGTGGCACTGGCACTTTAGCAGCATCCGCGTCCATCCTCATGATCGGCCGCTCAGATACCGGTGTGTCGAATACCACGAGCCTCTTTAATCAGACAGGAGGCACCGCGACTGTCGGGACGCTTAATTTTGGAGCTGCTGCCGCAGCGACTGGGACAACTACAAACAACACCCTCACCATCACCGCTGGCACTTTCGCGGCCACCACCTTTACCAACCTCGCGGCCAGCAACGGCAACACTTCCGTCATCAACATCGGCGGAACCGCCGTTGTAACGCTTCCGGCCTTCCCGACGGTGCGCGGCACCAGTTCAACCGCAACGATCAACTTCGACGGCGGCACGTTGAAGAATGCCGCCGCCAGTGCAACTTACTTGGGTGGCCTAACCAATGCCTTTATCAAGGCCGGTGGCGCCGCCTTCGATACCACCGCCGGCGATATCACCATTACTCAAAGCCTCTTGACGTTCGGCGCTGGATCGCCAAACGGCGGCTTGACTAAGCTAGGCGTTAACACCCTGACACTGACAGGCACCAACACTTACACAGGTAATTCCACCGCCTCAGTCGGCATTCTGTCGTTTGCGAATTCTCTGGCGATCCCGGGCTATTCGACTTCGCCTGCCACCGCGTTCGGTACTTTCGCCGCGCCTAAAATGTCGGCCGCCAGTGGTGCGACAATCGCTTTACCATTCGGTGCCGCGACAAACGCGGTGACCGCCACCGACATCGCGAACTTGCTCAACGGTACGTACAACGTCTTCGCCGTCGGTTCTTCGCTAGGTATCGACACCACCAATGCTTCGCCCAGCCCCGCCAACCTGACGACCGTGATCACCAACACCACACTGGGCCAATTGGGCTTCACAAAAACTGGCGTCAACGTCTTGAACGTGAACCCCGCTAACACCTACACCGGTGCGACGCTGATTGCCAACGGAACCCTGAACGTGTCGGTGCTCGGCAATGTCGGTGGGGCTTCCAGTTCGCTGGGCGCACAGACCACCGCGGCGCTCGCGACCGTTTCTCTCGGTTCTTTCACAAATACCGGCACACTCAGCTATACAGGTACGGGCGAAACCAGCAACCGCGCGATTAACCTTTCCGGCACAACCGGCGGCGGCGTAATCGACAACTCTGGCTCGGGCACGCTGACATTCAGCAGCCCGATGACGTTTACCGGAACGGGCGCTAAGGCACTCACGCTGTCTGGTGCAAGCGATATTGCCTTTGGTTCCACACTGGGCACAAACGGTGTCGGCACTCCGGCTGCGCTCACGATCAACAAGAACGGAGCCAATACCGTCACGCTCAACGGCGCGCTCACCACTATCACGTCACTCAATATCAGCGGTGGTGTGCTCGACATTGGAACTGCTGGGTTGTCAATCTCGAATACCGGCAACAACGTCATCCAAGCGAGTGGTAACGCAACCATCAACGCTACCGGCGGCGGCTTCTTGACGCTCAGCTCAAATACGGCGACTGACGGCGGAAATCTCGGTGCCACAAGCGGTAATACGTTGACGATCAACGCCAATATCACCACCTCAGGCACTGGCGGAACGATCGAGCTATTCGCCGGAGCCGGCACCACCGGCGTTGTCGTCTTCAACGGCGCCAACACTTACACTGGCACGACAATCATCAACTCCGGCATGCTCAGCGTTGCGAACTTCGGAAACCCCGGATCAACGACCAGCAACCTGGGCAGCGGAAGCACGATCAACATTGGCAACGGCGCGAACGCAGGCATCGCGCTGCGGTACACCGGCGCAGGTGAAACAAGCAGTCGCACCATTAATCTGTCCGGCACATCCGGCACGGTTACCATCGATCAGTCCGGTCCATCGGGCGCGCTCGTCCTCAGTTCTCCATTCACCGCCACAGGCGCAGGCGCCAAGACGCTCACCCTTCAAGGCTCCACCGCCGGCACTGGCGAAATCTCCGGGGCAATCGTAAATAGCACCCTCGCCACGAGTGTCACCAAGGCTGGCACCGGCACCTGGACGCTGTCGGGCGTAAATACCTACACGGGCGCGACTACCGTAAACGGCGGCAAGCTGATCCTCAGCAATGCCGGAGCGGGCCTCGAAAACACCGCGATTGCCGTCAACAGCGGCGGCACGCTGGCAGTGAGCGGAGCTTACACCGCCGGCAACGTGGCGACAGTCGCGGCCGGCGCATCGCTGACGCTGAATCCCGGTGGCACGTTCGACATGTCGGATGGCGCGGCCAACACTTTTGCGCTCGTGCAGCATAGCGCCTTCGCCGGCAACGCGCTGACGCTCAATGGCGGCGCGCTCAAGTTTGATATCGGTGCCGCCAGCGGCGTCAACGACCAGATTGATGTGATGCTTAATGCCACGTCCGGCAACGGACTGGCGACTTCCACCGGCGCGAACGCTATTGCCATCAATGCAATTGGCGGCAGTTTGACCGCCGGCAATACCTACACGCTGATCAAGGCCGCGGGCACGCTCAGCAACAGCAATTTCTACCTGGTTTCGCCGACGATCAATGTGGGCGGCACGCCCTATTCGCTCACGCTGAGTCAGTCCGGGACTTACGAAGTATTGACCGTCTCTGCGTTTGTGGCCGCATCGGCTTCGTCGGCATTCTGGAATGGAACGACCAATGGGAGCTGGGCCTACCAGCCGCTAGGAGCAGGTACGGCCACCAACTGGGCTGCGTCGGCTACGGGTTCGCCCGATACGTTCGTCCTGCCAGACGCTGCCACAAACGTGACGTTCACAACCAACACGGTCGGCCCGGGCGGTTTGAGCACGACGCTTGACGGCAGCCGCACGATCAATAGCCTGACGTTCACCGGAAACGGCACCTCCAACACTGCGGGCTCGACAATCGCCGCCGGCACAGGCGGCATGCTGACCATTAACGCATTCGCCCTCTCTGGCAACGCCGCCGGCAATGGTATCACCATCAACGCTGGTTCTGGCGCAAACACAATTAGCGCCGGCGTCATTCTGGGTGGCAGCCAGACCTGGACGAACAACTCGTCAAATCCGCTGACCGTGAGCGGCGTCGTTGCCGAAAGTACTGCATTGACCGGTCTGACCACGTCCGGTACAGGGACCATCAGCCTTTCCAATTCCAACACATACACCGGACCAACCACGATCAACGCCGGTGTGCTGAGCGTAGCAACGCTGAGCAGTGGCGGAAATCCCAGCGGAATTGGCCGATCGTCGGCCGCGGTGACAAACTTGGTTTTAGGCGGGGGCACGCTGCAATACACCGGTGGAAGCGCGAGCATTGATCGCAACTTCACGATCAACGCCGGCACCACGAGCACCATTGATGTCACTCAGGCCGGCACCATGCTGACGCTCCCTGGCCCCACGGGTGCCGCCACGACTGGCGCGCTGTCCAAGATTGGTGCCGGTAGTTTGGAATTCACCGGAACGTATGGCTACACCGGCGCGACAACTGTCAATGCCGGTATTCTGCGTTTGAGCGGTACGTCAGCCGGCACCTCTGCGGTCACGGTCAACAGCGGTGGCACGCTCCAGTTCGGCAGCACCACGGCGCTCAGCAGTGCCAACGCGCTGACGCTGGCCGGCTCGGGTGTTGTAGACTTGTTCGGCAACAGTGTCACCACTGGCGCTCTGACGACGGCGGCGACGACATCCATTACAAATACTGGAGCCGGAACAAGCGCTTCAACGGCCACCGCGCCAGGCACGCCTTCCGGGACTGGCATCTATGTGGACGCTCTGACCGTATCGCCGGTGACGGCCGCGGCGGTTCCAGCGCTGATCACGGACGGTCCAACCCGTAAGACGCAGATCGTACTGAATAACAGTATTGCTAATACGCAGATGACGAGCAACGTCAACAATACGTATTCAGGCGGGTTGGTGCTTGCCAACATCGCGTCGTTTACACGCCTCAATCCGGGCATCATCACCGGCACTCCTTGGGGCAGCGGCCCGATTATTGTTGGGCAGGCGGCCACGGACAAGGCGCAAATCTATTTCTCCACGGCCAACCAGACGATGAACAACCCAATCATTTCGAATACGCGCCTTGGAACGGACGTGACGGGTACCGTGCGGGTCGACGTGGCGACGACATTTGCAGGCACGCTCACTGCCAACCTCGCGCCGTTCACCTTTAGCACCAACAACGGTTCTGGCAGTTCGACAGTGACTGGCAGAATCACCGGTCCCAGTGGTCTGGTGCTTGATTTCATCGGCGGGTCGGCATTTGCCGGCACGCTTCTTCCGGTCACGCTCAACAACGCAGCGGGCACAAACGATTACCAGGGCGATACCGTAATCAATAATACAGCGACGGCTGGCAAGTCAGCGACGATCATCTTGGGCGCTGCCAATCAAATTCCCAACGGCTCGGGCACGGGCAACGTCGTCATTAACACCAACGGCACGGGCGTCGGCAGACTCAACCTCGGCGGCTTCAGCGAAACCATTAACGGCTTGAACGGCTCTGGCACCGTCGATGGTGTCAGCGGCACGCCGACTTTCACGGTCGGCGACAATAACGCCACCGCCTCGTTCAGCGGACCGATCATCAATTCCGCCGGAACGTTAACGCTCACCAAAATCGGCAGCGGTACGCAAACTCTTTCTGGTGCCAGCACGTTTGCCGGCCCGGTCAACGTCAATGGCGGTTTGATCGCTTTTGCGACGTCGCCAGCAACCGCGGGGCCGCTCGGCAACTCGACCATCGTCAACCTCAGTGGCGGTGGCCTGAGTTACACGGCGACTGGCAGCAACGCTCTCAATCGCACCGCGGCAATCGGCGCCAGCAATGGCACGATTGACGTGGCGAACTCCCTGGGCACGCTGACCGTCGCGTCGGCTACTAGTTCCGGCGGCAATCTGATCAAGACCGGACCAGGCCTGCTGCAATTGACCGCCACCACCACGACGTTGAGCGCCGGCGCAGCAGGCGTGGTTGTCAATGGCGGTACGCTGCAAGGAGGTTTTGGCACCGCTGGAATTGGCTCGATCAACGTCGGCGCAAGCGGCTACCTTTCCCTGCACGATGTCACCACGCCCACGGCCAGCATTCTGAATCTGACAACGGCCGGCTCGGGCGCACTGAATTTGGCCAGTGGCGCGCAGCTCGGCTTTGACCTCGGTGCGTCGGGAACCAACGACCGGATCGTCTACGGTGCCGCAACTGCCGCAGGCACAGTCACACTGAACTTCTTTAATCTCGGCGGGCTGAACGCCGGTAGTTACACGCTGCTAACGAGTTCAACGTCCAATGGATTGACCGGCGTTAACTTTGCCTTGGGTAGCGCGCCCACCGGGTTCAATTACACGATCACCAGCGACAACACCACCGTCACCCTGACGACCAGCGCTTACTCGCCGATTTACTGGAACAACACCCAGGGCGATGGCTCGTGGTCCAATACGACGGGCAGCTTAGGCTCGATCGGCGGCGGTGCAGGTACCAACTTCACGACGCTCCCGAACGGCACCACCGATGCCGGCCACGCGCCGCTAGCAACAGAAACGGTCATCTTCAACAGCACCACGGTCGCCGGGCCTTCCATTTCGACCACGCTGGATGGCAACCGGACGATCGACAGTCTGCAATTTATCGGTGGTGGCTCGCCTGCGGTTACTTCTGTGACGATCAACCAGGGAACCAGTGGCACGCTCACGATTATGCCGCAGAGCGCCTCCGGAGGCATCAGCATTCTCGCCGGCGGCGGCAATGCCACGATCACCGCGCCGGTGTCTTTGAATGGCGCCCTGAGCTCATCTCAAACATGGAACGTCACCGATGCCACAAGCACTTTGGAGGTTTCTGGATCGATTGCGTTCGGAGCAAGCGTGAGGAAAACCGGCTTGGGAGTTCTTAAATTGAGCGGCACCAACTCGGGATCGGGCAATTTCAGCTTGATTGGGGGAACTCTGGTTCTTGCCAATCCGGCGGCGCTCGGCACCGGAACACTGAGCATCGCCGGCGGCACGACGCTCGACGCCACGGGCGGCGCGCTGGTGCTCTCGGCCCTTGCACCAATCAACGTGAATGGCGACTTTACGTTCACCGGATCGAATAATCTGACTTTCGGCGGAGGCGCCGTCACCGTCTCTGGAAATCCCGCGATCAATACCGCTGCCGCAGTCCTCGACTTCAACGCCGCAATCGGCGGTAGCAGCGGGCTGACCAAGGCTGGCAGCGGCACGCTGGTCCTCGGTAGCAACAACAGTTACAGCGGCGGACTCACTCTCAATGCAGGGACGCTCATTCTGAACAACGCCGGGGCGTTGGGCGGTGGTGCCTTCACCATCAACGGCGGCACTCTGGACAGCACCAGCCCAGGGGTCACTTTGAATCCCACGTCGAAGACCATTGCCGCGAGCTTCGCGTTCACCGGTACCAACAGTTTGAACCTCGGAACCGGCGCGATCTCGCTAACGACAACTCCCACCATCACTGTGAACGCCAACACGCTCACTCTGAGCGGCAACATCAGCGGTTCATCGGGAATTACGAAGGCGGGCGTGGGTGACCTGACGCTGAGCGGCGCGAATACTTACTTGGGCGCCACCATCGTCGCCAATGGCACATTAAATTTCCCGACTGGCGGTTCGACAACAACTGCCGGCACGATTACTGTCGGCAACACCGCAGCAACGAACGCGGTGTTGAACGTGACGGGCGGCGCGTTGAGCACGACCGCCAATGTGAATCCCAGCGTGATCATCGGCACTGGGACGAGTTCGGGATCCGTCAACCTCAGTGCTGGCTCCATTAGTACAAGTCCAAGCGGCACCCAGGCGGCTGCCCAGACCTATATCGGCGGCACTGCAACTGGCGGCTTTGGCGCCCTGAATGTGAGCGGTAGTGGGTTATACACCTCGGGCAGCTATATCGCAGTCGGCTATTCCACCAATGACCGTGGCGTTTTGAATCAGTCGAGCGGCACGATCACAGTCAACAATAATTTCTTGACGGTTGCGGCGGTGAGTGCCACTGCCACGGGCGTAGTGAACCTGTCGGGTGGCACGTTCAACTCAGTGGCCAATGCTGCAAACAGCGGCGTCCGCATCGGAGAACAAGGGACCGGAATTTTAACCGTGTCTGGCACTGCGGTATTTAATGCCGGCTTTAACAACACGGCCGACCAGGGTGTGTCGCTCGGCACGACCGGCGTCGGGTCTAGCGGCACGCTGAACCTTAACGGCGGCACGATCAACACCAACAAGATTGCCAAGGGGGCAGGTTCTGGCTTCCTCAACTTCGACGGCGGAACGTTAATGGCCAATGTTGCCAACGCGACCTTCGTAACGGGGCTTACAAGCGCTTACATCAACGGCGGCGGTGCAACGATCGACTCGCGGTCATTTGCGATCACGATCGGCCAGGCGTTGCTGGCTCCGATCGGAAGCGGAGTTAGCGCCACGGGTTTGACAGTCAGCGGTGGCGGTTATATCGCTACGCCGCAGGTGGTTGTCTCGGGTGGTGGTGGCACGGGTGCGACCGCCGTCGCCACGATTGATGGAAGTGGCAACCTCACCGGCATTACGATTACGAACCCCGGCATTAGCTACACCTCGGCACCCACGTTCACCCTATTCGGTGGCGGCAATGGCAACTCCGGTGCGATCGGCGGCACGGCCACTTTGTTTACCAACACCTCCGGCGGCCTCACCAAGATTAGTGCCGGCACGCTGACGCTCTCCGGGGCAAATACCTACACCGGGCCAACCGTCATTAGCGGTGGCACTCTTAAACTAGGAAACACCGCCGCACTCGGAACGTCGGTGGGCGCCGCCGACGGGACGACGATCAGCTCGGGTGCAACACTTGATCTGGGCGGAATCGGAGTTCCCAATGCCAATACCAGCGCGGAAATTATCACGGCTTCTGGCGCTGGCGTTGGCGGCAACGGAGCGATCATCAGTTCGACGGCAATTGCCAGTCCCTTCATCGGCGTTCGCAATCTGACGTTGGCGGGAGATACGACGCTCGGCTTCTCAAGTCGCTGGGATGTGGGCGACAATGCGGGCGCCACGAACGCCTTGCTGGGCAATGGGTATGCCCTCACCTTCTTGGGTACGGCGCCAGCCGCACAAGCCAGCTTGAACTTTTTGGGAGAAACCGACCTCGGCGACATCAACGTGAATCTCGGCAATGTCACAGCCACGAATATTCTTTTCATTCAAGGGACTACCACGCTGGGCCGCGCGGCAAATACGGTTTCGATCTCCGGTGGCTCGACGCTGAATATCTACACAAATTCCACGGTGACGAACTTCGACAAGAAATTCGCTCTTAACAACGGCACCATTGTGGTACAGAGAACCGGAGGAGCTTCGCTTGATGGCACAATCAGCCTAACGAATGCTAACACCATCACCGCGACCACTTCGACCGCGGCGACGAATGTCATTTCTGGTACTGGAAGTTTGAATAAGGCCGGCGTGGGAAGTTTGACGCTGACCGGCACCAACATCTATACCGGAGCGACCAACATTCAAGCCGGTACATTGGCCCTGGGTGCCACGGGTTCAATCAACAACTCGTCGCAAATTGCCCTCTCGCCGGGCGCAACTTTTGACGTTTCCGCCGTCAGTGGCTACGCCTTGGCTCAGACGCTAGCATTCAAAGGCGCGGGGACGGCCAATGTCTTGGGTGCGGTCAACGCCGGCGCCCGCACACTGGATCTCAAGGATAGTGTTAACATCGGCTCGTTGGCTTTGAGCAGCGACCTGAATCTTAACGGTGCCACGCTGACATTTGATCTGTCGGCGACCACCAGTGATCAAATCGCCGTAACGGGCGTCGCCACACTGGCCGGCACCAATACCATCAACGTGGCGCCGCTGGCGTCCGCCACCAGTTTGACACTCGGCTCGCACGCTTACACATTGCTCACCGCCGGTAGCGGCTTGGTCAGCAGCAATTTCGCGCTAAGCAACTCGAGCGTAACGCTGAATTCCGTCGTCTACAGTTTTGGCCTTTCCGGCGATGACACGCACGAGTACTTGGATGTTGCGATCGGTGCGGCGGCGGTGGCTGGCATTTGGAATGTCAACGCTTCGGGCTCGTGGAACACCGCCGGCAATTGGTCGGGCGGCGTGCCAGGGCTGAGCGGCAGTTCGGCAGGCAACGATACGGCCACGTTCGCCGCAGCAGCGACGACTGTCAATCCGGTCGTCACGCTCGATGGCGTTTCTCCGGTTCTGAAGGGCGTTACGTTCAACAACGCGGCCCACGGATACACCATCGCGCAAGGCACCGGCGGAACGCTAACGCTCGACGGCGGCGCAGCGCCGGCCACCATTGATGTCACCAATGGTAGCCACACGATCAGCGCCCCTCTGACGCTGGCCACCAACACCAACATCACGTTGGCCAACGCCGGCAGCTTGACGCTCTCGGGTGCGCAAGCCTGGGCTGGTCACAATGTGGCTGTCAGCGGAGCTGGCACCGTGACCATCTCCGGCACGCAGACGAATACTAGCCCTGCAACTTTCACCGTGAACACGGGCATTACAGCCAACATCAACACCAACTCCGGTGCGGGGCTGTCGCTGGTGAATAGCGGCACGGTGAATTTGAAATCGTCGCAAAACCTTGGCGGCGTCACCATCAACAGCGGCGCGCACACCAACGTCACCACCAACACCGCGCTGCCAGTCGCAACCGGACCAAGCGTGGTGGTCACGCAGTCGCTGACGATTGCCAGCCATGTGGTCAGCGGCAACACGGTCTGGGACGGATATTTGGATCTGGCCAACAACAAGCTTGTCGTACAGACCGGTGGACTCAGCGGCACGGCGTTGCAAGACGCGGTCAAGCAAGTGGCTAGTCAGGTGAAGTCGGGTTACAACCTGGCTAACGGTTCCAGCACGCTGTGGATGGGCACCGGCATCGGCAGTTCGTCGGCTGCGGCCGACACTCGCCGCATCGTCGGCTTGGCGGTGTTCCAAAACAACACCAAATCGTTCGGTTCGCTGGACGGCACGGTTAGCGACGGCACCGGCAACGCGTTCGTCGCTACCTTCGGCACAGCCACCGTGGCCAAGAACGACACACTGGTGAAATTCACCTACTTCGGCGATACGGACCTCGACGGCGTAATCACTGCTGGCGACTATGCCAATATCGATCTGGCGTTCGCTCACCAACAAACGCTCGGCCCACAAACCGGTTGGGCGAACGGCGACTTCGACTACGACGGCTCGATCACCGCAGCCGACTATTCGCTGATGGATTCGGCTTTTGCGGCTCAAAGTGGCGCTTTGTCTGGTGAAGTTCACACGCTGGGCTCGCTGAGTGGCTCACTGGGTTCAGTCACCGCCGTGCCGGAACCGAGCACCTGGCTGCTCGGCCTGCTGGGCATCATCGGACTGCTGGCCATGGCGCGCCGTCGCCGGTCCGTAACGGCCAAGTAAATTATTTCATTTCAAAGTGTTCGCCTCGCCTGTTGAGCCGCGATTTGAGTCTGCGACTCAACAGGTTTTGGAAGTAAACAATTCGTCTTTGCCTGCCGACCGCTCGGTGAGCAACCGTCAATTCTGTTCGCCCGAGGCAGACGCATTCTAGAACGGATTAACTCGGAAATTTAGCCCGCATTTCTCACAACGTGGGTTGAAAAGGGGCTGCCGGGTGTGGCATAAGTTGTTTTACCACAAACGACTTTCGCCCACGCTGCAGGACAGCCCGATGGAAACAGAGTGTAGCAGGCCGACGTTCGAATTTCAGCCCCTCGGCAGCCGCCAAGTCACGGCGCGGTTTGATGGCGGCACGATCACGT
>JBBRCE010000051.1:0-34200 GCA_038205115.1 Pirellulales bacterium
GGCAGCGATTTTCGATCCAGCGGTCGAAGCCGGCTTCGGCCAACAGCAGGTTGAGCTTTTGATAAAACGGATGTCCGGCCGATCGCGGCAACATATCCGCGGCCAAAAACAGTTCTTGTTGCAGTTGCTTCCGCTTGCCCATCGCCACGGTCAGGTACTCCTTTGACTGACATTGCCCACCAGGCCAACAGTTTATCAACCGCGCGGGAATTGGGAATACTTCAACGGCCTGCTAGGGTGCGCTGGCCCTGGTCTGCCGGCAAACGCATTCGGCTGCACTTTCTGCAGCCGTACTGCCCGGATCACAATCGCATCGAGCGGACCTGGAAAGATCTCCACGACAACGTCACCCGCAACCATCGCTGTCGGACGATGAGTGAGTTGTTGAATCGCGTCAACTCCCACCTGAATGGCCGAAATCAAAACGGCCATCGCTATCCGAAAAGCAAAGCCGCCTGAACTTCGCCTCTGAGAATCACGAAAGGCAATTTAGGCGGAAGATTGCGAACTCGGTTGTCCGTCCATCTGCGCGCCTGAGCCGTTTGGTCGTTCGGTTCGCGGAGGCGGACGACGCAAGACATTAATGGCGGCACTCATCGAGTCCGCCACGGGACGCAAGCCGTCGGCAACTTCGCTGGCGACGGCCATTTGCCGTTGAGCAATTTGCTCCGCTTCAACCGCCAATTGCGAGTAGTGGTCGACCGCAACACCGGAATTTACGGGCGGAGCGCTGGCGATCATTCGCTGACCAGCATTCGCGGACGTCGCGCGGACGTGCGGCTTGACCGTGGCCACGGCCGAGGGTGGCATTTGCACCGTGCCAGCCGTCTGACCGGCCATCGTGCCGGCCGCTTTATCGGCCGTAGCTCCGACTGTGGACTTGTCGCCCGTGGAACGAATCGGCAACACGCGGTAGACGCCGACGACAATCAGTACCCCCGCCGCCAAAGTGAACAGCGGCCGCAGCCAGGCAACCCAGCGAGCGCCACGCCGAATTGCCAGACGGATTCGCGGCACCTCGTGCGATTCGAGCACGAGTTCCGCCACCGGCGGAGATTGCAGGAGCTGCGCGCCAACCAAGACGCTCAAATCGTTTTCCAGCTCGGGCTCAGGGATTTGAGCCAATCCAACGATCATCGATTCGTAAGTCGCCAGCAGGTCGGCACAACGGCCGCAGCGCTCCGCGTGCCCATGCACGATCGGGTCGCTGCTGGGCATTCTGCGCTGATCGAGCAAATCGTTAATTCGAGCTTCAAATTGTTGGCAATGCATGTTTCGCCTCTGTCACCACGCCGCGCAAGCGGAGCTGTTGAACCAACCCTTGCCGGGCACGATGAACCCACGTTTTGACCGTGCCCAACGGACAGTCCAACAGTTCGGCAATGTCCGCGTAACTCATTTCTTGTTCATGAAACAACTGGAACGCCATCCGATATTCCGCACGCAGGCCGTCCATTGCCAGCGACACTTCCTCCGCCAGATTTCGCTGCAAATGCTCCGCGGGAGTGCGATCCGGCATCTGATCGGCCAGATCGGTGCTGGCTAGCCGATTTTTGCGAACGGCGAGCAAACTGCGACAGCGGTTGCCGGCGATGGCAAATAGCCAGGGCTCCATTGGCCGCAGACCATCCCACCGCGAAAGGTTACGGATCGCTCGGACCATTGACTCTTGCGTCATGTCTTCGGCATCTTGCCGGTGATTAAGCATCCGGTAACACAAACCGAAGACCTGACCTTGAAACCGATTAACGAATTCGCCCACCGCCAACTGATCGCCGGCGGTACAGCGTTTAACCAAGGCTCGCAGGGAGTCCAGCAAGTCGTCACCCCTGTTTGATTCGTCTCGCGGTTTCAATTCAGTATACCGGAGCCACAATCAAAAAGTTTCAGATCAGGTCAAAAAACTTCATTTGGCGAACGTTCGGCGTCGAATCAAATTCCCAGCAGCTTGGCCAACTGCTCAAGCAAGCCGTCCTGCCCAGTTTTGATTTTTTTGCGCGCCGTGGGCAGGTCGAAAAACGCGGCGCGATCAATTTCCGGGAATTCTGCCCACCGCCCCGATTTGGGCGGCCATTCCAGTCGGAACGAGTTGCTGACGACTGACGCGGGATCGCAATCTTGCTCCAAGGCCCACGCCTGCACGATTTTTCCGCCTTTTTGCTTGATTGGCTGCAGTTCAAAAAACGTACCGCGCGGCACGATTCCGGTTTCCTCTTCGAATTCGCGCCGGGCGGCTGAAAACAGGTCTTCGCCCGCTTCCGGCTCGCCTTTGGGAATGGTCCAAACGCCTTGGTCGCGTCGTGCAAAAAGCGGCCCGCCGGGATGCGCCAGCAAGACTTGCCAGACGTCTTCGTGGCGGCGATAGAGCAGCAATCCGGCGCTCAAGCGAGCCATGTTCGAATCTTCCGTTGGCAATCGTGCCGATTCATTCGGAGCATAATCGACGGTAATCTTCCGAAGTATCCACATCTTCGGGTCGCGCCAGCGGTCCGCATTCGATCTGTCGCGGCGGAAACCAAGTGAGCAGCGTATTTAAGCCCTGTTCAGCGCCGAGCCGATCGATTTCTCCGCGAACCGCCCACGGAAATAGCAGCGGATGCCCTGGGTGCCCGGCGGCGGTCGGCGCCAGAATTCGTGGTTCGCAAGGGTCGTGTCGCGCAATCAATTGGTCGATGACCGTCGATGCGAGCGTTGGCAGATCGGCCGGGGCAACCAGCCACGCGTCCGCCGCGATGGGCTCAAACTGTGTCTCGATAAAATTCAGACCACTGCGAATCGATGCTTTCATGTCGGGCGGCGGAACATCCGGTTGCCAGACCAGGCAGCCCGCCGCGCGGCAAACATCCGCCAACGGTTGGTCGTCAGGATGCACCACGACTACGGTTCGAGTAACCCGGCTATTTTGCCAGGCTGCCAGCGTATGCTCAATCATCGCTCGACCGTGCCACGGCAACAGCAGTTTAGGCTGACCCATGCGAATGCTGCGTCCCGCGGCAGGCACAATCGCAAAACAACGTGGCGGAAGCGCGCCGTGACCTTCACGGACGGGACGGCTCATGTCTCGCTCGCCACATGAACGCCTTCCGGGCGGCCGGGCACCAGGCCTTGCCGATTGCGGAAAGAAACTAGTTCGGCCGCGATGCTGACCGAAATTTCCATGACCGTCTGGGAGCCAATGTCGATTCCCACCGGAGCATGCACTTGCGACAGCGCCAGCGGCGAAACACCGGCCGACAACAAGTCGTCAAAAATCAGCCGTATTTTTCGCCGGCTGCCAATCATGCCCACGTAGGCCGCGCCGCGATCGATCAAATGAAACAGCGCTTTTTCGTCGTGATTGTGCCCGCGGGTAACGATCAAGCAGAACGTGCTACCATCGATCGGCAATTCGGGCAGCGCGCGATCGATGGCGTCGGCAATCCGCCGCGTGGCATGCGGAAATCGCTCGGCCGAAACGTACTCCGCTCGATCGTCAACCACCCAAACTTCGAAATCCAATTCGGCGGCCAACTTTCCTACGGCCTGTCCGACGTGCCCACCGCCGACGATCACCAGCCGGCAACGCGGCAAAATTGGCAGGTAAGCCACACCGTGTGCGGCGCTGGGCGCAGGCCGAATGCTCAAATCCGGCAACGATTGCCCAATGGCTGCGACGGCGCGCGCGTCGTTTGCAAACTGCGTGGAGCAAAGCAGTTGGCCGCAGTGGTCGAAAAGATAATTGACCGGCGACTGTCCGCCGGCCACGCTCGGCTCAAAGGCGATGGCTTCGCACCCGCCGCCACGCGACGAATATAGCTGAACCAGATGACGAAAATAGCTGATTGACGATGGCTGCGTCAGCGGGTCGATCAGTACTTGCATCCGACCACCGCAAATGAGACCATCATCCCAGCCATAATCACTGTCGAGCTGAAACTTGGCGACTTCAGCCACGCCACCGGCAAGTACGGCCAGTGTTTTGCGTTTGACCTCGGCTTCGACACAACCGCCGCCCAGCGTGCCGAACTGCGAACCGTCGGCGAAGACCAGCATCGTGGCGCCGGCTTTTTGGGGTGTCGAACCGCGCGTTTCCACCAGCCGACAGTATCCCACCGATCGTCCGGCATCCACGGCGGTCAGCAATCGCTCGATCATTTCGCGCATGTCAACTCTTACTCGATAGGGCGACGGCTCGTTTCATTGCGGCGGATAGATCAGGCGAACGGCGATATCCCAAATGATACCAGCCACAAGATGATGTCCGCAGCAATCGTGGCTGGCTTTGGACATGCAATCCCGAAGACGACAAACCCAGTAGAGCCGAGAAAAGCCAGCCAGCCAAGTGGAAACCAAATGCTGGCGGCCAGACCGCACACTAGCCAAGCGAGCAAGGCAAGCCCCGCGCCGGCAAATGTGCATTTCATCGTAAAGCCGATCTGCCGCAGAGTGACGTCCGCTTGGCTCCCGGGAGCGACGTGTTGACGCCATTGTCGGCTCAGCAGCCAAACGAACGCGCAAAAACAGCAAAATCGCACTGGGTTACTGCCTGTCACCAGAATGCCCAAGAGCAGGCAAACAAGCGTCGTGGCCGCAAATAGAGATGATAATTTCACAACTCGTCTCGTTCCGCCCTGCCGGTGGCAGCGCGGCCAGCGATCAGCGCCAAGCAGCGCCGCAATTTCCGCGTTACGCTGCGCTATTCTTTTTTGCCCGGCTTGCGTTGCAGGCGCTTGGCGATGCCGGCGTACACGGCTTGAGTGGCTGGGTCTTCGACGCGATCGATGATGCTGCAGTGGTCGAAGTTGGCCAGCACGACATCGGTCACGCCGTCCAGCCGGCCGCTCTCGACGTTGACGATGCCATCGCTCTGCGGCAGGCTGTCGTTGGTTTCCGTGACCACCGCCTCGACCTTGGTGGCGACGAACTTGACGAGCCTAACTTGCTTGGCGGCGTGGGCGGCCAAGTGTACGACTTGCATCTGCGTGTCGGAAAACTTACCGCCCAAGCCGAGGAAAATCGAATAGTTGACCCGCGGATTTCGCGGCCGCGCGTTGAGTCGTTTGAGGAATTCCGATTCCGGCGCCATGTCGCCCAGCGCTTCGCCCATGCCGTCTTGCAGGCAGGCATAGCAACCGTCGGCGCACGTGGCATATCGATCCGAACGCACGACCAACTGCTTGACAACCTCTAGGCCATGACCAAGCCGGGCGCAACTGGTGCCGTGCGAGGGCGTGGCGACCATCAGCAATTGATCGACATTGCCGGGATCGAGTTTGGCATTCTCAAGGGCTTCGCGGCAAACCAGTCCGCCCATTGAAAACGCCAACAGCGTAATCCGGCGATGGGGCTGCTCTCGCCCTACGCGCTTTAGTTCGCTAGAAAGAAAAGCGGCCGAGTCGGCAATTGGTTGATTGAACGGGTAGCGGAACGCCCCCCAATCCATCTTAAGATCGCGGGCCGGCTTGAGCAGGCTGTCTTCGTCTTCGGCCGACGCATTCCAACCGTGTACAAAGATGACCAACGGCCGCGATTCGTCCACAATTAGCGCCAATGGCTTGCCGTTGGCGTCCATTGCGGGACTGGTGGGTTGTTCGAGCTTGATGCCGAACGCGGTCCGGGGCCGGTCGCCGCTCCACTCCAGGCAGGTCATGCAGCAAGTGCGAAAGCAACCACTGAGCCTCCGGGCTGTCGTGACCTTGATGGGCTCTTCGCTCGTTTGCGCCGAACTGAGATTGGGCGCAAGCACAGAAACAAGCGTCAATAGCACGAGTACGGATTGGCACGCACGGCGGAATATCACGGGCATCGACACCGAAACCTCCTCAATTCATTTCCGGCAAACATCTGAATTCGTGCCGGTCATCTCGCTTGAACCACTTCCATTGTACCGCGAAATCGCCAGCTCACATGTCTGTTGCCGTACCACATCGCGGCGTCACATGGTTTTTGGAAGTTACTTTTTTGCCGCAGGCCAACCGGCGCCGCGGGTGAGCGTTTTGATACGACAGAGATACATATTGGCGGTGATGTAGAGCGTCGAACCATCGTCGCCCCAGTTGCAATTGGCCGTTTTTTCGCCGGTGTCGATTGTGCCGAGATGTTTACCTGCGGCAGTAAATACGTGAAGTCCGCCCGGTCCGGTGGCGAAGAGATTGCCGATGGCGTCGACTTTCATGCCGTCTGGCAAACCTTTTTTGCCAGCCTTGCCCCACTCCGTGGCATCGAACAGCACGCGCCCTTTGCCCAGCGTGCCGTCGGCAGCCACATCAAAGGCCATCCAAATTGACTTGTCGGCATCCGAGTTCGCCACGTACAGCGTTTTTTCGTCGGGCGAGAAAGCGATGCCATTCGGCCGCGTCAGGTCTTTGTACAGCAGCGTCACTTTACCATCCGTCGAAAGTCGATAGACGCCGCAAAAATCGAGTTCCCGCGCCGGATCGTCCATTCGCAACGGCAAGCCGTAAGGCGGATCGGTAAAGTAGAGGTCGCCGTTGGATTTGTAACACAGGTCGTTTGGGCTGTTGAACCGCTTGCCTTCGTATTTGTCGGCCAGCGTGATCTTCTTGCCGTCTTCGCCCAGCCGCGCGATTCGCCGATCTCCGTGATCGCAGAGCACCAAGCGACCTTGGTGATCGAGCGTCAGTCCGTTACTGCCGGGTTCTGGGCCGGTGAATGGCTGTTTGCCTGTGTAACCGGCCGGCTTGAGAAACTCTTGGGCGGCCGTGTCGCCTGGCTTCCACTTCATGATCCGATTGTTGGGAATGTCGGAAAACAGCAGATGCTGATCTTTGGGCACCCAGATCGGTCCTTCCGTCCAAGCGAAGCCTTCGGCCAATTTTTCAAGCTTGGCATCCGGGGCAATCAGTTTGTCAAATTCGGCCTCTTTGCGAACGATCTGACCGAAGCTGGGATACTGGTGATTCATATCGCGCGGGGGCTCGTTGGCGACGATCGGTCCATTGGCACAAGCGCAGCAAACCACGCCCCACGCCAGCAATGATCGTCGGGCGTGAAGGAAATTGAACGGCAGCGGCAACCATCTTAACGCCATGCGCATCGTAATCGATCTCCCACGGTTGGAACTCAGGCGGTGCAGCTTGGGCCGCTGCAACTCGACTCGCGATTGATAATCTACGGCCCCCCTAACGTTGGCACAATCATTTTTAGCTGGCGAATTTCGAAAAAGTTTCGAATCGCTTTTTACCTTGGAGCCGTTCAGGTTTATTTTTCGGAACTGCCAAAAAACTACTCCATGCGGACGGCTTTCCTCCTAAAATAGCTGTCAGGCTGACCGAGCGGAGCAGCCGCGGTTCGGGGAACGCGTGCGTGGGCGATCATCATCGGCTCATGGCGGCCGCAACCCCGCGGATAGAGTTGGAACGAGGTTTAACAGCGATGTCAATTTTTTGTGTGATCGATGACAAGCACATTCCGTTGTATCGCGTGATCTGGATTGCCGATACGCCGCACTTCTGCGGTGCCGACGACTGCGAACGCGAGGGCCAATACGAAATTCGCCTGGAACAAGGCGAGGCCGTCTGGGGTAATCGAGAAGAACGCGACGCCATGCTCGTGGCACTGGAAAACTGGCAAGGCGGAATTGGCCCGGAAGACCCCGAAGGAGATTGGGATTGAATCGGATCAATCCTGCGTGCAACCCAGCCGCAACGATCCAAGCTGATCGGATGCGGGCAGGTTTTCAATAAGGAGAGAGTGCGTGTCGACGTTCGAAGATCGTGGTTACAAGTGGCGTGAAACGTATTTCGTCCTCTTTGACTTGGAGCGACGCCCCACGCTCGAAGCCGTGAAACAGTCGCTCGAGCATCTCAACGGGCGCTTCGAATTGCTCAATCCGGCCGCCGACGACACCGGCCGCGTCGAGTCGTTGACGCTGCATTCACCGCAAGACTACGCGGCGCTGGATATCAGTTACGTCGAAGGCGCTGAAGTGCTGGAGCAAGGCGCCATCTTGGCAAAAGAACTCAAGGGATCCGCGGCCGACGCCACGGAAAAAACCAAAGTCGCGCGACTGGCCAAATGCACCGCTCGGTTTGACGTGCTGCACTTCGAAGAAGTCACCGACGACGCGGACGAAGAAGGCGAAATGCTCGACCCCAGCGCCCTGCTGCTCGTGCTCGGTACATTGGCCAAGCTCACTCACGGCGTAGGCATCGATCCGCAGTCTGGCACGGTAATGTAAAGCGGCTTTCAGATGGCCAAGTTCCGCGCGGCTGCGCCTCGGGCCGTTGCCGGCATTGAGGCAAAACTTACTGCCGCAGCCGAACCTTCGCACGGCCGTTGCCGTCTTACTCTTAGCGTCAGCTCAAGTTCCCTAATGGGGAACAAACCGTTATCTTGTTAGCAGTTGACTGATTCATTCCTTCGCTTGCTGAAACGTCGCATGGCCACCAACGAAGACATTCCCCCGACAGACGCCGCCGACGACCAGCGGCCGTTTCAAATTCAAGTGGCCGACCGCATGAGCCGGTTGCCGCCGTATTTGTTTGCCCGCATCAATCAGATGATGTATCAGAAGCGGCGGGCGGGCGACGATGTGATCGATCTGGGCATGGGCAACCCCACCGATCCGCCTTCGGAAATCGTGGTCGAAAAGCTGGCCGAAGCCGCCCGCGACGAGCGCAATCACGGCTATAGTCCCTCGCTGGGGATCATGCAGTTGCGGCGAGAAGCTTGCAGTCGCTACTTCAAAAAATATGGCGTGCGGCTGGATCCGGAAACCGAGTTGATCGCCACGCTGGGGTCCAAAGAAGGTTTCAGCCACATGTGCCTGGCGTTGATCGGACCAGGCGATACGGCCATGGTGCCGGCGCCGTATTTTCCGGCGCATTTTTACGCCGTGGCCCTGGCGTCCGGCAACGTGATTGCCTTGGAAGTCGCCAATAATGAACGCTTGTTGTCCAACATTGCTTACACCTGCGAAACGCTTTACCCGCGGCCCAAGTTGCTGGTGCTCAACTACCCGCACAATCCGTCGACGGTGGTGGTCGAACCGGACTTCTATCGCGATGTCGTCCGCTTGGCGCGGAAGTACAACTTTATGGTCATCAGCGATATGGCCTACGCGGACGTGACGTTTGACGGTTATCAAACGCCCAGCTTTTTGGCCGCGCCGGGCGCCAAGAGTTTGGGAGTGGAGTTCACCACCATGAGCAAGGGCTACAACATGGCGGGCTGGCGCGTGGGTTTTTGCGCTGGCAATCCCGAGATGATCCGCGCCCTAGGCACGATCAAGGCCTATTACGATTACGGCATGTTCCGCCCCATTCAAATTGCCGCGATCATGGCCTTACGGCACACCGAGGCGGATGTCGAGGCCCAAGCGCTGACGTACTCGCATCGCCGCGACGTACTTTGCGAAGGCCTGAAACGCCTGGGTTGGGACGTCACGCCACCCAAGGCCAGCATGTTCGTTTGGGCGAAAATCCCCGAGCCGTGGGCGCAAATGGGGTCATTGCAGTTCGCCACCAAATTGCTCGAAGAAGGCGACGTCACGGTGAGTCCGGGCGTCGGCTTCGGTCCGGCTGGCGAAGGCTATCTGCGATTGGCGCTGATCGAAAACGAAAGTCGCATTCGCCAGGCCGTCCGCCAGATTGGTCGTTGCCTGGGAACCGAACCCAAAACCCCCGCGGCCAAGCCCGGCGAACCCAAGATCGCCGGCTGATCCCCGGAGCGGGCAGTTTGCCAATAGTTATCGCAAAGCTGATGTCTACAATTTATATCGAGACCTCGATTGTTAGCTATCTGCGACAGCGTCGTCGCCCGCAAGTCGTGACAGCGGCTCGGCAGTTGATGACTCATCAGTGGTGGAGCCATGAACGCAAGAAAGTATGACTTGGTTACATCACAGTACGTAATTGATGAAGCGAGCGAGGGTGATCCGAGGCTCGCGGCGGAACGCTTAGAATCGCTGGATGGAATTCCGCTGCTATTGCCTGACGACGAAGTTGCTTCGATCGCAAATGCTATCGTCGGCAGTGCAATTCTACCTGTTCGGGCGGCTTATGACGCACTTCACATCGCGATAGCGGCTCGCCACCAAATTGATTTCTTATTAACTTGGAATTGCAAGCACATCGCAAACGCAAGAATTCTGCCTCGCCTGCATTCCATGTTCGCTAGATCAATATTGCAGCACCAATCATCTGCACTCCACAAGAGCTGATTGAAGATGACTCAACAATCTGAAGTCGATACGACAATTGAAGATCTCCATCGCATCCGCGAGGAACTTGCTGCCCGGTTCGGGGGCGACGTTCATAAAATCACGGACGACGCGCGACGACGCCAGGCGGCGGAGAACCGACCACTTTGGCAGCCCAAAAACATACCGCGCGCCTCAAGTCCGGTCACGGGGGAAACGGATGTTAGCGCAGCAGCGATATCGGTAATCATCGAAATCGAATCAGCAGGCGATCAGCCACGCGGATGAAATTGCTTGTGCACCTTTTTCAGTCGCGAGTGATCCACGTGCGTGTAGATTTGCGTGGTGGCGATCGAGGCATGTCCCAGCATCTCTTGCACCTGTCGCAGATCCGCGCCGCCGGCTAGCAGGTGCGTGGCAAAACTGTGGCGGAGCGTATGCGGGCTGATCGAAGCCGGCGCGCCGGCCAGCAGTGCATATTTTTTGACCAGTTCCCAAATTCGCTCGCGCCGCAATCGCTTGCCGCGGCGTGAGACCAGCAACCATTCGGGCGGCGGCTGACAATCGGCCACCAGTTCTGGTCGCAGTTGGGCCAGATATTCCTGCACGGTGACGATCGCGCGCTGGCCCAGCGGCACGACACGCTGCTTGTCGCCTTTGCCGCGGCAGATGCAAAAACCTTCGCTCAGATGGATATCGCACAGCCGCAAGTTCGAAAGTTCTGATGCCCGACATCCGGTGGCATACAGCAGTTCCAGCAGCGCGCGATCGCGACGCCAGTGGTTGTCGCCGGCGGTCGGCCCTTCGATCATCTTGCTGACGGCCTGCGGCGAAAGCACTTCCGGCACGCGCTCCCAAAGTTTCTGACTGCCGAGCAGTTCGACCAGATTTTCTTTGAGCACGCCTTCTAGTTGCAAGTAGCGGAAAAACATCTTCAGCGAAACCAGATGCCGGGCAATGCTCGCCGGCGCTAGCTTTTGCTGGTGCAGCCAGGCGGCAAAATCGGCCAGTTGCTGAATATTGAGCGTAGGCAGACTGATCTCGCCAGACCAACTGGCAAACTTGGTCAGATCGCGGCGGTAAGCGTCCACCGTATTGTCGGCCAATCGGCATTCCGTGCGGATGTAGTCGATGAACGGGCCGGCCCAGCGTGCCGCCGTAACGACCACGGGCTTTACGGGACCAGGCTTTTTTCGGGGTACGGGCGACATTTGCTGGCGACGTTTCAAAGTGACCATGAGGCGAGCCGCTAAAAACCAATCGAGCAACCACCCGGGATTATCGGACTTTCGCACAGCTCGAACCGCAACAGAAAAAACCAACCATCCAAGCGTTATTCCTGGTATGCCGACGGCCTTGTGTTTGGAGGCAGTCGGCGCATATGGTAAATTCGGAGGGCACCAGCCGCCCGACGTGGCGGCTTTCGAACCTCATTGTCCGATTCGCGTATTCCGCATGTCAACCGTTTCGCCGACGCTGCTCGATCCATCGCTGTTAGCCCAACTCGAAAAGTTGGAGCTGGTCAGCCGCAAGATTTTTCGCGGACGTATGAAAGGCGAGCGACGCAGTAAGCGTAAAGGGCAAAGCGTGGAGTTTGCCGATTATCGGAATTACGTGGCCGGCGACGATCTCCGCTACATCGATTGGAACAGCTACGCGCGGTTAGACAAACTGTTTCTAAAAATGTTCTTGGAAGAAGAGGATTTGCATTTTTATGCGCTGATCGACGCCAGCCGCTCCATGGATTACGGCACGCCCAGCAAATTGCATTATGCCAAGCAACTGGCCGCTTCGCTGGGGTTCATCGGCCTGGCGCGGGCAGACCGTGTGCGGATTGAGACGCTCGGCCAACCCGTGGGCAAGCCCGCGCCCATTTTGCGCGGCCGCAAAAGCTTGTGGCGAATGGTCGACCACCTCAACAAAATCCAAGCCGGCGAAACGGCGTCGCTCGCCGAAGGCGTCAAGAACTTCTGCATTCGCAACTCCGGCAAAGGCATCTTTGTGCTGATTAGCGATCTCATGGACAAACAAGGCTACGAGGCGGCGTTCCGCTACTTGGTTTCGCAGCAAATGGACGTTTACGTCATTCATGTGCTTTCCGCCGAAGAGATCGACCCGGACGTGAAAGGCGATCTGCGATTGGTCGATTGCGAAGATCAGGACTCGGCCGAAATTACTGTCAGTGCGCCGCTTTTAGATCGCTATCGCAAAACGCTGGCGGCATTTGTCGATGGTGCCAAAACGTTCTGCACGCGCCGCGGCATGAATTATTTGTTGGCCAAAAACAATGTGCCCGTAGAACAGCTTGTTTCCAGCTACTTACGGCAGCGAGGCCTGGTACGTTAATGGGTCTCGAAACTACGCTCAGTTTACTTTCTTGGTGGCAGTGGTCCGCCCTGCTGTTGGTGCCGCCAGCCATCGTGGCGCTGTATTTTCTCAAGCTCAAGCGGCAACCGCTGGAAGTGCCCAGCACCTATCTCTGGCGCAAATCGATTGAAGATTTGCACGTCAACAGTCTCTGGCAGCGAATGCGGCAGAACCTGCTGCTGTTCATGCAATTGCTGCTGATTCTCCTGCTGCTGTTGGCCCTGCTGCGGCCCAGTTTCAGGGGTGCCGAAACGCCTGGCGAGAGGTCAATCTTTTTGATCGACAATTCGGCCAGCATGTCGGCCACGGATGCCAAACCCACACGGCTTGAACTGGCCAAACAGAAAGTCGCCGCGATGATCGATTCGCTGGACGGCGGATCGGTTATGTTGATCAGTTTTTCGGACAATGCCCACATCGAGCAAGGCTTTACGTCCAGCAAACGCGACCTGCGGCGCGCGCTTGAAGCCATTGCGCCCACGAACCGCTCGACGGATTTGATCGAAGCATTGCGCGTGGCGGCCGGGCGCTCTTATACCGTGCAACTCCCCAGCGAAAATGCCGCGCCGTCAACGACTGGCGAGCCCAAGGGCCAATTGAACAGCGATCAAACCATTGATGCCATCCCGGCCAAGCTGTATATCGTTAGCGACGGCAAGTTCGCCGACGTACAAAACTTTTCGCTAGGCAGTCTCGAACCCACGTTTTTGCGAATCGGCCTGGCCGATACTGGCAATGTCGGTATTACTACGTTTGCCACCCGCCGCAACGAAGAAAAGCCGGAAAAGCTGCAGGCGTTTGCTCGTCTAGAAAACAGTGGCGATCAACCGGTCGAGCGCCGCGTGGATTTGGATGTTGATGGCCAACCGCGCGATAGTAAAACCGTCACGGTGCCGGCCCGCGGCGGCCAGGGCATTCAATTTGACGTCGACGATGTCGAAACTGCCGCTTTGCATCTCAAACTCTCGCCCGGCGACAGTTTTACCGTCGACGACGAGGCGTGGACGGTCATCAATCCGCATCGGTTAGCCAGGGTCTTATTGGTTTCGCCGGGCAATTCGCTGCTGGAGCGTGCGTTGAACACCGCCCGCGCGCACGAATTGGCCGAAGTCAGCGTGATCAGTCCGGACTTGATGGAGTCGGAAGAGCAGCGAAAGCTCGCGGCCAGCGGCAAAATCGATTTGGTGATTTACGACGGTCGGTCGCCCAAGACCATGCCGCAGGCCAACACGTTATTTATTGGCTGCACGCCGCCGATCGAGGGTTGGAGCGCAGGCGAAAAGCAGGCCGGCCCGCAGATCATTGATATCGACCATGCCCATCCGATTATGCAATTGGTTGAAATGAGCGACGTTTACATCGCCGAAGGCTTTGCCGTCAACGGGCCGCCCGGAAGTCAGCGGCTGATCGATTCCAATCGAGGCACGTTGCTGGCCATTGGACCACGCGAGGGCTTTGAAGATGCTGTTTTAGGATTCGGTTTTTACACCAAAGATGACAAAGGCGAAGCAACCGACAACACCACTTGGCCGTTGCGCTTGAGTTTTCCGGTGTTCTTCCACAATATTTTGGAATACCTCGGCGGAAACCGAACGGTGGCGACCGGCATTCGCGCGGGGTCCGCCGTCAATCTTACGGCCCCGGCCAATTTGCAAATCCTGCAAGTCCGCACACCACATGGCAACCTCAAAGACGTGTCGCGCGGCAAGCTCAGCACATTTCAGTTCAGCGAAACAGACGAGTTAGGCATTTACGCCGTGGAAGGCCCGGACCATAAAGTCACGCAGCGGTTTGCCGTCAATCTGTTTGATCCGGCCGAGAGCGATATCCGCTCACGCCTGGAAGATTCGATCAAAATTGGTTATGAAAAAATTGTAGGGCGAGCCGCTCCCCAACCGGTTCGCCGCGATCTCTGGAAATGGCTAGTGGCTTTGGCACTTGGATTGCTGCTGGCGGAGTGGTATATCTACAACCGCCGCGTTTACATTTGAGCGACGGGGCGGCAAACGGTCACCCGCGTTAGCAACCGATGTGGTATTATTAACACGTTGGTTGTGGGGCGGTGTTTGATGTTCGAAACCTACCTATTCACGCTCTTATGGCCAAAACCCGCGTCAAGGCGCTCGCTTCGCACAAACCCGTCAAAAAACTGCCCGGCAAAAAGCTGCGGCAAATCGTAGAAAACGATTTGATCAGCCGGGTGAGCGACGAGGAGTATCGCGACAAAGTTCGTGACGTTTATTCCGGGCCGCAGGGCGCGCTGCTAGCCACGGCCAGCCTGCTTTCGTTGCACTCGCCGCTGGGCGAACGTATGTTTCGAAGCCGGCAATTTGACTTGCAAGGTGCACGCCAGATACTCGATGTCGGCAGCGGCGCTGGTCAGTTGGCGGCGCATGTGCTGAAATATTCCGATCCGGAAGCTCGGCTGACCTGCATCGATCTCTCGCCCGAAATGTTGCGACGCGCCCGCAGTCGCCTGAAGAGCGATCGGCCAATTTACGCCGCCGCCGACCTGACCCGGTTACCATTTCCGGACGGCATTTTTGACTGCGTAACGTGCGGTTTCGTGTTGGAACATGTGCCAGATGCGCGGGCGGGCTTGGCCGAATTGGCACGCGTCATTTCTCCGGGCGGACGCATGCTGCTAATGACCACCGAAGACAGCCTGAGCGGAGCGTGGACCAGTCGGCTGTGGTGTTGCCGCACGTATAATCGCCAAGAACTTTACAAGATCTGCCACGAGGCTGGCTTGGATCGTCGCAAGGAACTCTGGTACACCCGCGTACACAAAGTTTTTCGAGCCGGCGGCATCTGCATCGAACTGGTCAAGCGCGCTTAGGAACAACCGAAGATTAGTAGCCGTTCACGGCGTTATTAGTAGTGAGGAGACTGGCGGCGCTGCTGCGCGGCGATGACAGCTTGAAAGGCATGGTGCAGCAAGTGTATAGCTCAAGCTTTACTCGCTACGGCTCGGTCGATGCCGGCGGCGTGATCTTCGGAAGGCTGCAGTTCAATGCTTGACGCTGCCCCGCGCGGATGTGATATTCAAGCAACGCACACGTGAACCGGTTTAAAATCGTTTGCCAGCGTGCGCGGACTTCGCTCATGGATTGCACCAAGTTCCCATGAAAAACTGGCGAAAATTTCGACGCGGCGACGCCTGCCAAGCGCGCCCGCAAAATCATCTGCTTCGCATCGTTGCCTGCTTGCTGGCCGCGTTGGCCAGCCGCTCATTGGCCCGCGCGGCAGAACCGCGGGCTGACGCCCTGACGAATCGCCCGCCAAATATTATGATTTTGCTTGCGGACGACCAAGGCTGGGGCGATCTGAGTGTCACTGGCAATACGAATTTGGCGACGCCGCACATTGATGCCCTCGCGAAAAGCGGCGCGCAGCTCGAACGATTTTTCGTGTGCCCGGTTTGCTCGCCCACCCGCGCGGAAATGCTGACCGGCCGTTACCATCCGCGCGGCGGCGTCCACGGAGTATCGACCGGCGGCGAACGTTTGAATCTCGACGAGCGAACCATCGCGCAGGTCTTTCATGAGGCGGGCTATGCCACGGGCTGCTTCGGCAAATGGCACAACGGCACGCAATATCCGTATCACCCCAACGCGCGCGGCTTCGACGAATATTACGGCTTCACGTCTGGGCACTGGGGAATTTACTTCGATCCGCCGCTGGACCACAACGGCCAAATTGTGCAAGGCAAAGGCTTTTTGGCCGACGATCTCACCGACCACGCGATGACGTTCTTGGCGGATAATCAGCAGCGCAACAAGCCTTCGTTCTGTTACTTAGCGTTCAACACGCCGCACACGCCAGCTCAAGTGCCGGATGCATTCTTCTCGCGGTTTGCGCAGTCCGACTTAAAACTGCTGGGCGGCAAAGGCGAAAGTGTCCCTAAAACGCGGGCCGTGCTGGCGATGTGCGAAAATCTAGACTACAACGTCGGTCGCGTGTTGGCCAAACTCGATGAGCTTAAGCTGGCTGACGAAACGATTGTGATCTACTTCAGCGACAATGGCCCCAACGGCATCCGTTGGAATGGTGGCATGCGTGGCATCAAAGGCTCAACCGATGAAGGCGGCGTTCGCTCGCCATTCTTCATTCGCTGGCCCGGACATATTCGCGGCGGATTGAACGTCCCGCAAATCGCTGCCGCGATCGATCTGCTGCCCACTCTTGCCGACTTGACCCACGTTGCCACCAAGCCGAGCAAACCGCTAGACGGCGTCAGTCTCAAGCCGCTGCTCTTGGAAGAAAAAGACGATTGGCCCGAGCGTATGATTTTTTCGCACTGGTCCGGCAAGGTGAGCGTTCGCACACAACAATACCGGTTGGATGCCACGGGCCGATTGTACGACATGCCAGCCGACCCCGGACAGCAAACCAATATCGCCGACAAATCGCCGGACGTGGCCAACAAACTACGCGCAGCGGTTGCCGCTTGGAAGTCCGACGTCTTTGCAGGGCAGACCAGGGACGATCGCCCGTTTCCGGTAGGGTATACGCAATTACCGTTGACGATGCTGCCGGCCCGCGACGGCGTTGGGCATGGCAACGTTCGCCGCAGTGCGCAGGCTCCCAACTGTTCTTACTTCGAACACTGGACCGCGACTTCGGACCAGATCGAATGGGACGTCGAGGTTGCCACGCCCGGCCGTTACGAAGTCGAACTGTGGTACACCTGCGCGGCAGCCGACGTGGGTTCGACGATCGAAATTAGCATGAATGGCGCCGCGCTACGCACCAAAATCAGCCAGGCCAACGATCCGCCACTGCGAGGAAAAGAGCACGACCGCGTTCCGCGCGAAGAATCGTACGTCAAAGACTTCAAACCACTCCAGATGGGCACATTCGAATTAAAGGCCGGCCGCGGGACGCTGACGCTCAAAGCGCTGCAAATCACCGGCCAGCACGTGGCCGACGTGCGGATGGTGACGCTCAAACTCCTTTCGGGCGATTGAATCGACCACGCAACGGAAGCGTCGGTTTCAAGCCCAGCGATTACGACAGTCCGGCCAGTTTACCGGTACTATCGCCAAGCTTGTCCGCCGGCGCGCCGAACCGATCGAGCATCGAAAGCCAAAGATTGTTGAGTGGCGTTTCGCTGCGTTGACGCACGTGGCGACCGGTTTTGATGCTGCCGCCCCCCTTGCCCACCAACAGCACCGGCAGGTCGTCGTGCGCATGAGCGTTGGGATCGGCAATTGCGCTGCCGTACGCCAACATGCAGTTGTCCAGCAGAGTTCCCTCGCCTTCAGGCAGTTCTTTGAGCTTGCCCGTCAGGTAGGCCAATTGCGTCACATGGTAGGTATTGATTGCGCGGATTTTCGCTTGCAGGTCCGGGTTATTTTGATGATGCGAGATCGAATGATGCCCCTCGGAGACGCCGACCATGCGGTATTTTTGCTCGCTGCCTTCGCGGCCAAACATGAAGGTCACAATCCGCGTTACATCGGTGCGATACGCGAGCACCATCAAGTCGCACATCAATTTGAAATGGTCGGTCAGGTCTTCCGGTTCGTGCGATGGTTTGCGCGTACCGTCCGGCAGTTGTACGGGCGGCAGTTTTTCCGAACGCTCGATCCGCAATTCCAGATCGCGGACGGAGGACATATATTGGTCGAGCTTTTGCCGATCGGAACCGCCCAATTGGCGATCCAAATCGCGCGCGTCTTCCAGCACGCCGTCGAGCACGCTGGAACGCAGTCGATCTCGCTGCAGTCGCCCCGGATCATTCGCTCGCTCGGAGAACAGACGCTCGAAAACGGCTTTTGGATCGGTTTCGGTGGGTAGCGGCGCGGTGCCGGAACGCCAGGCGAGCGTGTGTTCGTAGACGCACGAGTAGCCGCTGTCGCAATTGCCGACGCCGCGATAGCGCTCTATGCCAATCTCCAGCGAAGGCAACCGCGTGCGATCGCCGAGCCGCGCTGCGGCCAGTTGGTCGACTGAAGTGCCCGATTGAAAATTCGCGCCGGCTGTCTTCCGGGCTTGCGCGCCGGTCAAGAAGGCCGAAGACGCACGGGCGTGGTCGCCTGCGCCGTCGCCGTTGGGCCGCGCTTTATCGCAGGCCAGATTACCGAGCACCAACATCTGGTCGCGATGCTCTTTCATCGGCTCCAGCGCGGGCGGCAACTCGTAGTCCGCGCCTTCAGTCTTGGGGCGCCAGGCAGGCATGTACGCACCGTTGGGCACGTAGATGAACGCCATCCGCCGCGGAGCATCCGCAACCGGCGCGGCCGCTGCCCGCAAGGGACGCGGAATCATGGCGTCCAACAGTGGCAATGACATGACCGTACCTAAACCACGCAGCATGGTTCGTCGTGAAATCCGTGCGGGGCGACTCATGGCCGTTCTCCGGTGGCAGTGCGTAGCTGAAAAGGATCGCTTTGAATCACTTCGACCAACAACGTCGAAAAGCGGTAATCGTTTTTCTCAAGCGCGGTGATGATTTTGTCCACCGCGCAACGGTCGTACGACTCTAAACCCCGTCCCAGGGCGTACGTTAACATCTTCTCCGTTACACAGCGGCCAAACAAGGTTTTTTTGGATTTCAGCAGCAATTTCAATTCCGCCGGCCCGCGAAACGACTTTCCGTCGGGCAGCGTGCCGGACGAATCGATCTCGAAACCGCCTGCGTCGCGATCGCGCCAGGCGCCGACTGCGTTATAGTTTTCGAAACCAAAACCTACTGGATCCATCCGCGCATGGCACGATGCACAGACCGCGTTGGCCCGATGTTGCTCCATCACTTGCCGCAAGGTGCCGGTAAGTTGCTTATCGTTTTTCAGTGGCGGCACGTCCGGCGGAGGTGGCGGAGGTGGCGTGTTGAACACCTGCTCCAGCACCCACTTGCCGCGGGCGACGGGCGAAGTGCGCGTGGGCTGTGAGGTGAGCGTTAAGATACTGGCCTGCGTTAAAATGCCGCCACGGTTGGCGGGCAACTTCACGCGCCGAAATTCCGCACCGCGAATGCCGTCGATCCCATAATGCCGCGCCAACCGCTCGTTGAAAAAGCTGAAGTCGGCATCGATCAAATCCAAGATACTGTGATCCTCGCGCATGATTGCCTCGAAGAATAATTCACTCTCGCGAATCATCGACGTACGCAATTCCTGGTCGAAATTCGGAAACAACTTGGGATCGGGCGAGGCGATTTCCAACTTCCGCAGCGTCAACCATTGATCGGCAAAACTTTGCACAAACGCTTGGGACTTGGAATCCTTGACCATTCGCGTCACTTGCGCAGCCAAGTTCGCGCGCAACTGGCCTTTGCCAGCGAGCGCAAACAGCTCGTCGTCGGGCATACTACTCCATAAAAAATACGACATTCGGCTGGCCAGTTCGTACTCGTTGATGGCGTAGATCGCGCCGCGTTTGGCGGCTGGCGGATCCAACTCCACACGAAACAAAAAATGCGGCGAGACCAACACGCGGTACAACGCCGCGCGCACGCAGTTTTCGAAACGCTGGCCGTCATGCTCCGCCTTGTCGAACAACGATAAGCAGCGCTCGACTTCTTCTGGCTTCACCGGCCGGCGGAACGCTCGCGTCGCAAAACGCTCCACGATCTCGCGGGCCGCTTCCCGCGGCGAAACGCCTTCGCGATGCGTCATCAACTTGCGTTGCGCTTCGGGCAGCACCTGAGGTGGCGGATCGAATGGTCCTTCCACTTGCAAACTGCGAGCGTATAAGCGCCGTTGGACCGGTGGCTTGGCGTCGTCACGTTTGCCGTCTTTGGCGGGGTCGTCGTTCTTTGGCGGCGGATTCGGATTCAAGAACGAGACAGCCACCAGGTGTGTACCGGCCTTCATCCGCGAACGAATTTGTATGTGATCCGGATGCTCGACGGTGCCGCGAACCTCGAACTCCTGGCTCTTACTCTCTGGTCCGGTGACGCTGAGCGCGGCGCGGGCCGGTTCATCGCCCGATTGTTGCGCCCAGACCGATGCGTGAATGATGTAGTCGCCCTCATCGAAGGACGTCATGCCGTAAATATCGCCCTTGCCGTAAATCATGCGAGTGCCGCCGGGCTGCTTTCGTTCGCCGGCACCGGACGAAACGCGCAGGCCGCCAATGTCCGATCGCGTGAGTTTGGGCAGCTCGATCGACACCACGGCTTTATCTAAAATCGTCTCGGCCGCGTTGAGATATTTTTCTAACAGTAATGGCGAGACGGTGAGCACGTCGCCGATGTTGTCAAAACCGTAGCCGACGTCGTCGCTGGGAAAATCGGCCGCCGGTTTGAAGTCGATACCCAGCAGATCGCGAATGGTGTTGTTGTAATCCGTTTTATTGAGCCGGCGGATGGTCACCCGTCCGGCGCTCGGCGCCACTTGGCCGCAATCGGATCGCGAGGCCACAGCTTCGATGGCTTTGATCACCGCCGCGGTTTCGTCCGCTGGCGGGCGTGGGCGCTCTTTGGGCGGCATTTCGCCGGAACGCAACATCTCCACCACGGAATCCCAGTCCTTGCGATGCTGCTGGAGCGCCGCGTCGTCTTTGTATTTTTCGAGCGAGAGTTCCGCTTTGGGCTTCTCGCCGCCATGACACTGGTAGCAGTGCTGCGACAAGTAGGGGCGAATGTTTTTTTCGAAACTTGGCTCGACCGGAGTTGATGCGGCGGCGGTCGCTGTGGAAACGGCGTCGGGCAAGCCGGCATTGCCGGCACGCGTAGTCCGATGCCAACTCAAGCCCAGCGCGCAGGCGGCGACCGTCAGCAACAGCAGAAACTGCTTCATGGGACGCAGACCGTGGACCAAGTTCAGATCGAGGCGAGCAAATCGAGGCGGGGCGAAGATTCTATCAGTTTACCATTGGCGCGTCGCGCGTCAAGTTTTAGACCAGGCGGGCAGCGTTTTCGCAGCAAGCCGCTAACTGATATAAACGATGACAGGTGCGGTTCTGAATTGTTCAAACGGGGAAAACAGCAATGTACGACCTGATCGGCGATCTACATGGCCACGCCGACGCTCTAATCGCACTTTTGGTTAAGCTCGGGTATCAACGCCAAGATGGTGTGCCGCGACATCCCCAGCGGCAAGTGATTTTTCTCGGCGATTTCATCGATCGCGGACCAAAGATTCGCGAACTGCTGGAAATTGTTCGGCCGATGGTCGAAAGCGGCGCAGCGCTCGCCGTGATGGGGAACCACGAATTCAACGCGCTTGCTTATCATACGCCCGATCCGCACGCGCGGGGCGCGTTCTTGCGTTCGCACGACAAACCCAACAACGTGCGCCAGCACGAACAAACGATGCTGCAACTCAGCCCGACGGAACTGCAAAGTCACTTGGCTTGGTTCCGCACACTGCCGCTGTGGTTGGATTTCGACGGTTTGCGTGTGGTTCATGCTTGTTGGGACGACAACGCCGTCCAGCAGATTGGCCGCCTGCAAAATGGTCCACCGATCATCGACGACTCCTTTATGATCGCGGCATCGCGGTCCGGCGATCCACTGTACCGCGCCGTCGAAACACTGCTCAAAGGTCCAGAAGTCAAACTGCCGCCGGGCGTTTCATTTGTCGATAAAGACGGCCATCATCGATTCGAAACACGCATCCGCTGGTATCTACCGGCGGCGGGGCACACCTACCGCAGTTATGCCTTCACCAACGATGTGAGTTGCGATTTGCCACTGGCTGCGGATTTGCTGCAAACCGCGCGCGGATATCCGGCCGGCGCCAAGCCGGTTTTTGTTGGGCACTACTGGTTGCCGGCCAACAAGCCGCCAAGACTGCTGGCGGACAATGTGGCCTGCTTGGACTTCAGCGTGGCCAAAGGAGGTTTTCTGTGCGCCTATCGTTGGGACGGCGAAGCGAAATTACAGTCGTCCAACTTCTGTTGGGTATAACGTCGACTAAATCGCCCGCAACCGTTCTTCGATTTGACGAACGAGGTCTTCGACTTCGCACAGTTTGCGCGGCAGTTTGAGCGTGTCTTGGTCGTGCATCCAACGATCGACCTTTTTCTGCGCGGAGATCACCGTGCTGTGGCTGCGTCCACCAAAGAAATCGCCAATTTCCGCCAGCGCGGCCCGCGTGTGTTTGCGAGCTAGCCACATGGCCAGCATCCGCGGCGTGCTGATGGCACGTTCTTTGTTGCTGGACAACAACTCCTGCGCCTCGATACCGCAGACTTCGCTCACGGCGCGGGCAATATCGTCCAAGCGCGGCGCGCGACTGTTTTGCCGAATCATTTCGCCCAGCGCCTTTTCCGCCAGGGCGCGATTCACCGGTTGGTTGTGCGCCAGCCGAAATGCTTTCAGCCGGTTGATCGCGCCGCACAACTCGCGCGCATGCGTCGTGAGATTGGTGGCAATAAACTGCTGCACGTCTTCCGGTACGTCAATGGCATGTTCGCCGGCCAGTTTTTTTATGATCCCTAACCGCGTGGGTTGATCGGCCGGTTCGATGGGACAGACCATGCCGCCCGCTAGCCGCGAGATCAATTCCGGTCCGAGTTCGCCCAGCGCCGACGGCGCGCGATCCGCGGCAAACACGACCTGCCGCTGGGTACGCTGCAACTGATCCATCGTGAACAGCAATTCGTTGAGCGTCGCCTTTTTGTTCGCCAGAAATTGCAAATCATCAATGATGAGCAAATCCACCGCGCGGTATTTATGCCGAAAGCTCGGCAAACCGCCGCTGCGCAGCGCATCAACAAAATAGGTGGTGAACTGCTCAGCCGAGAGGTACACCACGTTGCGGTGGCGATCCGATTGCCGCGCCGCGGACCAAATGCTTTCTAGCAGCAAAGTCTTGCCGGTGCCGGAGCCGCCGGTGAGCAACAATGGCGAGAGACAACCGGGCTGCTCCGCCACCATTTTTGCGGACGAATAAGCGAGCTGATTGCCTTTGCCGACGACGAACGCGCCAAAGTTGCCAAACTTGCGACGGCTTAGCGAGGCATTTGCATTGCCGGTTGTCGGCGCGGCGGCAGCCGATTGTGCGCCGCGTAATTCAAAACCGCGCGGCAACGCCAAGCCCAGTTGACTCTTGGCGTCGGCTTCGGACTTTACGCAACGCGGCGAGCCAACCGCGCTGGTTGGGATTGTGGCGGATGTCGCACTCAGCGCAGCGCCTGGTGACTCCAGCCGAAACGCCTTGCCCGGCGTCATCGCGGCATCGATCCGAAACTCCAGCGACATGCTCCGACCGCAGGCTGTCGCCGCAGCCTCTTCGATCTCCACACGGAAACTGCGTCGCAGCCAATTCTGCGCGAACAGGCTGGCGACGGAGATCGTCAGCATGTCACCGCGGACGCGCATGCGAGTCGAGCCGAACCAGAGATCGAAACGATCCTGCCCGACCCGATCGACCAGCGCTGCCCGCACTGCCGATACGATTTCCTTATCGTCCATGATGAATTTCCGACGCCGAAGAATGCGCGTAGTTTCTACGCAGAATCCGCACCATCTTGATGCGTATTGGATCGCTTTGAAGTAACGAACGACTGCAGAAACGTGCCACGAGCCGTGTGGTTTGGAAAGTGGCGCCGCAAGGGAGCTGACTGATACCCGAGTGGCCGATTTTAGTATTGCTAGCATCGCTGTCAAAGGGGCGCGCGGGCTGGATTTGCGCGCGTCTTGAAGTTGCGTCGCGAGCCTGTTTCATAACTGCCGAAAATCGTAGGCGTTCATCGACTGCGATTTGCTAAAAGTTTTTTTTCAGCGGCGTGCAAATCGTGGAAAAATTGTTTGCGATTGATGACCGCGCGATGAGCGCCGCGCGGCGCGCATTTCGCAACTCGATGCGGCAGCAGCATTACGGGCGCGTCGCAAATATTTGCGCGCGATGAAGAAGGCAATTGCATCTGCTCCGCAGGCGGAAAAAACGCTCACGGCATCGCGGCGATTTGCAGCGCGCCGTGTACCACAACGTCTTCGCCCAGCGCGGCCGGCAAAATTTTGCAGGTGTGCAACAGCGGTGGAAAGAGATAGCGATCGATCTGTTGCCTGAGCGGATTCAGAAACAGCGCTTCGTCCGCTTGCGCCACGCCACCGCCAATCACAACCACCTGCGGCGCAAGCAGCGTGATGGTTTGCGCAATACCCCATCCCAGCGCTTGGCACGCGTGGGCAATCACATCGCGGGCCATCTCGTTTCCATCGGCCGCAGCCTGTGCCACATGCTTGGCAGTCAGTTGTTCCACGCGACCCGAACAGCGCTCGCGCAGATCGGCCGCGTATTCTTCGTCGGCCTCTTCGAGATCGATCAATCGTTGGCGCACATCATCTGGCTTGAGTGCGCGCTTGCCGCCTTGCAACGATTTCAGCGGATGCGAAATCGGATCGGCCAACCGCGCTTGCGCGGCTGCGGCAATTCCCCAGCCGCTGGCTAATGACTCAACCGTTTCGTCCGGACGATCGGCATGCAAGCCCGGTCTTAAATGTCCGATTTCGCCTGCAGCGACGCCATTGCCGCGATAGACTTGCCCATCGAGAATCAATCCGCCGCCAATGCCGCTGCCGACCGTCACGTAGAACATGACGCGCTGATCGCGTCCGGCACCGAGCCGCGCTTCGGCCAGGCCGGCGCAATCGCAATCGTTGCCGAGCGTAATCGGTTTGTCGAATGCGCGGCGACACCAATCGACCAGCGGAAAATCATTCCAACCGTCCACCTGATGACTCTTCAATGTCAGCCCGCGGGCAACATCCACCGGACCGCCAAAACCGATACCAATTCTCCTAACGGCAAACCGCGCGAGTAGCGCGCTGCCGATGGTTTCGATCTGGTTGAGAATGCCGGTGGCGCCGTGCTGCGGATCAATGGATGCGCGCTCGATGGCCAACAAGGTGCGATCTTGCGCGGCACCAACGCCCAACTGCAATTTGGCGCCGCCGATTTCGATGCCGAGAAACATAAGCCTGTGAAACTATGATGATTGACGATCAACGTTCAAAGCGAATCGCCGTGGACACTGACAACTACCGACGCTTCATCCGAAGAATGTAACGGCATCCTCGCGCGGTTTCCAACACTTTTATCAAACAGCAAACAATCCGCTGCCACGCGGCGCGAGAAAATTTCGTCGAAGTGCGGCGTTACCGTCCTCGGTTTACATCACGAAGGTTCGCCGCCAACCGCTCGGCGCGATCTTTAACCGAGCTCATTCTCAACCACTGATTGCGGCGTCGGAATGGAACGTACGTTGCCGCAGCGACCGCTAAGGTTTACCAAAGACGGACGTGCTAGCGGCCCGTTTGCTGGGATTCCGCTTATTTCGCGCGGCACGGCATGCTAGAATGAACTGCCAGCCAAGGATTCTCGTTCGCGGCAGTCATTCAGTCCCATCGCGTTGCCTCCTCGCGTTTGCAATTATGCTTCGAGCGCTCGAACTCGTCGGTTTCAAAAGCTTTGCCGACAAAACGCGCTTCGAATTTCCGCAGGGCATCACGGTGGTGGTTGGCCCCAACGGCTCCGGCAAGTCGAATGTCGTCGACGCCATCAAATGGGTGCTGGGCGAGCAAAGCGTAAAAAGCTTGCGCGGCAAAGAGATGGCCGACGTCATTTTCAATGGCTCTGGCACGCGCCGGCCGCTGAATTCGGCCGAAGCGACATTGACCTTCGATAACGTCGATCGACTGTTGCCTTTGGACGCTCCGGAAGTGCACATTACGCGACGCGTGTTCCGCAATGGCGAAGGCGAGTATCTGATCAATCGCCAGCCCTGTCGGTTGCGCGATATTCGCGAACTGTTTGCCGGCACGGGCGTAGCGACAGAAGCCTACAGCGTCATCGAGCAAGGCAAAGTCGACGGCATGCTGCAGTCGTCGCCGCGCGAGCGCCGCGCCATTTTCGAAGAAGCTGCCGGCATTAGTCGCTTCAAGATGAAAAAGCTGGAAGCCCTGCGAAGATTGGAACGAGTCGAACAAAACTTGCTGCGGCTTTCCGACATTGTCGACGAGGTCGATAACCGTCTCAAAGGCGTGCGGATGCAAGCCACCAAAGCGCGCCGTTACCGAGAGTATGCGGATCGCTTGCAATATCTGCGCACGCATGTTGGCCTGGTCGATTGGCGGGCGCTGACCGCGCGACTCACGCTCACGGAAACGGAACTCGAAGCCGTCCGCGGCGAACTGGCGGCATCCACCTTGCAGGCAGAGGGCATCGACGGCCAAATTGCCGCGCTGGAAAACGAGATCGCGCGGTTCGAACACGACGTCCGCACTCGCGACGCGCACGTGGCTCAGAATCTGCAACGTGTGGCGTTGCTGGAAACCACCAACGATCATCAACGACAGCGCTGCCGCGAGATGGAGGAGCAGGTATCTCGTTTGCGTCGGCAACTGGCGGCCTTGACTTTTCGGGCTGGCGATACCACGCAGCAGCAGCAAACTGCCATCGGCGCTGCCGAACTGGCCGCCGAACGCCGCCGCTCGATGAGCGCCGATCTGGCCAACCAAGAGCGCGTGCTGACGGAGTTGACCAGCGAATTGGACCGGCTGCGCAATGAATCGCAGCAGCGCCGCACGGCGCACGTCGAACAAACGCGCGGCGTGGCCAGCCTGAGTCACGAGATCAATAAATTCGAAACGCAACTCGCCGGCGCGCGGGGCGCGCTGCAGCGCTGTGCGGCCCGCATCGCGGAATTGCAGTCCACGCGCGACAAACTCGTCGCTGAACTGGCGCAGCTCGAGTCACGGCAACGCGCGTTGCAAGCTGGGGTTGATCAGCGAGTGGCCGAAGTGCAAGCCGCGCAACTTCGACTTGCGCAATCTCGAATCGATGCGCAATCCGCGCAAGCCCAGCTCGCGGCGCTCAGACAACGTCGTTCGGGCGCCAGCGAACGGGGAGCCGTGCTGGAAGAACTCGAACATCGCCAAGAAGGCATCAGCGGCGGCGTCAAACAAATACTGGCGACGGCGCGAGGGCAAGACCCCGGTCGTTATGCCGGCGTGCAAGGCATGCTGGCCGATCTGATCCGCGTGAGCGTCGATGCCGCGGCCCCGCTCGAAGCCGCGCTGGGCCGTAAAGCGCAACACGTGGTCGTTGCGCCGGGCGGCAACCTCATCGAGAGTCTCTCGGCCGACATGCCCACGCTGGAAGGCCGCGTGGGCTTCTTTTGTTTGGATCAGATCATCGCCTGCGAAACGCCGGCCACGGTCGAACTTGGCGATCAGCCCGGCGTGGTCGAGCGCGCCGATCGATTGGTGGAAGCTGCGCCCGAACTCAAACCGCTGCTCGAATCGCTGCTGGCGCACACGTGGGTAGTCGACGACCTGGCCGCCGCGCTGCAATTAGCCGCAGGCGCAGGTGGCGGACAACATCTCGTCACGCTGGCCGGCGAAGTGCTCTCGGCAGATGGCACGCTCAATATCGGTCCTCGCCAATCGACAACCGGCTTGATTTCGCGTCGCAGCGAATTGCGCGCGGTGCAATTGCAACTCGCGGAGTTGCAGACGAAAATTGCGCAGGCCGAAGTGGCCGCCAGCGATCTGTCAGCGATCGTCGCGCGGCAAGATCAAGAGCTCGATCAGGCCATCGCCACGCAGCGCGACGCCGACGCCACGTTGCGCGAACATCAGATGCAAACCACCGCCGCCGCGGAACGACAAGTACAACTGGCCGCTCAGCATGCGGCGATTGAGTCCGAACAACGGCTGGCCGAACAAGACTGCCAGCGGTCGGCGGCCTCGCTGGCGCAAACGCAAACTAAGCTCAGCCAGGCCGAAACACGGTTGGCGGCCGCCGAATCGCGCATCAACGAAAACGTCGGACGCATTGAAGCCATCGAGCGGCAACGCAGCCAACGCCATCGCGAAACCATGGCGGCTAAGGTCGAATTGGCCAAGCTCGAGCAACAATTGGAATCGCTCCAAGGGCAGTTGCGTCGTCACGAGCAAGAGCAGCATGAGCGGCAGCGCAGCATGACCGATACGCGCGAGCAATTGCAACATTGCATCGATCGCGCTGGCAAGTGCGAATCGGAAATTCTGCTGGCGGAATCGGAAATTGCCGATCGCTATTTGCGCAAAGAGCGATTCCACAGCGATAGCGCAACAGCTACGGCCACGCTCGAAGGGCTACGCGCAAGCCGAGCGGCAATCGCCCAGGAATCGCAAAAATTGCGCAATCGGTTGCGGCGCTCAGAAGAAAAGCTGCACAAGAAAGAACTCGAAGCTGGCGAGATTCGCCATCAGCGGACCACTCTGGCAGATCGACTTCGCGACGACTATGGCATCAACCTCCAACTCAGCGAGCAGGCGTCCCAGGCCGACGCGATTCCGGAACAGCCCGACGTGCCACCCGCAGATTCACTTGTGCGATCGGACGTGGAGGCCGAGATTGCAGAACTGCGGCAAAAGATCGGCAGCATCGGCGGTGTGAATCTCGACGCACTGGAAGAAGCGGACGAACTCGACGCGCGCTATCAATCGTTGGCAGGGCAACTCGCCGACCTGACCTCGGCCAAGAATTCGCTCGAACAGATCATTCACAAGATCAACGCCGACAGTCGCCGGCTGTTCGCCGAAACGCTGGAGACCGTTAAAGGTCATTTTCAGGGGCTGTTTCGCAAATTGTTTGGCGGCGGCCAGGCTGATATCGTGCTGGATGAAGGTGTCGATATTTTAGAAAGCGGCATCGAAATTGTCGCCCGCCCGCCGGGCAAAGAGCCGCGAAATATCTCGCTTCTCAGTGGCGGCGAAAAAACGCTGACCTGCGTGGCGCTGTTGCTCTCGATCTTTCGCAGCAGGCCCAGCCCATTTTGCGTGCTGGACGAAGTTGACGCGGCGCTGGACGAAGCCAACATCCAGCGTTTTATTGGCGTTCTGACGGAGTTTCTGGCCTGGACGCAGTTTGTGGTGGTCACGCACTCCAAAAAAACCATGACCTGCGCAAGTACGCTCTACGGCGTGACCATGCAAGAGTCGGGCGTGTCCAAGCGCGTCAGCGTGCGGTTCGAAGATGTTTCGGAAACGGGCGAAATCCTCCGCACCCGCGACGAACCAGCGGGCGAACGCCCCAGCGACGAGCAGGCCGCCTGAAAAACACCACAGCGCCGCCGTATCGCGACGTTGCGAGATTCAACTCGCTGATGTCGAACTGCCGACATTTTGTCAAATATTTTTCCAGAAACTAATCGCCGTCAACTCCGCGGCGAAACAGGCTCGCCCCGCTTGCCGCTCGAACGATCGGCTGTGCCAGGCGCGTGAGCGCTATTGCGGCAATGACGGCGATAAATACAATAGAGTATGTGAAGAGAGCTACGATGACTCCGGCAAATCTTTTGGAGGGCGACTCACTTGCTTACCGAGAATGAAGTATCGCGGAGTTGGCGCAACTTGCTCAAGACGACCGATTTGACGGACGATGTTTTGAACAAAGCCGAAGCCCTGCTCGACGAACTTCGCCCTGAAAGTCCCCTGCGTCATCGCCTGGGTAGCGAGCTGGACGAACTGCGCAAAAACGCCGTCTCCCGCAGCTAAACGCTCGAGCTGGCTCAATGGTCAGCTTGGCGGATAGCATCTTCTCAGCGCGCCCAGCTTCTTCACGGAAGGATTTCAAAACCGCCGTGAGTCCGCAGAGCCGTCGTTGGCGGATGTCTGTTGTTCCGCGGCGCTACCGCGGATCGGTGCTCGAATTTTCGACGTACTCGCGCAGCGTTTGGAGTTCTCGCTCGAAACCGCCGGAAAGAATCGGAAAACGGCACCAGGTCTTCGGGTCCAGATTTTCATCATCCACATGAAACGATGGCGCATAGCGCTCGCGCTTCCATTGGTTGCGGCACCAGAGTCGGAAAAACCGCTGCACCCAGTTGAGTAACTGCCCGCGTTCGTATTGCGGAAACTGGAACTGCATCATCCGGAAACAATCCAGCGGCATCTGTTTATCGCGAATAGCCGCCCGCTCGATGGCGTCGAGCAACTCGTAAGGCATCAGATCGTCTTCATCCGTTTGCTTCGACTCGGCCGGACGCAGTTCGGCGGTCGGCGCTTGCAGGTTCACCGCCTGCAGCGCTGGCAACGGGCCTAAACTTTGCGGTCCGGTGACTTCCAACCAGCGTAACCAGCGTCGCAAAAACGCCTTGTCGATTCCGGCAATTGGGCTCAATCCGCCCGACGTATCGCCGTCCATCGTCGCGTAACCAACAGCCGCCTCGGAACGATTACTGGTCGAAAGCAGCAAGGCGCCGCGTAAATTGGTCAACAGCCACACGCCGGGCGAACGCACGCGGGCTTGAATATTTTGCAGCGCAATATCGTCCGTCCGCCAATCGAGTTTGCGACCGATGGCGCCCGACACCACGCCAATGTACTGCTGCACCAAGGGATCGACATCGAACTGCAAAAACTCCGCGCCAACAGCCTCGGCCACCGCCCGCGCTGCGGCCAGCGTTACCGGCCCGCTATTGCGCGTGCTTTGGTACACGCACGACAACGTCGCCTGAATGATCTGCTCGGCCAGCAAATCGAGTTGTTCCGCCGACGGTTCCCCCACAGTGCCATGGGGTAACTGCAGCGTCTGCAATTGCGAAATGTGGTTCAGTTTTTTCAAAAACGCTTCCGCTCCCAAGTCGCGCAGGCCGAATCGCGTGGCCATCGCCACCAGGCAAGAGACGGCAGCGCTGTCGGCGCCGCCGCTCAGTGAAACCACGTAGCCCTGCGAACGGCTTTTGCGCAGATAGTCGAACAGCGCCAGCGAGATGGCCCGCGCAAACTCTTCTTCTTTGACATGGGCGCCAACTTCCCAAGCGGCCGGCGTGGCAATCGTCCGTTGCGGATCCACGGCCGGAAACGAAAAATCCACCGCCACGCAACCGACCTCGGCCGACTCCATCCGCGGCAGATAACTGGCGCTGCGCGAGCGATTCAAACGCGTGGCGTCGAGATCGATGACGGTTGATGTCACGTGGGCGTCGGCAAACGAAAATCGTGGCCCCATCGCTACCATGGTGCCGCAATTGGCGATCATCGCGCCGCCGTCGTAAATCGCGCGGCCAGCTTCGTTGCCCAGCAAGTTGCTGTAAACGTATCCCACGCCAAACGCCCGCGAGCCTTCCAGCACAAAGCGCTCGCGCGTTTTCGCTTTGCCGAACGCAAAATGACTGGCACTTGGGTTGAGAATGATATCCACGGCCCGCTGCGCCAATTCGCCACCGGGTCGATTGGCCACCCAAGCGTCTTCGCAGATTTCGAAACCGATCTTCACGCCGCCGCAATCGTAGTGTAGATCGCCCAGCGAATACGTTTTTCCGGCGTGCGAAATCTCCACCCGCCGGCCCACCGGCCAGGGCTTGAACCAGCGCGGTTCGTAATGAATCCCGTCGCCCGCCAGAAATCGCTTGGCCGTAAAACCCACGATCTGCCCATCGACCGCCAGACAGGCCGCGTTATAGAGCGCCGTGTTGTACGCCAGCGGCAAGCCTAACGAGACAATCATGCCGCGCGTGGCGGGCAACACCTCGTGTAACACCTGCCAAGCCGTTTGCTGCACGCCCTGCGCGTGAAACATGTCTTCGCAGCCGTATCCGGAAATGCAAAGCTCCGGCAAACACAGCAGCGACGCCTGCTGACCGCGGGCCTGTTGAATGGCCTCCAATATATTTGCGCGATTGCCTTGCCAATCGAGCGGGGTTTGATTGAGAACCGCGGCGGCCAGTTTGATGAGTCGCATGAATGATCCAAAACCAAGCCGCAGCACAGTTGCACATTGATAATTGCCTGTTTGCTCGACAAATGCCAAGTCGGCGGCACTCCAAAAGTATAGAAGACGCGCGGCGCTTAAAGAAGGCGCTCGTCTGTGATGCGCTGCCGAACTTGGCGATGCGATTTGGCGCTGCACTCGCAGCGCGCCGGTCCGTCGCCGCAGCACAGGCCAAGCAGAGAGATTACCGCAGTCCGCTCAGCAGCGAGCAGAACACCCGGGCGAACGGATCGAAATCGCACGCTGCGCAGCGCCTTCACGCGCGGCGGCGTCGTTCACCAACTTTCTCACGCCCCTAGCAAGCGCGGCCGGCGCCGCCGGACGTGCTGAAGTTCAAGGCTCGTCGCTGTCACTGGAAAGACAGCGAGCTGTTGACGAAGTTCACCTTGAGCTTTAGCGTTGTCGTCACGAAGCACTGATGCGTTGAGTGACCGGCGTGCTGCGCACCAACCGTCTGCGCACAAACGGCGCTCGGCCGCGTTGCCACAACGTTGAATCCAGATCGTCGGCGGTTGAGCGTGTACAGACGCGGCGACAGGACTCTCCGTTGGGCAACATGCAGCAACAACCAGCGGAATCGCGGCTAATTCGCCGGTTTGCCCTTACCCTCGCCGTCTCCCTTGCCCTTGCCGTCTCCATCACCCTTGCCCTTGCCCTTGCCCTTGCCGTCGCCGGCTCCGTCACCTTTGCCGTCACCCTTACCTTTTCCTTTGCCCTTGCCTTTCCCCTTGCCGTCGCCGTCACCTTTGCCCTTGCCGTCGCCGTCACCTTTGCCATCGCCTTCGGCCAAAAGGGTTGTTGCGGGCAACGTTAGCGCGGCCGCGCCGGCGCCTGCCACCAAAATTCCTCGCAAGAAATTGCGGCGACTGGACGAGATTTCTGCCAGCACGGCGTCTAGCTTACTGAGCTGTTTGTCGGACATGTGGTTCCTTTCAGGAGTACAAAGCTCGAAATGATCGACCGGGCCGCCATCCCCGCCAGGATTCAGCCGGTCGTGGGCTTGATGCTAACGCCGGCTACCTTAAGATTCCATGAAGCGTGGCCGGCAGCGACTTGATCAACTGCTCGGCGCGCTTGGTTTGACTAGCCCACACAGGTTTGTCGCGGCCGATCGTCTTTCAGCGAGGGCGCGAAATTTCTTCGGAGCACTGGACCTGTCTGCATCCCAGCCTCTGCAACTTACGCCAAATCGAAAAGGAGCACTTCCGCCGCCACCGGAGCGGAGAGTTCCATTGACGTGGTTTCGCTGACGGCCACACCATCGCCGGCTTGCAGCAACTCGCCAGCCATGCTGACCTCGCCTCGCAGCACTTGCAAATAGGCGTGCCGGGCCGGCGCAATTTCATATTCCAACGGTCGTCCTTCGCTCAGGTTGGCTAGCAGAAGTTTTGCGTCCTGATGAATGGTCAACGAGCCATTGGCGCCATCGGGCGAAGCCGCCAACTGCGAACGCATCGGCGAGCTGCGCGCGTTGCAGGAGCGGATCGCCGCTTGGTCTAAAGACATCAACCGAACGCAACGCGGCGTCGATTGGCAAATGCAAGTCGAAGACGCCCGTTGCAAATTGAAGTCGGTCTATCCCAAAATTTAGCTGTGACGAGGCACAAGTGCGGTCTGACATTGATAGGCTTGGCAGCTTTCGAGTAGCGATTCAGGCCAAATCGTCCCAGTTGCCGAATGTGCAGCTAACGCGTCGACGTGAACTTTCTATGTGCGGGCTCTGGCCCGACACGTCAATCGCCGCAACCGGTACAGCGCGTTGCCCCGAGGCACGAAACCGCCCAATTCGCGGCGGGCCAATCTTAAACCTGCTTGCGGCGGCGGGCCATGACAAGCAGGCCGATGATGCCCATCACGCCCAGCAGCCAAGTGCTCGGTTCGGGCACGGCGGTTACCGAGCCCAGCGAGCCACCGAGCGAACCCAGTGTATGAACTTCGCCAGACAGCGCGCCGCTTTGTGCCGCGAAAGCCGAATCCATCAGCGAGTAGTCGGCGGCGGTTATCGAGCCGTCGTAGTCGAAGTCGCCGTTCGCC
>JBBRCE010000052.1:0-34167 GCA_038205115.1 Pirellulales bacterium
GCTGCGCAGCGCCGCGAGTTCGCGTCGCAACGCATCACAATTCGGGCAGGCATCCTTGGCAGGCATGTTGGTCATGACTACAACTTAACCGCACCACCCCATTTCCAAGAAGACCAACTTTTATATCCGTGAACGGTTACCCGATGGCTTGCGCCGCAGATTATTCTTGTGTCCGTACAGCAGCGATATCTTGACGCGATTGAGTTTCCAGTGCTCAAGGAGCAAATCATCGTGACTTACGATTACGCTCGACCTTCCCCAGTATCGGCAACTCTCCGCGACATTGGTTCTACGTCGCCCGTCTGTACGATCTTCGGCAGGGCAGCACAGCTTCCATTTGGCTTTTTGAATGCTGAAAAGAAAAGATCAATTGGTCCGCTTGTCGAGGCTTGGCGGTCAAATCTCCGGCACGCAACTTAGACTCTCTTCGTCGCGCAGTTTGTTTTCGCTCACGTGATTTCAACGTATTAGCAGCCCGCCATCACCGACCCCGCATCCGCGATTGCTCCGCAAGTATGAAATAATCGGCCACGCCCGTGTCGTATTGAGGTTTATTGGCGATGGAGATCGTGTCTCAACATTATGGCCATCGCCAATAAATCCCCATTCGGTCTTTTGTGCATGTTCAGCATCTCTGCTAAATGTAAATGGCCGACTGCCCGCTCTCGCCAATCGTCCACCGACTCCAGCATTTGCTCGACCGTATCTACAATGACGTAAGCGGCGATAGTTGCATCGCACCAGAGTGCGGCAGGAAGACTTTCATTACTTTCAATGGCCAACTCTACCGTTCCGATTTCCCTTCCGCGACCGCTTCTAACTGGCGCAGAATAAGACATCTCGCCATAAGCTGCATCGCCTACCGTCTCGCATTGATGCTTAAAATAATTGACCGCCCCGGCTAAGAAGTCGACGACGTCACTCAGCTTCACCTTACCGGAATTGTTTCGGACTATAAGCCGAACGCCGTGCTTCAGTTCGCAATTCAATTCGACGACTTTCCCCACGCCTGGTCTCTCCTCACGATGAATAGCTTCGGTATCGACGTGCATTATTTAGATAACACTGTCGCATTGCAATCTGTCTCATAAGTCTAAAACTCTTCATAACTACGCTGTCATCGATTGGTTTGCGTGCCTTCAGTGAGTCCTATATAGAGTCTCAAATGATGCGACAGGTGAACACCTCGCCTTCGGCGACCGCGTGCTTTCGGGCGGCGCTGCGCTCTGGTCCCGCGTGGCGTGACTGCCCCTTACGCCCGGCTGGTGCTGCGGCTGTAAACGCCGCAAGCGGACGGCAGAGCCGCTGAGGGCATTTCTGTTTGGGGGCACATCCCCAAGTCCGTCAAGGATCGGGCCGTGCGACCGGCGCGGTGCCCTCCTATCTTCCGCGCTGCATGCCTCGCTTGTGCAGACAGGCAGACCTCCCACGCCGCTCGTCCTTGACTGAGGAACGACCGAAAAATAACTTCCTCTGAGTGAGACGCCCGCTGCTCGTGATAGCGCGCGTCGACCCGAACGAAAAACGGAAGTTATTTTTCGGTCGTTCCTGACTTTCCCCTGCTTTTCAGGACTGGCGTCCCCCTTGCGCTGAAAAGCGTGTGCGCTTTTTTAAGCACAAAGGGACGTTTTCCAGTTTGTCAAACGAAAGGCAGAAAGACATGAGTACCGCAACCACAACCAAGACCAACCGCGTTGACCTTTATACCCGCGTGACTTCGCACATCGTGGCGGAACTGGAAAAGGGAGTTCGACCGTGGATGAAACCTTGGAACGCTACACATGCCGCCGGACGCATCACGCGACCGCTACGGCATAACGGCAAACCCTATTCGGGCGTGAACGTGATCACGCTTTGGATGACGGCCGAGCTTGCGGGATTTTCTTGCCCGTTTTGGTTGACCTATCAGCAATGCAAAGAGCTTGGCGGACACGTGCAGAAAGGCCAGCACGGTTCGCCGGTTGTCTTCGCCAGCACCTTCAAGAAGAAAGACCACGACGACCAAGGCCAAGAGACCGAACAGGATATTCCGTTTCTGAAGGAGTACACGGTTTTCAATGCGTCGCAATGCGAGGGACTGCCGCAGCATTATTACCAACTGGCCGAAGCGCCTAAAGAGACGTTGCAACGTATCGAACAGGCCGAAAAGTTTTTCGCTGGCACGAAAGCCGACATTCGCACCGGAGGCAATCGAGCGTACTACGCTCAGGCCGAAGACTACATCCGTATGCCGCCGTTTGAAACCTTCCGCGATTCAGAATCGCATGCAGCAACGCTGGCCCACGAGCTGACGCACTGGACCAAGCATGAGACCCGGCTCAATCGTGAATTCGGTCGCAAGAAGTTTGGCGACGAAGGTTACGCGATGGAGGAGCTGGTTGCCGAACTGGCGTCCGCATTCCTTTGTGCGGACTTAAGCATAACGCCTGAGGTTCGCGACGATCACGCCGCCTATATCGGCAATTGGCTGAAAGTTTTGAAAGACGACATGCGAGCGATTTTCTCCGCAGCATCGCACGCCAGCAAAGCTGTTGATTTTCTGCACGGCCTGCAGCCGCAGGATGAAAGCTAACCGCGATCAATTCCGTTTTTTGTTTTCCGTGTTTCCCATTTTTCCGACAGGAGTTCTTCCCATGAGTACCGCACGTAACAAGACAGCTCGCAACAAAACGCCCCGTAACAATCACCCCACGCACATTGCCTACCAGGTGCAAGACCGGGAAGGCCAGCCGGGATTCTGGACCCGCATTGGTGGCGCTTGGGCTCATGCCGATGGCCAAGGATTTACTCTGCAACTGTCCGCCGTGCCGATCAACGGACGCGTTACGCTCCGCATCCCATCGGACAAGAACCAAGGCAAGTAACTATCAATGGGGCGAGCACAACTCGTGCTCGCCCCGTTCTTTCACCAGCAAAGGACCGACCGAAATGGACCCCAATCAAACATATCTGGACATGTTCGCGGCAATGCGTGATGGCGATCACTCGACCGCCCGCGAACTCGCCTTGGCCCTCAAGAATTGGTTCGCCAAGGGTGGATTTTATCCTTATCAATACACGCCCGAGGCAATGCACGCTTACATTGCATCGGTACTACGCCGCACCGCCGGACACGGTCCGGAACCGGTGTTTTCATTGGTATGCCGCGATTGCGACGCCGGCACCGGAATTGAAACCGAGGAGGAAGCTATCGGCGAAGGCTGGGTCGAAATCTACCCGGCTTTCGCGTTGCCGCAGGCGAATTACTGCGGAATTTGTCCGGATTGCCAACGTGAGGAGAAAGAGAGCAATCCGAAATAAATTTTTCCGCCCGCCGGGCGAGCCGGCGGGCGGTTGTATTCAAGCAAGCCGGAGCGATCAGTGGATCACGTCCAATGGCGTGTAACAGTCGAACAAATCGCAATCGTCGGGCGTCGCCGCACCGTGTTCGGCGTCCAAGCAATCATCGCAAATGAGCATCCCGACATCGAGGTTTAGGCGGTAGTATTCGTGCATCCCGGTTTCGGTCAGACAGCTATGGTCGAACCGCTCGCCGCAATGCTCGCAGGTGCAATTCCTGATTTCTTCGCTCCAAGAATACGCACCGCCGGACAACCGCTCTTCGATTGCGGGTTCATCGTAAGGAACGACCGAAAAATAACTTCCTCTGAGTGAGACGCCCGCTGCTCGTGATAGCGCGCGTCGACCCGAACGAAAAACGGAAGTTATTTTTCGGTCGTTCCTAAAAGTCTTCGTGCCAGTTCGTCATGATCAATCATCCTTGATCTAAAATGAATTTGATGGCCGATTGGATTGCAGACCTGATTATATCCGGTCTCGCCACGAACACTATTGGCCACGTTTTTCCGACGAAATAACGTTTCCAAAGTGTCCGGTAGTTCCGGGATTGGCGCAAGGGATAGCGCAAGGGTTAGCCCTAAACTGGCATAAACTGGCCAAAATCCTGGAAAACCAGTAAAACAGGGAATTCCACAAACACAATCATTTCAACGAGTTACAGCAATGGCCCGAGTTGGCATCGTCGGTATTGGTTTCATGGGCTGGATTCATTATTTGGCTTATCAGCGTGTACGCGGCATGAATGTGGCCGCCATCTGCACGCGCGATGCAAAAAAGCGGGCTGGCGATTGGCGCGGCATCCAGGGAAATTTCGGTCCGCCCGGCGAACAGATTGAAATGCGTGGCATTGGTGGTTACGACCGGCTTGATGCCATGTTGGCCGACAAGTCGCTGGACGTAATCGATATTTGCTTGCCGCCGGCACTGCACGCCGAGGCGACGGTGGCGGCGCTCAAGGCCGGAAAACACGTGTTCTGTGAGAAGCCGATTTCCGTTAGTCCGGCGGACGCGCGACGAATGGTCGAGGCAGCACAGCAAGCCGATCGTCGATTGCTGATTGGCCATGTGCTGCCATTTTTGCCAGAATTTCAGTTTGCTCGACAGGCGATCCTCGGCGGTAAGTACGGCAAACTCTTGGGCGCGCACTTCAAACGCATCATCTCTGATCCACTTTGGTTGCCAGATTTTTACGACCCGATAAAAGTTGGCGGTCCGCTGGTTGACCTACACATTCACGATGCGCATTTCATCCGCTTAATTTGCGGCCTGCCGCAGAGCGTGCTGAGCCGTGGCACCCTGCGCGTTGGCGTGCCGGAGTATGTCGAAACGCAATTTGTGTTTGCCGACCCGAATTTGGTGGTCAGCGCCACCAGCGGAGTGCTACGGCAACCGGGCCGCAGTTTTGCGCATGCGTTCGAAATTCGCCTGGAGCGCGCCACACTGCTCTTTGACTTTGCCGTGATCGATGGCCAAGGCCGTACTCTACAACCTCTGACGGTGCTCACAGAAAAGCAAGTGCTCCAACCGCGCCTGGCGCCAGCCGACCCGATCGATGGTTTTGTGGCGGAAATTCGCGAATTGCAACGTACCGTGAAAACCGGTCAAAGCTGCGAACTGCTGTCGGCGAACTTCGCCCGCGACGCGTTGATGCTTTGCCACAAACAAACCGAGTCGATCGTCAAGGGCCGTGCCGTTAAAGTGTAGCGCCGGGCGATGGCGTACTGATTGCTTAAAGCGTCCACACAAGCCGACGCCCATTATCCGATCATCCTGATGTTCAGCGCTCGCAACACCTACGAAGCGCCACTCTCAGATTGCTCGGCGAAACGACAATCGCCCGGCAAAGCAGAGTGCTTGGCCGAGCGATCTTGTTTGTTTGTGTTGATGCCCGGTGTCGAGTTTGGCTAAGACGCGGACTCGACGCAAAGCACAGCAGCATTTCAATATTTGAAGATGGCGTCGATGGCGTTTAGCCCTCTCGCCGTTGTATGGGCAGATCAAGGCGGTCGAGCGACACCCGGACCAATCGCCGATCGCCGTCAGCGCGCCGCAAGGCAGCACCACGGTTGATGCTCCCGTGCCGCCGGCCAAAAAAGCAGGCCAAGACCCACACGCAACGCGCATCGACGATGAACCGGCCGCGGCCGAATAACGCAGCGGATGGGCACTGACAAGGCGAAGTTGATTTACAAAGATCGCGCGTCGACGGCCGAATGCGTTGGTTCATAACTTGCTGTGAACAATCGCACTGCGCGCGACCGAGGAGAAAAACCCGGAATGGCACCCCGGTAGAGAAATCTGGGCAAACCGAACGACTCGAAATCACTTGCCAGCCCGTCAGAATGTCGAAAAACAGGCCGCCGCCCTTCGGCAACGTTTTTTAAAAACACCTGTACGCCTAACGCACATCACACTCGATCCACCACTGCCATCAATTCATTCACGCCCTTGGAGGGCAGCAGTGGCACCCCGCGAAATTCACTTCTTGGTTTGCGCGGCTGCTTCTTTGACGGCATCCAAAACGCGCATGTTGGCCAGACCGTTTTCGGCCGGATCGACTAACTTGCCGGCCGCGATGCTCGCGCAGAATGCGCGAACCTGGTCCACATACTGGCGCGCCGGCGGAAATGTCAGTAGTTCCGCGCCCTGTGCGTTGCGGACAACCAGTGTGGCTTCCGGCGGCGGCAGCACGCCTTCGGGAAATTCGATGGCGCCGCGCGTGCCGACGATTTCAATCCGATTGCGGTACGGGCATTCGAAGCTGCAATCCATCACGGCCAACACGCCGCTGGGAAATCGCATTTGAAAGCCCACCGTCATATCCACTCCGCTCTCGAAGTACCGCGCTTGAGCGTAGATCTCAGCGGGCTCTTCGCCCGAAAAGAATCGGGCGGCGTTGACGCCGTAACAGCCTAAGTCGAACAGTGCGCCGCCGCCTTGCCGGGGCTGCAGACGCCAATCGTTGCGATCGATATCGAACGAAAAATCCATTTTCACCAGCCGCAATTCGCCGAGTTTGCCGTCGGCCAACATCCGTTTGGCGCGAGCGACGCGCGGATGATGGCGCCACATGAAGGCTTCCATCAATTGCACGCCGTGCTTTTGGCAGGCGAAAAACATTGCCTCGGCATCGGCCAAATCCAAGCCGAGTGGCTTTTCGCACAAGACATGTTTGCCGGCCGCCGCGGCGCGCTCCACCCACTGGCGATGCAGATCGTTGGGCAGCGGAATGTAAACGGCGTCGATGCCGGGATCGGCAACCAATTGTTCGTAATCGCCGTAGTGCCGCGGAATCTTAAATTCTTCCGCCCAGGAGCGCGAGGTCTCCGCGTTGCGACTGGCGATGGCCACGAGCGTGGACATGCCAGAAGATTGAATGCCTTCGATCATGCCACGGCGACAAATCCGCGCGCAACCGAGAATGCCAATTCGAATGGGGTGGCTCATGTTTGGTGAATGCGATTCAGGGGACGCGTGATCGTGTTTTCGAGATTGCGATTTTAGTGCAGCCGCGTCGACGAGGCTAACACTTTATCCGCGCAATGCTTGTTTCCAACGCGCCGCAAAGCTGATCGAGTTGCGGCAGCGAAATTGCCAGCGGCGGCATGACGACCAGCACATTTCCTAGCGGGCGCAGCAAAATTCCCTGTTGCCGCAGTTGATCGCAGACCTGCATTCCACGCCGCTCTGACCAGTCAAACGGTTCGGCCGTGGCGCGATCTCGCACCAATTCGATGCCGGCAATCAAACCGCGTTGCCGCACATCGCCCACGTGCGGCAGGGCCGCGATTCGCGCGAGATGTTCGGCCAGGCGGGCAATCTTGGGCTGTAGCGCCGCCAGCGTTTGCTCGTGCGCGAACACATCCAGCGTGGCCAGCGCAACAGCCGCGCCCAACGCATTGCCGCCGTACGTATGACCGTGAAAAAATGTTTTACTTTCGCGATAATCGCCCAGAAAGGCGTTCCAAATTTCGGTGGTCGCCAGCGTAGCGGCCAGCGGAAGGTAACCACCCGTGAGCCCTTTCGCCAGGCAAAGAAAGTCCGGCGAGACGTCTTCGTGCTCGCAGGCAAACATGCGCCCGGTGCGACCAAAGCCCACCGCCACTTCGTCGGCGATCAGTAGCACGTCGTATCGCTGAGTCAATTCGCGAATGCCGCGTAGCAGACCAACCGGGTGTACGATCATGCCAGCCGCGCACTGCACCAGCGGTTCGATCACCAGCGCCGCAATCCGCTGATGTTGCTCGGCGAGGAGATTTTCTAACTGAGCCAGGTAGTATTCGGCCGCGCGCTCGCGGGTCACGCCAGCCGGCAAGCGATAGAGGCTCGGCGCCGGCATTCGCAGCACTTCGAACAACAGCGGCGCAAACATGGAGTGAAAGCGCGCGACCCCACTGACACTGACGCTGCCGATCGTATCCCCGTGATAAGCGTCACCCAACGCGACGAAGCAGTTTTTTTCGGGTCGCGGGTCGGACCGCTGCCGCCAATACTGAAAGGCCATTTTCAGCGCCACTTCCACCGCCGTGGCACCGTCGTCCGAGAAAAACACATGCTGCAGCCCCGCCGGCGCGAGGTCGACTAATCGCTTGGCCAACTTGACGGTTGTCGGATTCGAAGCGCCCAACAGCGTAGTGTGGGCGATCTTATCGAGTTGCTCGCGAAGAGCTGCGTCCAAGCGCGGATGTCGATGCCCATGAACGTTGCACCACAGGCTGCTGACGGCATCTAAATATTGGTTGCCGTCAACGTCGTATAGATAGCAGCCTTCGCCACGCTCGATCAGCAGCGGCTCGTACTCAGCCATCTGGGTAAACGCATGCCAAACAATTTGGCGATCCCATTGGCGTAATTGGTCGAGACTGGGCGTTGCAGTGTCGGGCATGGAAAGCCGGCGAGTGGTTGGATCGTGCGGACGGTCCGATTTGGCAACCCTGGCGGGCAATCGTCTAACCGTGTCACTGCTTTGGCAAAGCGGCGCGTCGTGCCGTGCAGTTGCAGGAAGTTGATTTTGCACTTCTGCGCCGGCGCAGCAAGCCGGCACCACCCAATTGCGAGCGAAAAAACATTCCCTGCACGACGTTCAGACGCGTCAGTTCGAATTATTACGCCAGCGGTGACGGTCAGTGCCCAAATCTCGTTCAATATCGTTGGCTTCTTTGCTCAAACCGAGCAAGTCTTCCGACTTACTGGTTTTGGGCGGCGTTTTTTCGCCATATACGGCCGGTGAGTCGCCAGTGACGTCCGCGGTTCGACATCCAATCGCACAAACCGCGCCCAACCCGAGCACGACTGCCCAGGCATGAACGTATTTTTGCCACCAGCGAATTGCCATCTGCGCACCTCGACCCAGAGAATTGCCAGCATCGAAACCGGCGGAACCATCGCAAAATGCCGGCTTGGAGTCCAGATCAGTTGGCTATTCGCCGAGCCGGGGCGCCTGCGGACAGCATGCGCATCGAACGCCCTGAGCCCGCGAGTCCGTGCGGCCGCAAGCCGGCGGAAGCTAGCTCACGTTTACAAGTTTTGTCTGCAGTGGTAGGATATTTTTTCAACAAGCTGGAAACTGGTCGATGGCTTCGATTTGCGCTGTTGATGGCGACAGGCGGAACTGCCGGCATGGGGTGGAACGGTTGCTCAACAGTCGCTGTCGCTGGTTGAGTTCGGCCGGCGGCGAGTCTCGCCGGTCGCCACGCCGAATCTGGCTTGCATTTATCGGTTTGGTCAACGCTGCCAACGTGGATGGTTCGTTTCGCAAAAAGGCTTGGCTTCGCAATGCAGAATTTGCCCATTCATTGGTACGAAGGATTGTTTCTGCGGCCGCAACATTTCCAAGCGGCCGATCGCTATTGGTCGGAAATCACGGCGCTTTCCGAACAATGGGATCATCCCTACGGTTACGGCGTGCAGGCGATCGAGTTCAGCAAAGAAGCGCTGGCCAACAGCCAATTTCAAGTTCACGTGCTCAACGCGCGCATGCCAGATGGCACGTTGGTCACGTTGGATAAAGGTAGCCAGCCGGATCGCGTCGATCTGAAGCATGTGTTCGCTGGCATGGCAAAAGACAAAGTCGATTTGACCGAGGCTTTTAACCGCGAAAGCGTCGTGCGAATCTACCTGGCCGTGCCCAAGATGCAATTGGGGCGCGCCAATGTCGGTCGCGGCGCCAACGGCGATCGCACGCGCTATGTCGAATTCGATTACCCGACGCAGGACGAAAGTTTTGGCGGCGGGGATCAAGCAATTCAAGTCCGCACACTCAACGCGCGGCTGTTGCTCAGCACCGAAGACATGTCTGGCTACGAAGTCTTGCCCATTGCGCAGATTCGCCGCGCCAGCGAAGAGCAAGCGGTCCCCAAGCTCGATTCCGACTATATCCCGCCGCTGGTCAGCACCAGCGCCTGGGCCGGTTTAAGCCGCGATATCATTCGGGCAATCTACGACGTGATCGGGCAGAAGATCGAAGTGCTCAGCTCGCAGGTTCTAAATCGTGGCATCGGACTGGAAAGTCGTGACTCGGGCGACATGGACCGGATCATGATGCTCTCGCAACTGAACGTGGCGTACAGCACGCTGGCCGTGCTGGCGTTTGCGCAAGCGGTGCATCCGCTCAGTGCGTATGCGGAATTGTGCCGCATTGTGGGGCAACTTTCGATCTTCGGACCGCAACGTCGGGCGAGCGATATTCCGCCCTACGATCACGACGACCTGGCCCGCATCTTCCAGCACATTCGGCTGCGCATCGAGCAGTTGATCAATAGCGTTCGCGATTACGAGTTCGAACAGCGCTACTTGGTTGGCGTGGGCATGGGCATGCAGGTTACGCTCGAAAGCAAATGGTTCAATGCGGACTGGCACTGGTATATTGGCGTCAACAAGGGGGAACTGAGCGAAGGCGAATGCCGCGAACTGCTCTCGCCAGGGCAATTGGATTGGAAGTTTGGCAGCAGCCGCCAGGTTGAGATTTTGTTCAAGCACCGGGCCGAAGGCTTGCAACTGATGCCGGTCGACCGCGTGATTCGGGCTCTACCCGCCCAGCGCGATTGGATTTATTACGAAGTCGATCGCAAGGACACGCCGGCCTGGCGCGACGTGCAAGAAACGCAAACCTTGGCCATGCGTTTGAAGGATTCGTTGATTTTGAACCGCGATCGCCTGCAGGGCGAACGGCGTTTGGCGGTGAACTTTCGCGGTCGCCGGGCGACGTTGCAATTTGCGTTGTTTGCCGTGCCATCGCAAGGTTGAGTCGGCTGTCATCAATCGAACTTTTTCGCACATCGAATTTGCCGCATGACGCCAAAATTCGCACAAGCCGTTGATCCCATTTTTCTCCACGTGCTGGAGTTGCTGGAGCGTTTGCAACGCGAGGAACAAGTTTCACCGCAAGAAGAGCGGTTGCGAGTTCGCTCGCTGCTCGACCAAGCCGAGGCCGTGCTCGGCGCCGGCGAAGAGTGGGAGCTCGCCAAGTACGCGCTGGTTTCTTGGATTGACGAAGTGCTGGTCGAAACGCCTTGGGACGGCCGCGAGTGGTGGAGCAATAACGTGATGGAGGTGGAAATCTTCAACACACGCTTGTGCTTCGAGCAGTTTTACGTACGGGCGCAAGAGGCCTCGTCTTTGAGCCGCCGCGACGCCTTGGAAGTCTTCTATGTGTGCGTGGTGCTCGGCTTCCGGGGATTGTACCGCGATCCGAACATGGGTCAGGTGATGGCGCAATCGCATGGGTTGCCGCCGGATCTGGAATCCTGGGCGCGGCAAGCCTCGTTGGCCATTCGGCTGGGACAAGGCCGACCGGAGCTATCGCCGCCCCGGCGTGAAATTGCCGGCGCCGCGCCGCTGTCGGCCAAGCCATTGGTGGCGTGGTCCTGGCTGGCCGCGGCCATGCTCTGTGCCTGCACTGTTCTCTATTACGTGTTGTATTACAAGCCGTAGCCGGTTGCTGGCGGCCCGATAGTCAGGATGCACGACGCATGGCGGAAGAACCAAAACCCAAACCCGGCAAGATTCGTAGCTTCTTTAATTGGATCGGCAATTTGCCGAGCCGTTTCTTCGCGCTATCGCTGCCCACCAAGGCCTGTACGCTGAGCGCGGTAGCGCTGGTGATTGTGGTGACAGTTGCCTGGTTGGTCTTTTTGACCAACGCCAGCAGCGTCCCCTGGCGGCACGCGATGACGCCGGGCCGCATTTTGGCCGTGATTGGCCTGCTGATCGTCATTCCGATGGTGGTTTACTTCGGCCTGAAAATGTGGATCGAAGGCGAGACCTCACGGTTTGCCGATATCGACTTCGCCTGGAAATCCGGGCTCGACGCGCTGGCGAAAAACGGCCTGGATATTCGTTCGATTCCGGTGTTCGTGATCCTCGGCTCGGCCGACGAAGCCCGCGAGCATGCGCTCATGGCGGCTTCCGGCATAAACATGCGCGTGCAGAGCGTGCCAGAAGGTCCGGCGCCATTGCATTGGTACGCGAATCCAGAAGGCATCTACTTATTTTGCACGGGCGCGGGCTCGCTCAGCACACTAGCGACGTTGCGCAAAAAGCAAAGTTCGCAAGAGATGGCCTCGCAACTAGCCAGCCTCGAGGCGCCCGACGATCTGCCGGAACACGCGCCGCAACCGATTTCCGCCAGCGGCGAATTTTCGCTGCCGGCGCAACCGGCCGCGCCGCGGATCGCGCCGCAAGTCCGCCAGCCAGCCAATACCGGCGGCGATCCCAACCGTGGCACGATGATGCTAGGCAACTTCGATCCGCTGGCGATGGAACAGCCTGCCGAGCCGCCGGCTGTTTACAGTCCGCCCCCTGCCGCCCGCGGCGCAGGCTCGGACAACGTCCGCGGCACGATGATGCTGCAGGCGCCGATCGATTTGAATCCGCGCGGCAACAATCCGCCCGCCGCGATAGCGCCTGCGGCGATGGCGCGTGTCGACCGCATGCCCTCGCCCGTACGCCGTCCGGCGCTGGTACCGCCGCACGACTCGGCCGAAGCGATTTCGCGTTTGAAGCACGTCTGCCGGCTGATTAAATCGGCCCGCGCTCCGCTCTGCCCTGTGAATGGCGTGGTGACGTTGCTCTCGTTTGACGTGCTGCAAGGCCAGCCGCATTGGGCCGAAGAAATGCAACGCGGCGTCAAGTTCGATCTGCGCTGTGTGCAAGAGACGCTCGAATTGCGCTGCCCGGTGACCGCGTTGGTGGTTGGCATGGAGGACGAGCCCGGCTTTCGCGAGCTGGTTCGGCGCGTGGGCCGTCAACGTGCGGGCGTGCAGCGTTTCGGTCAGCGATTTGACGTGCGCGGCGTGGCAACCAGTTATGAGCTCTCGGCCTTGTGCTCGCACGTCACCGGCGTGTTCGAGGACTGGGTTTACATGCTGTTTCGCGAAAAAGAAGCGTTCACGCGACCTGGCAACACGCGGCTGTACGGCCTGCTGTGCAAAGTGCGGTTCACGCTCAAGCATCGGCTTTCGGAGATTCTGGCAGGCGGCTTTGGCCATGACGAAGCACACGACGGCGGCCGCGAGCCATTCTTATTCAGCGGCTGCTACTTTGCGGCGGCCGGTGGCAGCGAAGATCGGCAGGCGTTTGTCAAAGGCGTGTTCGATAAGCTGATTGAAGAGCAAGAAGAAATCGAATGGACGCGCGACACCCTGCGTAGCGATCATCGCTACCGCACGCTGGGCAATATCGGACTAGCCGTCGATGCCGTGCTGGCCGTGGCACTCGTCTGGATGATTGTCGCCCATTGGTGGCGGTAGGCTGCTGCGCGGCAGATCGATGCACGTCGCAAATTCTGCATTCGCCGGGTGGGCGAAGATGTGACACGCTCGGCCACGCAGTTTAAAATGGATGCGGCGTTTTCAATCGGCTCGATCGCATTGCGAGCTTCGTGGCATGGACAATCCGTTTCAATCGCCGGCCGAGTCGAGCGAAATCGCCAAGCCATCGGTTGAAGAATTGCGCGGTGCGGCGGGCGTGCAATCCAAGCACATTCGGCTGTTAGGCATCTTCCTGTGCATTGTTGGCGGGATTGCGGCAGTGCCATCCGGTATGATTTTTTTAATTTCACTCGCCGCGTTAAGTTCGCGCGCGAGCGAATGGAAGGTTGCGGCAATCGCCGGGCCTGTGTTTCTGAGCTTGGTGTCGATGGTGGCAATTGGCTACGGTCTATTTAACACGCGACGCTGGGCGTGGACGTCCGCCGTTGCCATCGCGCTACCCATGGTTGCGCTCTCGACTGCTGCGTTCTTGCTGATGGCCGTTTGGGAAGGCAAGGTTTATTCCGTTTTTACTGCGGCAGCGCTTGGCACGTTGGTGTTCATGGCCTGGACATTGCTTTCGAATTCCGGACGCAACCGTTATCAGTTGATGGTGGAATCGGCGGCGCGGCAAAAAGATAAACGCCAAGCCTATCGAACAGGAGTCATCGACGACGTCTTCGATCGGCGGCCTGCGTCGGAGGTAGAAACCGAAAAGCACGATCTGCGCGGCTGGCTAGACGAACTTCGGTCGTAGCGCAGATATTTCGAATGAGGAACGCCCGTACATCATCAGTTCCTGCTTTCGCTTGATACTGAAACATTTTTTACGCCGCCCTGTTTTGTGTTTGTCTTTTGGAGCATCCCGTGACTGTTTGCCGCAAACTGCTGAGCCGTGATTGGTCTGGATCGTGGCGCCGGTTGACAATGGTTTTCGGCGGTCTGGCCGTCGCGTTTTTTGCCGGGACGCAGGCCGGGGCTGCTGATCCCAGCAAACAAATCAGCAGCGAAAAGCCCAAGGTCACGATTTTTGGCGTCGAAGGCAAAGGCTCGAAGTTCGTCTACGCGCTCGATCGTAGCGGCTCGATGGGCGTGCCAGATGGCAAACCGATGAAAGCCGCCCAGGCCGAATTGATTGCCAGTATCAACGAACTGGCCGCCCAGCAGCAGTTTTATCTGATCAGCTACAACCACGAACCACGAATGTTGGACGTGACCGGCATGCCAGGCCGCTTGTCGTTTGCCACCGACGTCAATAAAGCTGCCGCCCGCAAACTGATCGAAAGCATCAAGCCGGATGGCGGTACGCGGCACGAAGCGGCCGTGGCGATGGCCATGAAATTTCAGCCGGACGTGATCTTTCTGCTGACCGACGGCGATCCCGAAGATGATCTCAGTAAGGACGAACTCGCGAGATTGAATAAAATCAACTTCGGCGCGGCCGTGATCAACGTGATTCAATTTTCGACCGAGCCCAAGAAGGGCGAAAATCGCCTTATAAACCTCGCCAAGGAGTCCGGCGGCGAACACGTCTACGTCGATCTGCTGAAATTCAAACGCGAGAAATAAGCCGCGTATCCTCGGACACCGCGACTCTTCGCTTTTTGCAGCGCGCAAAAGCAACGCCCGAGAAATCCGCAGACTTCTCGGGCGTCGCGATCGATTTTTCGCTTGAACGCGATGAATTAATGGGCAGCAGCTACCGCTTTGCCCTTGCCGGCGATTTCGGCCAATTCGTTGGCGCGATCGGTGTTTTCCCAGGTGAACTCCGGCTCGCTACGGCCGAAGTGTCCGCCAGCCGCCGTCTTGCGATAAATCGGACGACGTAGATCGAGATACTCGATGATGCCGCGCGGTGTGAGCGGGAAGAACTTCTTGACGATGTCCGTAATCTTGGCGTCCGGCAGCGTGCCGGTGCCTTCGGTATCGACATGCACGCTGACCGGTTCGGAAACGCCAATGGCGTAGGCCAACTGCACTTCGCAACGTTCGGCCAAGCCAGCGGCGACGATGTTTTTGGCCACGTGGCGCGCCATGTATGCTGCCGAACGATCGACCTTCGTCGGATCTTTGCCGCTGAACGCGCCGCCACCATGCCGACCCCAGCCACCGTAGGTATCGACAATGATCTTACGTCCGGTCAGCCCGCAATCGCCTTGCGGGCCGCCAACCACAAAACGGCCGGTTGGGTTGATGTGATAAGTGACCTTGCCGGTCATCAATTCTTCAGGCAGTTCCGGATTGATGATCTGTTCGATCACGTACTTACGCAGCTTTTCGTTGCTGACACTGGGCGAATGCTGGGTGGAAACCACCACGGTATCGATCCGCACCGGGCGATTGCCTTCGAATTCTACGGTGACTTGGCTCTTGCTGTCCGGACGCAGCCAATCGACTTCGCCGGTCAAACGCGCTTGCGTCAGCCGATTGATGATCCGGTGTGCCAATGCGATGGGCAGCGGCATCATTTCCGGCGTGTCGTTGCAGGCATAACCAAACATCAGGCCTTGATCGCCGGCGCCAATCTCTTTGCCCGCCGAGGCGTTGTCGTTGACGCCCACGGCAATGTCGGGGCTTTGCTTGTCGATGGACACCATCACGGCGCAGGTGTTGTGGCAGATGCCCATCTGATCGTCGGTGTAGCCGACTTCTTCGATCACCTGGCGTGCAATGGCTTGGTAATCGATGACGGCTTTGGTCGTAATTTCGCCGGCCAGTATGGCAATGCCGGTGGTGACCAGGGTTTCGCAGGCCACGCGGCTCATCGGGTCTTGGGCCAGCAACGCGTCCAGAATGCCGTCGGAAATTTGATCGGCCAACTTATCCGGATGGCCCATGCTGACGGATTCGCTTGTAAACAGGTACTTGCCAGATGCCACGACGACAGCCTCCGGAGGAGAAAAACGGACGGGAAATTTTGTTAGGACGCCATTATAGGCAGATTTGGCCCAATCGTTGAAGTCCGATTGGCCGTTTCAGGCGGGATTTTGCTGACATCGCAGAAATCGACGGCAAACTGTCAGCCCATCACGTTCTACGGCAGTTGACGCCAGCGGGTTCCTTCACACAGCGCTACGCTGCGGGTATTTGTGTTTCGCCCGGTTGCAGGCGGCGGTGAACTAATCGATGACTTTCGTCAGCGGGTATTCGACAATTCCCCGCGCGCCGGCGGCCTTCAAACGCGGAATGATATGCCGCACGATGGCTTCATCCAGAATTGTGATTACGTCGCACCATTTGTCGTCGGCCAAGTTCGAAATCGTCGGCTGCAGCAGCGCGGGCAGCAGCGACAGCACAGATTGCAGCCGATCTCGCGGTACGTTCATCATCAGCCCCACTTTGCCTTCGGCCGCCATGGCGCCGCGCAGCATCAGGGCGATATCGTCGATCTTCTGTCGCTTCCAGGTGTCGAGATAACTCTGCTTGTTGGCGATCAACCGCGGGGTGCTGGTCAGCACTTCGGCCACAATGCGAAGGTTGTTTGCCCGCAGCGAACTGCCGGTTTCGGTGACTTCGACAATGGCATCGGCTAATCGCGGCGGTTTGACCTCGGTGGCACCCCAGCTAAATTCGACCTGTGCGGTGACGCCGTGTTTTTGCAGAAACTGAGTGGTCAGGCCCACGGCTTCGGTGGCGATGCGTTTGCCCTGCAGGTCGGCCACGTGGCGAATTTCCGAGTTTTCCGGCACGCAGAGCACCCAGCGAACGGGGCGGCGGCTGACTTTACTGAACACCAGTTCGGTCACTTCATGCACGTCCGCCTGATTTTCGACGATCCAGTCGTGGCCAGTCAGGCCGACATCCAGCGCACCGGCTTGCACGTAGCGGGCCATCTCCTGCGCGCGAATCAGCATGCACTCGATTTCGTCGTCGTCCACCGTCGGAAAGTAACTGCGCGAGTGAAAAGTGATTTTGTAACCCGCGCGGCGAAAAAGCTCGCCAGTGGCTTCTTGCAGGCTACCCGCGGGAATTCCCAGCTTCAGAATATTGGTCATGACTTACGCAAACCGTAGCGAAAAATGCGGGCAGTAAAGTGGAAAAATTTCGACAGCCGAGGCTGGCTGCGGAGGCTATGATTTTTTACCGTAAACTTGCTGGGGATCAAAAACGCGATCGCCCACCAACTGCAAGCCGTCGGGCGTGACTTGCCGGAAGAAGCAGCTCTTATAGCCTTCGTGGCAGGCCGCGCCGCCCAACTGTTCAACCTTGAGCAAAATGGTGTCGGCGTCACAATCGACGAACAGCGATTTCACCAGTTGCACGTTGCCGCTTTCTTCGCCTTTGCGCCAAAGTTTGTTGCGGCTGCGGCTGAAGTATACGGCTCGGCCGGTCGAAAGCGTTTCGGCGTAACTTTCCGGGCTCATATACGCCATCATCAACACCTCGCCGGTCTGGTGATCTTGAGCAATTGCCGGCAGCATTCCATCGCATTTGGCGAAGTCCGGTACGGAAGCGGACGCAGTTTGACCCATGTTTTTATCCCAAATATGACTTTTTGCGACCCGTGTTCAGCGGGAATCGCCAATATTAATCGCTTGCCGGCGAACTGCTGGCGGAACTTTCGGTCGCCGCCGGCCTTCAATCTTCAGTGGCTCTCGCGCGTTCAACCCGCCAGTAAAACACGTTCAGCAATTTTTCCCATTCGCTCGGGCGAGCAAAAATTCAATTGCAGCCGGTAATCACGCCAACGCATCTGCTTGCCTGATCGTTAGCAATAAGCATAACTTCCGGGTTGTCGGAAGCCTAGTCGCCTGCACGTTGCCGGCATTGCCGTCGCGGTTGCGTGCAGACAACTTTCGCTTTAACGCAGCAATAATGACGTTCATAGGCAAAATTGACTACTTGATCGCAGTTAACTCCGCGGCCGACCGTGGTCGCCGGGATTCGGTTACCAGACTGAAATACACAATCAAAAGCTACGACTTCGCTCTGCGCTCGTTTACAATGAGCATTCGGAGGAATGACCTAAGATATGGCTACACTTGAAGTTTGCTCGGGCAACTACGCCGGGCAAACATTTCCAATCAGTGGCGACATCATCGTGCTCGGACGCGATCCGTTCTGCGATGTCGTCTTGCCCGTGGGCAGCATCTCGCGGGAACATGCCCGCATCGAGCTGACCAACGACGGCTACTATTTGGAAGACTTAGCCAGTCTGAACGGCACGTTTTTGAATGGCCAGCGGTTGAGCGGCAGATCGCGACTGTCCGACAACGATCGAATTCAGCTTTACGAGATTGTGCTGGCCTGGCACGAAAACGGCGCCGTTGCTCCGCTGCCCGTTAGTGGAGACTGGCAGGCGTCCCGCGTGGCTGAGGCCGCGCTGGTCCAAGCCGAAGGCGAAACGACCGGCAGCCGCCGAGCGACCATTGTCGATGCCATGAGCACCAGCGATCCGCTGAGCATCGAGTTCGCGGCGCAAGCCAAACTGAGCGCCATCTTAGAGATCACCCGCAACTTGGGCCGGTCGTTGGCGGTGGATGTGTTTCTGCCAGACATTCTCGACAGTCTGTTTACCATCTTTCCGCAGGCGGAGCGCGGCTTCGTGCTGATGGCCGATCATCCCGGCAGCATCCTTTCGCCGCGCGCCGTCAAGCATCGTCGTGGCGAATCCGGAAACTCGCTGACGCTGGGGCCGATCAGCGGCTCAATCGTCCGTCGCGTGATGGAAGAAGGCGAAGCCATCCTCAGCACCGATACCAGCGACGACGCGCGCGAAGAGTCCGTGCTCGAACTGCCGACATGTTCGCGAATGACCGTGCCGCTGCTCGGTCCTGGTCAACGGCCGCTAGGCATCATGCACATCGATACCAACGATCCGCGGCATTGCTTTGTGGCGGAAGACCTGGAAGTGCTGATGAGCGTGGCGGCGATTGCGGCGCAAACCGTCGAACACGCCCACCTGCATCAGCGGGCGCTGCGACTGGATCAACGCGAACGCGAACTGGCCACGGCCAAAGAAGTGCAATTGCACTTCTTGCCATCGCGTCCACCCGAAGTGCCCGGTTATCAGTTCTTCGATTATTATCGCGCGGCCGAGGATGTCGGCGGCGACTACTTTGGTTATGTCCCGCTTAGCGAAGGGCGCTGGGCGGTAGCGCTGGGCGACGTCTCCGGCAAAGGCGTTTCGGCGGCGCTGTTGATGGCCCGACTGTGTTCCGAAGTCCGCTTTTGTCTGGCCACAACGCCGGATCTGACCGAAGCCGTCCACCGCCTGAATCTGGAACTGGCCGCGCCCAGCATCGAAGATCGATTTGTCACCTTTTTGTTATGCGTGATCGATCCGCACCAGCATACTTTGACCGTGCTCAACGCCGGGCACATGCCGCCGCTTTGCCTGCGCGCCGCTTCGGGGCAGATCGAATCGCTGGGCGATGTTGAAGCTGGCCGGCCGCTGGGATTCGACACCACCGCGCGCTATCAGGCATTTCAAACGCAGTTGGAACCCGGCGATTTGCTGGTTATGTACACCGACGGAATCACCGAAGCCACCAGCGTCGTGGACGACTATTACGGCCTCAACCGCTTGCGTGACGCTGTTTCTTCCGCCTCGGCAACCTGCGAAGGCGTCTGCCGCAAAATTCTGTCCGACGTGGATCGTTTTACCATCGGCTCGACGCAGAGCGATGACATCTGCCTGATTGGCTTCGGCCGAGTGTAAGCGCTGGGTTATACCCTTGGAAGCGCGCATGCCGGCTTGCTAACCGCGGTTGCGCCAATGCCAGCTATAAGACTGCGTCATTTGCAACGCGGCGCGCATGACGCCGATATGTTCGATCATAGCGATGTGCCACGATTTTGATTGGCGTCAAAAGCGCCGTGCTGTTTGTCGATGTCGCGCTGGTTCACGAAAAATTTCCGCGCGAGTGATTGGACGCGCTAAAATCTCGACAAGAAAGCGGCAAGAAATAGCCGCTCGCGGAAAGCCCCAAACGTCTTTGAGTCGGACTTCCGCTGGGCCACTGGCAATGTTTGACGCGTTGCTAGCGGTCAAAACGTCTTGCCGTGGCGGACGAATCGCGGTAATTAAGACGACCAATCATCGCCACTTCGCGATTTGCCGAGCTTCGAATGCGTCCAATGCCAGGGCAGACGCGGATTTTCGGGATTTTCCAACACAGTTCGCTGCTAGCGTGACGATCTGCCAGCAGGCCACGGCTCGACTGCACCGGCGGTGACGACAAAGTTTTACTCGTCTTCGGCTAACCGCCGAACAACTACGTATGCCAACTTGTCAACCACAATCGAATTTCCCGAGTCAGAGATGCCGCGCGGTCGCGCGTCGCCATCGCTGGTGGGCCGTACTGTTGTGTTTGACGGTGTGCTGCGGCGGGGGCTGTCGGCTGTTTCATCCCCCGCGAAACGATCGCGATTGGAGCCCTGACGTGGCGGTTCTGCCCAAGGCGGAGCAGCATGGCGACGTCGTCACCGTGCGGAACATTCGCGATTTCAATTACATGACGGAAAACGATTACGTCGTCAATTATTATGATCGCAGCTACGACATTCGCCAGTTGAAGACCGTGGATTTCATCATCGTACCGTTCACCGAATGGCGCGGCGCGGCCCACACATTTTTGAGTTTTGGCTTTGAGGGCGACGATTACCTCTCGGTTTCGGTCGAAATCCGCCGACAAAAGGGTGACGACTTCGACTTCTGGAAGGCGTTGCTCAGCCAGTACGAAATCACCTACGTCGTTGGCGATGAGCGCGACCTAATCAACCTCCGCGCCAACTATCGCAACACGGACGTGTACGTGTATCGCATCAAAAACACACCGGCGCAAACCCGCGCGCTGTTTCGCGATGTCATGGCGCGAGTGAATCAACTCAACGACAAACCGGAACTTTACAATCTGGTGACCAACAACTGCACAACCAATCTGATCCGCCACGTCAACAACGTTTCGCCCAAGGCCATTCCCTATAATTACCAGGTGCTGTTTACCGGCTATTCGGACGAACTGGCCTATCAACTCAAACTGATCGATACGAGCAAATCGTTCGAGCAGACCAAGGAAGACGCGCACATCAATCGGCTGGCGGAAATATACAAAGACGATCCCGAGTTCTCGAAAAAGATCCGGCGCTAACCGGGGCGTGGCGACGAATGTCAGCGCGCGGCCGTGGCGGCGGCCATCGACCACCCGCCGCGATCCGCGAATTGACCGGCAAAAATCTGCGGATGAATGATCTCTGCTAGAATTTCCAGACTATCGACCAGGCGCGGGCCGGGGCGATTGAAATACGCGTTTCCATCAACGGCGTAAACCCGGTTCGACCGCACGGCTGGCAAGTTGTACCATCCCGCACGTTGCTGCAGAATCGGCAGGTCGGCCAGCGTCCGCTGTACGGAATATCCGCAGCAGGCCAGCACGATGATCTCTGGTTGTGCGGCCAGCACGCTCTCCCAAGCCACTTGTGTCGAATGGTTTGCCTTCTTACCGAGCGGCTCATGGCCGCCAGCCAGTTCCACCAATTCCGGTCCCCAGTGACCGCTAGAAAACGGCGGATCGATCCACTCCAGCAGCAAGCATGTTGGTCGATGCGTGACGTCTGCTAACTGCCCACGCACGGCCGCCACGCGTTGCTCCAGTTTGGCAATGACTTCTTCGCCGCGGCGCTCGACCGCCAACGCTTGCGCCACGCTGCGCACATTAGAAAACATGTCCGTCAGACACGACGGCTCAAGGTTCACCAGCCGCGGCGGCTTCGGCAGACTGGCCGCCAAGGCTTGGACCGATCCGAAGCCCACGGCGCAGACGTCGCACAATCGCTGCGTCAAAATGACGTCCGGCGCTAAGTCTCTCAGTAGCGACTCGTCGATACTGTATAGAGTGCCGCCCGCCGCGAGCGTTTCGCGTACCCAGCGATCGATGTCTTCACTCGATTGGTCGGCGTTGTGAATTGCACAGCGTGTCAGGCGCGGTCGGACGGTGGCGGCCGGCGGATAATCGCACTCGTGCGAAATGCCCACGAGTTGATCCAATTGGCCCAACGCCGCTACGATTTCTGTGGCGGCCGGCAGCAGTGAGACAACGCGCATCGAAAAGCACCCAACGGAATTACACCGGACAGATGGCCGCTTACAAAACTATTGACCGCTGGCGCGTGCGGCCGCTTGACGCGCGGATTGGATGGCCGGCAGCAGCAGCGCCGACATCACACCCACGGTCGCCACGCTACTGTGCGTGTCCACTTCGATCGAAACCTGTTCGGCATCGCGTTTCGGATCGAGCTGTTTGAAAATCAGATCGGCCAGGCGTTTGCCATAGCGGATGCCGGCTTGCTCCACGGGATCGATGCTGCCCGCGTTTTGAGCCATCGACGACAATGCCATCTGTTTGCCAAACGCCAGACCGTCTCGCAAAATCTTCTCGGCGCTTTTTGCGGAAGGTTCGTCGTGCGCTTCCGATACCAGGCTGACTTTTAGCGACTCTTCGAGATCGAACTCCAACTTGGACCACGCGAGCAGCGAAGGCAGCTTCTTCAATTCTTCCAGCGGACCGGGCAGCGGCGGCGCCCCTTGCAACAGTTTGGTCAGATCGTCGCGCATGGCATCAAAACCGACGATCAAACCGAGCTGCGTTTCTTCGTCGAACTGCGCGAGCAGCGCGACGACTTTCTTATCGGCCGTGCGGACAGCCAGCATCTTTTCCAAGAAGCCTGGCATACCGATCACCAGTGTTTTGCTATCGATCACCACGAGGCTCGGCGCATTTGGCCCTGCCAGTTGAAAGGCCACGTTGCCGTCGTCGCGGGTTGTCTCTTTGGCGTCCTTCAACAATTTGGCTTTGAGCGAGGCCAGCGTTGGCGGTTCCGAAAAACGCGCCACCGCCCCAAAACTCGGGTCGCCATTTTTGCCGGGCAGCGTGCCAAAGGCGACCAATTCTTCAAGTTGGGTTGGGTCAAAGCCCAACTCTTTAATGCCTGCGGCCGAAACAACCTCCGACGGCGCCATTTCGGTGGCCGGCAACTCGAAAACCATCTTGGGATGCGCCACGAAAATCCAACTGGCCTCGGCCGGAATGAAAGCCGATTTGATCGGCTTGGCCGCCGGCTCCGCCGCAACGCTCATTCCGGCGATCAACATCAGCAAGCCGGCCATGAATGCCCGGAGAGTGCCCGGAGGTGCGTTTCCTGATCGTGCCATTGTCCTGTCCCCTGACGGAAGTTGAATGCGGTCTTGGTGCTCACAGCGTAGCGTTGCTGCCACGGATTGACAATTCGCCGAAGATTGAAAAAACGCCAAGTTCGCCAGGCATTCTTGAGGCCTGCATGACGCTAGCGGCGATTGACTTTCAGATGAACAGTCGCGTAAGCCTTGGCCGCACGGCGAATTGCTGGCAGTTGACCTGGGCTTGACGCAAGCGTCGCAGCCACCTATCGTCGCTCGCCGCCGTCAGCGCCGGCCGTACGGAATTTCGACGCAATTGGATTTACTGCGACCAAAAAGGTGTTTACGTGCAACGTCGAGAATTCATTACGGGCCTGCTGACGCAGGCGATTGCCGGAGCAAGCGTCTGCGGGCTGGCCGGATGCGGAACGCTGATGCACGAAGAGCGGAAGCACCAACCGCACGGTAACGACATCGACTGGAAAGTGGCCGCGCTGGACGGACTCGGTTTGCTGCTATTCTTCATACCCGGTGTGGCGGCGTTTGCCGTCGACTTTTACACCGGCGCAATCTACTTGCCGCTCGAACAATCGTATCCCGGTTACGGCACGGCGCCGCTGCCCCCGCCAACTGCAGTTCCGCTCGGCGGACCGCCTCAAGCGGCGCGCGAAATTCAGCGTACTCCGAGTGCCTCGCTAACGTCGGATCGATCGTCAGCCACCGTTCAAAATGTTGGTCTGAAACGCGTCGCGCTATCGCGAGAACAGCTTCATGCCCCTGCGCTGCAACAGATCGTTTCCGCGCACGTTGGCCGCGAAGTGCAAATGGAAGACCAGCAGGCGCGAGTTAGCGAGTTGGTCAGCATCGATCGATTTGACGATCAATTGAATCGTCATCGCAGTGATCATCACTTCGGCCAAACGATCAGCCGCTTCTTTTCCTAACGCAACGTCCGACTCTCGACGGCGGCCATCCGCTCTGGCGGCGTCAAGTGGCTCGATACTAGCGAAGGCTGCTGCGCGCGATTACGATGCGTGCTTCACTTCCGGCTGCCTTGCAGGTGGACACCGAAATGCGAAGCTCGATCGGGATGCTGGTCGCTTTTTTGTTTGCAAATGCACTGGTTGCCGCCGGGGCGGAGAATAAGCAGCCGCCGAACATATTGTTCGCGATTGCGGACGACTGGGGTTTTCACGCCGGCGCTTATGGCACCAAGTGGATCAAAACGCCCAATTTCGATCGTGTCGCGCACGATGGACTTCTCTTCAAAAATGCTTACACGCCCAACGCCAAGTGTGCGCCGTCGCGGGCCAGTATTCTGACAGGACGAAACCCCTGGCAACTCAAAGAGGCGGCCAACCACATCCCTTACTTCCCGATTGAATTCAAAACGTGGGCCGAGGCACTGACCGAACATGATTGGTTTGTCGGCTACACGCAAAAAGGTTGGGCACCGGGCGTGGCCAAAAATGCGGCCGGCAAGCCGCGAGCGATGACCGGAAAGGCCTTCAATAAACGCAAGGCCGCGCCGCCGACCACCGACATTAGCGACAACGACTACGCTGCCAACTTCGATGATTTTCTGGATGCCGCGCCGCAGAGCAAGCCCTGGTGTTTTTGGTACGGCTCGGTCGAACCGCACCGCGGATATGAATACGGATCGGGCGTCAGCAAAGGCGGCAAGAAACTGAGCGACATCAATCACGTGCCCGAATATTGGCCGGACAATGACGAAACGCGTAACGACCTACTCGACTACGCGTTTGAGGTCGAGCATTTTGACCGTCATTTGGGCCGCATGCTGCAGTCGCTGGAGAAGCGTGGCCTGCTGCAAAACACACTCGTGATTGTCACGTCCGACAACGGCATGCCGTTTCCGCGTAGCAAAGGTAACACGAACGTGATGGCTAACCATTTGCCCTTGGCGGCCATGTGGCCTGGCGGAATCGCCAAGCCGGGCCGGACGGTGGATGACTTTGTCAGCTTCATCGATCTGGCGCCCACGTTCGTCGAATTGGCCGGTTTGGAGTGGTCAGAAACTGGCATGGCCGACGCCACCGGCAAAAGCTTGACGGACATTTTCTTCTCGTCAAAGTCCGGCACGGTTACCAAATCGCGCGATCATGTGCTGATCGGGCGCGAACGGAACGACATCGGTCGCCCGCACGATCAGGGCTATCCAGTACGCGGAATCGTGACCAGCAGCAGTCTGTATTTGGAGAACTTCGAACCAGATCGCTGGCCGGCCGGCAACCCTGAGACCGGCTATCTGGATTGCGACAGCGGACGAACCAAATCGCTGATCCTGGCGGCGCATCGCGCAAGTCCGAACGACGTCAGTTGGGCGTACTGCTTCGGAAAACGACCGCGGCAGGAGTATTACAATCTGGCCGCCGATCCGGACTTCATGAAAAACCTGGCCGACGACGCAACGTCCGCCGAAACCATGCAGCGGTTGAGAACTCAACTGCTCGCCGAGCTGAAGCAACAATCAGATCCGCGGATCGATGGCCAAGGCGCGTTGTTCGACAATTACCTGCACGCCAAACCGGGACACGTTGGCTTCTACGAGCGTTACCTCCGCGGCGAGGTGCTCAGCGCCGAGTGGGTGAACAAGTCGGACTTCGAAAAACCGCCCGTCAAGCCCTGAACGATTCGCCGCGCTGCTCAACCGCATCGGTCCAACGGTCGTGGGTCAGCGGTTGAAGCCAGCCGGCGTGACGCCCGGCGAGGGCGTCGGCCGATCCAGCCGCGGGATGATCGGCCGTTCGACCAGTCGCACGGATACATCGTCTAAATAGGCGTCGCCCAGTCCCGAGAGGGCAAAGGTCAACGTCAGCGGTCCGTCGGCAGGCGCGGCGCGGTACAGCACGAACTCTTTCCAAGCGGTGGTCTGCCCGATACGCTCGGCCAGCGCTTCGCCGGTAAACGAATCGAGAATCGTCAAACCATCCACGTTGCCAGTGATGGGTTTGGCCACGCGCGCTTGCCCTCGAATGCAAACGATCGAGCCGGCTTGCAAATTGATGGGCGCGCTGGTGATCCAAATTGGCGGCGTCTCGACCAATCCGCCGGCGGCAGCTTCGTCGCTGGCTTTAGCGCGGAGATGCAAACTGAACTGTCCGCCGGTTACGAATTTCGGCGAAAGTTCGACCTGCGTTTTGACGTTGGGCTGCGGATGTTGAAAATGCCGCCAGCCGCTATCGACCATCACGTCGAGACTCTCGAAGTTGCCCGACGGTAACAGGTTTTCGCTGGTTCGCGCGTTTTTCACGGCCTCGGCAAACAGAAAGTGCTGGGGCAATGTGGCGAAACTGACCGCAAACGGATTGCTGACAGTCGAGCCGGTGGGGTTAATCGCCCGCGCCCAGTAGTCGCGTTTCAAGTTGCCGGTTGATTGCAGCAGTTTCTGCAGCGCCACCGATCCCGCGCGGCGATCGCCGGCCAGCAACAGTTTGTCGGCTTCGGCCAGATGCGCGCGAGCGGTTGCCAAATCATTGGGCGCGGTCACGCCGGGCGCTTTGCCCGCCGCGCCGGCGAACGGTACGACATGCGCGCTGGCCGGCATGCGGCGGTCGATCTCCTCGGTGACAAGCAGGCTGCGCGCCGCAAGTTCATGCTGCAATTCCACCGCCCGCTGCGCAACACGGGCGGTTCGTTTAGTGAGCGTATTGATGACCATCGGATCGGACGTGACCACGACCATGGTTCCCAGAGTGAAGTCGTCGATCGTTACGGCCACGCCACCCGCGACGCGTTTGTGACGCAGCGGGCGAAAGCCGGTGTAACTGAGTTCATAGACATCGGTCGCCTCGCCAACGCCCGGCGCCACAAAGGTGACCGCACCACCGGCCGATTGCCGCGGCACTTGTTGGCAACCAGCGGTCGTTCGCAGCGGCAACAGCAGTTTAGCGCGATCGATCTGCAGCACGGCTGCGGTCAGCAGTGGATCGGAGGTCGTCGAACTTGTCAGGGCATTGCCGGCGGCCGACCAGGGTTCGATCAGATCGAGTTCGATGTTCATCAGTTCGGCCAGCGTGGCGCGCGACTTGGTCACGGCGTCGCTGGCGTCGAGCCGGCTTTGCGATTCGAAAATGATGCCCCGCGTGCCTGCCGCCACGACCGTCCGCGTCAAAAGCCGCACGGCTTCTTCGTCGACCATGGCTTCCGGCGGCGCGCCTGGCGCGAACACGGCCAGTTGCTCGTAAAGTCGCGGCGAAAGTTGCGTCTGCACGACCGTCCACAGCGGCGTGCCGGGACGCGTCAAGCGCGGGCGTTCGCGCAGCCAGGTGCCGTAGTCGGTCAGTTCCAAACTGGTTCCCAACGGAAAGCGCGACGTCAGCATCAAATCGAATTGGCGGCTGTAAGCGCGCAACTCGGCATCCGCCGCGCCGATGATCGGTCGCGCGCGGCGCGCGTCGGCAATGCGCAGTTTTTTGATGATCGCAGCGGTTGCTTCAAGCTCGCGCGATGTCAGGCCCTGTCCGACATTCCAAGCCAATACGCCTTCGAAATATTCGGGCAGCGGACTGATGGCGATGCTGCCGTCACCAGCCGGAACTTCTTGCATTCGCGGTGGCGGGCAGATGATCCACAAATTCAGGCGGGCCGCTTCTGCAAAGAACCGGGCATCCGGCGCTTCGCCCACTTGCACGGCGTTGAAGCCCATCCCCTGCAGAAAATCCAGAGCTTCGCCTTGATATTGTACCGCGCGCGGAAAGAAGGGTCGGCCGTCGACTTGCAGCAGCGAGCCGTTGAGCCGCACGTCGCGCCCCGTTGCCCCGGTGCTGGTCGCCGTCGAACCAACGTACGGTTGAACGCCGGCTGGCATTGTCGCTGCCGCGGGCCGCACGTTTGCATCGACGATTGTTCGACCATCGGCCACGGGCTCGGCAATGTTTGCCACGCGCGGCACGTAGCCGTCGATCTCCAAATCATCGATCAGAACATTGGTGGCGCCCGGGCCTCCGTAAATGTTGAGCAGCAGTTGATCGACATAGCACTCGCGCGGATCGACCTTGGGACCAACCTGCGCCCGCAAGACGCGAATTTGCGCTGCCAATTGCTTATTAAAATCGGCGATCGACAGTTGCTGCCAGGTATCGACTTGCGTGACCATTTCGCCGCGAATCAGCAGCGTGCGCGGCTTGCCAGCTTCGTCGCGCACGCGCGGCAGCACGACCCGCACAATGACCTGCACGCCTGGCCGATCGGCTTTGACCCACACGCGCGGCACAAACTCGTCGACAACCAGCGCCGGCGGAAGATCGCGACAGATCTGCACGTAGGATCCGGCCGCGGCACTGATGCCAAATTGCTCGCAACGTTTACCGGAGTGCGACGCGCGATCGCTGCGTAAATGCGATTCGACCCGATATTTAACATCCGCTGCCGCCTCCCGCCAACTCGTGACTTCGTCTTCGAATGTCTCGTTGTAGGTATCGCCGCGGACCGGAATGGCGAGTACCAACCAAGCGCAAAGCGCCAGGATCGCTGTGGCAATCCACGAACGGAGGCAAGAGCTGGCAGGGTTTCGAGGCATGTTGTAAAAAATCGACGCCGGGCGTAAACGGTGCATTTTCTGTAACAGCAGCTTGTATCAGGAGTTGCGAGAAAACTCCAGGTCAATCCGTGGTCGTTTTGCCACATCCGGCCTACGCGGCTGCCGGCAAATCACCAGCCGCAAATCGCGACGCAGCAATTACTTACGAATAATCGTCCAGCGGGGAGATGCCGAGCGGCACGATCGCTGCTTTAATGGAGAGGCATCATCAACCACTGGAGATTGCAGCTATGAGCCAAGCCGCCCACGTCGTGAAAAGCGAAACCGAACTATTGCCCGCCGAGTTGGCCGAACTCGGACAAGCCCTGGCGAAGCTGCCGCCCGAGCAACGCGCACAAGTGGAACTGGTGTTTGGCCGCGTGGTCGAAAGCACCAAACGCCGCCGCCGCATTCTGACTCTGGTTCAAGATGCCTTGAGCCAACTGCGGCTCGACATGAAATACCTGATGTTCGATCTGGAAGCGACACGCCGCGAACGCGACGAATATCGTCAGAAACTGGATGATGCCGCCGGCGGGGGTTTCTCCGGTGAATGATCGCCCACTGCCAGGAAATGCCGCGTGGTGCGCGGTTGATTGAAATCGTCGTCAAACCCGTATAGGATGGGTGAGCGCTTGCGGGCGATGCCAATCATCGCTCGGCGGGCCCCGCACCGTGGTCCGAAGTTGCCCGCCGCACGTGTTATCACTATCCCGTTTTCCACTCAGCAATTGCAATGCTCGACTTAACGGCCGAACAACTTGCTCAACGGGCATTCGATTTCAACTTGCTGACCGATCAGCAGTTGCGCGACGTTTGGGGACAACTCGGTTCGCGCAGTGCAACTCGAGATGAATTAAAGCAAGTTCTGCTGCGTCGCGAATTGCTCACCAGCTATCAGATCGAAAAAATCCTCCGCGGCGAGAAGTCCGGATATTTTTACGGTCCGTACAAGATGATGTACGTGATTGGCAGTGGCACATTCGCCCGCGTGTATCGGGCGCTGCACAAGATCAACGGCGAGACGCGGGCCGTCAAAGTATTGCGCGGAAAATTCAGCGAAAGTGCCGACAATCGGCACAAATTTTCGCAGGAAGGCGAGTTGGGCGTGCAACTCCGGCATCCGAATATCGTGCCGATCTTCGAAGTCGCCAGCGAAGGTAACCAGCCGTATCTAGTGATGGAATTTCTGGAAGGCCGCAATCTCCGCGAGTTCATTAAAATTCGCCAAAAGTTCGAGCCGGTGGAAGCCGTCAAGCTAATCACCGATGTGGCCCGCGGTTTGGATTACGCTTTCAAAAAAGGAATTCAGCATCGCGATCTGAAAACCTCCAATGTGTTAGTCACCAGCAGCGGCGTTGCCAAATTGGTCGATTTTGGATTAGCCGCGGCCGATAGCTCGCACTCGGATGACGCCACGATCGACGTGGAGAATCCGCGAACCATCGACTACGCCGCGCTTGAGCGTTACAGCGGGGTTCGCAAAGGCGATAATCGCAGCGATATTTTCTTCTTGGGTTGCATGTTTTATCACATGCTGGCGGGCGTTCCGGCACTGTCGGAAACGACCGACCGCATCCAGCGGATGGCGCGTACGCGGTTTAGTAGCGTCGTACCGCTGTTCGAAGCCGCGCCGGACGTGCCGCGTGCGGTATCGATGATTGCCGTTAAAGCGATGGAACTGAGTCCTAAACTTCGCTATCAAAATCCGGGCGAAGTGCTGCACGACTTAAACGTTCTTGCGCAGCGCATGGCTGATGGCCAGGTGATGGACGCCGCAACGATCATCGCCTCGTCCAAACAGCGGATTGTGATGATCGTGGAGTCGAACACCAAATTGCAGGACATGCTGCGAGAACGACTCAAACTGAGCGGTTTTCGGGTGTTGGTCAGCAATGATCCCAACCGGCCGCACGAATTCTTCGCCGAGCGCGATCGGCCCGCCGACTGCGTGATTTTTGGCGCCGTCGGTTTGGAAGAAACGGCCTTGGCGGCGTTCAATCAGTTCGGCGAATCCGAACGCACTCAAAAGGTGCCTGCGATTTTGCTGCTGAATGAAAAAGTCCGAGACTGGCAAACCACCGCGCGGTTAAACGACCACCGCGTTTCGCTGCGAATGCCGATCACTGTCAAGCAGTTGGTCGAGCAGCTCAATCGCCTGGTGCCAGCCGATTCCATCACGCCAGCCTAGCGGCAGACGCGGCGGAATTGACAACGATTGTACCGTTCATCAAAGCCTGGCGAACGTGACGGCAATCGACCCCTTATTTTCGATCAATAACCAGCGGCTCGCCAGCCAAAATGAACGTTGCGACGCCGGCGAGACGAGCTTTACGGTGGATGGTGAGGGAACGATCCGTCGCTGCCATTTTGTCGCCGAACCCATCGGCAGCATCGACGACGATGACTGGGAGCGAGCATTCAAGTCCCGCGGCTGCCCGAACGCCACGTGTGGCTGCTACATCGGCTACCGCAATTTGCAGCGGTTGAATTTGGAGAAAATCTATGGAGACAATATCCTGGAACGAATTCCAATTTCGCCCGTCCTGAAAATTGTCACCTGCCAAGAAAGCCTTTAGGTGTAGCTGGTTTTCTCGAAAGCCTTTTGCGAGATCGGCGTGTCGAACAGGTTGCCGATGTTGTGGAAGATGTCGTTGCCGTTTCCGCCGTCGATTTGCGTGGACTGCCGTACGTGCGTGTAGATGATTTCGAGGCCCGCGCTGAACTTGGTGTTATTTGCCAGGAAGTCGTAATCGTCGCCGTCGCCCAGATTGGTAAAGAGTGAATCGAGGATCGACGTTTTGACGCGCACGAAGTCGACGCCCTTGCCGGCGAACAGTGCCACGCTGGGACCGACGTTATTGTCGAACGTGAGGCTGTCGTTGCCATCGCCGCCGGTCAACGCCGCAGCGCCAAATAAGATCGACGAATAGAGCGTAATCGTTTTCGGCCCGCCACCCGCGCTGCCGTCCATCGCAATCGAATGCTGCAGCAAGGAACCTGCGACGGCAATGGTATCGATGCCAGTGCCGCTCTTCAAAGTCGAATCGCCCGTCACATAGATCCCGGCCGCGCTGATTAAATCGTGTCCCGCGCCCACATCGACGTTCCAATTTCCGCCGATGTGAACTTGCGTTTGCTGCACCAGGTCGTAGCCCGCGGCGCCAGTGACGGTAAGATTCGTGCCGACAACGCAGTACTCCGTATTGATCTTATTGGGGGTCGTGCCCACGCCGGCGACGATGGTTAATGCGCCGCTGGTTGTGGTTTGATTGACGAAGATGACGCCTTCGATGGCGCTGCTGTTGTTGCCGCCGCCGTTGATTGAGACGTTGTTGGCTCTGACGGCTGCCGTCTTGCCGACGTTGATCGTCTTGGGCCCTGTGCCGCCACCAATCACGATGTCGCCCGCGAGGTCCGCGCGGTCCAGTGTGTAAATATCGGCGCCGTTGGTCAGGTTGAATTGCATGCTGTCGATGGCCGTGGTGGTAATCACGCCGTTAGCCACGCCGTTGACGATGGTTCCGTTCAATCCGCTGACGATATACTCGCGGGCAGTGCCATCGCCGGCAACTTGCACTTGATCGGCATGATTGTCGCCGGTGATCACCAATTGATGACCGATGACTTGTACGGTTACGCCAGCCAATTGCCCAACCGACGGGAACGTGGTGAACGCGCCGACGTTGGTGTAAGTTGTGCCGACGCTATTCGAGGCATAAGCGACGAACGAATAAGATTTGCCGGTCGGCAGGCTGCCAACATCTACGCTGAAAGCACCAGTGCCGCCGCTGGCCAGCACAACGGTAACACTCGCGCCATTAATTTGCGGATTGTTATTGAGGGACGACAACGCGTAGACAATACCGCGGGCAGTAATCGGCGCGTCGCCATCGCTGGTGACGTTGCCGCCCAGCGTGACGGAGTTGATCGTCAGGTTGGCCACCGTTGGCGCGACGACAGTCGGACTGATCGGCGTCACGGTCAGCGCGCCGGCCACATAGCTGATGGTGTAATCGCTACCGGCCGCTCCGCTGGCAGTAATCGGATAGGGATTTCCGGACGAACTGCTGCTTTGCGTCGCAGTCGTTTGCAGCATCGGCAGCGTGCTCAGACTGGCGGACGTATCGTTGTTGACGAATCCGCTGTAGCTGGCGGTCAGCATCGGCAGCGGTGCCGCGAACGGCTTGCTTTTATCGTCGGCGGTGATGGTGAGCGCCACCGCATCGACCGTCAGCGTGCCATCGACGTAGCTGATGGTGTAGTCGGCGTCGACTACGCCGCTGGCGGTGATCGCATACGGATTGCCGGCAACATGGCTGGCCGCCGTGGCGGTTGTGAACAACGTTGGCTGCGTGCTCAGACTGGCGGACGTGTCGTTGTTCACGAAGCCGCTGTAACTGGCCGTCAGCGTCGGCACTGCCGCGCCGTAATCTTTGTGCTGGCTGTCGGCTGTGATCGTCAGCGCCACGGCATCGACGGTCAGCGTCCCGGCGACGTAACTGATGTTGTAGTCGCTATCCACAGCGCCGCTGGCAGTGATCGCATACGGATTGCCGGCAACGTGGCTGGCCGCCGTGGCGGTTGTGAACAACGTCGGCTGCGCGCTCAGGCTGGCGGAAGTATCGTTGTTCACAAAGCCGCTGTAACTGGCTGTCAGCGTCGGCAGCGCTGCGCCGTAATCTTTGTGCTTGCTGTCGGCCGTGATCGTCAGCGCCACGGCATCGACGGTCAGCGTCCCGGCGACGTAACTGATGTCGTAATCGCTATCGACCGCGCCGCTGGCGGTGATCGCATACGGATTGCCGGCAACGTGGCTGGCTGCGGTGGCGGTGGTCGAAATCGTCGGCTGCGTACTCAGACTGGCGGACGTGTCGCCATTCACAAAGCCGCTGTAACTGGCCGTCAGCGACGGCACCGCCGCGCCGTAGCTTTTGTGCTGGCTGTCAGCCGTGATTATTAGCGTAGCTGGCGTCACGTTCAAGTTGGCGTTGGCGTCGCTGGCGGTGTCTGATGGATCGCCGTCAAAAGTGGCCGTCAAATAGCCAGCATAGTTGCCAACGTGCAAGCCGGCTAAAGCCACCGAGCTGAAAGAGGCCACGCCGCTGGAATTGGTCGAAGCATCGCCAATGCTTGCTCCGTTAAGCTTGAAATGCACGGTCCGATTGTCGAGCGGCATCGCGTCGGCCGTCAACGTTGCAGAAACACTAAACGTACCGCCGTACGTGGCGTTAACGCTGTTATGCATCGCGAATGTCATTAATCTGGCCGCTGACTGTCAGTGGGCGCTTGAAAAGGGGCCGCGCGTGGGCGCTTCAAAAGGGGCCGGGGGGATGATGTTTGATAATCGTTAAAATCGTTCTGTTTGGCAAGTCGTTTAGGACTGGGAAGTGGCACTTTCCTGGTTCGGCGAAGTCGTC
>JBBRCE010000053.1:0-33333 GCA_038205115.1 Pirellulales bacterium
TTGCATTCACTCGAAATCCTCCTTGAGTTGCGGAACATAGTCTTTCAACAACCATGTAACCCCGCAAATCACCGGCGGATTTCGAGTTTTTTTACGCAACCTCAAAAAGTACCAAACGGATATGCTTGGTTAAGGGCTAGCACCGGTGCCACGCTGGACCTCGGCGGCATGAATATGCCCGCCGATGTGACACTGGCCAATACGACCACCTCGCAGACGGTGGCGACGGATCCGGATGAGAGTGCCAACACACTCACACTTCGTTTGCACAACGTCCCAACGAAAGTGATCGGCAGTTCGGGCGGTGGATCGCTGACCGGCGACAGCGGCGCAAACACATTGGTCGCCACCGCTGGCACCACCGCCATCGACGGCGGCAACGGCAACGATACCTTCATCGTCAATGGTGGAATTGCAAATATCAATGTCGTGAGCGTGGCCGGCGATACCAAGACGGTGCTGCCGGATATTAATAACAGCGTCACCTATGTGACCAGTGTTAATAATTCCGTCTACATCGACCTGAAAGCGGCCGGGCAAGAGTTGGTGATGTTCCGCGTATATGGCGATGGCAACATTGCACTCACCGCCAGCGGCGATGAAAACGGCCGGCTGCAGCTGACCAGCACCGGCACGGCGGTGATGTACAATTATTATCTCACCGCGGCGGCCGGCGGCTTCGATTGGATCAATCAGTCGGGCGGCTTGGTGTATTTGGACGCGGTGACCTCGACCACAATCAAGCCCAACTTCGAAATCAGCGGTGGCTCGGTCTCGTTCTCCAGCACGACGACGGTCGGCAACATTGTGACCGATGGCGGCGGCGCGTACATCAACTCGACGTTGCACGCGGATTCGATCTTCGTGCAAAGCGGCGTGGTTTACAATGGTACGCCGCTGGTGGTCGCGCACGATCTACACATCGGAAATGGCTTGTTCTTTACGGCCGCGCATGGCAGCGAAGGCGCTAGAGCGCTGGTGGTTGACAACCTGACGATGGACCGAGACGCCACGACGGGCTACTTCCCCGGCAAATTCGACATCAGCAACAACGTGTTGATCTGGCACGGCGGCGGCGCGACGGGCCTTGCCGCAGTCATGACCATGTTGACTACGGGCTCCACTCAAAACAACTGGTACGGTTACGGTCTGAGCGGAATGGCCGGATACTATACTGCCTTGGGCGTGATGCAGAACAATACCCAAGTATTCAATTCCAACACGGGCGCGGTGACCAGCGGAGGGTCGGCATTTTACACGAGTTTCGCCGGTCAGTCTGTCGGAGTGAATGATGTGCTAGTCAAGTATACTTGGCAAGGCGATCTCGATTTGGATGGGCTCATTACAATCGCGGATTTGACGCTAATGGACCTCGCATTCGCTCGCCAGCAGACGGTCGGGCCGGTTTCCGGCTGGGTGAATGGCGACTTCGATCACGATGGCCAAATTACTGCCGGCGACTATGCGTCGATCGATTTAGCATTTGCCTACCAAACCGGCACGCTGTAACAGTTGCCGCTGTTGCACCGAAATAGTTGCGGCAACTCGGTCGCCTACGCGCGCAACTCCGCGCCTAGCGATTGTTGGCAGGCGGCGACGACTTGATCGCGGACGCGGTCGGCTTCGTCGCTGGTCAAGGTGCCGTCGGTCCGGCGGAGTTGCATGGTGAGCAGCAGACTTTTTTTGCCAGGTCCGAGTCGGTCGGCGTCGCGGTAGGTGTCTTTGTATTGAACGTGCTCGAGCAGTTGTCCGCCCGAGCCACGCACGCAGGCGGCCAGGTCGGCCCATTGCGTGGCTTCGACCACGACAAAGTTCAGATCGCGACTGACCGCCGGATAGGCAGAGAGCTCGCGGGCTTGCGGAATCAGTTGAGCAATTTCCATCAGCGTCGACAGCTTGACTTCCGCCACGGTGGCTGATGCCCGCAGATCGAACGATTTGAGCGCGGCGGGCGTGAGCTCGCCGAGGAAGCCCCAGGTTTGATCGTTGAGTCGCAATTCGCAGCAGCGAACCGCATCGAGCAGCGGTTGTTGCGTTTTAGCGAGTTGGAGATCGGCGGCCGGGTTGATTGCCTGCACGAGCGATTCCAGCGCGCCTTTCACTGCGAAATAATCGTCGCCACTGGCCAGCGCAATGACGATTTCTTCGCGCGGCAAGCCCTGCGGTTGGGCCAAGTAGACTTTAGCGATTTCAAACAGTTCGGCGCGGGGGTTGGCGGCCGCCTCGTTGGTTTGCCGCACGCCAAGCAGGCTGGGCGTCAGGCTGCGACGCAAGTATTCCGCACGGCGCATGATGGGCATCAGCGTTTTCAGCGGCGCCGCGTCGGTCCAGGGGCTGAACGCGGTGGACCAGGCTTCATCGACCACGCTTAAGGTCAGCGCTTCGCTAAAACCGCCGGCCACCAGCACCTGCCGCACTTTAGCCAGCACGCGATCTTGCGGCGTGCGAGTGCTGGGTGCCATCGGCACGCTAACGTCTTCGGGGATTTTGTCGTATCCGTGAATGCGGGCAACTTCTTCCACGAGATCGATTTCGCGGTTCAGGTCACGTCGCCAACTGGGCGGCACAACGTCCACCACGGTTGCGTCGGCGGCGGTTTCTTGGTTACCAAGCGCGGCGAGAATTCGCCGCACCTCGGTGGCCGGAATTTCAATGCCCAAGATGCGTTTGAGTTGCGCGAGTCGCAACGTGACCGGTTGGCGAGCGGCCGGCTGCCCGCCGACATCAATTGCGCCGCTGGCCAGTTCACCGCCGGCCGTTTGCAGAATGAGTTCGCAGGCGCGACGGCTGGCCCAATCGACGCCTTGCGGATCGAGTCCGCGCTCAAACCGATATGACGATGGACTGTGTAAATTCAGTTTGCGGGCGGTCGCGCGAATGGACATCGAATCGAACTGGGCGGATTCCAGCAGCACGTCGCGGGTTGCCAGACCAACTTCGGTTTCGGCGCCGCCCATCACGCCACCCAGCGCCATTGGGCGGTTGGCGTCGGCAATCACGCACATACCTGGCTCAAGCTCGTAGGCTTTGTGATTGATGGCGGTGAAATGTTCGCCTTTTTTCGCCGGGCGAACAATGATCCGCCGGCCGCCGACTTTGACAAAATCGAAAGCGTGGAGCGGCTGCCCACATTCCATCAGTACGTAGTTGGTAACGTCAACCACGTTGTTGATCGCAGCAATGCCGATGGTTGCCAGTCGTTCGACCAGCCACTTTGGACTGGGGCCAATCTTAACGCCGCGAATCAGCCGGGCCGTATAGCGCGGACACAATTCGGGGCACTCAACGCTGATACCTTGCAATTGTTCGCCGATGGCCGTTGCCGACTCGGCGGGCCGCGCAGGCGGAATTTTCAGTTCGCCACCAAACAGCACGGCAATTTCGCGAGCCACGCCAATATGCCCCAGGCAATCGGGCCGATTGCTTGTGACTTCCAAGTCGACGCACCAATCGCCGCCGACGGCCGTGGTGGACTCGTGATTCAAGCCCGCCAGCATCAAACGACGGGCGACGTCGTCCACGTGCAGGTCGAGCGACAGATACTCTTTGAGCCAATTCCAAGAGACAAGCATGGCAGCGAGTGGGGCCGATGAAAGAATCGCGAAATGAGAAACTAAAACTGCGACAGAAACCGCATGTCGTTACGGTAGAACTCGCGAATGTCGGTCACTTGGTGGCGACGGGCGCACACGCGTTCGACGCCGAGGCCGAAGGCAAAGCCGGTAACTTCGTCCGGATCGTAACCGACGGCGCGGAGCACGTCGGGGTCGACCATGCCGGCGCCGCCCATTTCAATCCAGCGCTCGCCCCAGCTCATGTCGACCTCGACGCTGGGCTCGGTGAACGGAAAGAACGACGGCCGAAAGCGAATGTGTACGTCCCCGCCCAAAAAGCTGGAAGCAAACAGCCGCAGCACGCTCTTCAGGTCGGCCATCGTGACGTGTTTGTCGATCAGCAAACCTTCGATCTGATGGAACATCGGAAAATGCGTGGCGTCGGCGGTGTCGGGCCGATAGACGCGCCCGAGCGAGATGATTCGCACCGGCGGCGGCTGATTTTCCATGACGCGAATTTGCACCGTACTGGTCTGACTGCGCAGCAACAGCGGTTCGCCGGTTGTGCGCCCGGCCACGGTCAAGTAGAAGTTTTCGAGCGTATCGCGGGCAGGGTGCGACGCGGGGATATTCAGCGCCTCGAAGTTGTGCCACTCGTCTTCGATTTCAGGACCATCAGCCACGGTGAAGCCGAGCCGGCCCATGATGTCTTTGAGCTCTTCGATGGTCTGCGTGATCGGATGCAAGTGTCCGAGTTGCAGCGGCCTGCCCGGCAATGTGGGATCGAAGTCGCTGCCAGCAGTGGTTGACGTTTGGCCGGCCAATCGCTGCTGCGCGGACTGAAATGCGAGTTCGATGGACGTTTTGACTTCGTTGAATCGTTTGCCGGCAGCCGGTTTGTCGGGCTTGTCGACCGCGCCCAGGGCCTTTTGCACGTCTTTCATGCGGCCGCTTTTGGCACCCAGAAATTCGATCCGCGCGGCCTCTAGCACCGTGGCGTCGGCGGCGGCTTTAAAGCCGGCGCTGGCGGCGGCAAACAGCGCATCGAGCTCAGTAATGAAATCAGCAAGTGCCATAATGATCCATGTCAACGAACAGAGGCGGGTCCAAATTAGACCAGCCTCTGATGAGTCTCGCAAGCGAGCAATGATTGGGGTTTTAGCAGCGAGCGACTAGCTCGCCTTGGGCTTGGGCGCGGCTTCTCGCTTGGGAAGCACGGCCTTGACTTGATTGACCAGCGCTTCGAAACCGGCCGGATCGTTCACGGCCATTTCGGCCATCGTCTTGCGATCCAGTTCGATCTTGGCCAGCACCAAGCCGTGGATGAATTCACTGTAACGCAAGCCCTGCATGCGGCAAGCGGCGTTGATGCGAATAATCCACAGGGCGCGGAATTCGCGTTTGCGTAGGCGACGGTCGCGGAAGGCGTAAACACCTGCCCGCACCAGGGTTTCTTTGGCCGTCCGCAGCAACTTGCGACGACCGCCGACAAAGCCTTTGACCTTTTTGAACAACCGCTTTTTACGGCGATTACGTGGCACACCATTGGTTGTACGCATCGACAATCATCCCTTCACGATTGCATGTCCGGGCCTCTCGAAAAGGTTCGAGACGTTGTATTGCCCGACCTGCTGACGAGCATTCGCCGTGCTGGCGAATGCAAACGGCGCGGCCAAAGCCGCGCCGCAATCCGAGGTTTTCCCTCGGCGGCCTTTCCGACGACTGAGAAATCGCCGGAAAAACACGTTTCAACTAGTAGCTATTACCGGCCAGAGCGATGGTCAGCTTGGGCGTATCGTTGCTGTGCAACACGTGCGTGCCACGCAAGTTACGTTTACGCTTCTGAGACATTCGCGAGTTCAAGTGACTGGTGCCCGAGTGGCGATGCTTGATCTTACCGTTGGCGGTAACGCGAAATCGCTTCTTGGTGCCTTTGTGAGTCTTTTGCTTGGGCATCGAAAAACCTTACCTGCCGGACGGCGAAAATGGATTCTGCGTGACTGGGCATTGTAACGATTCGACACTCTGGCTGTAAGTGCAAGCGGCAAAATTACTGGCGCGTGCTAACCGGCGCCGCCGCGCTGCCCGTCAATGATTGACCCGAGCCCAGCAATTGCCGCAACATCGCCATCCCGGATTGCAGCAGGCCGTGATCTGGAACTTGTCCGTTGGGCGTCAATTTATCGACGACATGCGGCAACATTGTCGAGAGTTGCCCCAGCAGATCGCCCACCGGCAGTCCCGTTTGCTTGGCCAGACTGTCGATTTTTTCTTGCCCCAGGGCGCTACGAAGTTGATCTGCCGTGACTGGCATATTCGGCCCACTGCCGACCCACGACTTGACTTGTTCGCCGAGGCCTTTTTGCTTGAGATCGTTAAGCACGTTTTCCATTCCGCCGTGTCCCTGGATCATGCTGAAAACGGCTTCTAAGATGCCAGCTTGGTGTGGCGTGCCGTCGGGATTGGTGCCCGGCGCTGATTTCAGGCCAAACAATTGCAAAAAGAAATCGAGCATGCCCATGGGTGCCTCCGTCAAAGAGAGTTTTGCAGCGTGACAAAACGACGCTAGCATCCAGATTAACTGGCAGCGCAGCGTTCACCTAGCAAATTCGCACGCAAAGAAAGGTGCTACCGACAAAACGCGACGGCGAGCAAGAAGGGCCGCAGTTGGGCCAATTATTACGCGGCAGTCACTTCGGGCAGGCCGCGCGAAGCAAACGCTTAAAAACTACCCGGCAAGGACTCGAACCTTGAATGAGAGAGCCAAAATCTCTAGTGTTACCATTACACCACCGGGTATTACCGCGCTTGTTTATAGCCGATTCGCCGGCGGCTTGCAACGCTACCCTTCGTGGACAAAATCTTGCGGTCGCGGTCCCGAATCAGGTTTCGTGCGCCGGACCGCGCTTCATCACGGAAAACGAGAGTTGTTCGAGTTCAATTGCCAAATCCACGCCCACTTTGCTGATGTGTTCCGGCAAGATGAGCGTAACCGGCGCAAAATTGACAATGCCTTCAACTCCGGCCGCGACCAATTTCTCTGCAGCGCTTTGGGCCGCCGCCGCCGGAACGACAACCATTCCCAAGCGGATTCGATGCTGCCGCACGATTTCCGGCAGATCATCTAACGAGAAGACCTGCACGGACTCGATACGTTCGCCAATTTTTTGCGGATCGTTATCGAATGCAGCGACAATGCGAAAATGCTGCTGCCCAAATCCTTTGTAGCCCAGTAGCGCACGCCCGAGGTTGCCGACGCCAATCATGGCGACATTCCACTCGTGATCCGTGCCAAGAATTCCGCGAATGGCTTGAATCAATTCGTCGCAGCGATAGCCAATGCCCGGATAACCGAACTGCCCGAAGTATGTCAGATCTTTGCGAACTTGCGCGTCGCTAAAGCCGAGCAGGCTGCCGAGCTGACTGGAACTGGTGGTCTCGTGACCATTGCGGAGCAGATGCTGCAATTCACGCAAGTACAGGCTCAACCGGCTGACGACGGCCTTGGGCACCGGGCCGTCAGTTCCCGCTGCCGCTTTATTGAAATTTCCGTCGGTCATTTCGCAACGAATTCCCGTTGGGGTCACACAACCGATCGGTTTCGAGCGTGAAAATTCAGGTCAAACTTAAACCAATCGCCGGGCGCAGGCAAGTGGCCAGCGGCCAATTGTCGGTTGCCCAGCGGGGCGTTCGGTAACTCAATGCAAAAAACCTCGGCGCGCCATCAGGGCAACGCCGAGGTTCCTATGCGATTTCGTCTGTCGTCCGCCCAAGAGCGAAGCGGTCAAACCAAGCCAACCTAGTCGGCCAAGTGGCCGGTGGTGTTGGCAAAGATGTCGCCCGTAGTGGTGTTGTACAACCAGCCGCCAGCGGCAGTCGAGGCCGCGGGAGGAGCGGCGATGGTGCCCGTGGTTGAGCTGATGGTGGCTTTGTTGTCGTACGGGTTGTTGGGCATGACGTTTACGTATGGTCCGAGCGGGAAGCTGGCGCCGCTGCCGGTGGCGCCGGTGGCGTCGGTGGTGCCCGAGAATTGCGGCAATGCGCCGGCGGTGATTGTGTTGGGAATCGCCTGATTGTGCTGGATTTTGTATTGATCCACTTGTTGGCGGAGCGTATGCAAGTTGAACTTCAAAGCGCTGGACTTGGAGTCATCGACGGAGGTCGAGAACTGCGGAATGATGGTGGCGGCCAAGACGGCCATGATGACCACGACAATCAAGATTTCGATCAGCGTAAAAGCGGCACGACGTGTAGATTTCATGTCCGGAACCTTTGCTCTTTAGTAAACAGGTGTGTTCAGTTCGCTCTGAATGGGGACTCAAACGAGTTGGCTTTCGGACGCGATTCTCAGAATCAGCGAACGAAGTGCCTGCCAATCGCACTTGCAGGCTTTGGCAAACCGCATACTGATACCTAGGTTGCCGTTTTGCGCATGTCAAATTTTCATCACGCATACTGACTTTCGAGGGCCATTCGGGCGTGCCAGTCGTTACATCCGTGCCGCTGGCCACAACCGTCGGTATCAGAAAATCCGAAGAGATTGATAGCGTCCCACCGCAAAAACCCAATTCGTGCAATTGCTGCCACCCCACTGGCTTAAGCATCTCGCGCAGTCTACCGATAAATTAAGCTGGATGGCTGCGATCAGGGCAACTGAGCAGCCCGCGCAATTCGCACCAGATACTCATTTCAAGGCAAATACGCAGGACAGCTAATGTACGCTGACTGTGACGTCCGATGAATGTATTAAGCCCAATTTAGCCGATGGGCTGCGGCTATTGGCACGATGTACCGACCAGACCACACCTTCCCCCACTTCAGCCGCCAAGAAGGAGGCCAGACAATGAAAACTCTGTTCGCCGTACCGATGATTGCGGTCGCTTTGACCCTGATCGCGGTCCAGAACGCAAACGCAGGATACTGCGGTTGCACGTGCTACCAAAATTGCACGAGCTGCGACGCTGGCAGCTACGAATGCTGCAAGCAACAATGTCATACGGTCATGAAGACCGTGCAAGAGACCGTCTATGAGAAGCAGGAATACACCTGCTACAAGACCGTCTACGAGAACGTCTGCTGCAATAAGGAAGTCGACTGCGTGAAGTACGTCAGCGAGACGTGCTACAAAGATTGCGAGTACACGGTTTGCAAGCCGGTTTGGGAAACCAAATACCGCACTTGCGACTACACCACCTGCAAACCGGTTTGGGAAACGTGCACCAAGGAAATCCCCTACACCGTCTGCAAGCCAGTGTACGAAACCAAGACTCGCGACATTTGCTACACGGTCTGCAAGCCGGTTTACGAGACCAAGGAATGCCACTACACCGTGTGCAAGCCGGTTTACGAAACCAAGACCCGCGACATTTGCTACACGGTCTGCAAGCCGGTTTACGAGACCAAGGAATGCCACTACACCGTGTGCAAACCGGTCTACGAAACCAAAACCCGCGACATTTGCTATACGGTCTGCAAGCCAGTTTACGAGACCAAGACGAAAGACATTTGCTATACCGTTTGCAAGCAAGTTCAAGAGACCTGCGAGCGTGAAGTTTCCTATACGGTCTGCAAACCAGTTCACTATACCAAAACGGTTCAGGTCTGCTCGGGCCACTGGGATACCCAAGTGACCGAATGCCCGGGTCCGGTTGTGACCAAATGCGTACAAGATCCAGGCACCTGGTGCTGGGATGCTTGCTGCTGCAAATGCGTTTACCACCCCGGTTGCAGCCACGAAGAAAAGGTTCAGTGCCCCGCCACCAAAATCTGCAAAAAGACTTGGGTGCCGGAAATGACTGAAAAGCAGATCGAGTGCGTGAAGTACGAGCAAGAATGCTGCACCAAGAAAGTTCCGTACACCGTCTGCAAGATGGTTCCGGAAGTTTGCCACAAGACCTGCAGCTACACGGTCTGCCACATGGTTTCGGAAGAATGCCACAAGACCTGCAATTACACGGTTTGCCACATGGTTCCGGAAGATCGTGTCAAGACCTACACGGTCTGCCGCATGGTCCCGGAACAATGCCACAAGACCTGCAATTACACGGTCTGCCACATGGTGCCGGAAGATTGCGTCAAGACCTACACGGTCTGCCGCATGGTGCCGGAACAGTGCCACAAGACCTGCAATTACACGGTTTGCCACATGGTGCCGGAAGATCGCGTCAAGACCTACACGGTCTGCCACATGGTCCCGGAACAATGCCACAAGACCTGCAATTACACGGTCTGCCACATGGTGCCGGAACAATGCGTGCGGACCTGCACGTATAAGGTCTGCCACATGGAAAAAGAATGCCACAGCGTTCAGATTCCTTACAAGGTTTGCCACATGGTCGAAGAAAAATGCACCAAGCAAGTACCCTACACGGTGTGCAAGCCAGTGCATTACACGAAGACCGTGACCGAATCGCATTGCGTATCGAAGCAAGTTCCCTACACGGTGACTCGCTGCGTGCCCAAAGTGATCTGCAAAGAAGTGGCCGTTCAAGTTGCCTGCCCGGACCCATGCGGTTGCACCGCTGCCCCGGCTTGCGGCTGCGGCAATTAAGTAATGCTGTCCACCCTTCGACGTGTGCCAATCACGCTTGAAGGTTAGGTCTGGTCAATGACAGGCGGTCCGGCTCGACGCAAGTTGAGCCGGACCGTTTTCTTTTGTTGGCGGATGTCGCGGCGCCTTGGGACCAGGCAGTTCTTGACAGCCGTCAACCTGCCTGCGAACATCAGCGGGACATTCAATCCATCACGGCCTGGAGTTCCCGCTTGCCATGATCGTGCACGACGTTTTCTTCGAACTGACTGACAATTCTCCCGCGGCCTGCCAAACGCTGGTCGCTGCCTGCAATTCGTATTTGAACGATCACCCCGGTTGCGTGTTTTTCGCGGCTGGCCTGGTGGCCAACGAGTTTGATCGGCCGGTCAACGATCGCCAATGGGACGTTGGCCTGCACGTGGTGTTTAAGGACAAAGACAGCCACGACCTCTACCAAGTGGCGCCTCGGCACTTAGAATTCATTGCCCAGTGCAAGCCAAACTGGAAAAAGGTTCGCGTTTTCGACACCGCAACTCATTAAACGAGCGGTGCGGCCCCAAACACGTATGGGCAGTCGCTGCCAGCAATGGTTGATATCGCGGACCTTTGAACGACGGGCGCGGACAGTCCGTTACGGGTTGGGCGGAAGTTGCAACCAAGGCTGATCGAGCTGGTCTGCCCGATCGGCGAGAATGGGCTCCGGCCCGTCGTCGTCGGCCCATGAATGCAGGTCGTTGCGGTCATTCTGACGCCGCGTGGCGACGTAGACGATGGCAATCATCGCCAAGGCAGCCAGCAGCCGCATGCCATTGGCAACTTGGTCGAGAATCACGCCGGTCGACATACTGTGCAGGTTTTTCGAACTAACGCCGATGATGAGCAGAAACCGCGCGCCGATGCGAATCAATTCCGCGCCGTAGAAAAGAAACCACCAGCCAAACACCGGTGGCGAAAATTGATTCGGCGGACCAAACGACGCCGGTGGATCGGGATCGCTACCATTCCAAATTTCGCGGATGGCGCTGTACGAGTAATAATAGCTGGCAATCGGGATGTAAAATCCGCCGACTGCAAATGCCGGCGAGCCCGCCAGCCAGCGAACGCCGAGCGCCGGCAAGTTGCGATACGTTCGATGGACCCACATGCCAAAGGCGATGGCGGTCGGAATCAAGAATAACAACTGGATGCCCTGGATGGTCAACGTCACTCGATCCAGCGCCACGCCCTCTTCCCGCGTGACAGGCTGGTGCGCAATGGCGCGACCGACGAATTTATAGAGTTGGTGGCTATTGTAGATCATCACCAGAGTAAAAAACGCCATCGACGCCAAGCCGATCTGGGCAAAAACGGCACGCGTCCCGGCCGACTCGTACGGGATGACATGCCGCGGTCGCGGGCCATACGGAGTTGCGGAGCCGCGAACTTGCGAGCGCAACACATCGGGCGACTGAAACGGATTAAAATCGTTTTGGTGCTCGTCCATCGGATTGGTGCCGCAAAAAAGAATATGAACGCATGAATTAAGAATCGGATTTGATGACCGGCGCCGGTTCCAGCGGTAGGTCCGGCACATCAAGTTCCGCATGCAAACCGGCCAGCGTCCGCTGCCAGCGCTGTTGATCGAACTCGCCTTCGCTTTTGGCAATCACCATCGTGGCCACACCATTGCCAATGAGATTGGTGATTGATCGGGCCTCGCTCATAAACCGATCGACTCCCATCAACAGTCCGACACCCGCGACCGGGATTGGCGTGCTGGAGATTGTCGACGCCAAGACGAAAAATCCCGCACCGGTTACTCCTGCCGCCCCTTTGGAGGTCAACATCAGCAGCAACAGAATTCCCAATTGATCTGACAAAGTCAACGGCACATGGTAAACCTGGGCAATGAAGATCGTGGCCATCGATAAATAAATGCTCGTTCCGTCCAGGTTGAACGAGTAACCGGCCGGTACCACCAGTTCGACAATGTCTTTGGAACAGCCAGCGCGCTGCAGCTTAGCCATCAGTCGCGGCAAAGCGGATTCCGATGAGGACGTACCGAGTACGAGCATGATCTCGTCGCGAATGTAGGCCAAAAAACGCAGCAGACTGAAGCCCGACAGTCGGCAGATGGTCCCCAGTACGATAAATATGAACAGCGCCATCGTCAAATAGACGCAGCCCATCAGTTTGAGTAGCAGTTGCAGCGTGTCGATTCCGGAAATGCCCACGGTGTAAGCCATGGCCGCAAATGCACCGATCGGAGCCACACGCATCACGATGCCGACAATTCCAAAAAACATTTTCGATAGTCGCTCAAAAAGCTCGACGATCGGCTTTGCGGTGCTGCCCATGCCGGCCAGCGCCAACCCGGTGAGCAGGGCCACGAACACCACTTGCAAGGTTTTGCCTTCGACGAATGGCGCGACAAAGCTATCCGGAATGATTAATTCCAAAGCATGTTGCGAACCGGTCTGCTTGGCGGACGATTCGAGCAGTCCCTTAAGCTTTTTTTCGTACTCCGCCCGTTTGGCGGGGTCGCCGCCCGTCATTTTTTGAATCATTTCTTCCGGATCGCGTCCGGCGCCCGGTTGCATGAGGTTGACCACCAGCAGTCCGATCAGCAGGGCGGCGGTGGTGACGATTTCGAAGTACAGCAATGTCTTGCCGCCAACACGTCCGAGTCGCTTGAGATCGCCCATGCTGGCGACGCCGAGCGACACCGTCAGAAAAACAACCGGCCCGATCACCATCTTCACCAGGCTGATAAAGCCTTTGCTGAGCGGCTCCATCTGCTCGCCCCACTTGGGGAAAAAGTGCCCTAGCGCAATGCCGAGCAGCACCGCCAGCAGAACTTGCGGCGTCAAGTGAGTCATCAATCGCCAGGCCAACGACCGCGGCGCCGCCGGAGGCAAAGGCGTCGGCGAATGGTTTGGAGAAGCGGAGTTTAAGTTCATGGCAGCAATCTAACGTTTTCGCACGCCAACAGCGAGTCTTCGCCAGCGCCGGTCAACAGAATTGATTGCGGCAGTTTGAATGGCGAATCGTGAACGTTGACCGATGAGCCGAATTTGTGCCCGCGGTGAGAATTCCAATAATTCGGCAGCCGCGCAGCTTTGCGTGCTTGATGGCTGGCGACCGGCGCAGATATAGTAGCGATAGGAGAAACGTGATTTTGGCGGCGGCATCACTCGCTTGTAAAACCAACGCGTAAACGAGCGAACCGAAACTGCTGACGTTGCGTAGAACCCCTGCCGGATGGCCTTGTTTGGCGCTCGATTCCGACGGCCGCAATCGCTGGTCTCGCGAGCGTTGTGGCCGCACGGCACACCGAGCGCTATGTCGCGCAGTTTCAGAATGTTGCGATCCAGCCCATTTTTATTTTTGCATCGCGCGGCCGCCACCTGAGGACAATCTCAACATGAATCAACCCGCGCCGCCACTTAAGGCTACTCTCGACGCGACGCCCACTGCCGGACGTGGCGAAATCATCGTCGAAACGCGTAGTCTGAGCAAAGTTTATCGTGACTTTTGGGGCCGCCAAAAAGTTCGCGCGCTCAAATCGCTCGATCTGCGCGTCCAGCGCGGCGAAATTTTCGGCCTGCTGGGGCCCAACGGTTCCGGCAAGACCACCACCATCAAATTGCTGCTCGGGCTGTTGTTCCCGACATCCGGTCAGGCGCTGATTTTTGGTGAAAACGCCACCGAAGTCGCCAAGAACGAGCGTGTCGGCTATTTGCCGGAAGAGTCGTACCTTTACAAGTTTTTAAATGCTGAAGAAACGCTCGATTTTTACGGCCGATTGTTCAGCATTCCGGCGCACATCCGCAAGCAGCGCGCCCAAGAACTGATCGAACGCGTCGGTCTGGGCTGGGCCCGCAAACGTCAGTTGCGAGAATATTCCAAAGGCATGACCCGCCGGATTGGCGTTGCCCAGGCCCTGATCAATGAGCCGGAACTGATTTTGCTCGATGAGCCGACGAGCGGGCTGGATCCGATCGGCACCCGCGAGATGAAGGATCTGATCCTCAAACTCCGCGACGAAGGCAAAACCATCATTCTTTGCAGCCATCAACTGGCCGACGTGCAAGACGTATGCGATCGGCTGGCAATTCTGCACCAAGGCGAACTCAAAGAATTGGGCCGCGTGGACGCACTGCTTAAAGTCCGCGACGTGACCCAAATTCGCGCCAAGGGACTGAGCGTCGAGGCACAAGACGAAGTTAAAGCGGTGATTGCCAAACACATGGGCACGCTGATTTCCATGGATAACCCCACGTCCACGCTCGAAGAATTGTTCTTGAGCATTGTCCGCGACAGCGAAGCCCGCCCGGGCCGTCGAGCCATGTCGGAAGGGGTTTAGCGGATGGTACTCGAAGATGGAATTCCGAAAGATTTTGCCGATCAGTTGCTCAGCGCGCTGACGCAATTCGGCTTGATCTTTCTGCTGCTGACGCTGGTGGCGTTTGCCGTGGGCTTTTTGGTGCTGGCAATCCGTTACGGACCGCTGCCGGCGGGCGATAAAATTTATCGCGTGTTGCTACAGATGCTGAGCGATCTGGGCGGCAGCAGGTTGCGGCGAATTTTCGCGCTGGCCCGGCTGGCGGTGCTGGAGTCGATACGCAAGCGCGTGATGATCGTCTTCGTGCTGTTTTCGCTGATCATGATTTTTGCCGGCTGGTTTTTGGATACCGGCGGTTACGATCCGGGCCGCGGCTATTTGTTCTTTGTGCTCTGGACGACCAAGATTCTGATCTGGCTGTTGGCCGCGCTGATTAGCGCGCTGAGTCTACCGGCCGATCTGAAAAGCCGCACCATTTATACGATTGTTACCAAGCCGGTTCGCGCCTCGGAAATTGTGCTGGGCCGAATTCTCGGTTTCGGAATGGTCGGCACGGCGCTACTGATCGCCATGGGCCTGTTGAGTTATCTGTTTGTGGTGCGGGGTGTTGACCATACGCACACGATCGATCCGGAAGCCCTTAGAGACGTCAAAGGCATCAGCGGTAAAGTCGTTGCGAAAAAAGGCCTGACCAGCAAAGATCATGGCCACGAGCATGACGTCACCATCGATCTGGATAAGGCAACCGGTTACACCAATGTGCGCGAGGGGCATTGGCATGAAGTCATCGCCAACGATCCCAAAGACTTGAGTAAGGGTTACACGCTCAGCAAACCGCTGGATTTGCTCAACGCACGCGTGCCAATCTACGGCAAATTGCAATATTTGGATCGTCAAGGGCATGAAGGACGCGGAATCAGCGTCGGCAACGAATGGGAGTATCGCCGCTTCATTGAAGGCAATACGCTGGCCGCCGCCATCTGGACGTTCAAAGGCGTGACTAAGGCGAATTTTCCGCCTGAAAAGTTCAAAGATGGTTTACCGATCGATTTATCGCGGATCGATGTGTTCCGTACGCGCAAGGGCGACATCGAATCGACCGTTCGCGGCAGTCTCGCGTTGCGGAACCCCAAGACCAAAGTCACCAGTCACGCTGAGTCGTTTAACTCGAAAAAAGCGTATATCGACCATCACGTCATTCCTTGGAAGCTCGAACGCGAAGTGATTAAAACGCAAGCCGGAGCGACCAAAGACAAATCGGCCGGTCCGCTCGATCTGTGGGAAGATTTAGTCGATGACGAAGGCCAGTTGGAAGTCATCTTGAAGTGCGAAGAAAACGCGCAGTTCTTTGGCGTCGCGCAGCCGGACATGTATTTGCTGGCTGACGAAGGTTCGTACCGCGTGAACTTCTTCAAGGGCTATCTCGGCCTGTGGATGCAAATGATGCTGATCATTGGCGTGGGCGTCATGTGGAGCACGCTGCTTACCGCGCCGGTGGCCTTGCTGGCCACCGCCAGCACGGTGCTGCTCGGACAGCAAACGCAGTTCATTAACGACGCGCTGAATAGCATCCTCTACCCGACGCACGACAAGGCCGTTTGGGGCGGCGGACCGATTGAATCGCTGATCCGTGGATTCACGCAAGACAACGTCACCTCGGACTTCAAAGTCACTGGCGCAACCGCGATTCAATTTATGGATAAAATCCTGATGTGGCTGGTGTGGTTGGTTTCCAAAATCATTCCGGATTTCAAGAAGTTCGATAATTCCCACTATCTGATCGAAGGTTTCAATATTCCGGCCTCGGTTTGGGGCTCGCAGCTTGTCGACCTGGCCGGCTACATGATCTTGATGTTCCTGATCGGCTACATGTTCCTCAGAAATCGCGAGGTGGCGGCGTGAACCAGCGCAACATCCTGATTCGCAAACTGACCTACGTTGGCGGCATGATTGTGATGCTGGTCTGCATCACGCTGGTGGCGCAACCGTCGGTTCATAGCGATCCCGACGGCAAGGGCGGCTCCAAGGGCGGCATGCTGGCCGTCAAACGCGAGGAAATGAAGCTCGGCCAAACCAGCCTGGGCGAGATCGATCCGGCCAGCGAAACGCTTAAACTGGTCACGCTCGGTTTGCGTGGCGTGGCGGCCACATTTTTGTGGGACGAAGCGATCGAAGCCAAGAAAAAGCAAAACTGGGAAGCCGCCTCGGCCGCCGCGCAGCAGATCATCAAGATCGAACCCAACTTTTATGCCGTTTGGGACTTTCAAGCGCACAACCTTTCGTACAACATCTCCGTCGAATTCGACGACTATCGCGATCGCTATTGGTGGGTGCGAAAAGGCATCGACTTTCTGATCCTAGGAACGCGCTACAACGATAACGAGCCGCGCCTCACCAATACCATTGGCTGGTACGTTTGCAATAAGATCGGCAAATCGGACGAGCACGTGCAATTTCGCAAGCTGTTCAAAAAGGACGATGATTTCCCCCGCAACCGCGGCATCGCTCCAGAAGACCGCGACAACTGGTTGGCCGGTTTCGAATATTACAAAGAAGCGCAAAATCAAGTCGACCGCGGCGCGATCCTCCGCGGTAAAGGCGAGTCGCTGTTCAACTCCGACCCGCCCATGGCGCGAATCAATTACGCCATGGCTATCGAAAAAGATGGCGTGTTTGGCAAGAAAGCCCAAGCCGCCTGGGAAAGCGCCAAACACGAATGGGAACTCTTTGGCAACCGGCGAATCGCCACCAGCTACGGCCTGCACGTCAGCCTCGGTCAAAAAGAAGAGTTGATGCGCGAAGTCAAACGCCTTGAGGCCGAGATCGACAAACTCGTGCCTGGCATTCGCGACGAACTGCGGGAAAAAAAGAAATCGGACTTGAGTAAAGACGAACGCACAGTCCTGGCAATTGATGTCGACAAGCTGGACCCCGAACAGAAATCGCAGATCGCGGACATCAATCGGTTGATCGAACCCAAGAACGACGAGATCGTTGCCACAATTCAGGATCAGGCCGTCCGGGACAAAGCGGTGGCATTGGCTGGTCGGGCGGTGCAAGCGGCCAATATTGCCCTGGTGATCGATAGCCCACGCGGCATCATCAATTGGGATTACTGGAAAGCCCGCTGCGATTCGGAGCCGCTGCCGGAAACGCTGGAAGCCCGCGAAGCGTTGTATAATGCTGATCGAGCGCTACAATCCAAAGCCAATTTTCCGGAGGCCAAAAAGCTTTACGAGCGCGGCTTCGAGCAGTGGGATCAGGTGCTGAAAAAATTTCCTCGAATTCGCGAAGATAGTCCCACGGCTGATGATCTGGCCGAACAAATCGACCGCTACCGTGCGCTGCTGCAAAACGAATATCCCAAAGATTATCAGCGGGTGTTCATCGACAATCGCTTTGTCTTGCAAGACGTGCTCGAACTGGCCAACAACACCAATCCCGACCGCGCGCGGGCCAAGGCGGCCAGTCAGGACAAGCCAGAACCGAAAAACAAAGCCGACCGCAAATCGACAGAAAAACCGACCCCGCCAACTGCAAAAACCGATGGCTCGTCGTCAGAAAAGCCAGCGGAACAGCCCGCCGACAAAACTCCCGACGCGTCAACCAGCAAGCCAAAAGAAGACAAGCCAAAAGTAGACAAGCCGCGAGACGACAAATTGACGGACGGCAAATTGACGGACGGCAAGCCGGGCGAGAAATCGTCCAGTAAATCTCCTGCGACGTCGCCCGGCAAAAGCGATAGCAAGCTCGTTACGCCCGGCACGGATGCGCCGCCGGAGAAGCAACCTACAAAACAGCCGGAAAAATCGAGCGATCCGCCGGCTGACAAAGCGTAATAGTTGCGGTGGAGTTGGACTGAGTCGGCGGTTGCGGCGGCAATCGTGCTTGTGCCCTGGCCGCGCTGTCTGCGATAATTCCACGATGCTAAATACATCGCTCCACCAGCATGTGGTCAGCCACATTCTGCCGCTCGTTCAAACCCCCGCCCAATATCTCGGCGGCGAATGGAACATGGTCCGCAAGGATCATCGGGCCATTCGCGGTCGCTTGTGTCTGGCGTTTCCGGACACCTACACCATCGGCATGAGCCATCATGGCTTGCAGGTGTTGTACAGCCTGATGAACCAGCGCGACGACTGGTGCTGCGAACGCGCCTTCACGCCTTGGGACGACATGGAAAAACTGCTCCGCGAGCAGAATTTGCCGCTTTATAGTCTGGAGACGTTCACGCCGCTGGTGGATTTTGACGTTTTTGGCATCACCTTGCAGTACGAAATCTGCACCAGCAATATTCTGACGATGCTGGATTTGGGTGGCATTCCGCTGCGATCCCTTCAGCGGACACTCGAGCATCCTCTGGTGATTGCCGGCGGCCCTTGTGCGCAAAACCCGGAGCCAATTGCGCCGTTCATTGACGTGTTTGTCACCGGCGATGGCGAGCCGAGCTTACCGCTGATTTGCGACACTTGGTTGGAACTCAAAAATGCCGCTCGCATCGACGGCCGCTTTCCCACCGGCGAGGCAGGGCAAAAACTTCGCGAAGAATTACTGGCGCAGTTGGCCGCGCGGTTGCCGTTTGCCTACGTACCGCGATTTTACGAGCCTGAATACTTCGCCGGCGGCAATGGACGGTTGGCTTCGCTCAATCGCACGCGGGCGGACGTGCCGGAAACCATCGAGCCCTCGGTGATTTCCGATCTCGACAGCATCCCGCTGCCGCTGGCGCCCATTGTGCCATTCATCGAATGCGTGCATGACCGCATTGCCATCGAGATCATGCGCGGCTGCCCCTGGCAATGTCGCTTTTGTCAGAGCACGGTGATCAAACGGCCGCTGCGGATTCGCGAAGTCGAAACCATCGTACAGGCTGCGCTACAAACCTATCGCAACACCGGCTACAACGAGATTTCGCTGCTCTCGCTGTCCAGCAGCGACTATCCGTACTTTGAGCAGCTCGTCCGCCGGATGCACGAAGTCTTCAAGCCGCTGGGCGTGAATCTTTCGGTGCCCAGCTTGCGTGTGAACGAGCAACTTCGCGAGATCGCGGCACTGTTCAGCGGCAATCGTCAGCAGGGCTTGACGTTAGCCCCGGAAGTTGCCCGCGACGACATGCGCGAGCAAATTCGCAAAAAGATCAAAAACGAAGACTTGTACGCTGGTTGCCGCGAGGCGTTCAAAAATGGCTTTCAGCACGTCAAACTGTACTTTTTGATTGGCCTGCCGGGCGAGCGGACCGCCGATTTGGACGGCATTATCGACATGGCGGAAATCATTGCCAAAATCGGTCGTGAAGTGCTGGGCCGCTGGCCGGAAGTCACAACCAGCATTTCCAACTTTGTGCCTAAAGCGCACACGCCCTATCAATGGAACGGCATGCAGACCCGCGAGTATTTTCGCAAAGCGCACCAATACTTGCGCAGCAAAAGCAAAGTTCGCAGCGTCAAACTCAAGTGTCACGCGGTCGAAACCAGCATGCTGGAAGGGGCGCTGAGCCGGGGTGATCGTCGGCTGGCTGATGCGGTGGAACTTGCCTGGCAGCGCGGATCGCGGCTGGAAAGCTGGTCGGAGCGTTTGGACGCGCCGCTGTGGTGGAAAGCGATGGAAGATTGCGGCCTGAATCGCGACGACATGATCCACGGCGCTTACCAACTGGGCGACCGGCTGCCCTGGGATCACATCAACGTCAAAAAAGGCCGCACATTCTTGGAGAAAGAGCACAACCGCGCAGTGACGCAGTTGGCCGCCATGGCGGACGCAGTTTGAGAATACTCAAGTCTGCAGTGGCTCCCTGCGGCGATTTCTTTCAACACAATTCAGGCAAAACATTGACGCGTTTCGATGGCCTTGGCAGAATTGCCAAGGCGTCACGCGTTTTTAAACCACCGTTGGATCACCTCATGCCAAATGTTCGATCGCTGCTTATTCTCGTTTTCGCGACTGCTTGCCTTAATGCTTTCGCGATGCCCTTGGCGGCCGACGATCGAACCGACTTGGAGGCAGCTTATTCCGCTGGCGATAAAGCCCGCACGGCCAGCGACTTTCCCACGGCCGCGCGGTTCTACGAGCGCGCACTGGCCATCGCGCCGCGCGTGTGGGCAGCCAACAGCAGCGATATGGCGGTACTGCTGATCGATCTGGCTGGCGCCTATCGCGACTCGGGGCAAGCCGCCAAAGCGGAGCCTCTGCTGCTCCGCAGTTTGAAGATTCGCGAGTCGAAATCGCTTACGGATCCCGATGTGGCCGAATCGCTAGATGCACTCGGCGCACTATTTCTGAAAATGGGCCGATACTCCGACGCCGAAAAGCAGTTCAGCCGCAGCCTGAAAATCCGAGAAAGCAAACTCCCGGCCGGTGACCTAAAAATTGCCAAAAGTGCGCACGGGCTGGCCGTTGCCCGTTACTGGCTTGGCAATTATCCGGGAGCAGAAGTCGACTACCTGCGCGTCCTGCAAATTCGCGAAACGAAGTTAGGGAAAGACGATCCGCAGCTCGCGGGACCGCTATCCGACCTGGCAGCCCTTTACCAGGCGATGGGCCAACTCGAAAAGTCCGACCAACTTTACCAACGCGCGCTAAAGATTCACGAACTTAAGCTAGGCCCCAACGATCTGAAAGTCGCCGTCGTGCTCAACAATCGCGCGGCGCTGCTCTTCCAGACAAAACATTATGCTGAAGCGAAACAACTACTGCAACGCAGTCTGAAAATCCGTGAAAGCAAACTTGGTCTCAACCATCCGGACCTCACTCCCACCATCAATAATTTGGGCAATGTTTTTCAGGCGCTCGGGCAATTGGACGACGCGGAAAAGTTTTTGCAACGCGCGATACAAATCGCTGAGGCCAAGTTGGGTCGCGATCATCCGGTAACCGCGAACCATGTCGGCAATCTCGGGTCATTGCTGACGATGATGGGCCAGTATCAAAAGGCCGAACCGCTGTTAAAGCGCAGCGTCAAGTCGCGCGAAGAGCAACTGGGGGCGGACCACCCCGACGTCGGACTCAGTCGAGTCCTGCTCGCCGAACTTCACAAGCTGGCCGGTCAACCGCGTGAAGCGGCGATCGACTTCGATCAGCAACGGCGATCGGCGCGCCGTCACATTGCGTATGTCTTACCGGCGTTGAGCCCCGCGGAACAACTGGCGTTTTTACAGCATTCTGATCGCGCAAATCTCGAAACCGCGTTGACGCTTGGAATCGATTCGGCCGATGACGCGGCAATTTGCGAACTGTCGGCCGGTTGGCTCGCCAACGGCAAAGCGGTGGCGCAGCAAACGCTTGCCGAATTAACCGCACTTTCACGCGACCCGAGTTTGGTAAAAACCGTGAGCGCGCTGACTGCCGTACAAAAGCAGTTAGCCACGCTAACCTTTGCCAGTTACGATCCCACTCAAACGGCAAGTCGCCTTAAAAAGCTTGCCGAACTCACGGCACAAGAGCAAGAGTTGAGCAAGCAGTTGCAACTCGCGGCGAGCCCAACTGCGACCAGCGAGCCAAAAGTCGCTGCCCGCAACGACCCTTGGATCGAAATTGCCGCCGTCCGCCAGGCTTTACCGGCCGATACCATGCTGGTCGACATCGCCCGAATTCAGCCGACGAACTGGGCGGCCAAAAACCGCAAGGATTCCGTAAAGCCGGCGCATTATGCTGCCTGGATTGTCCCGCCGACGGCCGATCGGCCGGTCGTGGTCGTGGATTTGGGTCTCGCCGAGGCGATTGACGCCGCGGTTGCTGAATATCAAACAGCCATTGCGTTGGCACAATCCGGCAAACCAATCAAAGAACTTGGCGAAGCGGAAGCGCTGCATCTGTTGCAAGTGCCGCTCTCCAAATTGTCGGGGCTGATTTTAGAACCAATGCGGAAGCATCTCGACACGACGAAGAATCTGGTCATTTGCCCGGATTCGGCACTGTGGCTAGTTCCCTGGACGGCGTTGCCAATCGAAGAAAACCAATTTGCCATCGAAAAGTGGAATATCCGATTTGTCACGAGCGGACGAGAACTCGTCACGGAGCAGCGCGCCACGACGAAAACGCCGGTTGGCAGCCCGCGAATTTTCGCCAACCCGAATTACGATCTGACGCCGCGCGAGGCTCAGGAAGCGCTCGACGCAGTGCTGCAAATCGGACCGGCCAAGACGCCGATTGCGCAAGATAGCGGTTCGGCAACGGCCAAACATTCCACCGGATCGCTAGCCACCATCGGTCGCGTTTCCGCATTGGCCGGCACAGCCGGCGAAGCACAAGCGGTGGCGCCCAAGTTGGCCGTGTACGCCAAAGCCCAGCCGAAGCTCTATCTCGAAAATCAAGCGCAAGAAGGCGTGTTCCGGCGGATGCGCTCGCCGCAAGTCCTGCTGATTTCGACTCACGGTTTCTTTTTGCCAGCGCCAGAACCGAAACGGGATGGCGACTCGGCAGACTACGGCGGCGCCCCAGTGCCAACCGCCGCCCCGCAGGCTCCGGCAGAGAATTTGCTCGTGCGTTGCGGTCTGCTGCTCGCGGGCTGCAACAAGCGCGACAGCATACCAGCGAGTTCGAAGCTCGACGACGGTGTTCTGACCGGCATGGAAATCGTCGGCACCGACCTGCGCGGGACGGAACTCGTCGTGCTCTCCGCGTGCGAGACCGGCATCGGCAAGGTCAATAGCGGCGAAGGCGTCGCCGGCTTGCGACAGGCATTTCAACTGGCCGGCGCGCAGTCCGTGGTGGCCACGCTGTGGCAAATCCCCGATCAAGCCACGGCACAGCTCATGAACGACTTTTTTGCCAATCTGGCCGCAGGGCAAAGCAAATCCGAGGCGCTCCGCAACGCGCAACTGACCCGTATCAAAGCCCGTCGCGAAAAATACGGCGCGGCCCATCCGCTGTACTGGGCCGCGTTTACATTGACCGGGAAGTAATATGCGAACTTGCACAAAAGCCGGTCATTCGTGATTCGTTTGCTCGCCATTGATATCGACGGCACGCTGGTCAACTCGGCCAACCAGCTTACGCCCGGCGTGTGCGCGGCCTTGCGACGGGCGCAATCGGCCGGGATTCGCATCGTGCTAGCCACGGGCCGACGTTACAGCCGCACGCTGCCGCTGGTGGCGCCGCTGGCCTTGGATTTGCCGCTGGTAACCGCCAGCGGGGCGCTCGTCAAATGCCCGCTCAGCCATCAGACGCTTTTTCAGGCGGAATTCGATCCGCAGGCGCTACGTGCCATGCTGGCCCATCTGGACCTTAACGGCCATCATGCGGTGATGTATTCCGATTCGTTTGCCGCAGGCTTCGATTTTTACTGCCGCACGTTGGATGTCGATACGCCGGAGTTGACCGATTTTTACACGTTCAATCGGAATTGCGCACGCGTGATGCCGTCGCTGCTTTCAGACCCGCCGTCCGGTTTATTCGCTGGCTTCGCCATGGGGCGACAGATGCCGATGTGGACGCTGTGCGACGAGTTGCAGCGCCTGTGGCCGGCGCAGCTTGAAGTTCATGTGCTCCGCAGCCCACGCTACCTGGGCTACATGTGCGAAATCGCTCCGGCCGGCATCACCAAATGGTCCGGCATTCGTCAATTGGCGGAGCAATATGGCATTGCCGACGCGGAGATTTGCGCCGTGGGCGACGACGTCAACGACTTGCCAATGATTCGCGCCGCTGGCTTGGGAATTGCCATGGCCAACGCGGTGCCCGTGGTGAAAGCCGCGGCCCAGCGTATTGCGCCCAGCAACGATCAAGACGGCGTGGCGCAGGTGGTCGATTGGCTGTTGGCCTGACCTCGCGCGGCGGCACCGATTCAAACATCTTTTTGCGCCGTGTTAGGCGACGCTTGGTGGAATGTTTGGGCGGCTTGAAGCGCGGGCAGCAATTCGATACGGTACAATGCAAGCTGCCAACTCGACGCCTAACGAACGCCCGTTTCGAACGTTTGTCGCCCATGAAACACTTGCCTGCAATTCTCGCTTTACTTAGCGGCTGGCTGTTGATCGGACCGCCGCTGGTGACGCGCGCGGCCGCAGGGGATCAAGCCTCGGCGGCGGATGCGGCCAAGCCAGAACAGTCGGTCGACAAGCCCGGCTCGCTGGCCGACGCGCAAAAGTTGTTTCAGCATGGCAGCTACGCCGAGGCGGAAGCTGCTTTTCGGCCACAGGCGAATTCTTCGTCTGCGGCGGCCAGCGGTCTGGCACGTTGCCAGAGCGCCACCGGCCACTCGTCGGCGGCCGGAGAAACGTTGCTGGCGGCCATCAAGCAATTTCCCAAGTCAGCGGCCGTCGTCGCCGAACTGGCCGATCTTGAGTTCGCCCACGGGCAGCATCCGCGCGCGCAAGAATTGACCGACGCCGCGTTAAAACTTGACGATAAAAACCTGGCCGCGCGCTGGCGTCAGGCGGAACTGCAGCGGGTGGCCGGCCAAATTGAAGCAGCCAAACAATCGTACTTCTGGATCGTCAAGTATTACAACGATCATGATGTTCGCGATGCCGAGTCGCTGTGCATCGTGGCGCAGGCCGCCGCGCAACATGCGCGTTGGAATCAGTTGAGCGACGATTTTCAAATGCTGATCAGCGAATTGTATCCCGAAGCGGCCAAAATCGATGCCGACCATTGGCAGTCGCATTTGGCTGCCGGGTTGCTGCTGCTGGAAAAGTACAACGAAAGTGGCGCCGCCAAAGAGTTCCACGCCGCGCAAGCCATCAATCCACACGCGGCCGAAATTCAGACGGCGCTGGCAGCCATGCAAATTCAAAAGTATGACCTGCCCGAAGCCAAGATTTCGCTGGAACGCGCGCTGCGGATCAATCCAAAATGCGTCGAGGCATACCAGTTGCGGGCCGATCTGCAGTTCATTAATTGCGAACTCACTTTGGCCGTGCAGGATTTAGAAACCGCGTTGAAAATCAATCCGGTTGACGAAGGCACGCTGGGGCGGCTGGCGGCAGCGCTGGGCGAGCTGGGCGATTTTCCGACCGATGTGGCCAACGCCGATCTCGCCGCGGTCGCATTCACTCAGACGCGCACTGGCAAGATCTTTGCCGCGGTGAACGCCCGCAATCCGCACGCCGGTGCGTTCTACGCCGCACTGGCCGAAAGTCTCGATAACCTCCGCAAATATCCGGCGTCGGTGCGGTTTTATCGCGAGGCCATCCAGCGGCAGCCTGAACTGACGTCGGCCCGCAGCGAACTCGGCATGGTCGAAATGCGGCTCGGCCAAGAGGCGCTGGCTCGTAAGACGCTCGACGAGGCGTTCCGACGCGATCCGTTTCATGTCCGCGTCAACAACACCATCAAAGTGCTCGATGTGCTCGATCATTACGCGGTTTTGGAAACCGAACACTTTGTGATCAAATTCGATCGCACCAAAGATGAAGTGCTGGCCAAGGCGATGGGGCAATATCTGGAGCACGATGTTTTTCCGGAGATTTCGCGCACTCTGGCCTATACTCCGCAAGAAAAAACGCTGTTCGAGGTTTTTAATAGTTCCGGCAATACCGACGGCCACGGCTGGTTCAGCGCCCGAATGGTCGGCCTGCCCAGCATTGGCACCGTCGGCGCGTGCGCCGGCAAGATGGTGGCGCTGACATCGCCCGACAGCATGCAGCAGAAGTTCAATTGGGCGCGTGTGGTGCGGCATGAGTTTGTGCATGTGGTCAACTTGCAGCAAACCCATTTCAACATTCCGCATTGGTATACCGAAGGGCTGGCGGTGGCTAACGAAGGCGCCGCGCCGCCTGCCAGTTGGGACGCGCTGCTGATCGAGCGACAGAGCAAGCACAAATTGTTCGATCTGAGCGATATCAACTTGGCGTTTTCACGTCCCAAGAGCGCCGACGACTGGCAGATGGCTTACTGTCAGGCGCATCTGTACGTGAAATTCATGGAGCAGCAGTACGGCATAGATGCCAACGCCAAAATGCTGCGCGAATTTGCCAAGAGCGCCGATACAACTCTGGCCATCAAAAATGCTTTTAGCGTTTCGGTGGCCGATTTCGAGCGTGATTACCGGACGTTCGTCGATCAGCATGTTGCCGGATTGATGCCCGTCGAGAAACAGGCCGATGACGTGTCGGTGGCTGAATTCAAAAAACAGCTCGCCGCCGATCCTCAAAATCCCGATCTGTTAGCCAAGCAAGCCCTGAACGCGCTGGAATCGCAAGAATGGGCGGCCGCCCGCGAGTCGGCCGATGCTGCCTTGGAAAAGAACTCCCAGCAACCGCTGGCAGCCTACGTGCTGGCGCGCTTGCTGATGCGCGCCGGCGATGTCAAGCAAGCGGTCAAAGTTCTCAACGACTCGCTCGATCGGGCGGCCCCCAACGCGCGCCATCTGGCGCTTTTGGCGGGTCTGAAACTGAAGGCAGAAGATTATTCGGCAGCGGCCGAACTTTATGAGCTTGGAAAAAAGCTGGAGCCTGGCAATATTCAATGGACGCAGTCGCTGGCACGCGTTTATTTGAAGATGGGCGACGACGCCAAGTTGATGGTTCCGCTCGCGGCGCTGGCCGAGCACGATTTTGACGACGCCGTGACACGCAAGAAACTCGCGCAATTGGCGCTCAACGCCAAAGACTTTGCCGCAGCCAAGCGCTGGGCCACCGAAGTCAGTCACATTGAGGCCAAAGATCTCGACGCCTATCTGCTCATTGCCAAAGCGGCCGCAGGGCAAAAAGACTCCGCCGCCGGAATTGCTGCGTACGAACTGGCGATTTTAATCGATCCGAAATCGACCGAACATCGCCTGGCATTTGCCAAATTGCTGATCGACGCCAAGCGGCGGGATGATGCCCGCCAACAACTGAACGCAATTCTGAAAATCGATGCCAAACATCCTGAAGCCACTCAACTGTTGGAGTCTCTCAAACCGTGAGTTCATTGCAACCTTCGTCCGCGGCAACGGATCCGTCGGGATCAACGCCTTCGCCACACGCCATCGGCCTGGCGGATTTCCAGCAATTGATTCGGCAGATGTATCTAGAAAAAGATCTGGCCCGCGGTATCGACGGCACATTCATGTGGCTGATGGAAGAAGTTGGCGAGTTGGCCGGCGCGCTCCGTAGTGGCACGCACCAAGATCGGCTCGGCGAATTTGCCGACGTGCTAGCCTGGCTGGCCACCATTGCCAACGTGGCAGGCGTGGACCTCTGCGAAGCGGTGCGACTCAAATATGGAACCGGATGTCCCGGTTGCCAACAATTGGTTTGCTGCTGCGCCGACGCGGAGAAGCCATGAGCGGCCGTGCTGCTTGGCTGGCGACCTCGCTCGGCCTGATCTTTGCGAACTGCCTGATTTCTGCTCCGCGCGCGCTGGCCGCGACTCCGCTGGCAGAGCTGCAGAATATTCAGTTCGGTTTCGAAGGCAAATACAAAGTCGGCCACTGGACGCCGGTTGCAGTACGGGCGGTCATTCGCGACGAGCAGCAAGGCGAGTTTGCCGCACGGCAGACGCATTTAGAAGTCGTTGTGCCCGACGGCGAAGGCGTACCGTGCCGATTCCGCAGCATGCAGGCGCCAACGCTGGTGGCCAGCGGTGAATCGGCGACGTACGAATATCAATTGCTGGTGAAGTTCGGTCGCGTCAAAAGTGAGGTTCACGTTTCGCTCGTTTCCGATTTGCCAACGCGCAACGTCGTGGCAGAACGGCAGTTTTTCGATGAAGTTCCGCGGGCGATGCTTTCGACTCAAGAGTTGATTGTCTGCCGCGGCGCGCTGCCGCAACTGGACGCGGCCAACAGGTTGCAGCGAATATCACCGCAAGAAAAATGCGAATTGGCTCAACTTAATGCCGGCGACGCGTTGCCACACGATCCGCTGGCGTATGACGGTGTGGATTGGTTGATCGTTGCGACCAGCGCACCCCAACCGCTGCCGGATGAGCACGAGGCCGCCGCGATCAACGCGTGGGTACTCTCCGGCGGGCAATTGTTGTTGATGTCTGGCCCGCGAACGGCCGAGTTGGCCGGGCAAACCGGCGTCGGGCAATTCCTGCCTGGCGCGTTCGGCAAACTGGTCCAACTGACTCGTTTGCCGGGCATCGTTTCTTACAGCGAAACGTCGGAACCGGTCGAGTCGGACTCCGGTAATCGTCGGTTGCAGATCCAGGTGCCGCAATTCGTTGATGCCAAAGGCCGGATCGAGGCTTACGAAGGAAAATCATCGCGCGAATTGCCGCTCGTGGTCCGCACGCCGCGCGGTTTTGGGACGGTGGTCTGGGTGGGGTTGGATTTGGATCGAGCGCCGCTCGACAAATGGCCAGGCCAAAAGCAATTGCTCAACCGATTACTCGGCAGGCCGCTGCAAACCAACGCGAACGCCAGCGATGAAGCCATTCCGCAGTCGGGCAGTAGCATCGGCTATGTCGATCTCAGCGGACAATTGCGAATGTCGCTGGAGCAGTTCGACCGGGTCACGTTCGTTCCGTTTTGGCATGTTGGCGGCTTGGCCGCGCTGTACGTGTTGCTGCTCGGTCCAATCGACTATTTCCTGCTCCGGCGACTGCAACGACCCGGACTGACGTGGCTGACATTTCCGCTGCTGGCGATTGGGTTTTGCGCCGCAGGCATGTATTACGCGCGTTCGGCCAAAGGCGACCACGTGCAAGTCAACCAGGTAGAAGTCGTGGATGTGTGCGCAGGCGAACATTTGGTTCGCAGCCATGCGTGGATCACGATGTTCAGCCCCGTAAGCACCAATTACTCGCTGGAACGAAGCGCGCGAGCGAGCAGCGGCGACGTGCCGCCCGGCCTGGCAGATATGCCCCAACAGGGCCAACTCTCGTGGCTCGGACTTCCCGGCACGGGTCTGGGCGGAATGGACACTGCCGCAGCTTCGCCGGGATTGTATGTCGAGCCGTACGACGTTGCTTCAGATCGCCCTCAAGTGGCCAATGTTCCGCTGGCGATTTGGTCGACAAAAGGTTTTGTAAGCCGCTGCCAAGGGGAGGATCGTGCCTTGGCGGAAGTAACCCTGACGGAAACGCCTACCCATCAATTGCAAGGCACACTGGTCAATCCGCTGCACGTGGAACTGCGTGAAGCGATGTTGTATTTCGATCGTTGGGCATACCCGCTGGGCACGCTGCCGGCCGATTTTTCTGACAAACTGGAAGATCGCTTTCGCGCCACAAGCATCGATGCCTGGCTCACGCGCCGCAAGATGCAAGGCGACAATGACCTGACGCCGCCCTACGATCGTACGGATTCGAATGCCGCGCGAATTCTGCAATTGATGATGTTTCATGACGCGGCCGGCGGCAGCCGCTATACGCGTTTGCTCAACCGTTACGACCACACACTCGATCTGAGCTCTCAATTGCACTTGGGGCGCGCCATGCTGGTGGGCGTTGGTCCGCCGAGCGCGGAACTCATGCTCGACGGTCGCCCGCTGCCAAAGGAATCGCAAGGGCGGCAACTGACAATCTATCGCTACGTGATTGCCGTCGAGCCGCAAGAATAACGGCGTCTGCTGCTTCATGCTGGTCGGAAATCCAATTCGCACAATCGCTTCTTCGGGAAAGTCAACCAGTGATCGAGACGCGTGACCTCACTAAGAAATACGGCGAATTCTACGCCGCCAAGTCCATCGATCTGACACTGGCGCCCGGCGACGTGTTTGGATTTATCGGCCCCAATGGCGCCGGCAAGACCACCACCATGCGGATGCTGGCCACGCTGCTCAATCCGTCCTGGGGCGAAGCCTACGTCTGCGGCAATTCGATCTACACCAAAAGCAAAGAGATTCGCCGGCTGGTCGGATATATGCCGGACTTCTTTGGCGTATACGACGACATGAAGGTTATCGAATATCTGGAATTCTTCGCGGCCGCCTATCGCATCAATGGCGCGGCGCGCCGCAAGAAGTGCGAGGAAGTGCTCAACCTGGTGGATATGGATTACAAACGCGACGCCATGGCCAACAGCCTCTCGCGCGGACAAACGCAGCGCGTCGGATTGGCCCGCGTGCTGTTGCACGATCCTCAAGTGCTGCTGCTCGACGAACCGGCCAGCGGCCTCGATCCGCGGGCACGTATCGAAATGCGCAATCTGCTCAAGCGGCTGGGGGCGATGGGCAAAACCATCATGGTCTCCAGCCACATCTTGCCGGAGCTAGGCGACATCTGCAACAAAGTCGGCATGATCTCCAAAGGCGAGATGCACTTCAACGGCACCATCGATGAAGTCATGAAAGTCGTGCGTCAGCAAGTGTTACTGCGGATTGGACTGTCTGGTCCGTTGGATGCGGCACTCGAACTGCTGCAGTCGCACGCAACGGTTCAAAGCGTTGAACGGCGCGACGGCTATTTGGCGGTAGCGCTCAAAACGGGCATCCACGACTACAGCGACCTGCCCACGCTGCTCGTCACCGCCGGGCATCGGCTCACGCTCTTCGCCGAAGAAGAATTGAACCTGGAAACGGCCTTTATGGCGCTCACCAAGGGTTCGAACACGTAACATCTGACGGCGAAAAAATACGCATGTCGGCACTTTCAGAAATCGATCATCGGCAGCGGATGATTATTCCGTTTTGAATTCCGGCTCAAGCGGAATGCCGGGGCCTAGCGAAGTCGATTTGGCGACCTCTGCGGAATGCCTCGGGATCAATTTTTTTTGAATGAGTCGCCTCAAACTAAGAACTTCGGCTGGAAAATGGTTATTGCAGTAAATCTGTTTGACGACACCGTTCGACAAGAACTTAACAATGATCTGGGTTCCATCCGCAACTTTGGCATGATAGGCCGCGGGTAGCTGCATCATTTTATTGTCGTTTATCGTGTCGCAGAGTTCGATCATTTCACTACGACTCAAGGTGAATGTGGCCGCTTTCCAGTTTGTATAATCCGTTCCAAAGATGTAATCGCATTGCCCCGACGCGTCGACTTTTAACGAATCGTAGCCGTCCAACCCCGACCCTTCGCAGTAGATGAAGCCGAACTTCCCCAATTCCAGCACAGTATCTTGGCTCGAAATCGAATCCCGTTCGACATGATCGATGGGAAAACTCGTCAGTCCATCGACATCGCGCACACGATTGCAGGAGGCAAGCACGCACGGAGACAACAGGAAGATGAGCAAAACGCAGAAGTGACGGCCGGGCGAAGTCATGTTTTTCGAATCCCTATTTGTTCCTCGACAATGTGAACGACTTGCCGGTTGCTCAATCCGCGTTTCCGGCCCTGATCGAAGTCAGCAAAAAAAAGACGCGCCCAGCGACCGAATCGCGTCACCGCCTCGCCTAGCTTCTCAACCGCGTAAGACTTTTGCGCCCATTGAAATTACAGGCCGGCAAATCGTGCATACTGAGTCCAGTGCGGATCCGCGCGGCCGCAGACCTCCACGCGCATGGTTTCGAACTTTGTTGCAATCGCGGCTTGGAGTCGGGTGACCGCGGCCTGCGGGTCCGAACTGTAAAAGATGAAGTCCAAAAAGCCGTCGGTTGCAGTTACCACCGCCAGCAGCGATTGCAAATCTCGCTGCAGCGTGGCCCGCGCGGCGTCTTCGAACTGTTCGAGAATTGCTAGCTCGGCGGCCGTAGGCAACCCGCAATCGTCGGGCTGCGTGAGTTTCACCGAGACGATCAGTTCGTGCGGATACTGCTGGGCATGTACTGCCGGATCGAGCCCACGATTTAGACGAATATAGGCCGGCTTGCCGTTCACCTCGGTCTGCAGGTTCTGCCAGTGATTATCGAGATCGATCATGAGATGCTCGACACGGATGCGAGTTGCGTGACGCAGGACGGCCGTCCAGGTAGGATAGACTACGCTTTCCGCCGCCCGATTCAAGAGTCTTTTATGTGCCAACGGCAAAGCCGCATCATGCCCGCCGCGCTCTGGCTTATTTCGAAATCGATTGGCAATCCGCGCCGGGCAGCGGCTGCCACGGCAGCGTTCACCCTGCTAAACCGCAACAGAGCACGCAGTTCGACTGGACGCACTGGGTGCGGCGCGCGCCGGAATCGAAGTTTTCCGAAGCGGACGCGCGGCTTACGGATCTCGACGAGCCAGCAGCGCCCTAGCGCCGGGTGTTTGACCGATTCGCCGAAATCCGACGATTAGACGCCACCGAAGACGACCGATTCCGCCCGCGTAAAATCGTGCGACAGTAGAATCGATTGCAATTTGAGCGTGATCTTCGCGCCGCCACGTTCGGACGATTCGATGGGCGAAATGGCCGAGTAGTCGTGAGGCTGATCGCAAACCAAACGCAGGTCGAGAATCGGCAGGCCAGCCGCAACCAATTCTCGCATGATGCACTCATTAAACAGCGACAGCGCCATGCGGTCGACGTCGCGAAGGTCAGGCACGGCGTCATACACTGTAAAGGCGATGGCGGGCAGACGTGTTGCGCGAATCGCTTGGGCCAACTGCCGGTACAGGTTGCGAAATTCGAGTTGTGCGGCCGCCAGTTCGGCCAACATGGCGGCCGAATCGGCCAGCGGCTTACCGACGATATGCCAAGCGCTCAAGGCGTCGTTGCCGCCAGCGCTCACCACCAGATGCGAGGCATCCGGCGGCAAACGCTTCAATTGCTGGATGGCGCCGGCCACCACGTCGCCATCACGGGCCAACATGGTCACTTGCCAGTCGCGTGGCAGCCGCCCGCGAAGTTGATCGGTGACGCACGGGCCGTCGGGAACGTACATGGCGTTATCAATGATGGAATCGCCAATCAAAACAACGTGTGGCATTGCGATGACTTTCTGATTATTTTTGCTGGACGCGAAATCCGCGGCCGCCTCACATTTTGTATCCGTCGATTAATTTTCGACGCAACGCCGGCAATCTGATTGCCCGCAATTGGAGTTTATCAGCCCGTCGAAGTAAGCCTATTTAGGCGGCAACGTGGCAGGCGTTGATGGCGGACGCGAGCGAGTTTTTTGATGTGGGTCGAATTGTGTGGAGCTGAAACGCGGCGCGATGGAGGCGAATGGCAAGTTGGGCGAGGGCGG
>JBBRCE010000054.1:0-33197 GCA_038205115.1 Pirellulales bacterium
AATCGAAATCGAACCGACGCGTGGCCGCAGTAAATAGCCGAATCCCCGTTGCAGCTCTTTGACAACTTAACCGGCGGTCGCTTGCGCCCAAGCAGCCTGGCGACCGCTCACACACTCCGATTTGCAAAAGTGCGATTCGGCGCGTAGCGCTTTGCGCTTGCGCGCCGAGGGCAGGAAAATTCGCAGCTTGCCCAATTCGTAGCCGACGCAGCCTGCGTCGGTGGATTCACCGGATCGCGCTGAGTAGCGTGGTCAGCTGTGGGCGGTGAACGGCAAGCCAGCGGCGATTGAGCCTCAACTCATCCGACGCTGGCAGCGTCGCCAACGACTGAGCCTCACGGCACGCGCGGCGAAAAAGCAGCATCGCAAATCGGAGTGACGAGCCTGCGGTCCGCGCCGCAGGGGTCAGAAAATCGCAGCCATCGGACGTTGTGTCCTCACTGTCCACGATGTGATTTGTGCTGATCGTCGCTCGCAAACAGCGCCTGCGTCGTGAGTTGCGGTGGCAACTCACGGCAGTTCGACGCGGTTTTTAATTTTTTCCCCCGCGCGATCGGCAACTGGAAATTCATTGAGCTGAACGGTGGCACGATTTTGCTTTGCCACCGCCGGTTTTCGGGCAGGGTTTGGCACGCAAGCCCTTCTCGAACTTGCGCCAACCGCCTGCTTTGTGGCAGAATGGAGGTTGGTGCAGCAAATGCTCGGCGGAAAGTTGCGTTTCCGGCGGCGACTCGTCTTGACCTGATGGATTGTCGTCGCTAATCTTGCCGCCCTCATCGAGCCATCTCATCGTTAGCTTTTCGAACACATTGCGCCGCCAGCGCCAGGGCATGGATGCTCGTGGCCAGCAGGCGTTAAATGCGTCGGAATTTTTGGAGCGCGGGACATGAAGTCGTCGCAGGCCAATCGCCGGATCGTTCAGGTTTTGGTTGCGGTTCAATTTGCCTGCAGCATGTTGCTGGGCGGTTGTACGCAGTTGGGGCTCAGCACGCCGGAGAGCAAAACCATTCGCTCGCAGAAGCCTGTGGCTGAATCGGACCCCAGTGAGACGCAAACCAAATTGGTTGGCGACGTCGCTTATCCGTTCGGGCTTAACTATGTGCGTGTCGAATCGCCGGCGCTGGTGACCGGATTGAACAACACCGGTGTGGATCCCGCGCCTTCGACCGAACGTCAAATGCTGATTGCCGACATGCAAGCGCGCGGCGTGCCGACACCCAGCCAGGTGTTGGCGTCTCCCAAGGTGTCGCTGGTGTGGGTGACCGGATATTTGCCGCCCGCGGTGCAAAAGGGCGATCCGTTTGACATTGAAGTCACCGTGCCGGCCAGTTGCGAAACAACCGATCTGCGTAACGGCTGGCTGATGGAAACCCGCTTGAAAGAAATGGCGGTGCTTGGTGGGCATCTGCTCGACGGGCATTTGCTCGGCATGGCGCAAGGAGCCATCTTGATCGATCCTTCGGCCAACGAACGCGAAAATAAAGCCGCACTCGTCAAAGGCACCGTGCTCGGCGGCGGTCGCGCGATTAAAGATCGGCCGATGGGCCTGGCGCTGCGACCCGAAGAAAAGTCGGTGCGCGTGACGTCACAAGTTGGCAACGTGCTCAACGCCCGGTTTCATCTTTATAGTCATGGAACCAAACAGGGCGTGGCGACTCCGGTAAACGACGAACGCATCGAACTGGTGCTGCATCCACGTTACAAAGACAACATTCCGCGTTACCTGCGCGTGGTGCGATCCGTTGCCCTGAGCGAAACGCCCGTGCAACGCATTACGCGGCTCGATCTGCTGGAACGCCAATTACAAGATCCGGTCACCGCCGCCAACGCCGCATTGCGACTGGAAGCGATTGGCAAAGACGCCATCCGCGTTTTGCACCAAGGTCTGGATGCCAAAGATCCTGAAGTGCGATTTTACGCCTCGGAAGCTCTGGCCTATTTGGACGACGCCGCCTGCGTCAAGCAGTTGGGCCAGGCTGCAAAAGATGAGCCGGCCTTCCGTGCTTATGCACTGACCGCGCTGAGCACGCTCAACGATGTGGCTGCCAACGATCAGCTTCGCGAGCTGCTGGACGTGCCAAGTGCCGAGACTCGCTATGGCGCGTTCCGCGCGTTGCGTGCCACCAACGATCAAGAAGTTGCCATTCGGGGCGAAGTCTTAGGTAAACAGTTCCACTACCACTTGGTGCGTACCGCAGGCCCGGCCATGGTGCATGTCACCCGTACCGGCCGGCCGGAAATCGTGCTGTTCGATCCAGATCAAACTCTGAACGGTCCGGCGGTCATGGATGCCGGCAGTTCGATCATGGTCAAAACCGATGGCGACGGCAGCGCGACGGTCAGTAAGTTCGCTCCGAATCAACCGGATCAGAAACGGACGATTTCGCCCAAGCTGGACGAAGTGATTCGCACGATTGTCGAACTTGGCGGAACGTATCCGGACGTGGTGCAGATGTTGCAAGAAGCCAAAAAGAGCGGGGCGCTCGCCAGCCGCTTCGAAGTCGACGCGCTACCCACGCGAAATCGGCCTTACGATCGCCGCTCCGACGATGATTCCGACGAACGGTCCAAGCATCAGTTGGAAGTTGCCAATCCGGTGCCGGGCTTGTTTGGCGGTGATCGCAAGAAAGACGACGCGACCAAAAAAACGGCCAAAAAGTAAAATCCTTTTTTCGTGCAACGCCTGTATTCACGATGCAATCCGAGTCAATCGTAACACGCGTGAGTTATCCCACGGCGACGTTGGTGGCGGCTTCCATGATGTTTTGCTCCGTCGCCTCGCCACGAGCAAATTCGCCGCTCTGTCGGCCTTCGCACAGCACGATGATCCGATCGCAGACCGTAAGCAACTCGGGCAATTCGCTGGACGTGACGATAATGCCCAGGCCTTGCCGGCAGAGTCGATCCAGCAGCCGGTAAATTTCTGCTTTGGCACCAACGTCGATGCCGCGGGTGGGATCGTCCAGCAGCAGCACTTTGGGCTTGGTCAGCAGCCAGCGACCAATGATGGCCTTTTGCTGGTTGCCGCCGCTGAGGCTGGTGATGCTTGCTTCGACACCGGAGGTTTTTACGCCGAGTTCTTGGATCGATTGCCGCGCCAGTTGCGCTTCGATCGATGGATTGATCACGCCGCCGGGCGCGGCGTCGGACAACGCGCAAACGGTAATGTTTTTGCCAACCGACATTTGCGAAAACAATCCGAGCCGCTTGCGATCTTCGGTGACCAGCGCCACGCCAGCTCGGCGGGCTTGCTGCGGATGCGAAAACGCCACGGGCTGACCGTCCAGCACGATTTGACCGCTGTGCTTTTCCATTCGCGCGCCAAACAGCGTTTCCAGCAGTTCGGTCCGACCCGCGCCCATTAAGCCGGCGAAGCCGAGAATTTCGCCACGGCGCAGCGAAAAGTTAATGTCTTTCAAACGCCACTGTCGCGCGTGGCCCGGCCAGGCGAGGCAGAGATTTTGAACTTGAAGCACGGTTTCCGTTGGCATGCGACCATCGCCCAACCGCGTTTGCTCCAACTCGCGACCGACCATCAGGTGCGTGATTTCGCGACGACTCACGCCGGCCCGGTCGACCGATTTGACGAGTTTGCCGTCGCGCAGCACCGTAATGCGGTCGGCCAGCCGAAAGACTTCGTCCATCTTGTGCGAGATATACAGAATGGTCACACCGCGGGCGCGGAGCCGGTCAATGACGCGGTACAGCCGCGCGACTTCAGTCTCGGTCAGCGCGCTGGTCGGTTCGTCCATGATCAGGATTTCGGCCTCCAGCGAAATCGCCTTGGCGATCTCGATCAGTTGCTGATCGCCCACGCGCAATTCGCCCACGAGCTGTTCGGGCCGGATGGAGCATTCGAGTAGTCCGAGCAGAGTGGCGGCCGCCTGTTGCATGCCGCGGTTATCAATCAGACCAAACCGCGTGCGCTTTTCGCGGCCCAAAAAGATATTGGCGGCGGCCGAGAGTTGTTCCACCAGGTTCAGCTCTTGGTGAATGATACTGACGCCGGCCGCTTCGGCATCGCGGGTGCCGCCAAACGCGGTTGGCTGACCGCGCAGCAGCACCGCGCCTTCGTATTCGGTGATCACGCCCGACAAAATCTTCATCAGCGTGCTTTTGCCGGCGCCGTTTTCGCCCATTATGGCGTGCAATTCACCGCGTTGCACGTTGAACCAAACGTCCTCCAGCGCCACCACGCCCGGAAACCGTTTGGTGACCTGTTGAATCGAAAGCAGCGGTGGCAGTTGAGCGAGAGGCATCAAGGCGATTGACGGAATGCAAATGGTGGTTACTGATTTTTGGCCGGCCGTCCGCCCATCCACTTGAGGGCGAGTAAGAAAACCGCGGTCGTCCCCAAAGCCAACAAACCCGCTAAGCCAACCGGCTCACCGCGGAACGATTTTCCGATGGCCATACCCATTAGGCCGGCAATCAATGAAAGCGAGGTGATTGTCACGTAACCGAGTACGCCAGGAAAAAAGCTCCGCGATTGCGACAGGCTCTGTCGCATTTGGTTGAAGGCCACGGCCAACACGACGACCACGCCGACGACCCAGCCTTGGTAGGTGTCTGCGTTTTCTTTGATAACCATCGAAATACCGTTGAGCACGGTCCACATGAACATGCCGCCAAGCACGGCGCCAAGTGCGGTCCCCACGCCACCTTGCAAGCTACAACCGCCGACAACCGCTGCCGCAATGGCGTTCAGTTCGTATCCCACCGCCTGCGTTTGCGGATCCGCGCTCGACACATACGAGAGTTGCAAGACGCCGGTGATGGAGGCCGCCATGGCGCTGATCGCATAAGCCAGCCACTTGATATTTTCCGTGCGAATCCCGCTCAGCCTTGCCGCCTGCTCGTTCCCGCCGAGCGCGTAGACGTGTCGACCGGCGATGGTTCGTTGCAAGAACAGCCAAACAGCGGCCAGCAGCACCAGGCAGACCGCAATCGGAATCCAATGCTGATTGGTCAGCGTTCGGAATCCGTCGTCAAAGATATTGATGATCGTCTTTGGGCCGCCTTGCTTGTAGGACGTAATCTGAAAACAAAGCACGCGGGCCATGCTCCGCAATCCCACCAGCGTCGAGAGCGTAGCAATGAACGGCGGCAGTCCAACGACAGTAATCAGCCAGGCATGCAAGCTGCCAACGAGAAAGCCAGACAGAATCGCGCCGCTCACTGCCACAGCAATCACCCACACCGGAATGGGCTTGTTTTTCTCGGCCTGCGACAACAGCGTCGCCAAATGGGATTTCAACTCATCCGCCGGCATACTCTTTTCGAGAGCCAGCTTGAACGTTGCCTGATCGGCAAACCAATGATCCGCTAACTCGGCTGAGTTCCATTTTTCGCCGAGCGCGGTGCGATTGATTTCTTCGCCCGTCAAACGATACCACTTGACCGCGCCGCTCATTTCCTCAGGCGCGAGCAGTAACAACAGCGAAGCGCAAACCGTTGCGCTGAATGCAATCATTGAGCCAATCGATAAATCGATGCCGCCGGCGATAATCACCACCGCCGCCCCCAGGGCAACGATGCCCAGCAGCGCCGTTTGACGGACAATCAGGTCCACGCTGCCAAGAAACGAACTCTGATGAAAATAGTTGTGCGCGGGATCAATGGCGCCGGCAATCAAGAAGACGGCTATGATGGCGATCACCAATTTGGCTTCGCCCGATCGCAGTATTCGCATCCAGCGCGATTCGCCGGCGCCGTGGTGATCGGCGGAGTGATTGTCCAAAGCGGGCACAGTAAGTTCCAAAACGAAAGAGCGCGCGACCGAAATTGGAATTTGTCACGTCAGCCGTCAGCGGCCAAACACGACACTCGACCGGCCGCCGATTACGATCCACTCAGCTTACGTTCGGCCAGCCACGCTTTGAAGTCGCCCAGTTTGATGCATTTGGCTTGATCTTTGAATTGCTCGTCTTTGATCGGAGAGTCTTGATCCTTGATGACGACGCGTAATTCGGTCTCGAAAATATCGCCCGTTTCCTTGTCGTTGTCCGCGTGCGGGAACATGGCGTTGATTGCCGCTTGATCTTTTTCGACCATCGCTTTCAACAGATGCGCGGACTCAAGACCCATCTGATACGGATTCTGGGCAACCATCACATCGATTTTGCCTTTGCCCATTTCGTCGATGGCCTTGGGCTCGGCGTCGAAAGTGATCACGGCCAATTTGCCGATCAGGCCTTTTTCTGTGATCACGTCGGCAATGGCCGGCGCGTTGTACGACCAAATGCCAACCAAGGCGACCAGGTCCGGATGGTTGGTCAGCGCCGTGCGGACATTATCGCGGGCGATGTCCTTTTTGACGTCGTCCGGCATCCGATCAACTTCGGTGAAATCGCTGCCGATCGCTTCCTTGAACCCGTCCATGCGTTCGCGCGCGTTTTGAGCGCCCGTCTTGCCGACGAATTGCACATACCCGCCACGTTTCACATCGCGTGATTCCAGCACGACCTTAGCCGCTTTGCCCAGCACTTTGCCGCCCTTGAGATTATCGGTGCCGATATAGTACGAGCGCGCGTCGCGGAACTTTTCGCGATTGACGTCCGAGTCCATGCAAATGACGGCGATGCCCTTCTTCCGCAGCGCGCGAAGTTCGTCGGCCACCGCGGCGTTATCCGCTTCCAGGGCAGAGATTGCCACTCCAGCCACATCCGATTGATTGCCGAGTTGCTTGAGTTTATCGATTTGCCCCTTGGTCGTGCCGTCATTCACCTGCATGTCGGCCTTGAAGCCCGCCTTGCGGAAATCGTATTTGGCGGCGCCGTCTTGCATGCCGGTTCGACACGCATCCCAAAACGGAGAGTCGCCGTTGGTCAGCAAAACGATTCGCTTGCCGCCATTATCGCAACCAACCAGCAGTGCGAGCGGAAGTAGAAACAGTAAGGTGCGCAAACAGTTGTGGAGCGTGTGCATAATGACCTCTGTTCGGAAAGCGCGACCGCAGCAACGTGTGACGAATTTGGGCTCGTCGGCGGTCGGCCTCACATCGGAATACTTGAGCCGTTGAAAGACAGGATTTTAAGTTGGCCGGCTAGCACTAGCAAGCAGCCAATTGCCTCGGCGAAACTGAATTGTTACGACTCAACTCGACTCGGCCGAATAACCGATGCAAACCGTAGAGCCAACGCAGCACTTCCCAAAATGGCCAGCCGTGTTGCTTTCTTCCCGCGAAAGCCTCACGAAATTGGCCCGCTAGCGAATTTCGCTGGCGTTTTGGACCCATCGACCGAGCTTCCCGCTCGGCCACGCGCGTTGTCTCGCCAGACCCAGGTTCCTTGAAAATCCGGTTGACGCTGACCGATGACCACCACAACTGCGCATCAAATCCAGGCCGCAAACGCTGCTGCGCGCGCTGGAGCCACGGACCTACCACGCCGGCTTGGCCAATGGGAATTAACTCATCGGCTGGGCGAGGGTACACTCTCGGTGGTCTACCAGGCGCGCCCGGCTGGCGGCGGCAATCGTCCGGCCGGATATGCCGTAAAGTTGCTCAAGCCCGAGTGGCAAGATGATTCGCGGATGGCGGCGTTGTTTTGCCGCGAGGCCATCGTCGCCCGCGACGTTTCCAATGCGCACTTGATTGCCATTTTGACGGCGCAGGTCAGTCAGCCACCCTATTATTTGGTAAGTCCCTATCTGCGTGGCTGCTCGCTGTTGGATCAGCTTCGTCGCCAGCGGCCGACGGTACCGTTTGCACTGTGGGTCGCCCGGCAAGTGGCCGAAGCGCTCAAAGCGCTGCACGTCCGCGGTTGGCTACACAACGATATCAAGCCGGCCAACATCTTCATCTCGCCAGAAGGCCACGCGACGCTACTCGATTTAGGATTTGCACGGAAATTTGACGAGCACAGCGGTGCCGACGATCGACCGCTACTCGGCACGTTCAACTACATGGCGCCGGAACTGCTCACTCGAACATTGCAGGCCGATCATCGCAGCGACCTCTACAGTTTAGGCGCGACGCTGTTCGAAATGCTGACCGGGCAGTCGCCAATCCAAGCGCACGATCTGGCCGAGTTGGCGCTATTGCATCGCCACGGTCAACGAGCGAATCTCAGGGTGCTGGCGCCGCAATTGCCCGCGCGGTTGATTAAACTTGTCGACAGCCTGCTGGCAAAAGATCCGTTGCGACGTCCCAACGACGCGCATGAACTGATCAACAAGCTGGTTTCGCTGGAAATTGAGTGCTTGGTGGATCGCATCCCCGCGTAGCCGTCAAATGCGTCAATTTCCAATGCCGACGGTTGCGAAGCGCGGCCGCTCGGGCTAAATTCGGAAACGCCTTGGTCCGCGCGCCAACGTTTTCGGAAACAACACCGTCCAGCAGGTTATTGCGCGACGGCAGCCGTTGTCTTCCGCCGTTCGAACTCGTCTGCATTCAAACTCATGGGCGAACTCCGCCATCATCCGCCGGTGCTGTTATTGGTGGCGGCGTTCAGTCGTCATCCGCAGGCGCTCGATTGGGCGCGCACGCGGCTCGAAGCACACTGCGGACCCGTGGCGCTCGCGAGTCCGGCGTTTGAGTTTGTCGAAACCAATTATTATCAGGCCACCATGGGCGCCGCGATCCAAAAGCTGTTTTGGATTTTCGAGCAGCCGATGCCGCCCGACGAATTGCCGGCGCTTAAGTTGGCCACCAACCAGTGGGAAGCCGAATACGCCGCGCTGGGGCTCCATCCGGAACCACGGCCATTGAACCTCGACCCTGGCTACATGACGGCTGCCAAGTTGGTGCTGGCTTCGACCAAAGATCACGCACACCGTATTTATATAAGCCAAGGTTTTTTCGCGGAAGTCACGCTGTTTTTCAAAGACGGCCGCTGGCAACATCGCGATTGGACATTTCCGGACTATCGCCGCGACGACTACCAGCAGTTCTTCTTGTCGGCGCGCCAATTCTTGCGGCGACGCGGGCTGCCGTGATCAGGTTTGCGGCCAGCGATCTCCGATCTCAAGCGCTTGCTGAATCGACCACTGGCAAAGTTCAAAAAGCGAAATGCCGGCACGCGCGGCAGCCAGCGGTGCAAGGCTGCGATCGGTCATGCCGGGGATGGTGTTGACCTCGATCACCCACGGCTGATTTTCTTGATCGAGCATCACGTCAACGCGCACCAAGCCGCGCGTCTGTAGCGAGGCGGCTGCCGCAATCGCCGCTTGTTCGAGCTTTTGCAACGCGTCGGCGTCAAGCACAAAGTCGAATCGAAACTGCGTGTCGGGGCTGGCGTATTTGGCCTCGTACGAAAACAGTACGGAGCTGGCCAGGATTTCCACCACCGGCAACGCTCGGCGACCAAGCAGTGCCACGGTGAATTCGCGGCCCACAATCAACGGTTCGGCCAGCGCCAGACTTTCGTATTGCGCACAGATTGTTGCTGCGGCGGGAATGTCCGCTGCGCAGCTGACCACGCTCACGCCGAGGCTGGAACCTTGGCTGTCTGGCTTGAAAATCATCGGCCAGCCAAGCGTTGCCACTGCTTCGCGAATGGCCGCGTGCGAATCGCGCGGATCGAATGTTACATACGGCTTGGTGGGCACACCAGCCGCCGCAAAGACCTGCTTGCTGCGCGATTTGCTCATGGCTAACTGCGACGCTTGCGGTCCGCTGCCGGTATAGGCCACACCAAGCGTTTCCAACTGCTGTTGCAGGCGGCCGTCTTCGCCAGCCCCACCGTGCAACGCGAGAAAAGCAACGTCGTACGACGCCCAGTCGACGCATTCGCAGGGCATTTCCGCGGAATCGATCAGCGTTACCGCGTGGCCGAGTTGACGCAGCGCAGCGAGCACGCTAGTTCCGCTACGCAAACTGATCTCGCGTTCGGCCGAATCGCCTCCGGCTAGCACGGCAATTCGCAGCGACGCCGTTCCTTGTCGATGGTTCATAGCAAGCGAGTTCCGTCATGTTCACGAGCCATGATTGGTTGACCGCGACCTTCTGGCGGCAAAGCAGATCGCGCCGGCCTGTGCCGCAGCAAGTTTTCTGTCATTTTCGGCGAGTGCTGGCGGAATTCGCCTGCATTCAAGTTTCGGTCATCGGGCAATTTCGATATATTTACAGCAGCAACAACGGCTTCGCGGTCGGCTGGCTCGCCCAAAAACCGCTAGCATTACGGTGGCAACAGCGAGGTGCGTTGGATTTTTCGCTCATCGAGTTCGTCGCACGCGCCGGCCTGAGCGGACTCATTTTATCTGGAAATCGTCATGGCGTCAGCCTCAGCATCGTCAGCCGCAGTCAACAAGCAACCGGCCTCCGCGACGACGACCGCCGACGACAATGTGCGCGTGATTCGCGAAACCATCGAATCGGTGGTGATCGCGTTCATTCTGGCGTTTTTGTTTAAGACCTTCGCCGCCGAAATGTTTGTAATTCCCACCGGTTCGATGGCACCCACGTTGCAAGGTCGGCACAAAGATGTTCGCTGCCCGCTCTGCAACTTTCGCTACCGGACCAGCGCCAGCGCCGAAGTGAATACCGAGACGAACGTGCCGATACCAGGGAAAGAGGTGCATGCCTCGGTTTGCCCGATGTGCCGCTTCCGTCACACCATTGGTTTAGAGCCCGCTTATCAAGTGAAGGATAAAGATGGTCACGATGTGGATGCTTTTCGATTTCCGCTCAACTGGAGAGACAATTCGTATAACGGCGACCGGATCGTGGTGGCGAAATTCGTTTACGACATCACGGAGCCCAAACGCTGGGACGTGGTGGTCTTTAAGTTTCCGGACGGCGCAAAAATCAATTACATCAAGCGGTTGATTGGCCTGCCGGGCGAAACCATCCGCATTATCGACGGCGACATTTACGTCGAACAGGGCGATGGCGAATTCCAGATCACTCGCAAGTCGCCACAAAAAGTGCGCGCGATGTTGCAGGACGTTTACGATAACGACTACGTGCTCGATCCACTCGTCGAGCACGGCTGGCCCGAGCGCTGGTGCCCGTGGTCGGCCGCGGAGTCTCCGGGCGCGTGGAAGCATCCTGAGTCCGCCGATCAGAAGCCCAACCGCAAAGCGTTTGAAACCGATGGCAAGTCGCCCGATCTGCAATGGTTGCGATATGTCCACACGCCGCCGACGGATCGAATTTGGCAGTTACTCTACGACGAAAGCAGCAAGCAGTGGCGGCAAACGCAAATCGATCCTTTGGAAGTCAAAGCAACGACGGCCGCCGTACACGATTTCGCGTCTTACAATGCCAACGAAGAAACCGGCTATAACATCGTGACGGATTTGGCGCTGGATTGTCAGTTCAACGTAGAAGCGGCCCAAGGCGAGATGGTGCTGGAACTGGTCAAAAAAGGCCACCGCTGCCAATGCCACTTCGACCTGAAGTCCGGCGACGCTACGCTGTCAATTTCCGGACTGCCGGAATACGCGCGAGCGGGCAAGGCGGCGATGACGCCCGGCAAACATCATTTGCTGTTCACCAATGTCGACAGCCAACTGCTGCTGTGGGTCGACGACAAATTCGTCGAATTCAGCGGCGGCGATGGACACGGCACCGCCTACGAACCGTTTGGCAACCAAGCGGTGGTTGGATCGCTGCCGGTCGTTGGCCGCGCGGATACTACGGACGCTTCGCCGGTGGGCATTGCCATCAGCGGCGTGGCTGCTCAGGTTGAGCATCTACGCGTGCTCCGCGACGTTTTCTACGGCTCACCGCAGTCGGACCCGAGCAACATGGGTTGGTATCAACGAAACAACAATAAGGCCGTCATTGGTCCCGACGAATTCTGGATGCTGGGCGACAACAGCCCGGAGAGCGCCGACGGTCGTTCGTGGGGAACCGTTAATCGAAACCTGTTGACCGGCAAAGCGCTATTCGTTTATTGGCCCCACTCGTTCGATCACACATCGCCGGATGGCGGCATGTGGTTTCCGTTTTTTCCGAACTTCGGGCAGATGGGCCGCGTCCGTTAGTCGAACAGAAATTTCCAATCACGGCGGCCACGGTTGGCCCCAACGCAGATCGCGGAGCGAACGATGCTAATTCTCAAAGCCGAAGGATTGGTCAAGACCTACGGACGCCGGCGCGTGGTCGACGGCGTCGATTTTCAGGTCGAACAAGGCGAGATCGTCGGCCTGCTGGGGCCCAACGGCGCCGGCAAGACGACCAGCTTTCGCATGACTTGCGGATTCATCGAACCCGACGCCGGCCGCGTCACGCTCAACGGTTTGGACGTCACCCGCTGGCCCATGTATCGCCGCTCGCGCGAGGGCGGCATGGGTTACCTGGCGCAAGAACAGAGCGTGTTTCGCAAACTGTCCGTCGAGGACAACTTGCTGGCGGTGATGGAAATCCTGGGCATGGATTACCAATCTCGCAAGAAACGTTGCGAAGAACTCATCGAACAGTTCGACATCGGCCGCATTCGCAAATCCAAAGCGATGGTCATCTCGGGCGGCGAAAAACGCCGCTTGGAAATCGCCCGCTGCCTGGTTTCCAACCCCACCATCATCCTGCTCGACGAACCGTTTACCGGCATCGATCCTGTGACCATCAACAGCATCCAAAAAATCATCTGCCGACTACGCGACGACGTGGGCATCTCCATTTTGATCACCGACCACCGCGAACGCGAGACGCTCAAAATTACCGATCGCGCTTACGTCGTCCGCAGCGGGCAGGTTCTCTGCGAGGGGACCAGTGCCGAAGTGCTGGCCAATCCGGACGCCCGCAAATACTACTTTGGCGACGAGATGGCTGCCTGACGGCCACCGTTGATCGGCCGCGCTACTTCGGCCCATCCGACTTTTTCTCGCGCCGTCGTTTGCGCCGCTGATTGGATGTCTCGGCCGCGGCAGAACCTTTCTTCTGACGCGCGGCGCGGAGCGAGTCATCGCCGGCCAGCGAGTGATGCTTAGGCGTGCCGATTTGCTGCGAAAGGTAAATGCCTGAGTGCCCGCTCATCAAGTAGGCGACGAAACAGGCGATGGCCAGGTACACGACAAAGCCCGACTCGAACAGCCCTGGACCGCTGGCACCGAACAGTTCGATGCCCATGATCGTACAGGCCAGCGGCGTATTGGTTGCCGCGCCAAACACGGCCACAAATCCAAGCGCCGCGAATAAATCGACCGGCGCACCGCAGACTTGGGCGATCGTGTTGCCAAGCGCCGCGCCAATGAAGAACAGCGGCGTCACTTCGCCACCCTTGAAACCCGCGCTGAGCGTGATGGCGGTAAACAACAATTTCCACCACCAGCTCCACGAAGTTGCGCCGTCGGCATGAAAGCAAGATTGGATGGTTACCGCGCCGGGCGTGTGCGGATCGGCCGAAACGCCCAACCCCAGGTAATCGCGCGTGCCCAGCAGCCAGACCAGCAGGATGACCAACAGAGCCCCGACGGCGGCGCGTAGCCAGGCGTGTTTGATCCACCGCAATTGCAGCGCATGCAATCCATGCGTCAGTTCGGCAAATAGCAGCGCCACTAGCCCGAAGGCCACGGCGGCGACGGCAACTTTTCCGGCCAGCAACCAGTCCAGTCGCATGGCGTCCGGCGTCACGGCCGCGTGCAACATCGAAGAAACGCGATAGACGGAATGTTCCAGTCCCCAGGCTTTGGTGGTCTGATCGCCAACGATTGCGGCCACCAGGCAGGGAATCATCGACTCATAGCTCATTTTGCCAATGGCGAGCACTTCCATGGCAAAAATGGCGCCAGTGAGTGGCGTGCCAAACACAGCGCCAAAACCGCCCGCCACGCCCGCCATCAGCAGAATTCGCACATCGTTGGAATTCAATCGCAGCAGCCGCGCGAGCCAACTCGCCAAACTTCCGCCCATTTGCACCGCGGTGCCTTCGCGTCCGGCCGAACCGCCAAACAGATGTGTGATCACCGTGCCGATCAACACCAGCGGACCCATCCGCGCCGGCACGCCGCCGCCGGGCGCGTGAATTTCGTCGACGATCAAATTATTGCCGGCTTCGACCGATTTGCCCCAGGCTTGATAGAGCAGCGCCACCGCAATTCCGGCCAGCGGCAAAAAGTACAAGAGCGCCGGATGATTCCAGCGCGTGGTGGTGGCCAGATCCAACGACCACAAAAAGAGGGCCACGGCCGAACCGATCAACCCGCCCAGCACGGCGGCAATTGCCAACCAGCGTAGCGCGTGCAGGCCCAGTGCAAGTTGGTCCTGCGGCTTAAAGCGAAATGCCACGGCAATCTCCACTTGGCGAACATGCGGCCAGTGACGTTACCGATGGGCGCCGGCAACAGAAAGAGTCCCACCACACAATGCGTTCGGTAGGAGTCATCAGCTCGGCAAATCTGCCGGCGGTTGTGGCGAACTCCATCGCCTCATGGACCAGCGAACAAGTATAGCGCCGGAAAAACCGCCGTTCAAGAGCGGGCAACGTTCGCCGCCGCACTCGGAGGGCTTAGCGGTCGATCACGTCGTGGATCAGGTCTCGCAGTTCAACCGGCGACACATCTTCCAAGCGTTTGCCGCGCTGATCCAACCGCTCGTTGACCTTGATGACCGTTTCTTGCATTTGAGCATGCGACTCTTGCGAACCGCCAAGCAAAGCGAAGTTTTTGCCGCGCGTCAAACGCGTGTGGCCGTCGTCGTTGTCCAACGCCAGGCCCAGCAGCGATGTTTTCGGCTTGGAAGATTTTTGCATGCCTAAAGGCCTCACGATTCAGTCTGCTCAGGCGTGATGCCGACGAACGACATTCCGCTTGGCCAGATCGCCACGCGTGGTTTTATAGCCGTAATGTAACGCGAACCATTCCGCGTAGCGTTCGCGATCAACCGAACGCGAGTTGCGATCGTCCAGAAGGTGGCCCAGCTCGTGAATCAGAATGTTGTTTAGATAAAAGTCTTTGATCGTCGCTTCTGACCAAACCAACTTCCAAACGCTGGTCGATTCCTGCTCCCACCGCCCGCCATACATCCGCGCCTCGTTCACTTGGCTGGGCTTGGGCGGCGCGCTGTAATACTCGATCAGATTCGATTCAATGGGATACAAGTACAGGCTCGTACCCCATTGCATGCCATAGCACGGAAAGCTCTGCTTCTTGCGAGTCATGCGACTCAATTGCACGACTTGCAGCGCAGCGGTGAATTGCTCGGGCAGTTCGGCTAACCGCTGCCGAATTTCGTCCGGCGTGAGGATATGCCGAAAGCCGTTGCCCGGCGATTGCGTCACAATCTTATACCCGTTGGGTTCGTCCAGTGGCTCGTACCAATCTTCCGGCGGCACGAACGGCAGGCGTTGGTTTTGCGATTGCAAACGGGCGCGCTTGCTCAACAATGTGGCCTTCTGCGCTTGTTTGGCGCGGGCCAACCCATTGATGTGGTGTAAGCGGTTGGAAGTACGGCCGCCGAGGCGAGGCTTGCGGTGATTGATCATGGTTGTGTGGTATCCGACGCGTCTTTTTCGAACGACAGCAGGCCGATTCGTGACTGACCGACCCAGTTGATGCGACTCAGACTCAGCATCACCAACCGAAAAGCAGGGTGCGGCAGAGCGGATCGACAATTCCATCCTAGGTAGGCGGGCAATCAAAAAACAAGTGAACGGCGCAAGTCGCTATCTGGCAAGCACTTGCAAATAGCCACCTGAGGGGTGTCTAGCTGGACTCGGGGCAATTTACCTATTGCAACAGGACTTGACAGAAACCTCCCAGCTTATCTCAGAAATTACGCAAAGCGCCAATCAAGCAATGCGAAGCTGTTTCGATCCGTCGCGCGCCATCGCGCGTGCGAACAGCGCGCGGCGGTGATGATCGCGGCGCAAATGCGAAGAAATTTGCGCGCTCGCGACGAGAGTCGTGGCGAATGATGATTGCGAAAGCGCGGTTGGCGGCGAAAGACGGCAGGTTACCGCGAGCCAAAAATGAAAAACAGCGTCAGCAGAATGGCAACGAACAATGCGCCGCCGCCGATGGCATACCAAATCCACCACGGCGCTTGGGCACGGCTGTTCATGGCCGGCTTGTTGCGTTTTGACAACGCACCGCCCGGAGGAAGCGCGCCGACTTCTGAAAACAACTCGTTCAGATTGTTGCTGGCGGGCGTGCCAACGCTCGGTCGTCGCTGAATGCCATGCGATTTGGAGTTCGTCGCCGACTTGCTCGAGCCACCGCGACTTGCGGAGCTTGAACCGGATTTCGAAGAATCACCCGCGGCGCGTCGGTTGGCTGGATCACTATCGGAACCGGAACGAACGCGCTGCGACCCAGCCGGTCCCTTGATGGTGTTGCGATCTGCGTCGGAAATTGTGTCGGTCGTGGCATTGGTTCGCTCGCGGCGCTGAATGACCGGCATTTGCGAACGGCGTGGTAAAACCGCGTTGCTACCCGAGCTGCCGCCCGCACTCGGCTTTGGCGAGCCGAGATTGGTCGATGAGCCCCCGCCGTCAGACGGATTCCGCGCTTGCAGCCAGAGCGAAACGGCCTCGGAAACTTCGTTGGCCGTTTGCACGCGCGATCCGACCGTCTTGGCCATCATCCGTGTGCAAATATCAACCAACAGCGGCGGCGCATCGGGCCGCAATTCGTAAATGCTGGCCGGCGTATCCGTCTGATGCGCCTTAATGCGTTGCGCCAAGGTCCCGTTGGGAAATGGCGGCTGCCCGGTCAGCAAGTAATAAAGCGTGCAGCCCAGGCTGTAAATATCGGTCCGCGCGTCGACCTGATGGCTGTCGCGGGCTTGTTCGGGCGAGAGGTAATCGGCGGTACCGAGCACGTTTTCGTCGTGCTGGATGGTCAGCGAGGCCATGGTTTCGTTGACGAACCGTGCTAAACCCATGTCCAGAACTTTGACTACGCCTCGGTTATCGACCAGCAGGTTCGCCGGTTTGATGTCGCGGTGAATCAGCCCACCGCGATGCGCGTGTTCCAGTCCGTCGGCCGCCTGCCGGATATAATCGGCGGCGGTTTCAAAATTCAGTGGTCCGTTCGCCTTGACGACCGCCAACAGGTCGCGACCTTCGACAAATTCCATCACGATGTAATGGTTTTTGCCGTCGTTATCGATATCGTAGGCGCGGACGATGTTCTGATGATCCAGCGAGGCGGCCGCCTGTGCTTCTCGATGGAAACGCGCCAGATACGACGTATCGTCGATGCGGCTTTGCGGCAGCACTTTGATGGCCACCAGGCGCTGCATCAACACGTGCTCGCCCAGGTACACGCTGCTCATGCCGCCGGTGCCGAGCAGACCCAACAGCTTGTACTGCTTGAGAAAAAAGCCTTTGTGCCGGCCTTCCAGCAGCCTGTCGCACTGCCAACGAGTGACAATTTTGGCTTCGATCAAAGCGGCAGCCAGGCGCTCGCTATCGTTTAGCGTCGCTTGGTCACCCCGTTGTTTCAGATTGGCAACGACTTCGGCGGTACGATTGTTTTCGTCCAGACCGCTACGTTGAACCAACTCTAAAATTTTTTCCGCGCTGACTCTTGCCATACTGAGGCCGGCCCTCACCGGCGCCGTATTAAGTCGTCGTGCCCAGAATCGGATCGCTCAGAAAATCAATCGATACCTGTCAAGATGGGAGACGCATAAGAGCAGGGCCAAGGTTCGTGCTCTCGCGGCGACTTTGCCCGCGAAATTGACCTACGTCAGCCCGGCTACTCACAAGTCATGACTTTAGAGTACCATCAATGCGTGTAGAATACCAACAATCAATTGTTTGCGTAAAGCTGGCAGCAGCGAATTTTCCCAAAAATAATTCGATTACTCCGGCGGCGGTCCGCCAGCCCGTTGTCACACGTTCGCTTCGCCGTACTTGCCTTGCTTCGAGATCTGCCGTGAACACCGCTGATCGAGTACTGGTTTTTACCCGCCAGAATTGTCACCTCTGCGAGTTGGCCGAAGCGCTGCTCAAGCGTCACGGACTGCAACCGCGAATAATCGATATTGAATCCGATCCACAACTCGTGGCCAAGTACACCGATTGCGTGCCGGTGGTGGTGATCGACGGCAAAGTGCGATTCCGCGGTCGCGTCAGCGAAACATTGCTGACGCGGTTGTTGCACGCGCGCTCACGACGCGAACGCTGACACCCAATGCCGTCGATCGGTTTTTTATCGCAAGCTGTCCAGCAAAAACGTGTATTCCAAGGCGATGATTCGCGCCCGCTGCTCGTTATTGGTCGATCCGGCATGCCCGCCCTCGGTGTTTTCGAAGTAAAACACGTCCTGTCCAAAATCCTTGAGCTTGGCATACAATTTGCGCGCGTGGGCCGGATGCACTCGGTCGTCGCGGGTGGAGGTCGTAAACAGAATTCGTGGATACGTCACGCCCGCCTTGGCGTTTTGATAGGGCGAGTACTTCGCCAGGTATTCCCAATCGGCCGGTTGATCGGGGTTGCCGTATTCGGCCATCCAGCTCGCGCCGGCCAGCAGTTTGTGGAATCGCTTCATATCCGTCAGCGGCACTTGGCAGACAACCGCTTTGAACAGTTCCGGCCGCTGAATGGCCACCGTGCTGACCAGCAGTCCGCCGTTGCTACCGCCCATGATGCCCAGATGCTGCTGGCCGGTGATGCCGCGTTTAACCAGATCCGCGGCAATCGCTTCGAAGTCGTCAAACGCGTGCTGGCGATTGGCTTTGAGTGCAGCTTGATGCCAGGCGGGACCGAATTCGCCGCCGCCACGGATGTTGGCCAACACATAAATGCCGCCACGCTGGAGCCAGGCAGTGCCAATTCCGGCACTGTACCGCGGAAACTGCGGAATCTCGAATCCACCGTAACCATATTGCAGTGTGGGCGCTTTGCCAGAGGCGATGGCGTCTTGCTTGCCAACCACGAAATACGGCACCTGCGTCTTGTCGGCCGAGGTGGCTTCGAACTGCTGAACCGTCATGCCGGCGGCGTCAAAAAACGCGGGCAGTGTCTTCAGGGGCTGGGCTGGATCTTTGCCCAGCGAGGTCAAGTACAGTGAGGGCGGAATCAGAAAATCCTGGTAGCTCACCCATAAGTCGTCGGACGTTTCGGCGTCGACGGCCGCTGCCGTCACCGTGCCTTGGCCGGGCAGATGCATTTCGCGACGTCGCCAGCCACTTTCGCCGGGCTGCAATTCGATCACGCGGCCGCGCACGTTGTCGCTGACGTTCAGCACCAGCGCGTTTTTGGTCTCAGACACGCCCAACAGCGAAAGTCGCGGTTGGGGCTCAAACAGCATCTCAAACGTACGCGCGCCTTGCAGGAATGCAGCGAGCTCTGTGACCAGCAGCGCTCCGGCCGGAAACGTTTTGCCGCCAACCTTCCAGTCGCTGCGCAGGCGAACCGTCAGCCACTGCCGAAACATGTTGACCTGAGCGTCGTCAGGCACATCGAATTTGACGTACTTGGTGGGATCGACCGAAGCTGACGTGCTGGAATTTTCTGCCGCCTTTTCAGGCTGGATCAGAAACGTTTCCGACTTATAAAAAGCGATTTCACGACTAAACCCCTCGCGAAAAAATCCCGGCGTATGCTCCACCCAGGCGGAAACAGAAACATCGGTCTTCTGCCCCTGGTAAACTTGCTGGGCTTCGGCCAATGGCGTGCCACGACGCCACAGCTTCACCAAACGGGGATAACCGCTGTCAGTCAGCGAGCCCTCACCAAAGTCAGTGCCCACGTAAAGTTGGTCGAGATTGCGCCAGACAACCTGGCTTTTAGCCTCCGGCAGGGAAAAACCATCCTTCACAAACTGGCGTGTTTGCAGATCGAATTCGCGGGTCACGTGAGCGTCGCCACCACCACGCGACAGCGAAATCAAGCACCGCCGATAGTCCGGCGGCAATGTGCTGGAGCCATGCCAAACCCAATTCTCTTTTTCGTCTTTCGACAACTGATCGACATCCAGCACGGTCTCCCACTGGGGTTGCGGTTTACGATATTCGTCCCAGGTGGTTCGCCGGAACAGGCCCCGCGGATTTTGCTTGTCTTGCCAGAAATTGTAGAGATGATCGCCAAGCTGCTGAACGTAAGGAATTCGATCCTGCGAATCAAGAATGTCGCGGAGCTGTTTTTGAATGGGCGCAAAATCTGGCTTCGATTCGAATTGCTTCACTGTGATCGCATTTTGAGCTTCGACATATTCCAGCGACTTCGGTCCGGCAACGTCCTCCAGCCATTGGTAAGGGTCGCCCTCGGGCGCCGCGACGGTGGTTAACATCATGATTCCTGCAATTGCGGAGATAAACATCGTGGGCTCGTCGGTTCACGGAAACGGATTTTAGCCTGGCAGATTTTTTAAGACTTCGGGCAGCGGCGCGAGGGTTTGCGCTGCTTCGTCTGGCATCGCGACTGCGTGCAAAAAGTCAGCGAGCACGGCTTTAAGCCCGTCGGCAATTTCTTCGCAGCGGCTACCGATCTCGTTGAGTTCGAAGCGATCGTCCGGTTTGAGATACAATTCTTGCGACTCGGGCGACACTCGCAAAAACCAGTCGGCCGTGCGTATCGCCCGTTCGCCGTGATCGTTGCTAGCCACCGCGCGGTCGCGAACAATTTGCCGCTCGTCCGCAGCCAATGGCAGTAAACTCTGCCCATGCAATGCCGCAGGTGTGGGCAGCAAAACTCCACATAGGTCCGCCACGGTGGCAAAAATATCGGCCGGCTGAACCAGCGACTGCGTGCGAATCGCGACGCCGCGACTGGCCGGTAGTCGCAGCAGCCAAGGCACGTGCAACAGTTCGCCGTGCAGTGCGTTTCCGGCCGCGCCCACACTCAGATGTTCGCCGAGCGGAAACCCCCGCGCGCCGATGACCAATAGCACGCCGCTTGCCAACGCGCCGCCGGGTTCGAACAGTTCCAGCAGCGGCTCCAGACACAAGTCCAGCAGCGAGACTTGCCCTGCGTAAGCGTGCGAAATCCCCAGCAGGCGATCCGGATCGAAATCCGCCGGCAAGATTTCGGCAGGCACCACGGACGTCTTGGGCGGCAGTTCTTCATCGCCATCCGCATACTGATTTCGCAATTCGAGCGGCGCGTCCCAGATCACATTGAGATGGCCTGTGTGAAGCCAGGCCAAAAACGGATGCGCTGCCGCGCTCGACTCGTCGGCGGCTGTTTGTTCGGTCGCCAGTTCGGAAAGTGCATCGGTTACGGATGCAAAAAAATGCGCGCAACGAGTGTCCGCCAGTTCCTGCTCACCGCGCTGCCGCGGAAAATCGTACCACTGGCAATCGTCGAACGCCGCCGCCAAGGGGTGTTGGGCAACCGCCGCGTCGTCTGTCAGCAAATGCGTTCGGAAACCGCCTGCCCGCAACAGTACCGGCAAAGCGGAATTTACTTCGGCTTCGGTGGCAGGTGCCAGCGCGTGCCGACCGAGCCAATAGCTGCGATAAATTTTGGACAGGTCAGTATGATCGGTCAGCGCCTGATCAAAAACCAAAGCATCCGCCGCCAGGCGATTGAAATGTTCGGTTTGAATCCAAGTGTTGCCGTACGGCCCCAGCATGCCGGCATGCAAACGGTCAATCACCAGGCAAACGACATTGGGCAGAAGTGAACTCAAGTTGCTGCAATCCGAAATCCGCGAAGAATGTTTCAGATCGCTAGCGTTTTGTGCGTGAGTTGCTCGAACGCTTGAATGTACTTGGCGCGGGTATTTTGAACCACATCCGCCGGCAGAACTGGCGGCGGACTGTTCTTGTCCCAGGCGGTGGTTTCCAGCCAATCGCGCACAAACTGCTTGTCGTACGAAGGTTGGCCGCGCCCCGGTTGGTAGAGATCGGCAGGCCAAAAACGCGAACTATCCGGCGTCAGAACTTCGTCAATCAAGATCAGTTCGCCACCGCAATGCCCCCACTCGAATTTGGTGTCGGCAATGATGATGCCTTGCTTCAACGCCATTTCGGCGCCGCGCAAATAGATGTCAATACTACGACGTCGCAATTCGGCGGAGACAGACGCGCCCACGACCTCAACCATTTGCTCGTAAGAGATGTTGATGTCGTGGCCGGATTCTTCCTTGGTGGCAGGCGTGAAAATGGGTTCCGGCAGCTTGTCGCTTTCGCGCAGTCCGGCCGGCAGTTTCAATCCGCAGACCGTGCCGCTGGTTTTATATTCTTTTAATCCGGAGCCCGACAAATATCCGCGGACGACGCATTCGATGGGCACCACTTTGGATTTGCGGACCAGCACACTGCGGCCCTCAAGCGGCGCGAGATTCACGCCGCTGGGTAAGCCAAACTCGGCCGACTTGGTGGCAAGCATGTGATTCGGTTCTTTCAGCCATTCGAACCAAAACGTGCTGAGTTGCGTCAGGACTTTGCCTTTGTCGGGAATTCCGTTGGGCAGCACCCAGTCAAAAGCGCTGATGCGATCGGTGCTGACCAGCAGCAACTTTTCGCCCAGATCGTAGATGTCGCGGACTTTTCCGTGACGGACGGGGAGGTTTGGAATGGACGATTGAAGTAAGGCGTCGGTCATAGCAGCAAAGCAGAGTTGAGGTACAAAAAAACCGGCGAGCACACGGCATCCATTGCGAATCGCGAGATTATAGCATTGCCGCGGGCGCGACGTAAGCGGATAGGTTGCGGTCTTGTACGACAACGCAAAATAACGCATCGCCTGGCCACGCGAAAAGATACCGCGACGACCTATGAGCGATTGCGTCGCTCACGGTCCGTCGTCCTTTTTGGCGGCGGGAATGGTCGTGGCTGGCTGCACATTGAGCAACATGTTTTCGGCGTCCGCCAATTCATGTTTAGCGGCGGCGATGCCGGCCTGATCTTTGTTGGTCACGGCTCGGTCCATGGCCAGCGTGGCGGCCCATTTTTTAAAGGCGCCTTCGCGGCGCGTGGGCGAATTCAAATCGAAAAAGCGATTCGCATCGTAGTTCGACCTGGCATGCGGAAACATGTCGTCCGGCCGCTCCGTGCCTTTGAATCCAAATTCGCGAGGGCTGCGTCCATACAGATGGATCGACATCGCCAGCGCCAAATCGCCAACTTGCGTGTTCCCACCAATAAACTTCACCTTATTTCCGCCGGTGCCCGCATCGACCAACCAATTGTCGCTATCTTTGAGAATCGGTTCCAGCAGCGCCAAATGTTGTTTGTTACCGTGCTTGCCCACGGTCAGAATAGCCAGACTACGGATCATGCACTTGGCGGGCGTAGCCTGCGTGAGCACGGCCTGTGCGATCGGCAATCCTTCAGGTTGCGCAAACGCCAAACTGGCGATCAACCGCGTGCGCTGCGTCTCGGCTTCCAATGCTTCCGTGGCAAACTTGCGAGAAATCCACAGTCCCAAAATTTTGTGCAACATTGGAGCTTGCTCGGCCTTGGCAAGTCCCGAATCGATGGATCCGGAGCACGACAGCGCGCCCACGCCGTTTGCCACTTCAGCATTCACCGGAACATCCGAATCGCCCGCGGCGAAGAGGATCGCCGCGGCCTTGGCAATCGACTTACTGTTTGCCACCTCGCGACTCGACGTGAACGACATCTCGTGTATGACGGGCAACTCTTCGTCCAGTTGTCGACCAACGGCCGCTGGCCCCGCCTCGACGCTTTCCAGCATCGGCCGCGCGACTTGCGCCAGCGACACAAAAAATTTCCGGCAGGCTTCATCGTCCCCCACGCGTTTTCGAAATTGCTGCCAGCCGGGCAAATTCGACTGCTGCCGACCAGCGGAATCGGCGGCAAACTCGCGGAGCCGATGTTGGTAATCATCCTGATCGATTCGCGCCCGAATGTTCCGCGCGCGCGATCGAACTTCGGCGTCCGAGGCGTTGAGGGCAGCGTTAAGCGCAGGCAATGCGGGAACGCCCGCCCGCAGTAATTCGCTGGTGGCTTGCTCACGTTCGGCCCACGTTTTTGCGCCCAGTTGGCTGGCGAGCGCTTGTAATCGCTCAGCCGACTCCGCTTCATCCGCGCGGCAGCAGGCAATCGTCAGCGCCTGCGCGCAACCGCAACAAGTCATCAGAGCGAAAAAAAACAGCCGGCGCGGCATGGGCAGGTCTCTCAAAAAATCGGGAGCGTGGGCGAGGTCCCATTGTAAACTTCCCTAAAGCGGGGCGTCTAGCTTCTCGCTTTCCGACTGCAGTCCGCCACGCGGTTGACGTTATAATTGTGTGATGCCAACCAACCCATGCAACCGCCGCGAATCCCTGGCGGGCGAGCTCGTCAAACCGACGGACGCCTCAGCCGCAGCCACGCCCAGCGATCCGCCAGTGACGACTGCGCCGGCCGTTGAAGCGGCCTCGTACCTGCTGCACATTGGCCGCACGGCCATGGCCTGCCCGTTCGAACTCTATTTCAACGCGGGGCAGTATCCGCAGGCGACAGAAGCTGCCTTGGAAACGCTGGATTTAATCCAAGCCATCGAAGCGCAAATCACCGTTTATCGATCGGACAGCGAACTGAGCTGCCTGAATCGGGCCGGCGGCTTCAAGCCGGTGCTCGTCGAACCACAACTGTTCCAACTGTTGAAGCAAGCCGCGCAACTCACTCGCGATTCGGACGGCGCGTACGATATTACTTCCGGGCCACTCTCAAAGGTCTGGGGATTTTCACGGCGTGAAAGCCGCATCCCCGAGCCAACCGAACTCGCCGCGGCATTGCGTCGCGTGGGCAGCGAAAACCTGATTTTCGACGACCAGGCCCAAACCATTCACTTTCGCAGCACGGATGTGGAAATCAATCTGGGCAGCATCGGCAAAGGCTACGCCATCGATCGTGGCGGGCAGTTGTTGCGGGAGCGCGGCATTGAAAACTTTTTGTTCCACGGCGGCTCCAGCAGCATTTTGGCCTGCGGCGGGCGACAAGGAAACGACGGTTGGACCGTCGGCATCCGACATCCGCTATTGCCCACGCGGCGGTTAGCGGAAATTCGACTGCGGAATCAAGCGTTGGGAACATCGGGCGCGGCGAATCAATTTTTCTTGCATCGCGGCAAACGTTATGGCCATATTCTCGATCCGCGTACCGGCTGGCCCGCCGACCAAGTGCTGTCGGCCACGGTTGTCGCGCCTACGGCCGCGCAGGGCGATTCGCTTTCGACCGCGTTCTACGTGATGGGGGCCGAATTAACCCGGCAATACTGCCAGTCGCACCCGGACGTTGCTGCTTGTATCATCACGTCAGGTACACGCGGGCGTCGTGTGACGATTCATACGTACGGATTTGCCGACGAAGCGTTTCAGTTGTTGTCGGCCGACTAACGCCGCACGACGCGACCGACGTTTGTCGCAAAAATACAACCCACATCCGGGGATTTGGCGTGTACCGCAATGCTGGCGGCTCGTTAGAATGGCGGCTGATAATCTTAAAACCATTGGTTCTGTCCGCGGCGGAAGATGGATTGGCTGCTTACATATTCGTACCTAGGGATTGTGGTCTTCCTGGTCTTAACCGGATGCGGGCTGCCAATCCCTGAAGAAGTCGGCATTCTCACGGCTGGTGGGCTGGCAGCCGACGGGCGAATCAATCCCTTCGGGGCGCTCGCCGCTTGTATCGCCGGTTGCTTGCTCGGCGATAGCCTGATGTACTTTATCGGACGGCGCTTCGGGCGCGCGTTGCTCCAGCGACATCGTTTGTGGCAGCGGCTGATCACGCCCGATCGCGAACAGCAGATCGAGGCTCAGATCAATGAGCACGGACTCAAAGTGTTTTTTCTGTCGCGATTTTTGGTGGGCGTTCGCGGGCCGGTGTATTTGACGGCCGGAATTCTCCGCGTTTCGTACAAACGCTTTCTGGCGATCGACGCCTTGGCGGCCACAATCGTCAACGCCATCTTTTTTACGCTGGCCTATCGTTATGGCAAGCAGGTCTTCGCCTGGGTCAAACAAGGCGAACAGCGGTTGACTTGGATCGTCGCCATTGCCGTGCTGATCACAGGGTGCGGGTATTGGTACTCTCGACATCGAATGAAGTTGCAAAAACAGCGGCAGGCCAAGTCCGTCATCGAACGCGCGGCAGCCGTGCATCAAGATCCGCCGCGCGTTTCCGTGCCGGATGATAAGACGTAAGCTCGTTAATAAGTCATCGCATCACGGGGAGGCGCAAGCGTGTTGGATATTCTGGTCATTGCTCCGCACCCCGACGACGCCGAACTTGGCATGGCGGGCGCGATTTTGAAATTCAAAGCCGAAGGCCGCAAGGTCGGCATTTTGGATCTGACCAGCGGCGAGCCAACACCGCATGGCACCCTGGAAATTCGCGCGGCGGAAACCGCGGCGGCCACAAAAATCCTCAACATCGATTGGCGCGAGAACCTCGGATTGCCCAATCGCAGTTTGCAGGCCACGCTCGAAGCCCGGCATGCGTTGGCCGCCGTCTTTCGGAGGACGCGGCCCAAATGGCTGTTTGCGCCTTATTGGGTGGACGCGCATCCGGATCACGTGGCGGCCACTGAACTGATCGAAGCGGCGCGGTTCTGGTCGAAGCTGACCAAATCCACCTTGCCGCACGAGCCGCATCATCCCGCGCGGGTTTTCTATTACTACTGCGTGCATCTGAAAATTTTGGCCGCACCGGCCTTTGTGCTGGACATCAGCCCTTACTGGGATCAAAAGCGCGCCGCAATCGAATGCTTCGAAAGTCAGTTCGTTACCGGACGACCGACCGAACCACCGACATTTGTCGACCGCCTGCGAGATCAGGCCGCTTACTGGGGTTGGTCGATCGGCGCCAACTTTGGCGAACCGTTCTTCATCCGCGAGCCGCTGGGCCTCAGCGGTTTTGCCGACGTGATCTGACCGTCAGAAATCATTGTTCAAGGTTGACAGCGGCCGTGATCGAAATCATCGTCTTCGAGCAGCGTGGCGTCTGGGCGGCCGCACTTCGCTTGGCCCTCGCCGACTCGCTGATAAAAATTGGTGAAGTTCGGTCGCAAGTCGAATGCCAACAGCGATTACGCCATGCGGGCCGCGCACTGGTGGTTGTCGAGCTAACACATCGCAACGGCATCAACGTCGCGCCGTGGCTCAGCCAGTTGACGTCAATTGCCCCGCGCGCGCACATTGCGATTGTCGCACAGCGAGGGCTGGAACTGCTCGAGCCGACGATTCGAAGTTGGGGAGCGATCTACATGACAAATTCGCCGCGGCAATTGAAGCCGCTGGTTACCGTCATTCGCCGCTTGAATCAGCAGGCAACGTTGGAAACGCCGCAGAATCTTCGCGCTGATATTTGGCAGCGGCTGCCCTGGCCAGGCGTGGCAGGTAAAGCCTGAGTCAGTTTGCAAAAAGCTTGACTTCAAGATGCCCTCGGCTCGCTATAATGCCGGTTCGCCGTCCATGCGGCATTCGGATTCACTTCTGAAAATACGTTTATTGCCTTTAGATTGCGGAATATTGCATGTCCTTGCCTACTCGCGCCATCGTCGATGCAGCGCTTGCCGAATATCTAGATCCAGAAACGGGCCGCAGCGCGCTTTCGCTGGGCCAAATCAGCGACATTAAAATTTCCGGCGAGCAGCTTTCGCTCACGCTGGGGCTCACCACGCACTCAGCCCTCATTTGGCAAGATGCCCGCGCGGAGTTGGCGTCGCTGCTCAAGTCGCGAGTGCCAGGCGTCAGCCAAATTGATATTCACGTTGTCTCGCACGATCGCCCGCCGCAAAAGCAAGGCGAAATCGGTTTGCCGGCCAAGAGTATCATCGCGGTTGGTTCCGGCAAAGGTGGCGTCGGCAAAAGCACCATCGCCGCCAGCCTGGCGATAGGTCTGGCGCGCGGCGGCAGCAAGGTGGGCTTGCTGGACGCCGATGTGTACGGCCCCAGTATCCCGCACCTGATGGGCGTGGTCCAGCGCGCCGAACTGGAAAACGGCAAGATCCGCGCGGTGGAAACCGCGGGCCTAAAGTTAATGTCGATGGGGTTTCTCGTCCCGCCGGGCGAAGCCGTGGTCTGGCGCGGTCCGATGTTGCATGGCGCCATCATGCAAATGCTCCGCGACACCAACTGGGGCGACATGGATTACATGATCATCGATATGCCGCCCGGCACCGGCGACATCGCGCTGACGTTATCTCAGATTCTGCCGCTGACCGGCGCGGTGGTTGTCTGCACGCCGCAGGACGTTGCTCTGCTGGACGCGGTCAAGGCGATTGCCATGTTCCGCAAGGTCAACATCCCCATCCTGGGCATCGTCGAGAACATGAGCTACTTTCAATGCCCTGGCTGCGACAAACGGTACGACATCTTCGGTTCCGGTGGCGCAAGACGAAAAGCCACGGAACTCGACGTGCCGTTTTTGGGCGAAGTGCCGCTGCAAATTCCCATTCGCGAACATGGCGACCAAGGGCGTACCGCTGCCAACTTCGACGATGCGGCCAGCGTCGGCTACCTGGAAGCCATTGCCAAGACGTTGGTGAAGAACCTGGCCGCCAAGAATCGCCAGGCCCCGCCGATGCCCAGTTTGCCGGTGCTGTAAAAATTGACTCGTCGCATTATCCACCGCAACGCTACGCTGCTTTCGGCATTCGAGACAGCGGCAATCAATCGATACTCGTACCGAGTGCGGTAAGTTCGAACTGCACGCCGACTACCCATTGAACCAAGACAGCTTGATGTTTGCATTGAAGCTTATTCGCAGTGGCGAAACGCAGACTGTTGTACTTCGCTTCGGATTGGGAGCAAGCGGCCTCTGATAAGTAGGTCTAGAAAACACAGATCACATTCTGCGACCGACCGGCAAATCCAGCAAAAGACCTATCGGCTCAACTGTCGCATCGGTGCAAAATGCGATGCGGACGTCGTGGCAGCACTCAAACGGCGTGACGACGATCCGGTCAAGATCGTCAAGGCTGACCAGCAAACTGCAAGCAGCAGGAAATTCTATTTCGCGGCACGGCCGACGACGCCATCAAACTGCTGGCTTCGAAATGCGACGCCGTGCGAAATGGAGCAGTTGGCGGCGGGCCGCTTCACGCATCGGCCGAATCGACGTTTGGCCATGCACTTGCTGAAGCATGCCATGCATTAGTTCTGGTTCCTGATCGATCCCCCGCTGGACGCCAGGAACTATCGCGGCGAGCAAGCAATTCGCCCTGCGGTTGTGAACCGCAACGTCTGGGGCGGCAACCGAACCTGGCAAGGTGCACACCGCCAAGGCATCCTGATTTCCACAATCCGCACCTGCCAGCAACGCGCGCTCCGCAGCTTCGACTACCTGATCGAAGCACTGTGCCATCACGCCCCCAAGCTCCTGCCGGCCTGACGCCGTAAACAATTACAGATGAATTTCACCCTTTGGCCGCTCTCAACTTTTCTGCTTCTGGCAGCGCTTTGTAGTACGGATCGAGCGGATAACAGCCGGAAATCATTTCGTTGCGAGGAGCAGTGGTGCAGTCGCTGAATGTGCGGCAAATTTTCTTGCGGGCAATTGCGCCCGTCTTGAGTACGTCGATGGGCAACTCGGGATACGAAAGCACCATTCGCCCCAGCCCGACAAAATCCGTCCAGCCTTGGCGCACAATGGCTTGCGCGGCGTGCGGTAGGAAATCCTGCAAATACGAATAGCCTGTACCGACGATCGGCAGCGTCGGCAACTCCGCTTTGCAAGCCCGCACGGCTTGGATTTGCCGCGCCACGCCCACCAGCGGATCTTCGGGCGGCTGGTAACCGTCGCTGGGCGGAAAGATCGCCGGCCGCTGGACGTGCGGATTGTAATACGGACTCCCCGCCGAAAGATTCACCGCCACCACGCCCAGCATCTGCAACATTTTGAGCAGTTCGATCGGTTCCGCCAAATCGTACTCCAGCGGATTGGCGGCCGATGTGCCAAACCCCAAACTGTAAGGCAGCAGGCCATCGTACGGCAACGGCTGGCCAACGTCTTGACTGGTTTGGTACGGCACAGTGTCGAAAATGCTCAGACGCACGCCCACCATTATGCCGGGCACTTCGGTCAGAATGCGGTCGATGATCGTCGTCAACATCCGCGCGCGGCCCGGCAGATCGCCGCCGAATTTGCCCGGGCGCGTGCGGGCGCTCAGAAACTCATGCAGCAAATAGCCGTGACAGGCTTTCACGTCGACAAACGAAAAACCGACATCGCGGGCCAATCTCGCGGCATCGACGTAGCGATCGATTAATCGTTCCAAATCGCTGTCGGTCCAAACGATGGACTGATTGTTGGGGTCGATACCAAACTTGGCGTCGAGCAAAGGATGATGATAAGCGATTCGCGGTTCGAGCCGCTTGTCGTTCGGCCGACTGAAGCGCCCCGAATGCGTGAGTTGCAGGCCGACCAGCAGATTATCGGTTGTAAAGAATTGTTGGCGGTGCGCTTTGAGCAGTGTATCGAGAAGTGTTTTCAAGCCGACGCGATTTTCTGCCGTGGCCAGCGTTTGCAACGGATTGGCGCGACCATCAGGCTGCACGGCGGCCGCTTCACCACCCCAAATCATTTTGGCGCCGCTCAAACCGAAGTTCCGCCAGCGTCGAATGGTGTGCTCGCTGGGGCTGCCATCGCGATTGGCGTCCCAACCTTCCATCGGATGTATGCACCAGCGATTGCCGACGATCGTCGGGCCAATCATCAGAGGTTGCGCCAGCGGCGAGTCCTGCAACGAAGTAAGAATTTTATCGTCCAGCGGAATCTCAATGCCCAAGGCGGAGATTCGCGCGCGCAAAGCGTCGACCGTTTTATACTGGCCAATCTTGGGATACGAGGCAGCAGTAGGCATTTAGACGATTCGGCAAGGTTTACTTAGCAAGCGTGGCAAAGTTGTCATCCTGACCACCGCGCGCGGATGTTGCAAGCCATCGCGGCAGTTGGCAGTTGCGGAGTCGTCATCTGGCGGTCAAAGAAAAAAGCCTTCGCGAATGTTGCCAGTCGCGAAGGCTCATTTCAATTTCCGAAGTCGACGAGGATTTTCGCCACTGGTTAGCGGACGGCCTCATTGAGCATCCGCGTATTGGGCACGCTGTGGCGGTTCAGCAAGCCATGTTCGTTAGTTTCGATGATCGTGGCCACCGGACCGACCTCGCGGACAGTGCCTTCGAAGCCAGCCACTTGCACCTTGTCGCCGCTCTGTAGGCGTTGACGTAGGTAGTAGCCGGAAAGGATGCCGGCCATCACATCGCGGCCGCCCAGACCAAACGCCAAGCCAAAACCAATTGCCAGGCCAGCGAAGCTAATCAGCACCAGGTTTTCGAACAGTTTGAATTCCATGCCCAGGTGATGCAGGGCGGCATGCACGGTCAGCAGCGCCACGGCAAAGTAACAAGCATTTGCCAAGTGATCGCCGTAGCTGATGCCCACTTGCTCGGCGCTGGTGGCAACCACGCCGCGGAGGAAGCTGGCAACCAGCAAGCCCACGACAATCACCACCGTAGCGACCAGCAGTTTGGGAATGTAATCGACGACTTCGGTCATGAAGTTGGTGATCGATTGCACGCCCAGCACGTTGAAGGCGGCCAGCATGAACACGCACAGCAACAGCCAGAACACCAAGGTGCCGAGGATGGCTGGCACTGAACGTTTGATGCCGGCGTTGGTCATCGATTTGGCCAAACCGCTTCGTTCGGCCGCTTTTTGAAAACCGATGCGTTCGCCCAGCAGTGTCACGGCACGGGCGACCAACCGGGCGACAATGTAGCCGATGACTAACACAACGGTCATCGCGGCAATCTTTGGCAACCAGTGGATCAGTTCGTTCATTGCCCTGGAAAACGAATCGCGCAGCGAATCTTGCGCGCTGCTCCAGATGTTGGAGTTTGCCGAAACGTTGGATGTTTCGGTGGTGGTGATGACTTCGGTGGCAGCCATAGAGATCTCCTTGAGTCGGCGGATCGACTCGAATTGCTTGCGTCGCGAAATTGGATGTTAATTGAAAGGCTTTTGCGGCGGCGCTTGGTCCGTGACGTCGGGCGGACGACGGACCTCGCATTGGCCTGCTACGGTCATTCGAATCAGGTACACAACGGCCGGCATCAAATGCATCAATGCGTAGGGCATGCCGCGAAACAGCAGGTCAAACAGTTGCCGTGCCACCAGTCGCTTGTTGAGCCGCTCGTGTAACTGCGCTTGCAGTTGCTTCGGCGGAGGCGGAGGCGGCACCGGCATGTCGGCCAGTCGTTCGAAAATGTCGGATGCCATAGCGCGTCGTTCGATCGTTTTGGGTCGGGTTAACTCGCCCGGAAAGGTCTGAGGAAGAACCGCTTCCTACTTCGAGTCCGGATAGAGTTGTTGAATCTTTTCTCGGGCACGGCTGATTCGCATCTTGCAGGCGCTGACCGAAATCTGAAAGACTTCGGCCAATTCCTCGTGGCTGTAACTTTCGGCGTATTTGAGAATCAACAGGGCGCGATCTTCTTCGTCCAGCACTTCCAGCATCTGCATCAAGTCCAGCGACAATCCATCGGCGGGCGCGGCTTGCTCCGGAGCTTGTTCCAACGTGCCTTCGGCAGCCACGTTTTCGTGCTTGCTCCGACGTCCGCGTCCTCGGCGTTGAGTCAAACAAGTTCGCACCGCAATTCCATGTACCCAAGTCGAATATTTGGAGCGGCCTTCGAACTTAGCACGGTTCAGAAACAGCCGAACAAACACTTCCTGAGCGGCATCGTTGGCGTCGTGTTCGTTGCTCAACAGCCGAAAGCAAATCCGCCAGACGCGCGGGCGAAAACGCTCCACCAGGGCGACAAACGCCGGACCATCGGAGCCTTCGCGGGCGGCTTCGGCGGCTAACTGCTCGTCGCTGAGGGTGACATCAAGTTGAGTCATCTGTCTGAGCACTTTTGCCGGGCCGAGGCACATCCATTTGCCTTCTGCCAGTAAGTAACCGAGTTTTGATGGCGCGTCACAAGAATTTTACGAATCCAGCAAATCGGACAGTTCGCATGGCGGTAATCGTTGTTGGTACAACGAGATGCGTCACATCAGTCAGTATCGTGGCGCAGCATCGGACCAGAAACGGAAAAACCGGTCAAGCCGAGTCTGCGGACCGTCATTTTTGTCAACCATTAGAAATGTCCCCTGTTTAGCGCCATTAGAAATGTCCCATTATTGTGGTGCTTGTTTAATACTGAAAAATGGCCCGCTCCACGAAGCGAGCGCTGGCGAGCTGAAGGGGAGCGGGCCATTTTTTTCGCTGACGAGGGCTAAGCGAGCAATGTTTCCGGCGGCGGAACGTGCTTGTAGCCTTCACGCCACGGATGGCTAGCGGCGGGCTTTTGGCCCTGGTTGGAAAGGATCGGACCGCTACGTTTCGGTTTGGGCTGCGGTGCGTTCGAGATCGGCGACCAGGATATTGCTCGGTCGCCCACGAACATTCGCAGGGCGCCATTCAGAGGTT
>JBBRCE010000055.1:0-31914 GCA_038205115.1 Pirellulales bacterium
ACGATAAAAATTCGACATGTGCCGCTCGACCGCAGCCGAATACACCGTTTCCATCACTTGGCCCTCCGACTTGAACTGGATACCTCACCTTAAGGTATCAGGCAGCCAGAAAAAGGGAAGTTATTATTCGGTCGTTCCTAATGCGATCGTTTGTTGGTTTCTGGCTATCGCCTGCAGCTCGCTGCTGACGCGCGGCGCGGAGCCGAAGGATTCCAAACCTGTCGCACCGGCAGCAGCCAAACCGACGTTCGAAAACGTCGGACCGCAGGTCGGCGAGCAACTTCCCGAGTTGTATCTAAAAACCGCCAAGGGCGAGCCGCAAAATCTGAGCGATGCCTGGCACGCGGGGCCCGCGCTGGTAGTGACCAGTTCGTTTACCTGCCCTAAGTCGCGCAGCCGCTGGCCGGATTTGGCCGCGCTGCACAACCGCTATGGCGAAAGCCTAAACGTGGTGGTGGTGTACGTGATCGAAGCCCATCCCGTCGGTAGCGTTTGCCCGTACAAAGGGCGTGGAAGACGTGACGCCGGAGAACGAACGCGACGGCATTCTCCGCAAGCAACCCAGCACCATCGACGATCGGCTGGAACTCGCGCAAGAGTTTCGCCGCTATCTGCAAGTCAATGTGCCGGTTTACGTCGATCCGGTTGATAACCGCGCCTGGAAGGCGCTGGGCGCCGCGCCCAACATTGCCTTTTTGGTGGACGATCACGGCATTGTCGCCGCGCGCCAAGGTTGGTTTGATGGCCAGGAAATGCAGCCTGCAGTAAGTCAGCTGTTGAAGGAATTGCAAACGCGTAAAGACCTCGTCGAAGAGCAATCGAAAGCCAAGCGGCAGCGCCGCGATCAACGAATCGCAGCACGGGATTCTGCTGCAACGATCCAGCCGGGCGGAAAGGCAAACAAAATCGAGTTCAAACAGTGCGATCTGCAGGCGGCAATTCGAGAAAATCGGCAGTCAAGCATTGCGTCACTGATCAAAATTGCGCCCGATGGGGCCGATGAAATTTTCGAGGCCGAGCAAGGGCATCCCCACAGCGCAACGTGTTTGATGGAGGCCGTGAAGTTCAAACAGTTGGCGGCGGCCGAATTGCTATTGAAAAGCGGCGCTCAAATTCAGGCCAGTACAAGAAGCTACGATTCCGCACTGCAACTGGCTGCCGAAATTGGCGAACCCGAAATGATTCGACTACTGGTGAAATATCACGCGGACGTCAACCAGCCCGCGATGGGCAGAACACCGCTGCATCAAGCGATGATCCACTCCCATTACGAGGCCGCCAAGGCACTGTACGCGGCCGGCGCGAAAATCGATTTTTACTCCAGCGTCGGTGCCGGCAGAGTGCAATTGATTGCTGCCAGCTTGGCCGAAGATCCCTCGCGGGCTTCGCGACCTGACGGTGCGGGGCGAACGCCGCTGGAATATGCCGCCGCCAACCAACGAGGAGAGATGGTGCAATTGCTTTTGGACAAAGGCGCGGCTGTGGTCGACTACAATCTATCGTCGCAAACGGTGCCGCTGCATTACGCCATTGAAAACGGCAATCTGAAAATCGTGGAGATGCTGCTCAAAGCAGGCACGTCGCCCAACACGGCACTTGGTTCTGGTGGCGAAGATGCCACATCCGAGCCTGCTCTACACATGGCCGTCAGTCGCGGTGATCTCGAGCTGCTGAAACTGCTGCTTTCGTATAAAGTCGATTTAACGGTTCGCGATACGCACTCGCAAACGGCGCTGCACTCCGCGGCGCACGGCGGTAATGCGGACGTGGCCAAGCTGCTGATTGCCGCCGGGGCCGACGTAAAATCCCTGACCAAAGCCTTTTCGCTGCCCTGCGGCTCCGGCGAAGAAGAAATACCGCAACGTGACACGCCGCTGCACTTCGCCGCCGCCTGCGGCGATCCGGCAACGATCAAAGTCTTGCTGGCTGGTGGGGCGGAAATCAACGCGGTCAATGTCCACGGCAACACGCCGTTGATGTGCTGTTTTGAACCGCCGATCTACACCGGCATCAATGAGGAAAGTCGGCTGAAGAATGTGCAATGTCTGCTCGATGCCGGGGCCAAGGTCGATCCAGAAAATGAATCCGGCAGCACCGTGCTCGACTTAGTGCCGTATGCTCGCTATGAAAAAGGTGAATCAAAACAAGAATACATCGATCTGCTAACCAAACACGGCGCAGTGCCGGGTCAACCAAAAAAACCAGCCAAGGCAGGACGCGCAAGAGCACATGCGGGCGAGCGATAAACCTGGAAACGCCAAGCAACGAGGCGGCGATGTCGTAGCCAGGAGCCCGGTATCGACCAAGCTGTTCTTCAGCAATTCAGCGCTTGCAGCCCCCAGTGCCGGAGTCGCCAGTGCCGGAGGCGCCAATGCTGCATCGCTGCCGGTCGCGCAACTGCCGGAGTAAGTTGAGTGAGTCAACCGGAAAACCAGTTAGGAACTGCTCAAGAGTAACCTCGGTGTTTCGCGGGGTGCGAGGCTTGCTTGCAGGGGAAATTGCCGTCTCACTGAGCCGAAGTTATTTTTGAGCAGTTCCTTAGGGGGAAAATCTCGATGCAATTGCTGTGGGAGAAATGTTCCATTTGCCGCCGACTCGTCCGCTTGCTACTCTAAAACTCAATAATCCAAGTGAGGCGATCTCGTCAAATGGATATGAAGCTGTGTTCCGAGAAACGCTGCAAACTGCTCGCTGCAATTGCAGTTCATCCACTCGTTAGGTCTGTGGTGCTCGGAGTGTTAGGGTACTTCATTTTTGCAATTTTCGCAGTGATGATTTGCAAAGCGTCTCAATTCTTATCGATACGCGATTTTAGAGTGATTGACTGGCACATGGGAGCGATTGTTTCTTTAGTATTCGCGTCCTCTGAAATCCTTAACACAGGTCGACGAAACTGTGGCAACGGTTTTCGTAGGATTGGCGTTTCTTCCGCAACAATGGTCTTCAGTTGTCAGCTGGGATTCTGGATCAGCGACAAACTTGGTTGGCGCAACACTTATGAACAACAAGCGCGCATGGGCTTCTATCAGACTTGTTTATGCTGCGCAATATTCGCAGTTGTCATGATTCTCATTCGATCACTTGGGACTGTGCTCAGGCGATCTTAATAGCAGGAGACCGTTCGAAATTGTAGATAATTGTTGCGTCCGATCGGAACATCTGAGGTTTTTCGTCAAGAAGTTTGGATGTTGGTGGCGTAGGGCACGGCTTTGGATTTGAGTTGTTGGATGTAGCGGTTTTGGTCGTAGGGCTTGCATTCTTTCCAGCAGCGGAACAGGATGCGGATCCACTTGAAGGCCAGCGAGCGCACCTCGGCATAATGCCGCTGGCCTTTATCGCGTCGATACTGGTAGTAGGCCTTGGACCGGGGGCAACATTTGTACGCCTGATCGGCGAACTCGTGAAAGTCGAGTAAGTTATCGGAATCGACTGACCGAAGTAAAATGCTATTCCAGCAGCTTAATCACTCAGCGCGCGACTTACAGTTACGATGCATTTGTAAGCGTCCGGTGGAACCCAGTGGTGGGATGTCGGGGCGAGGCAGCGGGGCTGGCGGCCAGATTAGACGGAGCGCCGATGGGTTGGCAGGAGCGAGTGGAGTTGATCCGCGGTGGGCGCGGGGAGGCGAGTCAGCAGGTCGCGGAGATAGGCGTAGGGTTCGACCTGGTTGCGGAGGCAGGAGGCGATCAAGCTGAAGTGGATGGCCGCGGCCCGTCGGCCCCGACCGCTGCCGACGAACATCCAGTTCTTGCGGCCCAAGGCGATGCCACGCAGCGAACGCTCGGCGGCGTTGTTGTCGATCGCCAAGCCGCCATATTGAGCGTAGCGATTGTGTCCGTTCCGCCGCCCCCGGCTTCTTTCTTGGCAGGGGAGGTACCAAGCCAGCGGCCATCTCAACAAGGGAGGTGGTCGATGGCGAAAAAGATGCGGGATGCAGCGAAGGAACTGTTGTGGCGCGAGGCGCTGAAACGGTTCGCGCAAAGCAGCTCGAGCGTGCGGGAATTTTGCCGGCAATTCGGGCTGCGTCTTTTCAACATCGCCTGCTGGTCGTTGGTCATCTCGAGCGTTTCAGGGCTCATCCGCGCCGCGGCCCGCCGAGGGATGTTTGCCCGCTTCGGTCGCGCGTTTGTTGCCGCACCCGCTTTGCGCCTGCCGCCCGGTTGGGTAGGATAAGCAGGCACGAAGCGCGGAATCGGCCAATTGCTGTCCGCACGCCAGACGGAGCGAATTCGAACACGAAGTCCCCAACCATAAGGAGTTTGCCATGATGACTCGCCGACAACTGATTGCCTTAGGCATTCTCGGCCTTACTTTAGGAGCTACCCTGTTGCCAGCCGCCGACGAAAAGAAATTGCCAACTTGTTTCATGGACATCACGGCCGACGGCAAAAAGCTGGGCCGAATTGTCATTCAGCTCCGCGCGGACGTCGTGCCCAAGACGGCTGAAAACTTTCGCGCCCTATGCACCGGCGAAAAAGGTTTTGGCTACAAAGGCAGTTCATTCCACCGCGTGATCACCGATTTCATGTGCCAGGGCGGTGATTTCACCGCCGGCAACGGAACGGGCGGCAAATCGATTTACGGCGAGAAGTTTGCCGACGAGAATTTCGAACTCAAGCACACTGGCCCCGGCGTACTGAGCATGGCCAACGCCGGCCCCAACACCAACGGCTCGCAGTTCTTTCTGTGTACCGTCAAAACCGCCTGGCTCGACGGCAAGCATGTGGTGTTTGGCAGCGTGATCGAAGGCATGGATGTGGTCAAGAAGATCGAAGCCCTGGGCTCGCGCGACGGCACGACCAAGGCCAAGATCGTGGTGGCCGATTGCGGCCAGCTTTAATTGCCGGTGAATTTTATCGGATCGCAAAAACGACATCCGAGCCTGCCTCGCTTGCGTGGCAGGCTCGATTTGTTGACTCACGCAGTTTTTCGCAGCACAGTGCCTTGGTCGACTTCTTTAAAACCTTGCTTCTGATACAGTCGCACGGCGGCGGTATTGCTCTGCATGACTTGCAGTTCGATCAGTCCCACGCCGTCGGCCTGCATTTTTTCGAGCGATTTACCCAGCAGAAAGGTTGCGAGCCCTTGCCGCTGGTGCGACGACTCGACGCGTAGATCGACCATGCCGGCTGCCCGCACGCCCCAGTTGGCCCCCAGCAGTTCCATGTTCCAATAGGTGACGGTGGCCAGCGGTGCGCCGCCTTCGCGGGCCATCAGTTCGAACCGCGTGCGGTCGAAGTTCACCGTGGTACACGCTTCCCACCAGTTGCGGGCTTGCGGCTCGATGACTTGCTGCACGCTGTGGCGACGCCCGAGTTGCAATTGTTGCCGATCGACGGCGGGCCGAAAATCCGTCAAAAACCGCTGCATTACCAGCACGCGGTCGATCTCCTGGTAGCCTTGCGCGCGGTACAACTGCGACGACGCCACATCCGAATCCAGCACGCCGGGCAATTCGCTGCCGCCATACAGTCCGAGATAAAACGGATCGAGCGGATGAATGCCGCCCGCATAAAGCACTTTGGCCCCGTGGGCCTTCAGATACATTTCGCTCTGCTGGAGCAACTGACGAGCAATGTCGGCATGCTCGGGCCCCGGTTCGACCAGCAGAATGCAGGTCACGCCTAAGTCGCGGCAAAGCTCCGTGTGATCGTCGCCGGGACCAAAGCCTGCATGTACGAATCCCACGGGACGACAGGTGTCGTCCAGCGCCACGATCAAGCCCGATGGGTCGAAATACGGTTTGCCGAAGACGTGCTGTTCCAGCAGCGCGCCCGACATGGGCTGCGCCATTCCGCGCTGCTCCGCCTGACTACGCCAGATTTCGGCCAGGCGCGGCGGATCGCTGTTGCGAAAAGCACGGAACGAAATCAAAACGCGACTCCCGCGGAAACCATCGTTCTATTTGCCGAACCCGTTAAGGACGATCCACCACACACGATAGCAAAATTCGCGAGCAGCAGTCAGGGGTGTACGTCCTGGGGCGACGCTTTCCAGCCAGCCAGAATCACCCAACGCTTGACGTTTGGCCGTTCGAACAGGTCAACCGAACGGGTCAACCGAGCGGGCCGTGTCAGAACGGAAAACGCGCATCGAGTGTGGCGGCCGACAGCTCAACCAAAAACGGGGCCAGACGCTGGACGATCAGATCCATCAACCGGCGACCTTTTTCGGCCGTGGCCAAATGCGGGTTGCCGGCGCCGCTGTTGGTCGTCAGTAGATGCCAGGGGCGCGTGATCCCAACCCAGCCGCGATTGACGGCTTCGAACCGCGATGTTTGCACCACGCCGTCGTCGGCGGGCAGCGTGCCATCCACGTTACGCGCTACCAGTTCCGGAAAATAGGCCAGCCCCAGCGAAGTTTCCGCCTCGCCGGCGTGATCGTCACGAAGGGTGAAGATTTCGGTCGCCAGGTCGGCCGTCATTTGATACCAGTTGCAAAGAAAAAGCTGCGCCGGCGAACGGCCGTGCAATTCGCGGAGCAGCGGTTTGAAATCGTTGCCGCCGTGACTGTTGAGCAGCACGATTTTATGAATGCCGTGTTTGACCAGCGAATCGACCAGATCGCCAATCACGGCGAACAGTGTCGATGGATTGAGATTCATGGCCAGCGGAAAGGCCATCAGGTTGGTTTCCGTGCCGTAGGGGATGGCCGGCAACAGCAAGATTTTAGCGCCGCGCTCGTGGGCGGCCTGACAAACCGCCTCGCCAATGGCGTCCGCCTCGAAGGTGTCGGTGCCGTAGGGCAGATGCAAATTGTGCGGCTCGGTGGCGCCCAACGGCAGTACGGCCACTTGATAGGGATTGTCTTTGACGTAGGCGTAATTTGTTTCAGCCAATTTCCAAGCACGCACGGTCGCTCAACTCCAGTTGCGGTGATCTGCCTGACGCCATCAGCCGGCAGTATATCGCAGCGCGCTAACTCGCTGCTTCCGCAACGGGAACTTTTCCGCAAGCCACGCCGGCCGAAAGCGATGATTGCCGCGGCCAGCGTGAGCGGTTGGAAACGCGTGATTTAATCCTCTGCCCGGCTGTTATCGCCGCACATCTTGACCACGCGCGGATCGAAGCGTGCCACGACATCGACCAAATCGGCCTGCTCGCGCATCACGTCGGCGATGTTTTTGTAGACGCCGGGCACTTCGTCCGCGCCGGCCGAGAGCACGCGCACGCCGCGCGTGGCCAAATCTTTTTTGACCGCGTTCCAGGTATACTTGGCTTTGGCTTGCGTGCGCGACATCCGCCGTCCCGCGCCATGCGAGGCCGAATCGAAGCTGGTCGGCTCGCCTTTACCGCGGACGATAAACGCCGGGTCGGCCATCGAGCCTGGAATCACGCCCAGCACGCCTGCGCCGGCCGGAGTGGCCCCTTTGCGGTGAACGACCAGCGTCTCGCCGTTGTGGATTTCTTGCCAGGCAAAGTTGTGATGATTTTCGACTCCGGCTACGATCTTGGCCCCCAGCAATTTGCTGACGGTTCGATGAATGACATCGTGGTTGGCGGCGGCGTAATCGCCCATCAAGTTCATGGCCGCCCAGTATTCTTGACCGGCCTCGTCGTCCAAACTCAACCACGCCAGGCGGCCGAGATCGCGATGCTTGCTGGGCAAACGCGACTGTGCAATGGCGCTGTACGTGCTACAAACCGACGCGCCAACACCGCGGCTGCCGCTATGACTGAGCAGCGCCAGATATTGGCCGGCGTCCAGGTTCAGCTCGTCGTCGCGCTGATCGAGCGTCAGCAGGCCGAACTCGACAAAATGGTTGCCGGAGCCCGAACTGCCGAGTTGCTTCCAGGCTTTGTCCTTATTTTCGCGCGTGATCTTGGCGACGTTCCAATCCTGATCCATCACGGCGTGCGAAGGCCGGCGCTCGAAGGCGCTGCCAATGCCAAACCGCGTACCGCGCTCCAGTGCTTGATCGAATTCATTCTGCCGACGCTGCTCGTCCAGCGCCGCAGCTGGCAGATCCAAGACCGAGAGTTTCATGCGGCAGGCAATATCCACGCCCACCGCGTAAGGCACCACGGCGTTGCGCAGCGCCAGTACACCGCCGATCGGCAAACCGTAGCCGACGTGCGCATCCGGCATGAGCGCAGCGCCAGCGGCCATCGGCAGCGCGCAGGCTTGCCGCATTTGCACATGCGCGGCCGCGTCGATGCCGGCGTCGCCCCAGGTGCGATATGCAATCGGCTCCAGCGGCGTCATCGGGGCGTCGGCCTCGATCACCGCCTGCGCGAACTCGCCGAAGTACGCGTCTTGCAAATGTTCGGCCGGCGTTGCCAAAATATCCTGGATCAGTTTGCGCACGTCGCGCTGCCGGAGGTCGTTGGCCGCCGCCGCTTTCTGCATTGCCGCCAGCGCCGCGCGAAAACATTCGTTCGGCACTCCCAGTTTTTCCAATTGACGCGAGTTCATTTCCGTCGACCTTAATTAAACAGACCGGCGCGCCATCGTCCATCGATGCGCGTTGCTGTCCGGAGATGACACGCCGCACCGCCGCCAGGTTCGGGCACAATTTTTGTCCGCCGGATCATCCCGCAACGCTGTTCGTTGGCAGCCCACTACGCAATTCGATGTTCGGAATTTACGGTTTTGAGCCAATGGCCGGCAAGTGACTTTTGAAGACGAGTGCCTTGACCGCATTGAACGATTGAATCAACAGTTGCGTCGGTTGACGGCGGTCGTGAGCAATTCGCAGTCGTTGCGGCGTGAGCCGAATGTGAGCTTCGACACCTTTCAAATGCAAGTCACAATAAGTGACTTCGCGGTCGTACTGAATTTTCAGGTCGGGTGCGCGGGCCGCTTCGACCATGTCGATAAACGCTTCCAGATCGATCCGTTGCGGCAGCGCGAGTTCGATCGAATCGAACATGCCGTCGAACACGCGGCTAAAGGCTTCGCCCACCACCTGTTGCGGATCGGTGATGCCGTCGACCGTTCGCGACCAAACGGCTTCGCTGGGATGTTCCGGATGTTGCGCGATTTTGATGGAATATTGAAAATACGGCGTGCCAATCGAGCCGCCGCCGTCTTCCGGCCCGGCGGCAATCAGATCGCGGCGCGTCAATTCGAAGGCCGCTTTGAGCGCAGCGAACTGTGTGTCGAGATCTTGTTTGAGCTCGCTCTCGGCCGCTTGGGCAATGAATGTCTGCGAAGAATCGCTGACACGGTCGGGCAGGCGGAAGGTCTTTTTCCAACCGGCCAAATTCTTGACGCTGACGCATTTTCGGGCGAGCAGCGAAACGCCGACGGTGAGTTGCTGGTTTTGGCTGGCCTCCGCTTGGCGTTGCTGCAAGATCGTTCGCAGGTCGGCCAGCAAATAGTCGCCGTTTTCCGAGGTATGCGACCAAGGCGTTTGCGCGCGGCCATCGCTGTAGCTGCCGCGCAGCGTGCGGGGCGTTTCACTCGCAAGATAAGCTTGCAGCGAATTGGCAGTCAGCAGTCCACGTTGCAGCGCCGCCGGCGCATCGCCATTGAACGCCTGTAGCAAATGATAATTCCAGATGCCGTGTTTGAGCGTGCCGCTGGCGTAGGAATCTTCGCCCTGGCCGCAGGCGAAAAAACAGGCGACATGTGGCGCCGCCGCCAGCAACTTCTCAAGTTCGGCGGGCGACAGCTGACCGCCATGCACGTCCAGCAGCAGCGTGGCCTGTTGGCCAGCAGACCGCCGCAGTTCGGCCAGAATCCACTCCAGGGCAATGCCGGTCTGCGGTTCGTCGACGGGCTGCGTATCGTACGCAGCCAACAACCATTGTCCCCCGCTGGTGTAACCGGCGCCGACAAAAAACAGGCAAAAGACATCGTCTTCTTTGAGCCGTTTGATCGTCTTTTTGAGCTTCGACTCGATCGACGTCTTGGTGGCCTGCGCATCAATCAGCAGCAGTTGATCGGCCGGGGCGAAACCATGCTGCGCCAGCGCCGCCGACAGCGCCTCCGCATCGTGACGGGCAAATGCCACCGCCGCGAGGTCCGGGTCGGTGTATTTTTCAATGGCGATCAGTGCGGCAAATTTTTTCACGAGGACTTCGCGGGCTGAACGGGATGCGGCAAGTGCCAGCCGCGAGTATAGACTTCGCGTGGCGTTGGCTCAACGTGCCGCGGTTAACGGCAATTCGTGCGGCGGATTGTCGCGGTACTGGCGATGGCAGGTCGTGCAACTTTGATTCACACGCGCCAGCGCCGCCTGCCACGCCACGCCGCGGGATTCGGTCGATTGCAGGTTTGCTGCGGAAGTTTCCGTAGCCGGCAGATCAGCGAGCGTCGCTTGCAGTTCGTCAGCCGCGCGTTCTGCATCGTGCAGCAGATCTCGATACGCAGTGGGCTGATGCCGCACCTCGGCGAGGCGCTGGAGTTCCACAAACTGTTCTTTGAGGAGTAGCGCATCCGCGATGTCCGACGCGGTGGCTGACAATCGATTGGCTTTGAGTCGATCGTGGAGTGCGTCGATTTCGACCATCGCCTCGGCCAACGGCGGAATCTCGGACGTGGCACTGAACGTGACCTGCAGTTGGTCAAGTTGCCGATCGTCCTGACGACGAGCCATGCTGACCGAACGAAACAGTCCTTGATAGTTCTTGCCGGTGCCAGCCAACTGTAGCACGCTCAATGCCTGCGAAGGATCGAGCGTGCCGGCTTCGACGCACGCCACGGCGGCGGCCGCTGGACTGCGATGCTGGCCATGATGGCAATGGATGTAAATCGGGCCTGGCAAATCGCGGACGGCTTTGGCCAGTTCGTGCCCTCGCACTTCTGGCACGCCGTCGTAACCGTGTGGCAAATGCACATACCGCAAGCCAAACTTTTCCGCGAGCGTCACATTGGGCTGCAGGCCATCGACGCTGATGATGGTTTTGACGCCCAACGATTGCAGTTCCGCAAATGCGGCGGCGTCCTCGGGCAGCGCGCCAGAGATCACGTTTTCGGTCAGCCGAACGGCGTTGGTCAAATGTGCGGTTGGCAATTTACGGGGTTGATTTGCCGAACCGCTTCGATCTGCCGGCCGGGTGTTATTCGATGCTGGAATCGCCATAATGTGCTGTGGACGCAATTGACCATTCCGGCCGCCCAGCAAGATAGACGTGGCCAAGGCGGCCAACGTGCCAGCCATAATGATCTTTTTCAAGGACATGCCAGTAACCGTTTCCATCCGCAGTGCCGCACGATATTCACCGCGGCATTTTAGCCGATTTGTTGGCCGCCGTGTTGCGGTTGCTGTTCGCCGGCGTCCGCTGTCGGATGCGCGTATGGGCTGCCGGGTTCCGCACAAGCGGCCAGCGGCTCGTATTCTAATTGAATGGTGGCGTGGTGGATGCCAAAGTCGTCGTGCAGGCGGCGATTGAGTTCGACCAGCAGTGTTTGTCCCCTTTCGGCGGCGGCTTGCGGCGCTAGCACTACGTGCGCGGTCAGCACTTCGCGCCCGGCGCCGAGTGTCCAGATATGCAGATCGTGTACGTCGCAAACATCTGGACTGCGGCGAATGGCAGCTTCGACTTCAGCAATATTCAAGCGGGCAGGCGTGCCTTGCATTAACACGTGTACGGCATCGCCCAGCAGTCGCCAGGTGCCGGCAATGACCAGTAGCGAAATCACAATAGCCGCGATGGGATCGGCTAATTTCCAGCCGTACATGCCGATCAGCACCGCGGCCAGAATCGCCGCCACCGAACCCAATGCGTCGGCCATCAAATGCAAAAACGCGCCACGCATGTTGAGATCGTGCTGGTGGCCGCCGTGCAGCATTGCCGCGGATACGCCGTTGACAATCAATCCGCCAATGGCAATGGCCAGCATCGGCCCGCTGGATATTTCCGCCGGCGCGCCGAGTCTGATCACGGACTCGACCACGATGTAGCCGCAGAGCACCATCAGCGCCGCGGCGTTGGCCAGCGCAGCCAGCGTTTCGACCCGCAGATAGCCAAAGGTGCGTTTTGGATCGGCGGGCCGCGTGCTAAACCACACGGCAAACAGCGAGAGCCCCAGCGCGGCAACGTCGGTCACCATGTGGCCCGCGTCGGCCAACAGCGCCAAGCTGCCGGTGTACCAACCGCCGATGCCTTCCACCACCGCGTAAACGCCATTGATGGCCAGCGCAATGCCCAGCGCCCAACCGCGGTTGCCGCGGTGGTCGTGATGCTGGTGGTGGTCGTGATGCGCGGCAGACAACGGCACAGCCTGCGAGTTCGAAATGGTCCACAGAGGATTGTACGCCACGAACGCCGACAATAGAACTCGTTACGTCCCGCAGCCGATTGCGTCGCACTCTGCCGGCGGATTAAAGTGAGTCAACGCCCCGCCCGTCCGCTGCCAGCACCCGTTGAGAATGCAAAACATGCGTCGAAATCTTCTCTGTATTTGCGGTTTCTGCCTGCTGGCGTTCAACGCCCGCTGGTCGCACGCGGCCGATCAAGCAGAAAAACCGACTGCCCAAGCGGTGATCGCCAGTGTCGAGAGCAGCTTGACAACGTCCGGCGCTAACATTCGTCAGTTGGCCATGGATGGCAACGAAAAAACGTATTTCCTTTCCGTGAAAAAGCCAACGGCCGACGATCGTTTTACCCTGGTGCTTAACCAAGCAGTGGCGGTCAAGTCGGTCAATGTGCAAACCGGCACGCCGGCTGGCGAAAACCGACTGACCGCTGGAAAACTGCAGTGGTCGGCCGATGGAAAAACCTTTGAAGACGCCGCCACTTTTGCCGACGGACACTGCACTGCCACGCTCGACGGCAAATCGATCCGCGCGTTGCGAATTCAACCGACAGGCGATGCCACCGGCCCGTTGGCGATCGCCGAAATCACCATGGACAGCTCGCCGCGCGTGGCGGCCTTTGTTGATCCGATCGAATTTACGGTGGATGTCAGCGACGCGCCCGAAATGAAAGACTGGGCGGACAAAACCGCCCGTACTTGTGAGCAGCAATATCCAATGATCAACCAGCAACTCAAGTCAGCCGGCTATCATCCGCCCCGACAAGTGACGATGACCATTTCGAAAACGTACGTGGGCGTGGCGGCCACCAGCGGTAGCAAAATCGTCGGCGCGGTAAAGTGGTTCAAAGCGCATCCGGACGACGTCGGCGCCATGGTCCATGAGACGGTGCACGTGGTTCAACACTATCGCGGGCGCGGCAATCCGGGTTGGCTGGTCGAAGGCGTGGCCGACTACGTGCGTTTTTTCCACTACGAACCGGGACATCTCGGCCCAATTGACGCCCAGCGCTCGCATTACAACGGCAGCTACCGTGTGACCGCCGCCTTCCTGAATTATTGCTTGCAGAAGTACGACAAAGATTTGGTGCTCAAGCTCAACGAGGCCCTGCGCAACGGCCAATACGATGAGGCCCTATGGGAAAAAATGACCGGCAAGACGCTGCCCGTACTCGACGAAGAATGGCGCGCGACGCTGAAGAAGAAATGACTTTTTCGCCGGCTGCGTGCGTTGGCGACGCTCGATTTCAGTTCGGTGCTTCGCTAGAAAAACCGTTGCGCGACGCAACCGTTTTAAATTGCCAACGCGCTAGAGACCGGCCGAAAGCCAGTACATCAGCGCTAATACCACGCTCATGAACACCGTGATCGAGAACGCGGTGCGGAGGGCCAGCATCAACAGCGGTTTCATCAATTCGTGACGCGTGGCCGCATAAACCAGGCTGACCGCCACAATCAATGGTAGCGCGTACCAGGTTTGCGGCCAGCTCGAAGCTAAGAGTTGCAGAGAATTCATCGGCGATCCGGACGCTTACGTGGTTGTGGGTTGAAGATCGGCGGAAATCTTGGCGGCCTTGGCTTTGGCGTCGGCTTCTTCAGCCTCGTCCGGAACACCGCCGACCGGCCCGCCATAAGCATCCCAGACCGCTAGGATATTTAGCAGACCGGCGATCATGGTGTAAACGGTGCCGAGATCATATTGACCGCCCAAGTCGTGATGCCACTGCGAAAGTTCATCGAGCGCGGGGCCATAGCCTGATCGCGCATCGCGGACGCGGACATAATCGTCCGTGCCAAGTAGGTTTTCCGTTAGCTCACGACCGATCATCCCGCTGGGAATGATCTGCCCCGGCAACCGTGGCGGTGCCATTAGCCCGAAGCCCTCGGGGCCATCGAATCGCCACAGCGGCGCCTTGGGCGTATCGCCAGACGTTCGCACCGCTTGCACAATCGCCGGCAGCGCGGGCAACCCGACGCCAATCTGGCAAACGTATGGCAACCGCGTATCGTTGTTGCGCCACGAGGCGTAAACGACGCGACCGCCACCGATGAACAATCCAAAGATGAATGTCGTGAGAATGCATACCGAGTACAGCACGCCTTTGGCCCAGCGGCGCTGGTAGAAATGCCCCGCGCCCGGAATCAGCCAGGCCAGAAACGCCGCCAGCAGCGGGTCGCGCAAATCGATCGTGATCTCGTGGCTGTCGGCGGCAACTTCGTTAGGCACGGTTCGGGCAACTCCCCGAGAAATGATCGCGCACGGCAAGATTCGCCGCGCGGGAGTTGAAATCGCGCGCGGCAGACGGAGCCTGCTGGATCGTGTGACGTAAATTGAAGTCCAATTCTACGCCACGCAGGGCAGCCGACGCTAGGCCAAGTGGTCGTTGGCAGCCCGATCGCCGGGCCAATCCAACGGTCCGCCGGAACACGGCGCGGCCGCAGAACGGGCCAAAGTCGCCGCTTTTGGTGATCGCTTGGCTGGTCGCCTGGCACGAATCATCAACGAACGACGATCGCTGCATTCGAAGCATGGCCGCATTGACATCCGCGACAAGTCGGCTCGAATGACATTTGCAGCACACGCCGATCACCGTGAGCGGCAGACATCACCGCGCGACGATGAATGCGCAGGAGCCTGGGATGACGCAGTTGACCGAAAAAGCGAAAATGCTGGCCGGCGAACTCTACGATCCGCTGGATGCGGAACTCGCGCAGGCAAGGCGACGTGCCAGAGATCTATGCCAGCAACTCAACGCTTCCGGCGAGCACGATCAACTGCTGCGCCGCCGCATTCTGACCGAGCTGTTCGCGCGCGGTGGCGATTCGGTCTGGATGCAGCCGCCGTTCTATTGCGATTACGGTTCGAACATCGAACTGGGCGAGCGGGTGTTCTTCAACTTCAATTGCGTGGTGCTCGACGTGTGCCGCGTAACGATCGGCGCATGCACGCTGTTTGGTCCGGCCGTGCAAATCTACACCGCCACGCATCCGCTCGATGCTGAACTCCGGCGGACGCAGGAATTTGGTAAGCCGATCGATATTGGCTCCGACGTCTGGGTCGGTGGCGGTGCCGTGATTTGCCCAGGCGTGACCATCGGCGCAAGGTCCGTCATCGGCGCGGGCAGCGTGGTCACCCGCAACATTCCGTCTGGCGTGCTGGCGGCCGGCAATCCTTGCCGTGTGATCCGTCCGCTGTCCGATTCACCGGCCTAGCCGAGCTGCCGCGCCGCTTGCAGGAAAATCGACCGTCCGCTAACGGCCACCGCGGGACACTGCTAAACTAGAGCCTTCGCACTGACCTGAAAATTCCGCTGACGAGTGGCCCGATGAAGCAACGCATTCTGTTGGCAATCGCGCTGGTGGCAATCATTGTTGCCTCGGCGTTGGTTCGCACGTTTGTATTCGCGCCGCGGATCGTCGAAAGCAAATTGCCGCCCGCCTTGTTCCAGGCGCTGCACGATGCCCCGTCTTTGACGCTGTATTCGCTCGACCCGCATAATCTGCTTCTCGAGCCGCTTGCGGAACCGCCAGCCAAAAGTAACGTGTTTCACGACTTTCGCATCTTGGGCCAAACATCGCTTTCGGGCAACCTGCGAGATCGCGCCGTTCGCGTACTGGAGGATGCGATGTCGCATTGGAATGGAAACGAATTTAACTGCTTCGAACCGCGCCACGGCATTCGCGTGACATTGAACGACGCCAGCTACGATCTGGTGATTTGCTTCCAATGCCGCTCGCTCGAAATGTACGCGGCAGACGGCAAACCGATAACGCAGGGACTCAACGACGAATCGTCAGTCTTCAATGAACTGCTGACCGCCGATCACGTTCCGCTACCGTCTCGCTAGTTGGATCTCAGGAGCCCGGCGAAAGTCGGTGGCGAATCGATTCGCAAGTTTTGCAAAAATTGTTGTCCGCACCGCTGGCGGACGGCGTTAATCAGACAGTTGCCTACGGCCTGCGCCGCGCAGGAGAATCAATCGGCAAAGTTCGCTCGCGTCCCGGCCCTCGTGCCGCGAATTGGTGTTACATTCGCCAACCAACCAACCAACCGACCAACCGACCAACCGACCGAAACGAAAGGTGCGAGAGTGTCCAATCGGATTTTCGTTCTAAACAGGCTTCGCGTGAGTGCATCCATGAACATCGGACAACGATCGGCAAACGGGCGAATTCCCGCGGCAACTGCGTATCGCGGTTGTCTGGCTCTGCTGCTACTGGCGATCGTCGGCGTGGCTGTGCCGGTTGAAGCGGACGAAAGCGGCGATCTGGCCACGGTTTTCGCGCGTGCCAAAGCGGCGCAGGCCAAGGCCGACTACGCCGAAGCCGTTCTCAATTACCAACGAGCGCTGCAATTGGTCGGTGGCGATCCCACGAATCGGGCCGTAGTCTTGAACAATCTCGGATCCGCCTACGACGACTTAGGGAAATATCCCGAGGCGCTGCGGGCTTACAACGAATGCCTCAAACTCAAAGAGGCGAACCTCGGACCCAGCGATCTGGACGTTGCTTCAACCGTCAATAATTTGGCCACCCTGTATCACAAGCTGGGCGACTACGACAAAGCCGACGCCAATTATCGTCGTAGCCTGAATATCAAAATGAACAAGCTCAAGCCCGACGATCCGGCCATTGCCGTGGGATTTAATAATCTGGCCGTGCTCTTTAAAGAACGCGGCCAACGCGCGCAAGCCGAGCCGTATCTGCTCCGCGCCTTGAAAATTTACGAGGCCGCATACGGCCCCAACCACATCGCAGTTGCCGAGACCTGCACCAACTTGGCCAATCTCTACGACACGCTTGGGCTGTACGCCAAGGCCGAGCCGCTCTACCTGCGCAGTCTCGGCATCAAACGAACGAATCTTGGCGAAGATCATCCCGACGTCGCAGACAGCCTGCAAAACCTCGCCAGTTTCTACGAAGACCTACAGGAATACGAAAAAGCAGAACCAATCGCTCGACAGGCTCTGGCGATCTACAAGAAAACACTCGACGCCGACCATCCCAAACTGGCGCAATGCCAGAGCAACCTGGCGCTCATTTGCAAAAAACTTGGGCACTACGATCAGTCAGAACAGTTGTATCTGAGCAGCTTGAAAATTCGCGAAGCCAAACTCGGCACCAGTCACCCGGACGTGGCCATTTCCGCCAACAATCTGGCCATGCTGTATGAGCGTATGGAGCAGCTTGATAAGGCCGAGCCACTGTACCAGCGAAGTTTGAAAATCGTGCAAGCCAAATTTCCCGCCGGCCACCCCATGGAACAGACGATTCTCTACAACCTGGCTGTGCTGCACGCCGCCAGCGATCGGACCGAGCAGGCGGCCGACGAATTCAATAGTTCGCGACGGCTGAAGCGCCAGTACGTTGCGCGGGTGCTACCGATTTTATCCGAAGCCGAGCAACTCTCGTTTTTGGAAGGCGTTGATCGCCACGAATTCCATGCGAGTTTGACGCTCGGCTGGGCGCATCCCGACGACCACGACCTGGCGACGCGCACCGCCGGTTGGTTGGCGAATGGCAAGGCCGTTGCCCAGGAATGTCTGGCTCAACGCGCCGCGCTGGCTCGCGACGCCAAAACGGCCGAACTGAAAACGATCGTCGACTTACTAAACGCCAGTCGTCGGCAGCTTGCTAACTTGATGAACACCGCCGCCGCGGCCGGCAGCGAGCAATCCGCGCGCAACACAGCCAATCAACTTGCCGAACGCACCGAAAATCTGGCCAAGCAACTGGTTCGCGCCGGCGAAGCGAGCTCGCCGGCGGTCTGGGTGGAACTGGACGACGTGCGCAAGAACATCGCCGCCGAAGCGCTGCTGATCGACATCGTTCGATTCACGCCAGCCGAGTTCGGCTTCAAAAAAGACGATCCGCGGCCGCATACCGCCCGCTATGCAGCCTGGGTCACGCCCCCGGCCGGTCGAGGCGACGTGCAAGTGGTCGATCTGGGCGAAGCCGAAAAAATCGACGCCGCCGTACAAAAGTTTCAAGAGCTGTTTCGCACCTATCAAAGCGCCGACAAAGCGACCAATCCGTTGTTGGCGCTGGGCGAGGTCGATGCCGAAAAGCAATTGCAAACCTCGCTCGGCGAACTTCGCCGACTGGTGCTCGATCCACTGCTGCCGCGGATTAAGGATACTCAGGAGTTGATCGTTTGCGGCGATGCGGCGCTGTGCCTGGTGCCTTGGTCGATCTTGCCGCTGGATGAGGGCCAGTATGCCATCGAGAAGTGGGATATTCACTACGTCACCGCTGCCCGCGATCTCGCCGCGCCTCGGCTGCCTGGTTCGACCAATCCGCCGCGAATTTTTGCCAATCCGAATTACGATCTCGCGGCGACGGAACTTCCGCAAGCCTTGGCGAGCGTGCTTTACGGCGGCGCGGTGCCGCGTCAGAATCCGGTGTCCCCGGTTGCATTAGGCGCTCCCGCCAATGCCGAACTGCGCAACCGTTCCAGCGGCGCCATTGGACCGGTCACACGCCTGCCCGGCACGGCGCGCGAGGCGGAGGCGATCATGCCCAATCTCAAAACGTTGAGCGGCGCGGAACCGAAACTCTACGCCGATCGTCAGGCGCTGGAAGGCGTCTTCAAACGCTTGCGACCGCCGCGAATTCTGGTGATCTCCACGCATGGCTATTTTCTCAGCGACCAATCCGTGGCGGACCAGTCGTCGCAGGGCGAAGTCCTGGCGGCCGGTCGGCCGAACTCGCCCGCGCTGCTCACCGCGAACGGTTCCAAGCTGGAAAATCCGCTGTTGCGATGCGGCCTGCTGTTGGCCGGTTGCAACCAGCGCGATCAGATTCCGCTCACGTCCGACCTGGACGACGGCGTTTTAACCGGCATGGAAATCGTCGGCACGGATTTGCGCGGCACGGAACTGGTCGTGCTGAGTGCCTGCGAGACCGGTCTGGGCCAGGTCAACAACGGCGAAGGCGTATCGGGATTGCGACAAGCGTTTCAACTGGCCGGCGCGCAGAGCGTCGTCTCCACGCTATGGCAAATTCCCGATCAAGCCACGGCGCAACTGATGAACGACTTCTTCGCCAATCTGGCTAACGGCCAAAGCAAATCGCAAGCGTTGCGCAACGCGCAATTAACTCGCATCAAAGCCCGGCGCGAAAAATTCGGCGCCGCGCACCCCATGTTCTGGGCCGCGTTCACACTGACCGGACGCTGAGCGAACAGCGCGCAATCAGGGGCGCGCGTGAACCGCGCGCTCATTGCTTGACGTAAAACTCATCGCCCAGCACGGCCTTGAGCCGATAACCGTGGGCCATGAGCAGATCGAACGGTCGGCCGTCGCGGTAATTGTTTTCCAGCCCGATCACGCGAATGTCGTACTTCGCAAAGTTGATGCTTTGCAAGATCGGCAGTTCGGCGCCTTCGGTATCGATGGACAGATAGTCCACGCGGCGGAGCTGAAATTGTTCGAGCAGATGCGCCAGCGTGAACACTTCCACATCAATCAGTCGGCGCGCGCCGCCCTTGCTGGTTTGTTCTTTTTCGATCCGCTGGAGATGCCGCGGATCGTAGGTTTCTTGCAAACCGCTGAGCATTTCCGCCGCGCCAGTCAGCATTTGAAATTGGGCCCGACCGCGTTTTGCGCCCACCGCGCCTTGAATTTTGTGGCAGCGCCGATTGCAATCCAACTGCCCATAAACCTCGGGAATGGGCTCGACGCACAAGCCGCGCCAACCGAGTTGCCGCTCGAAGTAGTACGTGTTGCTCAGCGACAAACCGTCGTGGGCGCCGATATCCACGAACACGCCCTGGGCGACGCTAGGCAGCAGCGTTTCGTGGACCAGTTTGTCTTGCCCGTACTGGCTGTTATAGCCCTCGGCGCGCAACTGGCTTTCGGCGAAGGCGCGGACTTTGTTGCGTCGCGCGGTCGATTCGTACAGCGTTGGCCAAAGTTCGCGGCGCACGCGATTGATGAACGTCTTGGTCTGCTGGGCCAACATGGGAAATGCTTTCGCGAGGAATTGCCGTTCTCAAACTGCGGTGGCAGCTAAGTTTTGCAATCGATTGAAAACGGGGCGAGACGTGAGGCCGCATAAGCGGTGCAATGATTTCATTCGGCAACTTCGTAAACCGGCGTTAAACGGTTTACGCAAAATCAACGAGTTGCCGTGCTGGCAAATGCACCGTCCTCATCGCGAAACAATTTGGCAAGCGGGTTCCACGTTTCTTCGCCGCGCCATCCGCGCCGGGAGAATCCGCGACGCGACGCTTTACCGAGCGAGGCAATTGGCCCATCTCAGCGACGCTAGCAGCGTCGGCAACGAGACAGCCCAAGCAACTTACGACCGTTTGACGATCGTCAGATAATATTCGATCGAACGCTGCAAGCCATCGTCAAAGCGAACTTGTGGATCGTACTTGAGCAGATCGCGGGCGAGTACGATATCGGCCAGGCTGTCGCGAACGTCGCCTAGCCGTGCCGGTTCGAAGCTCGGTTGAATGTTGGTTTTGAGCAGATGATTGAGTTGCGCAATCAATTCCAACAGGCTGATCGAATTGCCCATTGCGACGTTCAACACGCGGCCAGAAACGCCCGGCGCGTCGGCGGCCAGCAGGTTGCCTTGCACCACATTGGCCACATAGGTGAAGTCGCGCGATTGGTGTCCGTCGCCGTACACGGTCGGCTGTTTGCCCGCGAGCATGCTGGTAATGAATCGCGGAATGACCGCCGAATATTCGCTGTTGGGATCTTGCCGCGGTCCGAAGACATTGAAGTATCGCAGGCAGACCGTCTCAATGGGAAACGTGGCTGCAAAGGCGCGGCAGTAATATTCGGCCGCCAGCTTGGCCGCGCCATAAGGCGAGATCGGCGCGAGCGGATCGGTTTCGCGCTTGCTGGCCGCAGCCAGGTTACCGTAGGCGCTGCTCGAAGCGGCGTAAACCAAGCGACGCACGCCGGCGCGGCGCGCAGCGTCGAGCAACGTCACCGTGCCTGTCACGCAGGCGGCGTTGGTGTCTAGCGGATGCTCTACGCTCCGCGGCACCGAAGCCAGCGCGGCCTCGTGAAAAATGCAATCCACCCCATCCACCGCGCGGGCAACCGCCACCGGGTCGATCAAATCGCCTTCGATGAATTCGATCTTGTCGCCAGCGCCCGCGAGATTGGCCGGGCTGCCCGTGCAGAGATTATCCAACACGCGAACGCGGTCGCCACGTGCCACCAGCGCGTCGGTAATGTGCGAACCAATGAACCCCGCGCCGCCCGTGACCAAAACCGTTCGCATCGCAACATTCCTCAAGAGTTAAAGATCGCCACTGCCGGCGCAATGTAGCAATCTACCATGTTCCTGGCGTATTCGTCCGAACGTCGACGACGAAATCACGACCGATCGCAGCGACATTATCGATTCTATCGCGCGCGATCCGGCATCAGCTCCAAGCAAACCAAGCGATCCTTGCCACGAACGTACAGCAAGCCGTGCGACAAAATCGGCGCTGCCCAGGCGGGATATTCCAGCAGCTTTTCTGAGGCGATCGCCGCGCCATCGGCCGCGCCGGTCTTGCCTGCAACATCGCGAAATTCAATGGGCTGCAGCGTAGGCGACTTCTGGCTGCTGGGCTTGAAGGTTTGCAATTCGCCATGTTCACCCAGACAAAAAAACCAACCGTCGACCCACAGCAGCGACGTGCGCCCGAGCCCTTTTTCGCTCCACAGCACCTGACCGGTTTTGAAATCGATGCAGCGCAACTCGGCGTTTTCGGTATGCCGGCCGCTCGAGCCGTAGAGATAACCGTCCAGATGGATGGGCGTGTTCCAGTGCGTTTGCATGGCCTTGGCGCGCTTGGTGAGCACATCTTTCCAAACCACTTCCGCCTTGCCAGGCTTCACGCGGAGCAGCGAACTGCCCGGCCCGTAGCACTCGGAGATGAACACCAGATCGTCAACCACCACGGGGTTCGACGCGTTGACGCTGTCGCGAGTCGCCGCTCGCCAGGGATATTCGAAATCGATTTTGCCGTTGGCCGGATCGAAGCCGATCAACCCGCCGCGATGAAACACAAAACACCAGCGGCGGCCATCAATGGTGGCCAGCGTCGGACCAGCGTAGCTGGCCAGTTCGTTGGCGATTTTATATTTCACTTCGCCGCTGCGCTTGTCGAACGCCACGACGCCCGAGCCGTTGGGCTGGGCCTCGTTGAGCGAGACCGGCGCGCTGATGGCGTTGTCGGCCGGACTGCCACCAATTTGCGCGATCAATAAATCGCCTTCGATGACCGGCGTGCTGCCGACGCCAAAAAAGTTTTGATGAACGTGAAACTTGTCCGCCGTGTCGAGTTGCCAAACGAGCTTGCCGTCGGCCACATTCAGGCACGTCAATTTTCCTTCGACGCCAAAGATGTAAACGCGATCATCATCCACCAGCGGCGCGCAGCGCGGCCCGTTGTCGTAACCAAAACTGTCTTCATAGCTGGTGGTGTACTCGTATTTCCAAAGCAGCTTGCCGGTTTCGCTATTCAGACAGCGGAGCCGCGCTTGGTCTTCGTGACGATCGAACTGAAACAACCGGCCACGCGAAACCACCGGCATGCCGTAGCCAGCGCCGAGCGGCAATTGCCAGACAATGTTCAGCGGCGAAACCGGCCCCGCCGCGGGCAAGCCTTTTTCGGACGACTTACTATCGCCCGTCGGGCCGAGAAACCTGGGCCAATCCACGCCCGCTTGGCGAGTGCCCAGATCGGCCGGCAGTTCGGCGGCAGCAGTGAATTCGGTCGTCGCCAACAGGAGAACCGCAACAAACGTCAGGCGCTGAAACATGATCGACGGCCTACTGTGCAGCAGCAAAAGAAATAGCCCCAGGCATCGCGTGTCACGGCGTAAAAAGCCCCTTGCGGCGTACAACGCGCATCACAAACCCAGTACGTCGCTCATGCCGTACAGGCCGGCCGGCTTGCCAGCCAAAAACTTGGCGGCCGCCAGCGCGCCGTGCGCGTAACAATCGCGGTTGGTGGCGCGGACGGCGAGCTCAATCGTCTCGCCGAGCAGACCGAAGACGATTGTGTGGTCGCCCGGATTATCGCCCACCCGCAGTGCATGATAACCAATCTCGCCATGCGGACGCTGGCCGGGACGACCCTCGCGACCGTGGACGTGATTGCTTTGCCCCATCTGCTGGGCAACAATTTCGCCAAACCGCAATGCCGTGCCACTGGGCGCATCTTCTTTGTAACGATGATGACGCTCGATGATCTCCACGTCCGCGCCTGTGCCATGATGGGCCAGCGCGCCGGCGGCAATCTCCGTGAGCTTCATCGTCAAGTTCACCGCCAGGCTCATACTGGGCGACCAGAGCAGCGGAATTTTAGCCGACTCCGCTTTGAGCTGCGCTTTTTGGGCTGCATCGAAACCGGTGGTGGCCACCACAATCGGCAGGCCGCGCGCCACACACTGCTGCAAAATGCCAGGCGTGGCCAGCGGCACCGAGAAATCAATCAGCACATCGGCCGCCACATCCAAAGCCGCGGTCAACGGCACGCCAATCGGCCCCACGCCAGCCAGCACGCCGGCATCGTCACCCAAGCGCGGATGCCGGGCAGAATCGATGGCGGCCACAATGGTGAGTGCCGCGTCGGCCGAACCGAGTGCGATCAGCCGCTGGCCCATGCGGCCCGCCGCGCCGTGAATTGCAATCCGCAATGACATCTGAGTTCTTCTGGAAACGTGGTGTTGAGACGCGTGCCCGGTCCGACTATTTCTTGACGTCGCGGACCGGCTTCTTGGCCTTGTAAAGTTCGAGGTGCGATTGAGCAATTTTCTTATCGTCCGGTAGCACGGCTAATTCAACCGCCCGCTGCTGCATGGTCAGCGCCTCGGCAAAGTTCTTTTGCTCGGCGTAGGCAGCCGCCAACGTATCGCACGCACCCCATTCTTTATGGTTTGTAACTTCGTAGGCCACGTTGGCGAGTTTCACGGCTTCTGCGCCATCGCGAACGTGCTCGTTGGAATTTGTCGCCCGCAGCCAAGCCAGATTGTTGTTGGCCTCGATATTTTTGGGGTCGATTTTCAAAGCTTCGGTAAAGCCGCTGATGGCTTTGTTCAGATGACCTTTTTCAGCGTACGCGATTCCGCGTTCGGCATGTGCAACGGCATTTTGCGGATCTTGATTGATGGCTTCATCGAAATCGGCAATGGCTTTGTCCAGGTCGCCTTTGGCCGCGTACACGGCGCCGCGGTGCACGTAGGCAGACACCGTGGGCTCCTTGGCGATGATTTCGTCGTAGTAGGTCTGCGCATCGTCCGCGGTGAGCGTGTCGCCGGTTTGCACCCAGGCGCGTTCGACCCACAGCCAATTGCCGTTCACCCGCTGCACGCGCGCTGGAAAGGGCACGTCCTTGACGGCGATTTGACGATCTTTAATCATCGCTCGCGCGTTTTCTTTAACGAACACCACGCGGCCGAGCCAACCTGGCGCCGCTTTGGATTCGGCGGTTTGCTTGCCGGCGGCTTTCGGCTTGTCCGATTGATCGGCCACGGCGCTCGACGCGCCAGGCCGAACGGTGTCGGCCTTGCGTTCGGAAAGTTTAATCACGGACTTCAGCGGCCGCGGATCGACGTCGGACGGCGTTTCGTTTGGATCGGCCGCGTAGGCGAAACCCACCAGCGGCAGCGAGGCAAAAATCAGGAGTGTCGGAATTCCCGTGCGGGTCAACATGGTTGTACTAGCCCTCATGGCTTGTGAAAATCGCTGTGAAAATTGTGATTCGTTTTCGATCGCGCATGGCGGCAGCGCCCGCAATCGTTAGCTGTAAAGTTGAATGGCGCGAATGATTTCGTCCAGGTCGTTTCCGACCGCCACGGCGCGATTGGCAAACGACGCCCGCCGCACGCCGCGGCTTGCGAGGACTTTGTTGAACTGTTCTTGATCCGTGGTGTGATAAGCCACCGTGGCCGTGGGATCCTTGAGTTGGTGACCGGTCAGTATGCAAACCACGCGCTCGTCGCGACCGATCACGCCCTCGGCAATCAAGCTTTTAGCGCCGGCCACGCTCGCGGCGCTGGCTGGCTCGCAGCCAAAACCGTTAGCGCCCACCTGCGCCTTGGCGTCCATCATTTCTTGCTCGCTGGTCTCGCGGACCACGCCGTCGCAATCCGCCAGCGCCCGCAGACACTTGTTCAGATTCACGGGCCGGTTGATCTCGATGGCGCTGGCGATGGTCGACGCCCGGCGTTTTTCGGCATCGAGCTCGGCGTAATACTTGTTAACGATCGCCATGTCCGGCTGGCCAGCATTCCACCTCAAACCGCGGCGATTGTACAACTCGAACAGCGTATTGGCGCCTGCGGCGTTAATCACCGCCAGCCGCGGAATGCGATCGATCAACCCGAGCGTTTTCAGCTCCGCAAACGCCTTGCCGAAGGCGCTGGAGTTGCCGAGATTGCCGCCGGGCACCACGATCCAATCCGGAGTTTGCCAGCCTAGCGATTCCAACACGCGGAACATGATGGTCTTCTGACCCTCCAGCCGGAACGGATTGACGCTGTTCACCAGGTAGATGCCCAACTGCTGCGAAATCTGCTTGACGCGATGCATGGCGTCGTCGAAGTCGCCGGCAATTTGCACGGTCAGTGCGCCGTAATCCAGCGCTTGCGAGAGTTTGCCGTAACTGATTTTTCCGGAGCCGATGAAGATCACGGCCTTCATCAATTTGGTCACCGAGCAATACAGCGCTAGCGACGCACTGGTGTTGCCGGTCGAGGCGCAGGCGGCGCGCTTGGCGCCCGTCATGTGAGCATGCGTAAACGCTGCGACCATGCCGTTATCTTTGAAACTGCCCGAAGGATTCAGGCCTTCATACTGCAGATGCAATTGGCCGCTGGTCAAGCCGACGAATTTGGCCACGCCGGGCGCATTTTGCAGCAGCGTCTGGCCTTCGCCAATGGTCACCACATGCTCTGGCGGCGCAAACGGTAGCAGCTCATGAAAGCGCCATACGCCGCTCAGCGAAAGCGGCTCAAAACGTCGCGACCATTTCTGTTCGAACTCGTCCAACCGCTTGGGCACGCGGGCCCGATTCCAATCGTAGATAATGTCCAACAGGCCGCCGCACTTGTCGCAGGATACGCGCGTTTCTTGCACGCTGTACGTGGCCGCGCAACTGGGCGAAATGCACTGTTGAAACGCAATTTCCATCGACGAACAATCTACGAGAAAACGCCGTGCCGTGACGGCAAAATGGGAAACCTACAGTGTATGTTCCATGCCAAATTGCGGCAAGCGCAGTTGACCGCTTGCCAGCGTCCCCAGCGCGGATCGATGATCGCAATCCGTCCACGACGCCAGCTACTTGGCGGTCAGTTCCAAATACAGATGTTCGAGCGACATGTTCTCGGGATTTTTCACGCGATGGCGGAGTTCGCTGAGCGTGCCCAAGAATCGCAATTTGCCTTGCTCTAAGACGGCAATCCGATCGGCAATTTCTTCCGCCACGGCCAGCGTATGCGTCGACATGAAAATCGTTGTGCCGGCGGATGCCTTGGCTTTGAGGTAATCTTTAACCAGTCGCATGCTGCGCGGATCCAAGCCCACCATCGGCTCGTCGACCACCAGTACCGAAGGATCGTGCAACAAGGCCGAGGCAAACACCACCCGCTGCTTCATACCGTGCGAATACGTTTCGGCCAGGTCGTCCACGAATTCGCTCAAGCTGAAATTGGCAATCTCCTCGTCGAGCCTGCGGCGCAACAGGTTTTTCTCCAGCCCATACATTTCGCCCACAAACTGCAGGAACTCGCGACCGGTGAGTTTATCGTAGAGGTAAGGTTCGTCGGGCACGTAGCCCAGCAAGCGATTGGCTTCGCGCGTTTGCCGCACGACGTCAAAGCCGCAGATGCGGACGTTTCCGGAATTCGGTCGCAGCAACCCAACCAGCATTTTGATGGTGGTGGTTTTGCCGGCGCCATTGTGGCCCAACAGCGCAAACAATTGCCCGCTGGGAATCGATAAGTTCAAGCCGGACAGCGCGACCCGAGTTCCGTAATTGCGGCTGACATCTTCGAATTCAATCACGGAGCACTTGGGGTAAACCAGCGGGACGTGTCACGGCGAAGACAGTTCGAACCACTGACTGTCGGGCAGGTTCTCGATCATGTTGGCGGCGTCGGTTGCGTTGAGTCGCTCAAAGGTCAACCGCGAATTGTAGAGGTTACACTCTTGCTTGAGCACCAGTCCGGACTGGTCGACCCATAACTTTCCGCGCGGTTCATGAACGGCGCGGAACCCAGTTCCAGCATCGGCCCGATAAACCACCACCAGCGTTTGCACGCTACCGCCGTTCCAGGTGATGGCCTCGTGATCTTCAACCCGCGCCTGCAAGATTTCGATTTTTGGCTTTTGCATCGGCTGCGGTTGGAGCACGCTGCAAACCGGTACCGTCCAAGTTTGGCCCAAACGCAACCCCGGCATGCGGCCTTGCGGCGAAAGTTCGTCGCCCAGCATTGCGTCGGCCGGCAAGTAGTGTTTCATCGGCTCGCCCTGATTAACGACCATCGTCAATTGCGAACCATCGACGGTGCCACGAACTTGGATCACGTTGGGATAGTCGGAAACGCGCAACCTTGAGCGGAAACCAGACAGCTTACCCAGCGGGTCGATTTCCAACGAACTCACGGCATCGATCTTCATTTGCTCGGCGGAAGAAATCGTGCTGCTCATCATCCGTCGCATCAGCATCGGCACCATATCCTCCAGCGGAATGCGATCGAAATGCACGCGGCTGCGGACTTCGGAAACGCCGCTGGGTGTACGATCCACGCGGCTTACGGCCCAGCCCAACTGGCGATCGTTCCAGCAGATATTCCAGCCGATGGGCGGTTCGGGCGAAGCCGACTTTTGCCCGCCAAACACGGTCTGGTAGCTGGGCGGTTCACCGCGGTTCAACGGCGGCAACACCTTGGCGACAACCAGCCAACACATGGTCGTCAGCCAGAACAGAACCACCACGCCATTGAACCAACGACTTGCCATGCGGAGCGCCTCTCAATGATCTTGGACAGCATCGCACGTGCGGAAACGTATCGGCAGTATAGCGGAGGGTCCGGAACGAGTCGAGAAAATTGCCGCGAACTGCATCCCACGATCGCGCACAGCGACGGATTTGCTGGCACGCCGCTGGATGTTCCGCACTCGCAAACGCCGCACTCATATTGTCGACATTTGCCGCTCATCATGCCCCAACGACGTTCGCCGACTGCTGGCAATTGGAATTGCTTATTTCTGCGGCGCGATGCGACCGGTCAGGCGTGAGTTGACTCCGCTGTTGACCGTCACGGCGCTAAACCACACTCGGCCGTCCCAATCTTTTGGCGCCCAGGCTTTCAAATCCAATTCGTAGACTTGCCGTTTACCCAGATCGAAATGTTCGCTGGGCGCGGTCTGTTTTCCCCAGGGCGGTAATGCATCGGTGTGGCCACGATCGAATTGCGAGCCAACCGGCAGGCCCACGCGTTTGACATATCCGCTGGCTGTGTGATAGTCGACCATGAAACCCACGTAGGCGTTAACATCCTTTCGGGTGTAGGTGGGAAATGCGTCCAGCGTGACCTGCAATCGCGAGCATTTATCCATTTCGACTCCAGCAAACCCGCCGCCCAATCCGCCCGGATGTGGCCCGGTGCCTACGTCGAACTGCAGGTTGTCGTACTTGGCAAAATTCGAGACCGGTGCGGCCGTCATGGTCTTGGAGTCGAGCACGATCATGCCATCGACATCGACAATGCATTTTTCGATGCGCGACTTTGTAATGCCCGTGACGGCCGTGAGCAGTTTGCGGTACCAATCGCAGGCTTTGACTTGCAGCAGATGTTTACCGTCGGCTTCTTGTTTTTCGGCCAATGCCCACCAGCCATCCGCCGTTTTGAGTTGATCGGCGGGCGTGGTCGGATTTGCCAACTCGGCGCTGGCAGCCTGTTTCCAGGTTGGATCGGACGAATTGGCCAGCAGCGGCAGCGCTGCTTTCCAGTCGCCTTTCGTGAACAGATAATACTTGCCGACGTTGAACTGCGCGGCCGAATCGGCAGCGTTGCGTTTGACGGCATCGATATCTTCCTTGACCGCGGCGTAGGCCTTGGCGCGGTGATCGAGATCGCGATTGTGCTGCGAAATTTGCTTTTTGACCGAGGGCTCTTTGGCCAGCTTCAGCGCCAGTTCGCCCATCTGTTTACCGATTTCGAATTCGTCGGATGCGGCGGCGGCGTCTCGCACAACCACCGCGGTTTCGACCACTGCCGCGCGTTGGGAGGGATTGACAGCCGCTTTGGCGGCGGCCGCCACGGCTTCGCTCTTGAGCCGGACCGAGTCGACCTCGTAGCCCTTGACCAATTCGTCCACGTATTGCATCGCGATGGTCAATTCACCGGCGGCGGCGGCCAACGTGGCGGCGTCGTGCAGCATGACGTACTGCGCGGCCGGCTCGCCTTTGATTTCGGCGGCTTGCTTGACCAACGTTTCCGAAAGCTCCAGCTTGCGTGACGCTGTGGTGGCGGCCGCGAATTCTTTTTTGAACAGGCTCTTAATTTCGGCTTCGGCCTTGCTCTGCGCCGCCTCGGACGGGGCCGGCTGCTTGGCCGCAAGCGCAAAACGCGGCAGGACCATTACGCCCAGCAGCGCCAGCAGAGTACCGAAACAACGAGCCACACCGTGCGAATTCATGACACCTGTGTTCATCGATTTCATAAGACAGACAGGATCTTAGAGGAGTGAAAGGTAGGAACCTGCGGCAGCAACCCGTTGTGCCGCACCAACAGGCAGGACGTGCCATTGTTCGAACAGACATTATAGTCCCGCGAATCGCCGGCCACCATCAGCCGTTTTCGCCACGCGGCCATCACGCCCGGCAAAACGTCGTTTATCGCGGCACGGCCACAATGTCGCCCACAAATTTCTCCGGCGTAATCAATTCCGCGCCCGTTTCCGAGTCGAAAACCTGGTAATTCAAACCCGCGAGAATCGCCAACACTTCGGTCGTCGACGCGCCATGCTGCGAGAGCAACCGCTGATCGAGTTCGCTAAAGATCACTGGCCGAAACTCGCGTAACGTAGCCTGCGCGCCGCGAAACACCGGCAGCTCGTAACCTTCGACATCAATTTTCATCAAGCTCGGCCGCAGGCCGTTTTGTTGCGTCAATTGATCGACCGTATGGCAGGCCACGGTCAACGTGCGGCGATTGCCCTGCGGCGCATTGGGATGACTGATGCCGCCAACCGACGAATATTCTTCATGCCCTGGAACGGTTTCGATCTGTGTCTCGCCGGGCTGGTCGGACGCCACGCCTTGGACCACGATCACCGTCACGCCGTTTTGTTGGGCGTTTTCGCGTAGCAGGGCGGCGGTTTGCGGAATCGGCTCGACGGCCAGCACGCGGCCAGCGCCGCAGCGTTTGGCGGCCAGCACGGCGTAAAAGCCCACGTTGGCGCCAATATCGATGACGTCGCCGCCGGCGGAAATCGACTGATAAAATAAATCGCGAACCGACGATTCGAAAGGCCCCGACTTGAGCCGCCAGGCCAGGTGGCCGTCCGCCGGCAATTTGAATTGGCCTTCGAACTCCGGCAAAGCACAATTCACATAACCATCGCCGGCCGGCTGGAGCTGCGCCACTGGCGCGGCCGCCAACATGCGGCCGAGCTTACCGATGATTCGATTCAACAACGTCCGCTGGCGACGATAATCGCTGCGACGCTTGTCGAGCGCCTGTCGAACCAAATCGACGGAGGTTCCTGTTGCAACCATTCGGGTGTCTGTCCGCCGTTGTGATTCGAATTCCGACCGATCTTGCGAGCCGCGCGACGTCGGTCGAATTCTAGTTGGCCACGAACCACGCGCCTAGCCAACGGTCCGCTCGGGCGAAAGCTGCCATTTCGCGAACGGACTTGCCAACTGGTCCGCGTGGTGCGTCCGCCGGTGGATCGGCCTGGCGATTCGCATCCGCGGTTGTCGCCCCAGCAATTCGCCAAGCCTACATCAAAGCCATCGCGGAGGCTGACGAGCCCCGGCGACACTCGCTCGGTGGCCACGGCCGGTCGCTGCGAGAAATTTCTGTCCGGTTTTGCCGTCGCGGTGAGCCAACGCTTGATCGGCGCTGGAGTTGTGACCGAAAAACCGCAGAAAACGGCCGTGGACAGTGAGGACAGAGCGGCCATTTCGCACGATTTCATCACCGCCGCGGCGCGGACCGCAGGCCCGTCAATCCGATTTGCAGGACTGCGAACTTCCTGCCAGCGGCGCAACGCGAATGCTGCCCGCCGACTCGCATTTTCGCAAATCGGAGTGTGTGAGCGGTCGCCAGGCTGCTTTGGCGCAAGCGACCGCCGGTTAAGTTGTCAAAGAGCTGCAACGGGGATTCAGCTATTTACTGCGGCCACGCGTCGGTTCGATTTCGATTGGCCAGCGCACCGGCAAACCTACTTTTGTCTAGCAAACCATCCACGCGACATCTCCTGCCACCAGTCTCACGCAAGTGCCGACGAATTGCCGACGGAAAAATCTGGTTCGCAGCGCTTTGCGTAACAACGCACGCGAATTGACAGATCGTCAACTCGGCCCCTCATCCTCGGCCCTTCTCCCCGGAGTACCGGAGCGCAGGGAGACGCGGAGTGAAGAGCCGTACGCCTGAATGCTGCGAACTCGGTTTTTCCGTCGGGTGTTGTGCCTACCTTTGCACGCTGAGTTGTCAGAGCCCTGGGTTGGCCTCA
>JBBRCE010000056.1:0-31866 GCA_038205115.1 Pirellulales bacterium
AACTCAGCCGACGCTGGCAGCGTCGCCAACGACTGAGTCTCACGGCACGCGCGGCGAAAAAGCAGCATCGCAAATCGGAGTGACGAGCCTGCGGTCCGCGCCGCGGTGGTCAGAAAATCGCAGCCATCGGACGTTCTGTCCGCACTGTCCACGACGTCTTTTCAGCGCCTTGCCGGTTCCAACCAAAGTGGCACCCAAGCGTTACGCAAACGCCTCGGCCCCTCCGGCGTCTAAAAACTTAATTTTCACCCCGCCCCTGCCCCTGCCCAACCCCTGCCCAACCCCTGCCCAACCCCTGACCTCCAACTCCTGACCTCCAACCCCTGCCCTGCCCCTTTCCGTCCCTCGCCGCCCGCGTTACATTTGCGGCATGCCTGAACATCGACTTTCTACCGGAATTGCCGCGCTCGATGAGCATTTAGGCGGCGGGTTGCTGCCTGGCACATTGACGGTGGTGGCCGGCGCAACCGGCATTGGCAAAACGCAACTCGGCTTGCAGTTTGCGCAGGCTGGCGTGGTGCAAGAGCAGCAGCCCGGCGTGATTTTGGATGTCAACTGCCGTGTCGATTCGCAAAGTCACGAGGCTTACGCGGCGCGGATGTTTGGACGGACGTTTCGGCCGGTTGATCCCGAAGTGCGGCCAGGGCTGGACAATTTCTTCGACCCGGCCAATCGACCTGGCGACGTGCTGAGGGTGTTTGGCATCAGCGGTCGTCGGGTTACTCGCGATGAAATGGCCTTCGACCGTTGGCACGACTGGCAAGCCGAACTTTCGGCTAAGCTCGAGGCGACAATTGCGTTTTTTTACGGCAATTTTTGCCGTGGCGTCCGCCGGGCCGTGATCGACGGCATCGAACCAATCGACGATCCGTCGCAATCGATTCAATTCGAATTGATCGAATACATCTACCACCAAATTCTTCGCAAAGAGGCCGACTGGGTTGCTCGCGATTTGTTCCGGCAGCACTTTCGGGCGAATGCCGCTCAGGTCGAGCAGCACCCGTACGATCAGCGGCAGATCGCTTGTCTGGTGCTGTACACCACGCACGAGACGATGCTCGATCAAATGATCAGCAGCCGATTGGTGCAGGGCGATTTGCTGTCCGGCGCCAACACGCTAATTTACATGGGCAAGCGGTTCGAAGGCACTCGACTCACGCGTGGACTGTTCATCGCCAAACATCGTGGCAGCCGCTGCAGCGAAGAAATCCTGCCATATACGATCAACGATGGCGGGTTGCAGCTCAGTTAAGCGGCTTTCTGGCGAGCGTACATCAGACCGAAGTTCTCCCGCCAACGGCGTTTGCGATCAGACGTTCTAACGACGATCCGAGCGTGCGCAGTGAGCCGCGGCGGTGTGTAATTTGTATATTCGACCCAGTTTATCGGCAATCTACAATTAATTTCTTGAATTATCTGCGCGGACTAGTACGTCTACTTATAGTCACTTTCCGACCGGTACATAATTTTCTCACATTGACACAAGCCATTGATGCAGATCGGCTTACGACTTATTTGCGAAAATTTTTGCGGATTTGAAGTTATTAACGCTTGACCGAATTCGGTTAGCACTGCAGAATAGGCAGACGCGAATGGTAATTTCCCTAGACACTGCTGGCAGTCAGATAGTTTGCGATTCGGCAGTAGAAATTTTCTGTGGAAATTTTCAGGGGAGATCGGCAGAACGCTCTTTGGAACAGAGTTCTTTGCAATCGCGTCACACACGTTAGCCACAATTCGCGTAGCGGTTCGAATAGCGTCCCAACTGCTGACTTTTGAACGGCCTCGGCAAGAAATTGCTGTGCGAATTGGTTTGAGAAGCGTGGACTTTTAAAGAGTCGTCCTGCGGCGCGACTTAATCACGTTTGGGACTTCGTCATGCGCGAACCAATGCGCGGCGACCTCCGTAATTGAGATGAGGAAAACACTATGATTAAAATTGCATCGGTTGAAGACGTGAAGTTGATCAACAGCTTTCAGTCGGTTCGCAAGCAATTGCTGAACGAGCGATTTGCTGACCGGATGGAGAAGCCGCTGGCTTATTGGGCGCTGCCCAACGATCGCCGTTTGCCGCTGGCGTTTTTGGGACGCATCCTCAAGGATCTGCTCAACACTCCGTTCGAAGATCTTTCGGCGACGCCGGGCATCGGACAGAAGAAGATCAGTTCGTTGGTCAAGTTGCTGGCTCGCGCCACAAAAGATCAGCCGCCGACCATCCCGTTTGGAATCAGCGAAAACACCGGCAAGCGCGAGACTGGCGTCGGCGAGAAGTCGAAGTTTGCCAGCCGCAACGGGTTTGATCCTTCGATTGTCTCGGAAGCCATGTGGTCGCAATGGCGTGAGACGGTGCGTGCGCATGGAGCCGGCAACGAGCTGATGGGCCGTCTGGCGCCTTCGCTGGAAGAGCTGCCGACGGTGATCTGGCGGACGCCCCTGGAACAGTATGTCGACAAAACATTGGGCGAGATTCGCGATTTGCGGACGCACGGCGAGAAGCGCATTCGTGTAATCATGGAAGTCTTCTTTACCGTTCACCAAACGTTGTCGCTGTCGCCACCGGAAAGTCACTTGACTGTGCGGCTGGTGCCGAAGTTTGTTGGCTCCATCGAAAAATGGGTCGAAAGCGCGCTCAATAGCCGCGAACTGCCGACCCCCGATGAAGTCAAACAACACCTAGCGGTGCCATTGCTCAAACAGTTGGAAGCAGACAGCAGCGCCACCGTGGTGCGTCTGGCCGAAAGCCGTCTGGGCATCAACACGCCGGCGCAGAGTGTACGCAACCAATCCAAGCGGATGGGTGTTACGCGTGCGCGGGTTTATCAACTGCTAGAAGAATGCGGCAATGTGATGTCGGTCCGCTGGCCAGAAGGCGTGGCTCTGCTGGAGCCGCTCATCAAGAAACTTGCCGTCGAGCGCGATGCCGAAACCGATGACAAACTTTTCCGTGCGACGCTCGACCTGTTCTTCCCACGCGAAACGCTCAGCGAAGACAACGACGCCGGTCAGTAATGTCTGGCTGCCCGATTTCCGCGGCGGCGGTTGCCTGGCGGATGCCACTCGTCAACCGCCGCCGGCGGATGCTTTGTTTCGAAAATCGCAGCGGTCGTTTCATGTCGCGACGTTCTCGAAAAATGCTGCGGCGCTTGCGATTTCCTTCGCTGCGTCGCCCGCTGGGCACGTATCAAATTGCGCTGTATCTGCTGATCTTCACGGTGGTGCTGCTGTTTGCCGTACCGCATGTGCTGCCTTGGCTGGTGCAGCGAATGGTTGCGGTATTGCATGCGCTGCTGGCCGGGCTGCTGGTCGTTTCCGCATTGCGCGAGTTCGGCGGACGCTACAACGTCTGGCGACTTCGCAGGTTCGGCCGGCTGCAGTGGAGTTGGATTGCCGGTCTGCTCGTGTTCTGCGCGATGCTGGCCTGGTGGCTCAGCAGCTACGCGCCGATCCAGCCGGAATAGCCGCTGCTGCCGGCGAAACATCGAGTGCGGATTGCGACGCAAATGCCCGGCGATAAAGGTCGGCCAGCGCATCGGGTCCGTGCGCCGCGCCCAGGCAGAGTAGTGGTGCGATGAGCGCGCCCCAATATTGATTGAACGGTTGACCGATGACGGCAAACATCAGCAAGTAACCGCCGGCGACCCAGGCCGCGTGTTTGCCACCAGGCTGATCCCAGGCGGCAAAACCGAGCACCGCAATCACAAGGTAAAGAGCGGTTACCCACTGCGGCAACACCAGACAAAAGCTATTCATCTGCACCGTGGCAATCACAAATGGCAAGCCGCCCCAGCAAACCCAACCGTGCGGATGCGCCAAGTCTGCCGCGGTGGAATGCAGCGACACTTGCCCGGCGTGATCATTGAAGTACGCGGCATACGCCAGCAAACCGACGATCCACGCCAGCACTTCGGCCGGCTTGCGTTGATAGATTGCCAGCGACAGACTGAGCAGCGCATAGGGCACGGCCAAGTCGCGGCAGAACATCGCGGCCACGCCCACCAACACGCCGCACATGGGCCATTGCATCCCAAGCAGCGTGACCGAGAGCGCAATCAGCACGCCGGCCCAGAGGTCCGGCATGACGCTCAAATCGCCTAACAGGCAAGGCATCAACGCCCCGGCCAACAGCAGCATGCCGATGAACGTACGGTGAACGCTTTGCCCGCGACCAATCAACACCATGCCGCCGAGCAGTGTCGTCAGCGACAGGCTGGCCAAGATACCGCGGCCCCAAGTCCAGTCGGGCAGTTTGGCGATCAACCACATCGGCAGCGGCGTTCGCCAATTGAAGACGCTGCGTGTGGGATATCCGCGTGCGCGAAGTTCCTCGCCAGCCACGGCATAATATTCTTCGCCGGCATGCATCCGCGCGACTTCCGCCCGATAGAGCGCAATATCGCCGGGGCCGGCGATGGCGTTTTCCGTGCTGCCAGATTTGAATGCCGAAAACGTAATGCCCACGCAGACAATGGCCAGCAGGGCGCTGATCGTCAGAATGATGCGCGCCGCGCGCGGCGAGAGTTCGGCAAAACCGGTGGGAATGGCGGCGGGCAGCATAGCGGTCAACGGTGGTTCAGCAGGACAAGACGAATGATACTTGCCGATGTGCAAGTCTAGTTCGCAGCTTGCGCGCCGCGACGCGCGGGCCGACTGCCAAGGCAATGATGGCTGGGCCTGCGCGATCGCTACAATCCGCGCGACCGCTATTCACTGACGATTTCGATCTTGGACCAATAGCCGAAGTCGTTATTTTCCGCACCGTGCATTTTGTTGTGGAGTTCCAACAGCACTTTTTGGCCGGCGAACTTGGTTAGATCGACGCTCATATCCAACCACTGTCCTTTGGTTGCATTGGGTTCGATGGTGCGTTGCAGCAGCGATTGCCCATTGGCCGCCACTTCCAACTGCCAATCGCAATTCGGTAAATGGTTGACCGAAAGATTGAGCTTGGTCGATTTGTCGGCCGGTATCTTGAGCGGCGCGCGGAGCGTACACTTTTTGCTTTCGACGCCGGGATCCGTTCGCAAGACGTTCTCACGTTCGGCGAATTTCTTCAGGATGGCCACACCAGACCAACCGCTGGCGGCGGTCGAAAATTGCGGCGCGAAGTCGGCCAACACGTCGGTATATTCGCCGGGGCGTGTACCCACGCGGACGACGTTGGGATCGGATTCCGGACCGCCTTTGATCAGGCTGGCGTTCTTGGGGCAATGTTCGAAATCATCCCAGCGGCGCCCCAAATAGATGTGATCGAGCAGCGCATAATCGCCATCGGCCACGGAAAATTCCAACCCCTGCAGCGTCATCGTTCCGTAGTCGCCATACAGGTCGCGACTCACTTCGAGCCATTCGGTGGGTGACTTTTCCGCCAGCCGATGCACTCGATCGCCTTTGCGGGGAACATTTTGGGCGCCTGTCAGATATTGGAAGATGGGCGGCTCGCCTTCGACCAGCAGCTTCGTTTCGTGCGGCAGCCGCAGCGACATCTGCTTGCCTTTGACTTGCTTCCAGGCAAAGCGCAGCATGCGATATTCGCCCAGCGCGGGTCGTTCGCGAATCGCCAGATTGTCGAGCTTGATCGAAACTTTGCCGCCGGCTGCCACCTTGATTGCCCGTTTGCCGGCATAGACATCGTTGGCGTCGAGCGATACCGCGCCCTCGCTGCTCCAATGCGCGTCGTCGGGCTGTTGGTCTTGAAAGACTTCGCAGAGTCCGGGTATTTGCTTACCGCTCCGAACCGAACCGAATTCGAAGGGAAATCGTTCGCCGCCCATCTGCACGAGTTGAAGGTCGATGTCGCGGCCACGATACTGTTCGACCGGAAACACAACCGGCACGCTTTCGCCCGTGTCGGATCGCTGCTGCACGGCGATCTCCATCGCCGGCCGGCCATTGATTCGCAGTTGCAGGGGATTCAACACATGCCCTGAGCCGCGTGCGCGCGAGGAGTAGATCATCAGATAGCGATCATCCATTCCCACACGTAGCGACTTGCTCCAGGTGACAAAGTTTTTGCTGGGCGCGCCGATCGTGGCGTAGTGGCCAATCGCGTAGCTGTTATCGCTGACTTCCCAGCGGTTGATCCAAGTCAGCTCGGCCGCATCGCCCGCCGCCAACGTCCAACCTTCCCAACCGGGCGCTAAGCGCGGCAGCCGATTCCGAACTTCGCTCTGCAACCAACCGTCGTCGAGCGTCAGCAGCGGTTGGCACCAATTGGCGACATCGCGAATATCCAACGGGTCCGCGCCCGCCGGCCGCCCATCGTGGGCCGGATCGACTACTAGCACAAGGCTGTTTGGTCCTGCCTTTAAATCCGCCAGTGCGATCTCGCCGGTATCGACGACTTTTTCGCTACCGACGACAAACTGGCTATCGAATCGCGGTTCGCCGGTGATTTCGTTCACGTACACCAGCGCTCGGACGCAACCGCCTCGGCCCACGCTACGATCCAGTCCAAACCGCGTGCGAAACGACTTTGTCGCCGGCGGCAGATCGAACGCCATTTCTGTATAGGCGTGCACGCCGTAGCCCCAGGCAAACGACTGTCCCGCCTCTCCGCACTCAAGTGCTCCGCCCAATAAAGCGCGATCGGTTTGCACTCGCCAATTGCCGCTGAGCATTGCCCGCTGCACAACGCGGCTTGGCTCCAGTCCGTTGAGCGGCACTTCGGTCGCGGCAAAAAAGCGCTCGACCGCCACGGTTGGTAACGGCAGGCAGATGGGCTCCAGCAGCCAAGCCGGTTGCACGCGATGCCACCAGGCATTGGACGTGCCGCCGCCGAGCATCGTCGAACGTTCCAGCGAGGTCGTCAACCGCAGTCCGCTGGCAGTCTCCAATTGAAACAGGCGTCCGCTCAGTTGCGGCGAAAGGATGGCCAACTGATCCAGCCAGGCGTCCCAACTGTTTTGCTTGGGAAAATGAATCTCCGCAATGTCACCGTAATTGATCGATTGCCGCCCGGAGTCGGTCAGCAGCGACACGGATTGCTCGGTGAATCGCGCCGATCGAAACGCGGTCTGCCGGCCGTCGCGATAAAACAATGTGTTGGGCGAATATTGCTCGCTCTTCCGCCGTTCCCAAACGATGCGGCGAATCCAACGAGACTGAACTTTCAATCGCGATCGCCGTAGATCCGGCGGCACGCCCGGACTATTGAATTCGAAATCCGGCACGATCAGCAATTGCGTCGGTTCGACCGGTCCGGCGGTCGTCTCTTCGGCGCCCACCACGCGGCCCGGCAGTCGATCGCCGCCAAACATTTCGACGCAGGCCGACGGCACCGCCGGCAGCGCGACTTTCTCGTTGCGAAACCAGCGGATCGGATTGGCAACGTCAAACAGCGGACGATCATCCAGTTTGGCTTGCGCGGGCGCCGTATGCCAATCCTTGAGCGGCTTATCTTTGACGCGAGCTCCGTCGGAAAATTCGCCACTGAATTTCAATTCTTGCGCCGCGAGCGGCGCGGCGGTGACCAGCAGCAACAGCCCTGTCAGAATCCCAAACTGCCTGGCAGGCGAGCGAGCAAGTTCGAGCATGTGATGAGTTTTCGCAGCGGTCGGCGAATGGCGATCAGGGCAGATCGTCCAGTTTAACCTCCGCCCGCGCCGCGCGGCAACTCGCAGATAGGCTGCAGGTGGTTTCTACCGCTGCATTACTGGGTTTTAACGGCCGGTTCACATCACCGAGCGAACGAGAGCAGGTTCGCGAGATACCACAGCGCTGCGACAACACAAATTCCGAAACCAACACCCACAAATACGCATATTCGCTTACACTGAAATGGCGCTCCGATGCCGGCACTCAGCGATGCACACGATGCGAGCCAAATCCCTGCGGCAAGTTCTGTTGAGCCAGCGTGTTTCAAAGCGAAGATTCCACCAAGCCCGATGGCGATCAGCGCAATCGCCAGGAACATATCTTTTAGGCTGAACTGCAGGCGGTGACGAGTGGAAGTCATGGCGGCATGATAGCCAGCTTCATTGCGATGGCGGCAATTCCCCCCGGTTTCAACTCTCGCTCGCCAGCTTGGCCAGATGCTGCGCCCGTTGCTGCAGCGCGGTAGCCAGCACTACGCCGGTGCGGGAGTCGGATACGGCGGCCACTTGCTCGGGCGTTCCGCGGGCGATGACCTGCCCGCCCGCCTCGCCAGCGTCGGGGCCTAAATCAATGATGTAGTCGGCCGCCAGCATCATCTGCATATTGTGCTCGACGACAATCAGCGAGTGGCCGACGTCCAGCAGCGCTTCGAAACATTCCAGCAGCACGACAATATCGGAGAAGTGCAGGCCGGTGGTGGGTTCGTCGAGGATGAACAGCGTGCGGCGGCGCTTGGCTTCGCTCATGTAGCCGGCTAGCTTGAGCCGCTGCGCCTCGCCACCGGAGAGCGTGTTGGCAGGCTGCCCGAGCCGCAAATAATCCAAGCCCACATCGATCAGCCGCTTGAGCGTTTTTTGTACTTTGAGACTGCCGCGAAAAAACGTAAACGCCTCGCGGACCGTCATCTCCAGCACTTCGCTGATGTCGTGGTTGCGATATTTGACTTTGAGGATTTCCTTTTTGTAGCGGCGGCCTTGGCAGACGCTGCACTTCATGTAGACGTCGGCCAAAAACTGCATGTCGATTTCGATAAATCCATCGCCTTGGCATTCAGGGCAGCGGCCTTCTTCGCTATTGAAACTGAAGTGGCTAACGGTGAAGTTGTGCAGCTTTGCCTCCCCGGTTTCGGCGAACGCTTTGCGAATTTCGTCGAAGGCCTTGATATACGTCACCGGATTCGAGCGCGGCGAACGGCCGATGGCGCTTTGATCCACCAGCAGCACTTCATCGATCTGGCCATCGCCAATTACGTCGTCAAAATCCATCGGCTTGGGCGCGTCTTCGCGCAGGCGGCGCTTGAGCGCGGGATAAAGCGTGTCTTCGACCAGCGTGCTTTTGCCCGAGCCGCTCACACCGGTCACCAGGCAGAGCACGCCCAGTGGAAATTCGGCGGTGACGTTTTTGAGATTATTGCCGCGTGCGCCGACTAATCGCAGCCAGCCGCGACTGGTGGGCCGGCGCTTGGTTTTAGTCGAAACGCCGCGGCGACCGGCCAGGTAGTCGCCGGTGATGCTGGTGGTTTCTTCGGCCAGCATCTGCTCCAGCGTGCCTTGAAAAATCACTTCGCCGCCGCGCTCGCCGGCAAACGGTCCGATCTCGATGATCCGATCCGCCGCCAGCAGCATCGAAGGTTCGTGCTCCACCACCACCACCGTATTGCCACGCTGCTTCAAGCCGCGAATGGCGTCGATCAACCGCTCCGTATCGCGGGGATGCAGACCGACGGAAGGTTCATCCAGCACGTACAGCATGTTGACCAGGCTGGAGCCCAGCGCGGACGTCAGCGCCACGCGTTGCGATTCGCCGCCACTGAGCGTTTTCAGCGTGCGATCTAGCGTCAAATAGCCGAGCCCTACATCGTCGACATAGCCCAGGCGGGCCACCACTTGTTCCAGCATCATTCGGCCGACGGTTCGATCGAAATCACTCAACGACAGTTGTTGGAAGAACAGCCGCGCGTCGTGAATTTTCAGATTGCTGGCCTCGGCGATGTTCAAGCCGCCGATCCGCACGGCCAGCGCCTCGGGACGCAGCCTCGCGCCGCCGCAACTCGGACACGGCCGGCCGCTTCGCCAACGACTGGCGAACACGCGCAAATGCATCTTGTATTTGTGCCGATCCAGCCAAGCGAAAAATCCTCGCAGCCCGCCAAAGTTTCGCTCCGGCACGCCGTCGGCAATGATCTGCCGCTGCCGGGCACTGAGCTGACTGTACGGCACGTCCAGCGGAAGATCGAAATCGCCGGCCAGCGCGATCAGTTCTTGCGCCTCGTGTTCGTACGCCGGCGTGGTCCAAGGCGCGATGGCGCCTTCGCGAATCGACTTTTTCTCGTCCGGCACCACCAGGTCCATATCGACGTCGATGACGTTGCCAAAACCCTCGCACTGCGGGCAAGCGCCCAGCGGACTGTTGAAGCTGAACAGCCGCGGCTCGGGTTCGGGAAACTCGCGCCCACAACTGCCGCAGCGCCGCGCGCGGCTGAAGTTGAATCGCCAATAGCGACTGCCATCGATTTCCAATGGCTGCCCACCGGCTTGCAGCGCGGTGTCTGGCGTTGCCTCGGATTGCACCAGCACCGCGCACGCGCCGCCGCCGTGGTTGAAGGCGGTTTCCAGCGAATCGCGCCAGCGCTGGGCCGAACCGACGGCCGTGGTCAGGCGATCGTCGACGATCAGAATTTGCGGCGCGGCAACCGACGCGGCCGCAGCGGCCAGCGAGTCGTCGGCCAGGTTGAGCATTTTGCCCGCCACGATCAATCGCAAAAAGCCCTGTTCTTTGAGCGTGGCCGCCAGAGTCTGCCAATCGTCGGCGGTTTGCGCGTTGACGCCGGGCAGCGGGTGGACGATCATCGCCCGCAGGCCGGCTGGCAGCGTTTGCACCGCGTCGGCGGCCGACTGCGGCGTATCGCGGCGAACTTCTTGCTGGCAATCAGGACAAATCACGCGACCAATCTTGGCGTACAGCAGACGCAGATAGTCGGTGGTGTCGGTCGATGTGCCGATCGTCGAGCGGTTGGAGCGACTGGTGTTGCGATGCGTTACGGCAATGGCGGGCGGAATGCCGTCGATGCGTTCTGCGTCGGGCTTTTCCAGCCGCTGCAAAAACTGGCGAGTGTAAGCCGAAAAGGTTTCGATGTAGCGACGTTCGCCCTCCGCGTAGAGCGTATCGAAAGCCAGGCTGGTTTTGCCGCTGCCGCTGACGCCGCAAAACACAACCAACTGGCGGTGCGGAATGTCGAGGTCGATGCCTTTGAGGTTATGCACCTCGACGCCCCGAAGTTCGATCTGCCGCTTGGCCACGTGCTGCGTCCCTGCCTACGAAAATGACTCGTTACGAATCTTTCATGATAACGAGCCCGGCAGGGCGCAGAATAGTGGGCGGCACTGCTCAGCGTGCCGGCGACGCCGCGCAGCGAGGGCAGAGTAATTCGAATTCGCCGCACGTTCGCCAGCCGAGAGCATGAACGCTGGGAGCGATTGCGTTTGCCCAAGCCGCCGCATCGGCCTCACACAGGGCGTCCCATTCTGACGTCAGGCTGTGAATCTTCAAATCGTCGCCGCACGTCTCGCACTGGCATAACAGGCAGAACCACAGCGCCCAGGCAACGGCCGCGACGGAATTACCGACTTCTGCTCCGTGCTGATCCGCGCCGAAATTGCTCACGAAACGCCCTGCTCAGCAAGATTTGATTTATCGCGCTCTTCCAATTTGCTAAACCGCATTTCTTGCGAACGTAATACGCCCGAGGTGATTGCGCCAATGACACCCGGCATACCGAGCACGATCGAAATTGGGACTGCGATCTGCACCGTGACCCCAGAGAACTGGCGCGCGGACAGCGCATGTTTGGGAACGGTGCCCAGCGTCTTGGGAAAGTACGATGATTTCAGTCAATCTTATCATTCGCCTGCGAAAAAGTCGTCAAATATGATCGCCCGAGGATGATTGGGCAAACCACAATCCTTGAAGGGCTGCGGCCAATATGTTCTGCTAATGGTCACTGCCGGTAAACACTTATTGTAACCCCACCCCGGTTGGTTGGCGGGTACTGGTTGGGACTGCTGGATTGCCATGAGTGATACGCATTTGCCGGAGGATTTCGCTCAGTGGCCCAAGGACCCACACGAGTTGCTGCAAGTGCCGGAGCGCGTCGATCGCCGCGCGCTGCGCGGCGCGTATACCAAGTTGATTCGGCAGTTTAAGCCAGAGCATTTTCCGGATCATTTTCAGGCCTTGCGACAAGCCTACGAGCAACTGCTGCAAATTGTCGCATGGCGCGAAAAATTCGAAAGAGCGGACGATCGGGAATCGAGCGCCACCAAAGATTCGACCCCCACGATGTTAATGCCAGAAGTGGTGCCCGACGCGCCGCTGGATCAAGCCGCGGCAGACGACGCCGCGACGTTCGGCCGCGACGACCAGCCAGCTGCTCCCTTGCGTCCGCGAATCGTGCCGCTGGCCGAAGAGCTCGATCAACTCTGGCAGCAAAGCTGCGACGGCGACGAGGCCGGCGCTTATCGACGATTGGTCGAATTGGAGCAGCACTTTCCGGGCAATGCGGATATCTGCATCCGGCTGTATTGGCTGCTGGTGGTTGCACCGGAAGTGCAGCCAGGTCGGTCGCCGCGAGATTGGCTGGTGACGGGTCTGGCCGCATCGCAGTTGCGCGGACCGCTGCTGGAACTGTACCGCCGCGAGTTGTTACGGCATCCGATCGAAGCGGCCAGCGATCGCTGCCGCAATCTGTTGAACACCACGGACGACGCCCAGCGGTTGTCGCGTCTGGCCGATCTGCGCTGGACGGCGGCTGGCAAAATGATGCGTTACGAGCTGATTGTCAAAGACGTGGATGATTTGCGGCCGCGGATTGTGATGCAGGCAGAAGAACTTTGGGGCCGGCTGTTACTTTCCGCCTGCGATCAGTTGGCCTGGAGCGATGAGCCGCGCTATCGGGCGAAACTGACCGAACTGTGCCAAGAAGTCGAGAGCCTGCACCCGGTGCTGACATCGTTGCGGCAACAGTTGGAGCGGTTGGATTTGTTGATGGCGTTGAGCGAGGGCTGGCTGAAGCACGCGCCAAAATCAACGCTCAGCGCGCAATTGCACTTCATTATGCCACTGACCTGGAACGGCACGCGCGAAGAATTGCAGCGCGCCTTGACGCCGCTGGTTGCAGCGCTGTTACTGCAACCCAGCGACGCCTTGGCCGTGTTTGACGAAGTTTGGAGCGTCAGCCGGCCGATGTTAGCGCACTTTGGCGATTGCTTGCCGGCGCTGCAACACCCCGAAGACGACGCCAATGGCCCCGTCGATCCACGCGAAATCAACGAAGTTCGCGCGCTGGCCGTAACGCTCGTCCAGCAATTTCGCGATAAGCCCTACCAACACTTTCGGCGAATCATGCTGCGATTTTGCCTGCGCGAAATGCTCGGTCCGGAAAAAGTCGCCGCGGCCATCAGTGGGCAACCGCACATGTCGATCCCTGGCGCGCCCGACCTGGCCGAGGCTCTGATGGGCGACTTGCCGCTGCGGATTCTCTGCCACATGCATCGCATTTACTGGTCTTAGCGCATCCTGCGGCGCAACGGCAGTCAAACGCCCTCGTGGGCAACCCAATGCATTAGCGGCGCCCGGTCAGCGCGGCGAGTTGGCTATCGTGGGTGCGGCCTTCGTAGCTGCTGAACTCGGCCCAGACGGGAAAGTGGTCGGAAATTTCCAGCGCCTGCTCCGTCGACAGGTTGTATTCGCGAACCATGTCTACCACTCCGGCGCGGCCGGTGAATTCGACCGTGGCGGAAGCATTGAAGAGCAAGTTATCGACCAAGCGGTCGCGGCGGGTAGTCGACGGCATGCCAGAAACGGCGGCCTCCAGATGTGGCAGTCGGCCCAGCAGGCCGAGATGTTTCGAATCGGCGTTGAAATCGCCGAGCATGATCACGTCGTCTTCGCGGCGACCGTCGTCGCGCACCGCGCGAAAGACGTTGGCCAGCGAATCGTTTTCCTGCACCGAGGTGTTGGTGTCGCAGTGCACGGCCACCAGCGTGAACGTGAATGCCTGTTTGGGGTTTGGTCCCTTGGCACGGAACCAGGCCACCAGCGGGTCGCGGTTCAAAACGCGATCCGGATCGGCCAAGGTGTAAACGCCAGCGCGATCGACTTCGACCGTGTCGCGATCAAAAAGATAAGCGAACTGCTCGGACTGGCCGTTGCGGCCGACGCGCGGACCAACCACAAAATCGTAATGCCGGCCGGCGGCGTTGGCGGCGGCGGTCAATCGCGGCAGCACGTCATCGCCACGCGAGCGAATGTCCTCAATGGCCATGATGTCGAAGCGGCTAATCAGATTCGACAACACCTCGGTCACGCGGGGACTGGATAATTTGGCCGCGCCGAGTGATTGCAAATTGTAGGCGGCAATGCGGAGCGTGTCTCGACCCCCGCGGGGTGCCGCGCCAACGGCCAACACGCCGGTTTCGCTGTCGGCCAGATCGCCGCTGTTGAGTGACTGCGCGGCCACGGCGGCACGCGGCTTGACGCTCAGGCCGTTTTTGAATTGCACGTCGTACTTCGAACAAAACCAGCCGGCGAATCCGGCCAGCGCGCCCACCAGGGCGAACTTCAAAAAACGTCGCACGGAATATGCCTCGCGCTTGCGTCGATCGAATCGAGAATCCTTCCGCCTTCTGATTCTTCGGTCCGGCGCGGGCGAAATTCTTATGCTGCCGGGCCGCAGTGGTACGACCGTTACTGCCCGCGCAATGCCACCAAAAACAGAAGCGTGCCTTGCCGGTAGTAGCGATTAGGCGGAATGGATTCGACGTTTGCGCGACGTCCGAAAGGGCGAGTCGCGTAACGCGCAACCGATTTAACGACTTTCGCCATCAGCCGGCTTGACCGCACGCTGGGCAGACCTAGATTTCCGTAACTCAGAAATTTGCGAGCGGTGCGCGTTAGGCGGCGTGACAGTCCGGCGTTCGTTTTGAGTGTGTGGACTGGACTCGAACAGCAGATTCTGCCCCAAAACGTGCGGCGGGCGAATCCGAATTCGACGGGCCAATGCGCTGAGGGCAAGCAACTCGGCGCGATGGCTGTCGCTAGCGCACAGCGTGCGACGAGATTTGAATGCGAGAAACCGACGACTACTTACAAGCGCTGCTGAACCGCCTTGATGGCGGCAAAGGGCCGTCGCCTGCGCCTACGAGTCCGCCTCCGGCAACCAGTTCCGCGGCAGCCGTTGAAGCCACTGCCCCGGTCGTGCAGACGCAGCAGCCGACGGCAAGCCCAACTCCGCGGGGGTTGGAAAACGATCTCGATTCGCAGATCGAACTGCTGAAAAAACGCTTGGCGTCGTTGCAGCGTCTGGACGATGAACCGCAAACCGCGCGGGTCGCGGCCAGTGGTCCGGCACTTGCCAGCGACGGCCCATTTTTGCCGCCTATCACGCAGCAACTGGCCGACACGCGACTGACCGATTGCGAAATCGAAGCCCTGGTGCTGAAGTTCGTGCTCAACCAGGTTAACGCCAGCGGGCGTCAGATCTCCGATCAAACGCGGTTGCCGCTGGCTTGGCTCGACAAAATTCTGTTCAAGCTCAAAGCCGATCAATTGTTGGTACATAAGGGCGCGGCAGGGCTGGGCGATTACGTTTACCAACTCACGCAGCAAGGCAGCGCCGAAGCACGCCGGCAGATGACGCAGTGCAGCTATTGCGGCGCGGCGCCGGTGCATTTGCAGGATTATATTGCCTCGGTCAAAGCGCAATCAGTCTCGCGGCAAGAGCCCACCAGCGAACAAATTGACGAAGTGTTTGGCGACTTGCTGGTCAGCGACAACGCCCGCAACCAGATTGGCCAGGCGATTCTCACCGGTCACGGCTTCTTCCTGTACGGTGCGCCGGGCAACGGCAAGACGAGCATCGCGGAACGCGTCTCGCGGGCATTTGGCCCGACGATTTGGATTCCGCGGGCCATCAGCATTGATGGCGAAATCATTCGTTTGTACGATCCTTGCCAGCATGTGGAGATGCCGGTCGAAGCGGACAATTCCGGCCTCGATCCGCGGACAATCGATCAGCGTTGGATTCGGATTCGGCGACCGACGATCATCGCCGGCGGCGAACTAACGATGGATCGGCTGGAGATCATGGTCAACAAGTTCACCGGCATCAACGAGGCGCCGTTGCAACTCAAAAGCAACTGCGGCACACTGGTGATCGACGACTTTGGCCGGCAACGCATGAACATTGCCGAGCTGCTCAATCGCTGGATCATTCCGCTGGATCGCCGGCACGACTACCTGAATTTGCCCAACGGCAAGACGGTGCAGTTGCCGTTCGACCAACTGCTGATTTTCTCCACCAATCTTCAGCCCCGCGACCTGGTGGACGAAGCGTTTTTACGCCGCATTCCCTACAAGATCGAAATTGCCGATCCCACCGAACGAGAATTTCGCGGTCTGTTCCGGCTCTACACCGAACGGCTCGGCTTGGAATATCAGGACGAAGCGGTCGACGATCTGATACGCCGGCATTATTTGGAACGCCAGCGACCGTTTCGATTTTGCCAACCCCGCGACTTGCTGTTGCAGGTTCGCAGCTACTGCAAGTTCAACAAGCTCCCGCTGGCGCTTTCGCGGCAGGCGTTTGACGTGGCGGTGAGCAATTATTTTGCAGTCGTCGAGTAGTCGCCCACGGGCGGTGATCGATTCGCGCCGCGAGGCCATTTCTTTGCCGCGCCCATAGCCAGCCACACGCGGTCGATTACAATAGTCGTGATGCGAATGCTGTGTGGTGCCATCATGATTCTTGCCGGTTCGGTGTTAGCCGGACTCACGTTAATTGGCGAGGCCGTGTACCTGGGCATGACCCATCACGATGTGGCCGAGATCTTCAGCAAACGGCTGTACGTGGCCGCGTTGGTTTTCGCATTTAGTGGGCTGTGTTTTGTACTGTGGGGCGCGGCAACGGATTCGCAAAAATAGTTAGTGCCGCACAATATTCGCGTTTTGATTCGCCGATTTTAGATCACTTGTGAACTCGTAAAGCTGTGGCGCACGCTTGCAAGCGCCCGACGAATGGCTAACGAAAAGTTGCGGCGCCAGATTGCCTGGGAAGCCGCGCGGTTGATGTACTCGCGTGAAGAATCCGAGTACTACCGAGCCAAGCTCAAAGCGGCCAAACGCCTCTGCCGCGAGTGGGTGAAACCCAAGGAATTGCCCAGCAACGCCGAAATCCGCGATTACGTGCAATCGCTGGCGCGAATGCATGAGGGCGATCGCCGCACCGACAATCTGCGGCAGATGCGGGTCGAGGCACTACGGATGATGCGCGTGCTGCGAGAATTCCGACCTCGGTTGATCGGCAGCACGCTGACCGGCTTTGTGCGGCAGGGCTCGGATATCGATCTGCACCTGTTTGCCGATTCGATCTCCGCGGTGACCGCCGCGCTGGACGCCGAGGGGCTGAATTACGAAGTCGAGCGAAAACGGATCAAACGGCCCGACGGCGAGCGCGTTTACACCCACGTGCACATTGCCGATCGCTTTCCGTTGGAACTGACCGTTTACGCCAGCGACTTGGCGCACTTCGTCTTCAAAAGTTCGATCACGGGCAAAGCCATCGAGCGCGCGAGCCTGGCGGAACTTCAGCAGTTCATGGCGCGCGAGTATCCGGACTTGGACTTGGATCAAGCCGTGCTGGAGGCCGAGAGCAAGGTCGATCCGTTGCAGATCTTTCAGATGCTGCTACTGCCGCTGGAACGCGTCAAACAAGATCCGCGCTGGCACCCCGAGGGCGATTTGCTGTATCACAGCTTGCAAACCTTCGAACTTGCCCGGCGGCGACAGCCGTACGACGAGGAATTCTTGCTCGCCGCGCTGCTGCACGATGTGGGCAAAGGCATCGATCCGGCCGATCACGTGGCGGCTGGCCTGCAAGCGCTGGAAGGATTCATTACTCCGCGCACCGCCTGGTTGATTGAGCATCACATGATTGCTCAGCAACTGCGCGATGGAACATTGGGTGCGCGTGCTCGGCGGCGGTTGGAAACGCACGAAGATTTTGACGACCTGCTGGCGCTCTGCGATTGCGACCGTGGCGGACGGGTTCCGGGCGGTGATGCCCCGGAGTTGGAAGAAGCGCTCGAATATTTGCGCGAGTTGGTTCGGAGCTGCGAGGGCTGACCAGCGAGCGAGCGGTTTGGTCGCGGCCAGCAACGAAAAAAACCGTCTGCGGCAACGGAGCGTTGTCGCAGACGGTTGCGGTTTATGTCGTCGTGAGCTTGATTAGCGGCGGAGCTTTTTCGGCTCGGCGTTTTGCCGCTCGGCAACATGTGTGGCGTCTGTCGCTTCCAGTTCGGTCAGCGGCGTGACGGCCGCGGGCGCCTTCACCAATTCGCCGTGATGGTCGGTCGAGTAATCGCCGGCTTCGACGACTTTGCCTTCAGCCGACCAACGCAGCCATTTGCCGGTTTGTTCGCCGACGGCGTATTGGCCTTCGCATTGCTTCTGGCCGTTCATGTGCCACCAGGTGAATCTTCCGGTTTGGCGGCCGGTCACGTATTCGCCTTCGAGTTGCTTCTGACCGTTAGGATACCACCAAGAAAACTTGCCGACGGGCTGATTTTCTTCGTAGCGACCTTCCATTTGTCGCTGGCCGTTGGCGTGCCACCAAGTCCAGGTACCGTGTTTTTGCACTTCGCCCTCACGGCCCAGCACGTTGATCACGGCCACGCCGTTCCACCAGTCGTAGTTGTGCTTGGTCAAGTCGCGGGGCGTGAGCACCCAGCCTTCGGACTTCTTCTGGCCTTCTTTTTTGGAATCGAAAAACTCGACCTGCAGCACGAGTTTCCGGCCTGACATGTATCGCTCGCGGCTGAGCACTTTGCCGTCGGCCTGATATTCGGTGACTTCGCCGTCGAGTTGATTGGCGGCGTATTCGATTTCTTTGCGCTTTTGACCGGAGATGTACCACCAAGTGGATTTTCCATGACGCTGACCGTCTTGGAAGTTCCACTCGCACATCTTATGGTTCTTGCTGTCGAAGATTCGCCAGGCGCCGTTCAGCACGCCGTTTTCGAAGTTGGCTTCAGCGGCAAATGGCGGCTGAAAGTCTTTGTAGATTGGTCCGGCGAACGAGCCGGATTCTTGCGGACCGTACCAGCGGACCCATTTGCCTTGGCGTTTGCCGTTGACGTATTCGCCCGTGCCGACGATTTGCCCTTTATCGTCCCACTGCGTCCAGCCGCCGTGGTTGGAGTAGTTGCCATCTTCGTCTTGAATGACGTGACGCTCGACCTTGACGCTCCCGTTTGCGTTGCGTTCGCGAATGACTTCGCTCATGGTCTTGTTGAGGATCGAATCACCGGGCGCCGTTTTTTCGCTCGACTTGTCCGACGACTTGTCGCTGATCGGTCCCAGCGGGGCGACCGGCGATGCAACCGCGGGCGTACGCGCCGCAGGCGGAGCGACCGGCGTGGCGTCGACACTATCGGTCGAGTCCAAGGGCGCCGGCTCGCTGGCTTGCGAAGGGGCATCCAAAGGCCGTGGCTCGGATTGACCCCAGGCCGCGCAAGGCAGCGAGAGTAGTCCCGCTCCCAACGCGAGTCGCCAACTCGAGCGGGTAATGTATTTCGCCATGCCGACTCTCCTGTATTATTGTCAGGTTCCGATTTACGAGTTTGATTGATGCCATCATTGCGACTCGCACAATTGGCATCCTCAGCATCACTTATCGTCGCGCTACCTCGGCGGTTATGCGAAAATTTTGCCAACAATTTAAAGTTTGCGGGTTTCTAATTGGACGGAGCAGACGTTTTTTGAGAAGCTACGCACAATACGTAAGCGGAATCTGCCCTAACCAATTGCTAGCTGTGAGTGGCTACCTGCCGCCCCGAATCAATACCAACCTTTGCCTGCGCTGGCAGAGACGCTCCGGCTTGCGTTCGAACATTCGAAGCCTGCATCCGGCGATTCGCCGCGGACGCCGGGCAGCCAACGGAATTGCGCCGCCAGCACAATTAGGCTCACTTGCTCGCGCGCCGCATGACGATAATGCCGACAAGGCCGATTAGGATGATCGCCCAAAACCGCGCTGCGACAAGGATGTTACCATGCTCGTAATCATCAGTGACTTGCACTTGACCGACGGATCGAGCGGGGCCTCAATTCCCTCGGGCGCGTTCGCGCTGTTTGCCGAACGCCTGCGCGATCTGGCCAGTGCCGCATCATGGCGCAGCGACGGCGAATATCGACCGATTGAAACGATCGACGTCGTTTTGTTGGGCGACGTGCTGGATTTGATTCGCTCCGCGCAATGGCTGCAATCCGGCATCCGTCCTTGGAGCCACGCCGATGATCCGGCCTTTGCCGAAACGGTGCAGAACATCGCCACCGAGGTTTTACGGCAGAATAGCGAAGGCGTGGAAATTCTGCGCAATCTGTCCGCCGGCATCAACGTTCCGCCCGTGAATCGCTGGGGTCAAGCGGTGCCCGACGCGGTGGGCAATCGGGCTGCGGTCCGACTGTTCTATATGGTTGGCAATCACGATTGGTTTTTGCATTTGCCCGGCGCGGCAATGGATGCCGTCCGCCAGATGATCTCGCAGCAATTGGGGTTATCCAATCCGCCGGGGATGCCCTTTGCGCACGACGCCAGCCAGTGCGATCCAATTGCCGAAACGCTGCGTCGGCATCGCGTGTTGGCGCGCCACGGCGACATTTACGATCCCATCAATTTCAGCGGCGATCGCAACAGCAGCAGCTTGGGCGATGCCATCGTCGTGGAACTCATCAATCGCTTTGTCGTGGAAGTCAACAAACGTCTCGGCGATCAACTGCCGGCCGCTACTCTACTGGGCATCGCCGAAATCGACAACATCCGCCCCACGATTCTGGTGCCGGTCTGGATCGATGGCTTGCTGGAACGCACCTGTCCGCTGCCCGGCACGCGCAAACTGGTCAAACAAATTTGGGACGAACTGGTCGACCAGTTTTTGCAAATCGGTTTTGTCCGCGAGCATAGCAGTTGGAATCCGCTGACCGACGTCGACCGGTTGGAACGCGCGCTGAAGTTCAGCAAAAAACTGTCGATCGGTTGGACGTCAACCATCGTCGAGTGGCTGCAACAACTGCGCGGTGCGGCCGAACCTTCTTACTACAAGCACGCGCTGGCCGAAGCTGATTTTCGCAATCGCCGGGCGCGGCATGTGGTGTATGGCCACACGCACGCGGCCGAAAGCATTCCGCTGGACGCCAGTTATGCCGACGGCAATTTGCTCAACCAAGTGTACTTCAACTCCGGCACCTGGCGGCGCGTGCATCGGCCCACGCAGTTGTCGGCCGCCCAGCACGAATTCATTCCGCACGACTCGATGACCTTCCTGGCGTTTTACCAAGGCGACGAGCGGCAAGGCCGCGCGTTCGAAACCTGGACCGGCATGCTCGGCTTGGCCGCGCCGCAAATCACCGTGCATCGCATCGACGCGCCGGTCGCCAGCGCCGTGCCAGCGCCCACGCGACGCAGCAGCTCGAACACCGCCACGCCACAGTTCGGCAACCAGGCCGCGCGGCCGTTGATTGTGCCGCATCGCCGTGGCTAGTCCAACGTACGTGCAAATCGTCACCACCGTCGCCGAGCGCGCTCAGGCCGAACAGATTGCTCAGCAATTGGTTGAGCGTGGGCTGGCCGCTTGCGTACAAATCGGCGGACCGATCACCAGCGTCTATCGCTGGCAAGGCGTCATCGAAACCAGCACCGAATGGCAGTGCGTGTTGAAAACGCGCGCAGACTTATTCGCGCAAGTCGAAGCCGCCATTCGCGCGCTGCACCCCTACGAAGTGCCCGAAATCCTCGCCACGCCCATCCTCGCCGGGCACGAGCCCTACCTGCGCTGGCTCGATGCGCAACTGATCCGGTAGCAGGGAGCAGAGGTCAGGCGTCATCTTTACCAGCACGATGCGCCCGCGAGTGAATCTTGAACGCTGGCCGCGTAGTGCGTGGGTCGCACAAATTTGCGCCGCTGCTTGCAACTCTTGCCTTTCAAAGCCAATAATCGATGGTTGGCCAAGTCGATCGCGCGTACGGTCGTGATGAAAAACATCCATCGCAAAAATGCCTGCGGATGTACCTGACCAAACTTATTTGCACCCGCTCTGGCGATTTCGGCCGTTAGCAACTGCCGAAGTTGAGTAATTCCTAACGGGCTTTTCATGCCGAACTTAAAAAGCATTGCGACGTATCGCCTCAAACGAATAGGGCATTACCTAGCCATCGCATTTGTTTTCTTTGGGCCACATCAGCGCACTAAGGAACGACCGAAAAATAACTTCCGTTTTTCGTTCGGGTCGACGCGCGCTATCACGAGCAGCGGGCGTCTCACTCAGAGGAAGTTATTTTTCGGTCGTTCCTAATGCAACTCAAACTGAACGCAAGTCCGCGTGCGAACCCGAAATTTCTGAAAATTGCCAATTTGTCGCCAGGGCAATTCGTGAAGAAGTGAAGCTGCTCCCCGAGCTTGCAGCGGCGGTTGATCGCGAAATCTGGCGATCGACGATATACGTTGAAACGCTTGATGGCACAGAGGTCGCTCGCTGGACCGTACCGATCAATGGAATTACGCGCGAGCTGGGGCTTTCTCCAGATGGTAAGTACGTCGTCGCGGTCACAATCCGAAATGTTTCGGTATGGGAAATCCGTTCTAAGAAATTGATCTTTTCGAGCGAAATGCCCGAGAAGTTCGGTCCTGGCCACCTGATTACTTTCTATCCTGACAGCAAGCGGTTTTTGGTTAGAAATGATGTCGGAGCGGCTTTATTCGAAATCGGTAAGCCCGAAATTGTTGAAGTGTTCGAAATACCTCACCGTCCTGTTTGGGACATGCGGGTATCGCCGGACGGAAAGTTTCTGGCAATGGGATTCGAACGTAACGATGCGATGGGCATCTACAGCCTTGAGAAGCACAAGACGGTTTTTATCGCGAACGAGAAGTTTGAGCGGCTGCCAAATGACGAAATACGACAGGTGCATTGTGTTCGTTTTTCGCCGGACGGCAAACTCGTGGCTGCTCTGTCGTTGCACCAATTGGCAGTTTATGAGGTTCAGACGGGCAAGCTTGTCCGTCGATATTTCGGCCTGCATGAAGATTTAGCGTATGCATTCTGTTGGCACCCAAACGGGAAATCATTGTGCGTTGAAAACGACGAAGGTTTGCTGACGTTCCTACCGATTGACGAAAAGCAGAAGGTGGTCTCGCTCGATAAGAGTGCCACCAGCTATCACAACGGGCAATTAGCGTTTGTGAGGCAAATGGTCATCTCGTCCGATGGAAAACAACTTGTGGTCATTCTCGACACTGATGACCATGGCATCTTGCGGTTTGACCTGCCAGCGGAATTGCGGAAATAAGCAGTTCGATCACCAGCGTCGATCGTTGATAAGACGCGATCGAAACCAGCATCGAATGGCAGTGCATTCTGAAAATTCACGCCGACTGATTCTCGCAAGTCGAAGCGGCCATTCTTGCGATGCACACGCGGTGCCGGAAATTCTCGCCACGGCCATCCAGCACGATGCGCCCGCGAGGGAATCTTGAACGCTGGCCGCGCAGGGCGTGGGTGGCCACCGATTGCAAATCGCCAGCCCATGACGGAGAATCTCGTCTGCTGGTTCGACTTGCCTTGCCACACGCGTCAACGAGATGGCCTTTGAAATGATCGTGACCATGAAATTCCCATTCGCCTGTTGGGCCGCCTGGCTGCTGATGTCGCTGGGCGCACTGCACGCCGCTGAAGCCAAAACGGCAAAACCCAATATCATCGTCATCTTCACAGACGATCAGACTTACCGCGGCATCGGCTACAACAACCCGGAAGTCAAGACTCCGCATCTCGACAAATTGGCGGCCAGCGGCTTCACCTTCGAGCGCGCTTACGTGGGCAGCCCCATCTGCGCAGCCAGCAGGGCTTCCATGATGACCGGCCAATTTCCGGAACAGCATGGCGTGCGGGCGTTGGATACCAAAGCCTTTGCGCCGTACCTCAAAGGTGCGCCGCGGGCAATTCAAACGTTGCCGAGCCGGCTGGCCGAGGCCGGCTACCTGACCGCGTTGTACGGAAAATCGCATCTCGGAAAGCCCACCAATTATGGCTTCGCACAAGGTGAAGAAATTGGCGGCCACGATGATGTGGAGATTTTCAAGCAGGCCACCGACTTCATCAAAAGTCAGCGCGGGGCCGACAAGCCGTTCTTTCTCTGGCTCTCGCCACGTCAGCCGCACGTGCCCTTGCTGCCGGAACAAAAATGGCTGGATCTCTATCCCGCCGGCTCAATCCGACTGGCGAAGAATTTTCTCATCGAACCAAACAGCGACAGCCTCAACAATCAGGGCACGCCGGGCAAAACCTACTACCGCGATTCCGACTATCGGAATAACATCGACAAGCTGCCGGCCGGACCGCCGCGCGACGAAAAAACCATGCTGGCCTTTACTCGTGCTTACTTTGCGGTGGTCAGTCACCTCGACGATCAAGCGGGGCAGTTCGCCGACCTTTTGCAGCGAGAGGGCCTGCTGAAAAATACCGTTGTGTTCTATCTTTCCGACAATGGCTATCACCTGGGCTCGCACGGACTCGGCAACAAAATCACCATGCACGAAGAATCCGTGCGCGTGCCGATGTTTGTCTTCGGCGCCGGAATCAAGCCCGAAAAAAAGACAGACGCGCTAGTCTCCACGCTGGATATTTATCCGACCGTTATCGAACTGGCAGGTGCCAGCGCGCCGCCGGAAGCGCCAATGGGCCAATCCTTAGCGCCCTTGCTGAAAGATCCGCACGCAAAGCTGCGCGAGACCGTCTTTTGCGAATGTGTGGGCGTCGGCGGCACGGCCGGACAAGGTCATCGCATGGCGCGCGGCGATCGCTGGAAGCTGATTCTCAGCGACGCTGACGAAGAGTTCCTGTTCGATCAGCGGGACGACCCATTTGAGCTTACTAATCGCGCCGACGATCCAACACTCGCTCCGGTATTGAACACGCTGCGCAAAGACCTGTCCGTCTGGATGAAACGCATCGGCGACCGCCCATATCCCAACCGGCACGAGAGCCCACCGGCCACTCAGCAATGAAATGAACGAGCGGGCGGCAAGCACGAGTCGGTTGCCGGACATCACGCCTTGGCGGGCGTTTCCAGCCCTGTCTCGGTGATCACGCTGGCTTCTTGGTAGCTCTCGTAGTCGGTGTTGATTTCCCAGAGATCGTTTTTGCGCTGGCCGCAGAGGATATTTTCGGCAGCCAAGATGCCCATCAGGATGCTGTGATCTTGATTGTTGTATTTGAACGCGCCGTAACGGCCGATGACGCTTAAATTGCCGATGGTGGTGAGATAATCTTCAACCGGTTTGAGCCGCGATTTATAGTTGCGATCGTAAACCGGGTAGCAGCGTTTGATGGGATAGACCTTGCCCTCGGTGATTTTTGCATCGCCAATCAGACCGGTGGCGCGAAGTTCTTTGCTGGCCAAGGCGATGGTCGTCGCTTCGTCTTGAGTCCAGAGCGGATCGGTGTCGTAACACCAGTATTCCAGTGCCATGATGGTGGACTGTTTGTCGCCGTAAAGTTGCGGCACCCAGTTGCGGAAGTTGGTCAAACGGCCCATTTGCAGTTCTGCCGAGTGGACGTACAGCCAATTGTCCGGAAACAGATCTTTGGCGGCGACGTGCAAAAATACCAGCACGGTGTTGCGGAACTTGAGTTGCGAGGCTTTTTCTTTGATGTCGGCCGGTACGCCATCCAGCGCGGCGGTCATGATCGTCAGCGGCATGGTCGAAATCACGTGATCGTAACGTCGCTGTTGACCGTCGGCCAGTTCGATGCCTACAGCCGTGCCATTTTCGGCGACGACACGTTTGACCGGCGCGTTGCAATGCACAGCGCCGCCGTGCTGGGTGACGTACTGGGCCATTCGCTCGTAAACCAGTCCGGTACCGCCGGTGGGATAAGCGAATCGATCGACGAGCGTTTTGTGCTTGTTGGTTTTACTCGGCAGCACGGCGTTTTTGATGGCTTCGAACAGCGACAGTTTTTTGATTCGCTGGGCGGCGAAGTCGGAATCGAGTTTATTGCAGGGAATGCCCCACAGTTTTTCGCTGTAGCTTTTGAAAAAAATATTGAACAGTTGCCGGCCAAAGCGATGCACGACCCAGCTTTCGAACGTGTCTTCTTCTGGCGTGGGCGCGACCTTTTCTTTCATATAGCTTGCCACGCAAGCCGTGGCGCGGAAGATTCCCAGCTTCAATAGCGCATCGACCGGTTTGAGCGGGTAGTAGAAGAATCGCTTGTTGTAGTAGATGCGCGTCAGCCGATCGACCATGGCGTAATCGCGGCCGACCACTTCCAGCCAGAGCTCGTTCACGCGACGGTCGCTGCTAAAAAAACGATGCGGGCCGATATCGACTTTTTGCCCCCACAGTTCGATGGTCTTTGCCAAACCGCCGACCGACGGACTGGCTTCGTAAACGTCCACCGCGACGCCCGCCTTGCTCAACAAATACGCGGCTGTAAGACCCGCGGGTCCGGCGCCAATGACAACGACCTTCATCGTAAGTTTATGCCTCGTGAGAGCTTCGGCCGCGCGCGATGCGAACTGACCGCCCTTGGGAGCGACCCGGTAATCTTGAACTGTAGCATATTCCGGCAGCCAATCCATTCGTTTTGGCCAGCGGGGCGGGGCAAAAACTCGAGGCGCTTCTCCGGCGGAGGTGCATGAGCCTAGCCGGCGGTTGCTCGATTCAACGCCAACGGTCAGGCGCTTGAGCACGATCGCGGCGGCATTCGCAACGTGCGAAGCTGCTTGCGGAAATTCGATTCGCGTTTGCCGGTATGATTTTCAATGACCGGCCACTAAAATCGGGAGACGGGAATCAACGTTGACTCGTCATCTGATCCCCCGCGAATATTTTCCGCAGCCGAATGATTGTCACTTAAAGACAGGCTCTCTTCATCATGAGATCGATCACCCTGACCGCTGCCATCTGCCTGCTGGTTTTTGTGGCGTCCCTGCACGCAGCCGAGGGCACATTGCCCACCAAGCCGAACATCCTGTTCATCGTCGCCGACGATATGGGTTTCTCGGACGCCGGCTGTTACGGTAGCGAAATTCAAACACCAAATTTGGATCACCTGGCGGCCTGCGGCCTGCGATTTAGTCAAGCTTATAACACCGCGCGCTGCTGGCCGTCGAGGGCAAGCATTCTGACCGGATATTACGCACCGGCCGTGCGACGCGACAGCATCGCCGGACGTACGTTGCCGGCAGGTTACGGCCGTGGCGGCACAAGTGGCGTGCGGCCCAAATGGGCGCAGCTCCTGCCGGAGATTCTCAAGCCCGTGGGTTATCGCTCTTACATGTCGGGCAAGTGGCATGTCGACGGAAAACCGCTCGACAACGGCTTTGAGCACTCGTATTTATCGTTGAACGGAAATGGTTACTTCGCCGCCGATGGCCATTCGGAAGACGGAGTCGGATTGCCCAAGGGCGAAGTCGACGGCAGCTACTATTCGACGATTGCCATTGCCGACCACACGATCAAGTACCTCAAGCAGCACGCGGAAAAATACCACGAGCAGCCGTTTTTCAGTTATCTGGCTTTCCACTGTCCACATTTTCCGGTGCAGGCTTTGCCAGAGGATATCGCAATTTACAAAGATCGTTACCAGGCCGGTTGGGACGAGCTCCGCAAAGAACGTCTGGCGCGTATGAAAAAGCTGGGCATCTTGAATTGTGATCTGTCGCCGCTGGAACCGGCGGTTGTGCCAAGCTGGAATTTATCGGAGGCCGTGCTTCAAAAGCGGATCGGTCCTGGCGAAGTTGGGCATGCCGTTCCGTGGAACGATTTGACGCCGGTCGAGAAATCCTTTCAATCGGCCAAAATGTCGGTTCATGCGGCAATGATTCACCGCATGGATATCGAGATTGGCCGAGTCATGGATCAGATCAAGACGATGGGAGCGCTCGATAACACGCTGGTGGTTTTCGTGTCCGACAACGGCGCTTCCGCCGAGCAGATCATTCGCGGACTCGGCGAAGATCCGCAAGCGCCGATCGGTTCGGCCAAAAGCTACTTGGGCATCGGTCCCGGCTGGTCGAGCGCGGCCAATACGCCATTTCGCCTGCACAAATCTTGGAATCACGAAGGCGGCATTACCACGCCGCTGATCGTCAGTTGGCCCGCCGGTATCAAGGCCCAAGGCGAGTTCCGGGCCGACCCAGTCCATCTAATTGATCTGGTGCCAACCGTGCTACAACTCACCGGCGCCAAGCTGCCGGCGAGCGTGGCGGATCAACCGGTGCCCCCGTTGCATGGCCTGAGTCTCGTGCCGGACTTTGCCAGCGATGGCCACGTCAAGCACGACTTTCTCTGGTGGTCGCACGAAGGAAACCGCGCGATCCGCATCGGCAACTGGAAACTGGTGGCCGATCATCAGAAGCCGTGGGAACTCTTCGACCTCAGTAAGGATCGCTCCGAGACGGAGAATCTAGCGACCAGCCAGCCAGACAAAGTGAAAGAATTGGATCGCGAGTGGAACAAACACGCCGACGAATTCCAGGCACTCGCCACGCAAGGCCCACCACCGAAACCCGGTAAAAAGACCGCCACGCCGGCCGATTAATTGGATGCACAGCTCGGCATCACCCGCCGGCAATGGCGCCCACCACAAGAAACGGCTCTGCGCCACGCGCCACCGGTTCGGGCAGTGGCTCGTCCGGCGACTGATGCGACAAGTCTTGTTGATTGGCGTAAAAACGCAAAAAGGCGCGGCGCTGCTTGGTGGCGTGATCGCGCATCGTGCCGCCAAGCATCGGATACTTGGCTTCCAAGGCATCCAGAATCGTCCGTTGCGTGACCGGTGCGGCAACCTCCAGCAAAACTTCGCCTTGCACGCCGGCCAACATTCGCAAATGGTAGGGCAAAACAACGCGGATCATGCCAGTGTTTGCACCTCCACCGCCACCACCGCCGGCAAGTGCGAAACGATGGGTGCCCAACTGTCGCCAGCGTCAGCCGAGGCATACACTTGCCCACCGGTGGTGCCGAAGTAGATGCCGCACTGATCGAGTGCGTCGACGGCCATCGCATCGCGCAGCACATTGACGTAACAATCTTGCTGCGGCAGCCCTTTGGTCAGCGGCTCCCAATCGTTGCCGCCGGTGCGGCTGCGATACACGCGCAATTTGCCTTCAGGCGGATAATGCTCGGAATCGCTCTTGATGGGCACCACATAAATCGTCTCTGGCTCGTGCGCGTGTACGTCGATCGGAAAACCGAAGTCGGTCGGCAAATTGCCGCTGATCTCCACCCAGTTTTCGCCGGCATCGTCGCTGCGCATCACGTCCCAATGCTTTTGCATGAACAGTGTCGCAGGCTTGGACGGATGCATGGCAATACGATGCACGCAGTGGCCCACCTCGGCCGTGGGATTCGGCATGAATTCCGAACGCAAGCCACGATTCACGGGCTTCCACGACTGACCGCCATCGTCAGTACGAAACACGCCGGCGGCCGAGATGGCGATGTACATCCGCTGATGATTGCTGGGATCGAGCAAAATGGTGTGCAAGCCCATGCCGCCTGCGCCCGGCATCCAGTTTGCGCCGGAGCCTTGCTCGCGCAAGCCGGAAAGTTCGTGCCACGACGCGCCGCCATCGGTGCTACGGAACAGCGCGGCGTCCTCGACCCCGGCGTACACGGTGTCGGCATCAGTCAGCGAAGGCTCCAAATGCCAAACGCGTTTAAATTCCCAGGGATGCGGCGTGCCGTCGTACCACTGATGCTTGCCAGTCACGCCGTCGTAAACGAATTTGTTGTCGACTGGCGTCCACGTTTTGCCGCCGTCGTCGGAGCGTTGAATCAACTGCCCGAACCAACCGCTGGATTGCGATGCATACAGCCGATTCGGATCGACCGGCGAACCCTTAACGTGATAAATCTCCCAGCCGCCAAAATGCGGACCGCTGACGTCCCATTTTTTTCGCGCGCCGTCAGAAGTCAGAATGAACGCGCCTTTACGCGTACCGACGAGAACTCGAACGGAGGGCATGCAATGGTTCCTCTAGAAAGATCGCGAATAAAACCACAATTCGATCGACCCGATTTTTGCTGATCGTACCCGGCGGACCGCTCGATCGCAAGATTCAGGCTCGCCATTCGGAACGCAAAAGCGTGTTCCCGCAGTCGATCAATCGTGTTTCAAAGATCCTCCCCGCTCTTCTCTAACTGCATTTCCAAATAACTCCTCCGTTCCACATCGCTCAGCCCCAGCTTGCTGGCCAGCGACGCCAGGCTGGTGCGCGCGACGTCCAGCTCGGCTTGCTCGGCGAGGATTTCCAATTCGGCAAAGTGTCCGACGGTTTCCACATCATCGAGCGCCGCTTCGAAACGGTGGCCTTCCCAGGCAATGTCGGCCGCATGCCGCTGCTTGCGAACTTCAGCCACCACCCGAAAACCGAGCGCCGCCAGCAGTTGGCCGAACTGCTCCGCGCCAACCGCGCCCGGCGCCAGCGGAAGTTCGATTTCTTGCCGCGTTTTGGTCGTGCGGTCGATCTTTGGGCCTTTGTAAGTGACAAAATTCTGCGCGCCGACACTGCGAATCCGCAAGGCTTCGTCCGTGTCGGCAAAATCGCGCGCGGGGTGCGCGTAATATACGTCGCACTGCTGGCAAGGCGAATGCCACTCGGCCTTCAAGTCGTCGAGCCGCTGCCGCAAGTTCGAATTTGGTTCATATCGGTATTTTTGTTCGACTTCGTATTTCATCTGGCTCGCTCGATCCTAGAATGACGTGTCGGGCCGCGCTCGGGCGTTTGCTCGTCGCGTGGTTGAAAGTCTGTCAAGAAGATCTCTAACGCTAGAAGAATGCCGGCCATGTCGCAACCCACTGAAACCCGCTCCACCGCCAGCACTGTGATCACAGCGGTCCTGTTGGCCGCTATTGCCGCGCTGGCCGTGGTGCTGGTCATCAAGCTCCGGCACCGCAATAACGATCGTGGCGGAGTCAATTTTTCGAACGGCGGCGTTGGCGCGGAGCATCCGGCCGTCGGACGCAAATTGCCGAGGCTCGAACTCGACTCGCTCGATGGCAACGCGGCCGGTCATGTTTCGCTCACCGATTTGCGCGCCAACCAATTTGACAAAAATCAAAAGGGCAAAGTCGTGCTCTTGAATTTCTGGGGCACGTGGTGCCCACCGTGCACGGCCGAAATGCCGCATCTGGCGGAGCTCGAAGCGCAGTTCCGCGATCAGCCCGATTTTCGGTTTCTGGCGGTGAGCGTCGGCTACGGTCCGGTGCCAACGGAAGAACTTCGCCAACAGACGAAAGAGTTCATGGCCCGCAGCCAGTATAAATTTCAGCCAATGCTCGACCCCGATGGCGCCACGCTCGCTGCCGCACAGCAATTGACAGACGCCGAGGGAATTCCGCTCACCATGGTGATCGACCGCCAAGGCGCGGTACGTGGCGTGTGGCCCGGCTACGACCCAGACTATTTGTTCGAAATCAAGCAGATGGTCATGAACGTGCTGCTCGAATGACCGGCAAATTCACCGTCTGAGGGTGCAGCAATATGCTGGCCAATTTGCCAACCATTGACGGTATCGCATTCGCTGCTGACGGGTTGAGCCAAACCGTCGAATTTGACACCCGACTGGCTTGCGTTACAATCGAAGGGAGCGATCCGCAGGGCGTGCGCATCATTTTCCCACCGCTTGCCGCCCAAATTTCTGGTTCTTGCCACCGCTTGCAGGGGTATTCGCATGTTGGGATTTAGCTTTGGACATATCCTAATTGTGGCAGCGCTGTCCGTGATGCTGTTTGGCAAGCGTTTGCCGGAGGTTGCCCGCACGGTTGGTAAACACTTGGCGGATTTCAAGCGCAATTTACGGTCGATCGAAGAAGCCATTTCGACCACAACGTCCGACGTGACCCGAGCCGCATACACCACGCACAGCAGTAGTTACGATACGGAAGATCGCGAGGAAGCCACCGCGCCGCGGTTTGAGCCGCCGCCAGCGGCCGCCAGCGAGCCGCGATCGTCGGCCGACACGGCCTCGGCCAGTTAGGCCGCTTGACAGTTAGGCCGCGTGACAGATGGGTGTGGCAAAATTGACTGGCGCAATCTGCGGGGTGTGGGTAGACTGCTGGGAGTCACGGAGAGGAGTTCCCCCATGAAACCGAATCAAGGAGTGAGCGATGTCTACGCCCAAGGTTGCGCCGGCAAGTTTGGTGTCG
>JBBRCE010000057.1:0-31684 GCA_038205115.1 Pirellulales bacterium
GGTTGCCAAGCCGCTTTCTGCGGTCATCATTAGGACCGAAACGGGCGCGTAGACTTCGAAGCGGTCCAGAAAAGATCGGCCAGTAGCAAGGCTGAGCGCCAGCGACAATAACAGCGTGGTTTTCATGCACTTCTTGCCGCCAGCGAAAACGCATGGCTGACCAGCCACGAGCAAACCGGAAATGAGGTAAGTCAGATCGAACTGCGCGCCGTCCAGTTCTTCGCAGGAATACAACGGGTAGCGTGTGCTGATTGCGGCAACTTCGCGCATGCGCTCGAGGTCGTCGACTATCATTCCGAGTAGCTTCGACGGCTCGGTTGTGCCAGCGAAACAATCGGCGGCGACGCGGTCGCTAATTTCGATCAGCTTTCGGCGACGCGAACACTGTTTGACGATCTTGGAATAATGCACCGCGTTGGCTGCGAGCGGATTCGATTCGACCAGCCGTGCAAAAAACGCAAATCCGCCAATAAACTCAAACCGGCTGATGTTCGGTGCGTGTTCGGAATTTTGCAACCGCGAGACAAGTAGCGATATTTCCGGCTGCTGGCCTTCGTCGACCATTTCAAGAATCTGCCGATAGACCGCTCGACTTTGCGGTTCAAAAAAATCGTTCGGTGAAAGTTCAGCCTGAATTGCCGGCAATGTCGTTGGGTCAAGCAGGATACTTTGGAGAACCGCGTCTTCGGCGCTTTCGGCGTGGGGCAAAATCACTTCGGTGCTGGTGGCGGCCTTGCCGTTCGTCGTGCTTCTATTCATGGTGATCATGACTGCGCCTCCGGCCTAGCGTTGGCCACAAGTGCGCGGAACTCGGCATACCGATGTTTCGCAAAGCTATACAAGAACCGTGCGGCAAATCGTTCGCCGCGTTCACGATCGCCAACCAAGAAAAACGGAATGCCATATTCGGCGCTCCAACTGACAATCGAATGTATCGGAACCGGCGGAACGACTTTCCCGCGCCAGCCGCCAACCTCAAGTTTTGGCCAGCAACTTTCGACGAGCACGCATTTGGATCGATACGGCCGCATGCGCAGTAGCTCACGTTCAAACCGTGATCGCTCGCCACCACAGCATGCGATGAAATCGCCCTCGGTTTTGCGTTCAACGCAGACGTCGTTTTCGAATCCGCGGAGCGTCATGTCACCAGTGACCAGGTTGGCTTCGCTCATCCGAAAGCCGAACTTGTCCAAGCCGTAGTGGTGGCCTTGCTCGCGTGAATCGAAAAGACAATCCATCCAGATTGCAGGCAGTTCGGCGGGTAGAATGTTTCGCGGCACGTTACACCCCCAACAATTTTCTAACGACGATGGACACTTCGTCCCATGCGCGGCAGTCGCTAATTGCGGAATTGTCTGCGCGCCAGCCGACAAGCGCTGTCAGCCTCGCCTTGAATTGTTCGTAGACGTGCCAGCGAGCCCTCGAACCACGGCGCCGACGTCGAAGCGTTGCGCCACTGGCCGCCGCCGCAACGATTACCTTTCGCAGCCGCGGTTCCATCTGGCAAATTGTGGCCAGCGTCAAGGCTGGCTGTTGCGTGTGCGGTGGCGCCTGCCGCGTTTGATTGATGCTCGCCTGGTGTGTAAAATCCATTTCGTCGATTCTCCGCAGCAAACTCCCACTTTGGTCGGTCGGGAGTTTGTTGCATTTTTGGGATTAAAAAAACTTGATAACGTCTACCGCTGACTTCCGGCGCTTGGTAGCTTTCGGTGGCGGCGGCTGGCTGGCCCGTGCGGCTAGGAACTCATCAACGTCCGCTGATGAAATTCGCCAGCGTGGTTTTCCGCCCCTACTCGTGGCAAGGTTCGTCGCCGGCAGCTCGCCGCTTTCGATCCACTTCCGCGGCTTGCTTTCGCCGACACCCAGCTCTTCGCCAAGTTGTGGTGGCGTGTAGAATTTGCGAGTGTGTTTCATTGCGCGACGGGCTCCGAGGCGGCGCGGCGTTCGGCGTTCGAACTACGCTTGGCTGTCTTGGCCAACGCCTCTTTGATGAGAGGCAGGTCGCTTTCCTGCCAAACACGCGAGATACCAACGCGGCCCGACGGCTGCGGTCCGTGGCGTTCGATTGCAAAATTGATGATGTGTGACGGCTGGCCGAAATGCCGTCTCAGGTCTGCAATTGTCATGGGCTTCGTCATCGCTCGTTCCCTCTTGAGTGTTCTGCACTACTCACGCAACAGCGCCAACGAAACTTTACCGGCGGTCAAGCCCCTTAAGAAAAACTCCACTCCAGTTACTGGAGGACTGGCCGAAATTCCTGAAATAGTTTTGCGGCTGGCTATTCGCGGAACAAAAACAATATCGCTCGTGTGCGCTCTGCGGAAAAGAATTCGAACTTGCTCCCCGGGTCAATCGCGCCGATCGACTTTTTTGCACCAAGAATTGCCGCGTCGCCGTTCAAATACGGCAGCCTGGTGATCGACATTGAACGCGGGCGGGTGCGGATCGTCGGCCTATCCGCCGGCAAGAAACGAGCGAACTGCAAGCCGCCGTTTCAGGATGGTGCGCATTCCGAAGAAACGAGCTGCGAATGAGCGCCGCCCACAAAGCCCGCGGAACGATGCCGCCGGGAAAGATCGCTTGGACAGTCGGCCAAAAATGGTCCAATAGACGCATCGGTCCGACCAGCGTGCGAAGCATCGGACCGAGGCGCAACTTCGCAGCAGGCGTTAACCTCGCGAACCGATTTGAGGCTTTAGATGTACAATTCTGCCGCTATTTCGCTTCGCCGGTCGCCTTGCGCTTCGTGGGTGCCGGCTTCGTCGGTTGTACAACCGGATACAACCAGCCGCGAACGTGATCGGTGACCGCCTTGAGCCGCTCGTCGGCGGGCAATCCTTCCCGGTAGTGATCCGAGATTGACGCGTCGGCATGGCCCATAATGCAATCCAGTGCCGTCTGATCTTTCGCGGCGCCGCCCACGGTTTCGACTTGGTGGCGTAAAGCGTAGAACGACAGCCCGGCCCGTTTAAGCTTCAATTCCTTCAACAGCTTGGCAAACTCTTTGGCCACCGGGCTGTCGGTTGTGTCCTTGTGCCAGCTTCCGCCGTACTTCGTGATAAAGACCATTTGCTGGTGTGCCGCGTCTTTCGGTGCCGGTCGATGCTGAATTGCGTCTTTCAGCGACTTGACGGTTTCCGGCCACAATGGGCAGCGTCGGGCAACGCCAGTTTTCGGACGCGGAAAGTTAATCCATCCGTCGCCGAGGTCAAGGTGCCGAAATTCCAGCCGGCCGACGTCGCCATTGCCCAGGCCGGCATTGATGCCCAGTAGAATCATGGCCTTCATGGTCGGGCCCGCGGCGTCAATCGCCGTAGTCAGATCGGACGCGGTGAACAATCGTAGGTCTTTCGCGTTACGTGCTTTCCGCAAGGCGTTTCTCGCCGGCCGCTTGAATCCCGGCCCGACGCGCACGGGTACCTCGATTAGTTCCATTTCGTAAGCAAACTTGAACAGCACGCGGATGTATTGAACCACGTTGCCGACGCGAACCAGCCCCCATTTTTGGGACATAGCCGCCCGTAGCTTGGCAAAGTCGTCCGGGCGCAGGTCGATCAGCAGGCGGTCGGTACCGAACTCGGTTACAACCAATTCGCAGGCGTTGTAGTAATCCTGCCAGGTCCGCGGGGAGAGTTCGCCAGCATCGCGTTTGATTTGCTTTTCCGTGCAGAACCGGTTAGCCAGGTCGCGAACGGTGAGCCCCTCGCGATTCGCCCGCGGCGTTCGGCCCGCCAACAGATCATCCTTGACGGCTAGCCAATCCTCGAGCGCGGCTTGCGGGTTTTCCAGCCGTCCGAAGTAATGCAGCTTGCCGCGGACCTTTTTGCACCACTTGCCGGACCGGTGCGGCGTTAGCGGGAAGTCCTTCGACGGTTTGCGGACAGGCTTTTTTGTGGTATTCTGGCCCATGATGTTTGCCGGCAGGGTTTTAAGGTCGGTTGTACAAGTGGTTGTATCCCAACTTATCGACCCTGCGAGCAAATGTCAATAAAAGACTATGATTTGCGACGTTTGCACCCGTAGCTCAATTGGATAGAGCATCGGTCTTCGGAACCGAGGGTTGGGGGTTCGAGCCCCTCCGGGTGTATTGTCGGATCGCACACGCTGCCGATTTTTTCTGGCCATTGTCGCGAGCGACCGGTTGCCGCTTGACACTGGCAAGTTTTGACGCCGGCAGATTGGAGTTGTACCAATGTCCATTTCTGAGCAACTGCCTTCGCCGCCCCACGTCTCCTATTTGACACCGCCGCGTTACGCGCGCATGACAGAAGACCAGTTCCTGGCTTTGTGCAACGATGACGCGCGCGCGGAATGGGTCGACGGAGACTTGATCATGATGTCGCCGGTAAGTAGCGAACAAGACGACTTGAACACCTGGATTGCGTCGGTCATGCGCGGCTTCGTCGAGCAAAAGAAACTGGGCTTGGTGCGCGGCCCAAATTTTACGGTGCGGCTCGCCGACCAACAGCGTCGGCGAATTCCCGATGTGATGTTCATTCAGACCTCGCGCTGCGATTTGATCCGTCCCAATCATCTGGAAGGTGCGCCCGATCTGGCAGTGGAGATTGTTGGTCCCGAAAGCGCCGCCCGCGATTGGCGTGAAAAGTACCTCGAATATCAAGCTGCCGGCGTGCGCGAGTATTGGGTGATCGATCCGCTGGGCGAGCATGTCGAAGTTTACGTCCTGGCCGCGGATGCCCTATATCAACGGTTACCGGAAGCGGACGGCTATTTGAAATCGACCGTGCTAGCTGGCTTGAATCTCAAGACCCTATGGCTGTGGAAGGCCACACGCCCGCTCTTTTTAGATGCGTTGCGCGAGTTGGGCGTCATCTAGGAACCCACGCTCATCGGCTTCGCGCTTCCGGTCAGGCGATGGTCGCTGCGGCAGAAGTCACCCCGTAAATGCAGACCTCGATGTCGTCTAGATTTCTCGACTCGGCGCATTTCCCTTCGAATTGCTGGCCGCCAATTCAATGCAGTCCGAGAGCTTCGACGCCGCCTTGAACAGGTTTGAAGCGCGTCCGCCTGCTGGCGAGACAGTCGCGCCCGAGTCATTTCCGATCTTCGCCGTTAATTGGACGCCTGATGCTGAATCTCAAAACTCCATCTAAGGAGCGCTGGTTGGAGCAAGTCGGCCAGCATCTCGACCTGATCTTGATCGACCATGCGCATTGCGAAAAAAAGGCGGCCGCCACGGCGCTGAACTTGATGTTTGCCTATGTTAACCATGTCGACTTGTGCCGCGAACTGTCGGAGATTGTCAGCGAGGAGATCGAGCATTTTCGGATGGTGCTGGATTTGCTTGGCCGACGCGGCATTCGTTTTCGCGGCTTACCGCCCAGCTCGTACGGTCGCAAACTCAGTGAGTTGGTCCGCAAGCAGGATCCGGGGCGCGCCATTGATCGGCTGTTGGTCGCAGCGCTGATCGAAGCGCGGTCGTGCGAGCGGTTTGCCCTGCTGCGCGATCACATTCAAGATGCGGAGCTGGTTGAATTTTACGGCGGGCTATTCGAGTCCGAGGCACGGCACCACACGACCTATGTAAAGTTCGCCAAGTTGTTCGGCGACGAATCCGCGGTGCATCATCGCTTGCAAGAATTGGCGTCGGCCGAGGCAGACATCATTGCCGCAGGCGACCCGTTGCCGCGGATGCACAGTTAACGATCAGGGCCGCACCACTTGGTTGCCGCTGATGCGTTTGATCAGCCGGCGCATCTCAAGCACGCTCAGCGTGGCCAGCACTTGCGGCGTGGTCAATCCGCTGCTGACAATAACGGAATCGATCGATTTTGGGATCGTGTCGATCGCGCCCAGCACGGCCTGTTCCTGCGGATTGAGCAGCAATTCGGCCGGGTGGTGAATGGCCTGCCCCGCGGCGCTGGTGGTGGCTTCGACCAACGGCCCGAGTTCTTCGAGCACATCGTCGGCCGATTCGATCAGCTTGGCGCCATCGCGAATCAGTCGGTGGCAGCCGTGCGACATCCGGCTATCCACGCGTCCCGGCACGGCAAACACATCGCGATTCTGCTCCATCGCGTGTCGCGCGGTAATCAGCGCGCCGCTGCCCACCGAAGCCTCAACGACAATCACGCCCAGCGACATTCCGGAAATGATGCGGTTGCGTTGCGGAAACGTGCCTTTGAGCGGCGCGCTGCGGGGCGAAGATTCGGAGATCAGCGCACCTTGCTGGGCCACGGCGTTGGCTAATTCGACATGCTCGGGCGGATAGATATTCAACAGTCCGCTGCCGAGCATGGCCAGCGTCCGGCCACCGGCATTCAGCGCGCCGCGATGGGCGGCCGCATCGACGCCGCGGGCAAGTCCGCTGATGATCGTCAGCCCGCTACGCGCCACGCTGGCGGCTAACCGCTCGGCCATGGTAATGCCGTAGTGCGTGGCGTGCCGCGAACCGACAATCGCCACGCTCAGCCCGTCTTGCGGCAGAATGCTGCCTTGCACGAACAGCACGCCGGGCGGATCCGGAATCTCTTTGAGTACGCGTGGGTAAGCAGAATCGGACTCCGTCAGTGCGTCGATGCCGTGCTCGCGACAAAGCTGCAGCAGGCCGTTCACGTCCAGCTCTGCGCGAGCGGTGACAATTGCCCGCGTGAGTTTTGGACCGACGCCGGGCGTGTCGCGCAGTTCGCTTGGTGCGGCGTCAAAAACAGCGCTGGGCGTGCCAAATCGCTCCAGCAGCACTTGGCGTATCCGCGGCCCCACGCCGGAAACCAGCGCCAACCGCAAGGCGTCGTAGCGCGGGTCGGATTCGGAAGCTGGTTGATCGAACAGCAATGCCATGTGCTGAAAAACTCAGTGGATCGTTACGTTTGGAAAGTTCGCCGCAGTCATGAAGTTGCCGCACTCATCGCCGGATCGGCGCGGCATCATCCAATGCCGGATCGGCGCGGCGGCCGTTAAACATTTTGAGCAAAACGATCAACAGCACACCAGCGGCCAGCAAGCCAACGGCCAACAGCGGGCGATACGCAAGCCATGCCAGCGCAATGGTGAACAGCGAAAGTGCCCCCGCCATCAACATCGCAAACAGGCCGACGCCCATCTGCAACAGGTTGCCAAACAGCGGCACCACATCGGCCACCACGGTCAGCGGCGAGAACACGGCCGCAATGCCCATCGCCATGATCACAAAACCCACGAGCCGCAAGATCCAAGTCAGCTTGGCGTTCTGCGACTGCAATTGGTGAATCATCTGATCGGGGCTGAACGTGCCTTCGTCCAATTGCTCGACTTGTGTCCCGGTCTTGGCGGTCCAGGGCGCGAAGGTTCGCTGGCTCTGCACGGCCATGATGCTCACCGCTTCTGGCGTCGCCAGTTCAAAGGCGATGCGGAGATCACTGATCGACGGCTTGCTTGGATCCGGACTGTCTTTTTGCGCCGGTTCGTTGGGTAGGTAAAATCGATTGTCCGAGAGTCGCGATTGTGCCCGTAGTTTTTCGGGCAGATGCTCGCGTGATTTTTCGTCGAGCGAAACGGGCTGGAAGTCCGCAATCTGCGAGACCAGACCCGGCGAAAGAACGAACGCACCCAGGCGGATGATTTTGCTATCGAAGTCTTTCGAGCCAAACCGCATGGCGGCCGGATTCGCGTGATCATCGGGGTGTCGGAATTTAGCGGAATCCTGCCATTCGCTTTTCCATTGTTTATCGTACGACCAGGTCTTGCGTCGATCTTCGCCGCCGCCAAGTTTTTTTTGCGTTTCGGTCGATTCGTGTTCCACCCATTGGAACATTTCCACATTGCGACGTAGCTTGAGCCCCGGCCTCGCGATTTCGAAGTCTGGATCGCTCAGTGTTTCATAGCTGCTGGCCTGGCCCGTCATATGCACCAACTTTTGATCGTGCGCGGGATCAACCGCATCGGGCGAGACGGTCACCACCGCCGCTTTTGCTTCCAACAAACCATGCGCGGTATGCACGGCTCGCCCTTCGTTCCACCACAGCAGCGGAAATGAAATGAAAAACATCAGCAGGCCAATCAGCACGCTTTTAATGGATTGTCCCAACCGACCAAACCACGACTGACTGCTGACTTCCGTGTAAGAATCGGCCATCGACCGGACTCCGCAAAACGAGGGATTTCTGCCGACAATTTAGTCCAACCGATCGCGCGTCGCTAGCATCGGACTGAATTGTTTTGAAAACAGTTGTTACGCGGCGTTTACAAAACTAATGCTTGGCGGACGGTATACTCAGTTGCGTTGTCGGGAACGTCCGCGAGCACAAATTCGATTTGATGACAAATCAAGCTGACAAGGAGAATCTCATGCACGCCACGAAACGCTGCGATCAACGCGCTCACCTGTTTGCCATAACGGTTCTGGGACTGTCGCTGTTTTCGCTGCTCGACGGCGGTCCGGAAAAAATTGCAGCTGCCGAACCGCTACCGCCGGCAGCGCCTCAAACTCAACCGGCAGCCGCGCCGGCGCAACCGGCAAAATTGACCGCCGAGGGTTTGCGGAAAGAATTTCCGCTGGAGTCCATCGTTCCGCGACTGGATTACGAGCGGAAGCGCGTCGAGGCGGATAAAGATCGTCCTGACCGCAAGCTGTCGGAGGAATCGGCAAAACGTTTGGAAAAGCAGGATCAAATGTTCGACACGAAGTTGTCCAGCGTGCGACCGCATTTATTTTTGCGCGCTGAATCGTTGCGGATGTTGCATTCAGACGAGGTCGATAAATTCATTGCTAGCGCCGGATTTGGAATTTCGCGGATGCCGCGTCCAAGCCCGCGTGAACTGAAGATTCCCGAGATGCCGCCCGTGCCGTTCGCGCGCGTCAATCCGTCGGCAGAAACGAGTCGCGAGAGTCCGGTCAAACTGCCGGCCACCGAAGAGATCGCCTCTAAGCAAGGCAACCCACTGCGCTTACCACCAATGGACCGCGTGCATGAGCGATATGACTCGGCCACGTACCAATTTGTAATGCCGTATACGCTTGGATATTTCAAAAGCCGCGATCAAGTGGCCGGTTTCACCAGCCACCAATTCAATTACACCGTCGAAATGGATTATCCCTTCGCCAAAGACGGCAAGCCGCTGGCGGAAACGTCGAAGTGGGTGATCAATCGTTTGGAATTGGTCAGCTTGCTCAAGCACGACAAGCCGGCGGTCTATCTTTCCGAGCATTTGCCGCGAATGGACGAATTGAAAGCGGCCAAAACCCGCCCGCTCAACGGCTTCGAAGAAAAGTCGTTGACGGCGCTACGCGACGGCGAAGACCTGCTCGTCGACGCCACGCCCAATCACTTGACGATGCTCGGCGCGATCCGTGCTTCGAAGGGCTGCGTCGATTGCCATTACGTCAAACATGGTGAACTGTTGGGCGCATTTTCGTACACGATTGATCGCGAGACTCCCATCAAGGTTGCGCCGGTGGCCGAAAAACCGGTGAATTAGCCCATTGCCGTGACGTACCGACGCCGATTGTCGGAACCAACTTGGATTTAGGCGGCTCGGCGTTTGGGCGTGGCTTTAGCGAACTTGGCAATCTCCATTTGCGCCAGCGCGCGAAACGTGCCGTGCGGCTCGGGCGACTGCACCAGCACGGTTGCTTCTGGCGAGAGCATCCGCGGGACATACCACCAGGTTAAGCCCAGCGACTGCGGCTCGTACGCGCCGGAAAGAATGATTAGGTCGACATCCACCAGCCCCGCCGAGGCAACCCGTTTCAGCGCGTCGCGCGGCTCGCCAGGCGTCAGCGTACCGCGAATGTTCATGGAACGCAGCAGTTTGTGCGCGGCCTTGAGCGACAGTTGCGCGGCGCCACCGGCTTCGAATCGGTCGATGCCGGTGTAGCGAATTTCGTCGGCCGCGCAATATTGCAGCGCCGTGTTGAGCATTCGCTCGGTACGTTGACCGTCGCCTAAGCCGATTTCGACGATGTTACGGCAGTGCTTTTCGGCAATCAGCTTATAAAGTAGCCGATCGCAAGCAGGCTTGGAAAAGTGGGTCAACCAGAATAGCTGGAATCGGCTGGATACGGACAACTTCGCCCTCCTTGGCGTCGAGTTCGATCAGTGGTTGCGAGAAATTTCTCGTCGGCCTGTCGGCGAACTGCTCCGCAGTTTGCCAGGGTCGCAAAGATCGAACTGGGTTGTACGACTCGATAAAATGTCGCTACAGACAATCTCGGCCCGCCGGACGGCCGGAATCCAACGGATTCGTTGGCCACCGTGCAGTTTGCCATCTCGCAGCGCCCACTGGTCTGGTTGGATTCCGATCAACCGCGTAAACTACGGTTCTGGCAGCACTTCGCCAGCCTGCGTAACTTCACAGCCAAGTTCTTAGTCGCAGCCTTCTGAATTTTTCATGTCGTACCGTTCATTCAAACGCATGTTGGGCGAGACCAGCCTGGAGCGCAAATGTCGCTTCTTGTTCGGCGCTTGCTTACTGTTTTTAATTACGAGCAGCTTCTGGTGGTACGGCATTCGGACCGAACAATTGGTGGAATCAAAAACCACCAGCATCGGCGCGCCGCTGGTGCAAGCATTCTTGTTGCAAAAGCATTTCGAGAAATGGCGGCCAACGGATCAGGATTCGATCAAGAAAGACATCGATAATTACGCGATTCCGGATTTGGTTAAGAATCTGAAAACCTTTAAATACGATTCGCGCTTTCTCAAGCCGTTTCCGATTCCCAATAAGGACGAAGACGCGGAAGACGATCAAGAGCGGGAGATTCTCAACTACTTTGCCGAACATCGGCCGCCGCTGCCGGATGACGAGCGCCGCACGGCAACCGCCGAAGACTCGCGGTTGGCCGTCGAACACCGCGAGCGACGTTTGCCCGAAAAAAGCGAATATCGCTACTACCAGCCAATCTATCTCACCGACGAAACCTGTTCGAGTTGTCACCATCATCACAACTCGGCTGGCGCGTCGACAAATCTTGGCAGCGTCAACCCCATGGGGCCGCCGCTCAAGCTGGGCGATTTGATCGCTGTGATGATTATCAAGATTCCTGATGCGGAAACGCAGAAGGCGTTGAATTGGAATCGCGCCATTTTGCTGGCCACGGCCATCATTACGGTGTTTTTGGCGATGATCGCCTCATACATCATTGTGCGGTACGTGATCGTCAAACCGCTCAAGCATTTACGCGACGTCAGCGACGCGGTGAGCCACGGCAACACGGATTTGCGCGCGGAAATTCACACCGCCGACGAGTTCGAAGAACTGGCCGTGGCCTTTAATCGCATGTTGCGTGGGCTGGTCGATGCGCAGGAAGAACTTAAACAAGTCAACGGCAGTCTGGACGGCAAGGTCGATGAACTGGCGCAAGCCAATATGCGGTTGTACGAACTGAATCGGCTCAAAAGCGATTTTCTGGCCACCATGAGCCATGAGTTGCGAACACCGCTTAATAGCATCATCGGCTTTAGCGATGTGCTGGACTCCATCAAGTCGCTGGACGATAAGCAGCGGCGTTACGTGCAAAACATTCAGAAGTCGGGGCGCGTGCTGCTGGACATGATCAATGACATCTTGGATTTGGCCAAGATCGAAAGCGGCAAAATGGAAGTTCGGCTTTCGGAGTTTCGCGTCGAACATGTCATCAGTGCCCAATGCGATATGGCCCGGCCGTTGACCGAGCGCAAGAATATCGATCTGGAAACCGAGATTGCGGTCGCCCTGCCACCGCTCTACCAGGATCAGGGCAAGGTTCAGCAGATCATCAACAATTTGCTCTCCAACGCCATCAAATTTACGCCAGAAGGCGGTCGGATTGTGGTCGCTGCCAGTGGTGATCCCTCGACAGACTTGCTGATTTCCGTGATCGATACGGGCGTGGGAATTGCCGAAGAAGACCAGGTCGCCATTTTCGAAAAGTTTCGTCAAGGCAAGGCGGTACTGGCGCGCGGCGACGCCATTACCCGCGATTATTCGGGCACGGGCCTGGGGCTATCGATCGTCAAAGAACTCTGCAAACTGCTCGGCGGCGAAATCACCTTGCAGAGCGAACTCGGCAAGGGAAGTGCGTTTACCGTGCGGTTGCCTTGGACGCGTCCACACGTCAGCAAGTTGGACAACTCCAGCCCGAATTCGCTGGAAGACACGCTGCGACTGGCAAAACATGGCGAAGCCCACGGCATTGCCAAAGGCGGCCTACCTGCCAATGGCGTATCGCCTACGGGCGGAGAACCGGCGCGGGCTGGTTGGTCGGGCGCTTAATTGCCAAGTCGGTCATGACGGTCTGCCTTCCCGGTACGCACTTTACGCCGCCACTTACATTTGGCCCGATCAGTCGCGAAACTTCCAGCCAGCGTCCGCCGAGAATTTGCGAGTGTTCCCCCAACGAACGATCGCCGCGAATTTGCGGATCGATCGATGCCACGACGGCGCTGACTCCCTCCTGTTAGGGCGAAAAGACTTCGGAAAAGTGATCGCTTTCCGCGTGCCCGGCTCGCCAAAACTTCGCGAAACGAAACGTTCCGGCCAGTATCCCGGCAGCTTTTTCGCATACCTAGTTGTCAATAATCGCGAAACGGATATCATTAAGGCAGTTGGAAAGTATCTGATTCGATTCTTCACTGCAATTTTCATGGCCTCAACCTTTGAGAGCTCGGACCGTGCGCTACTCGATTTGATTCGAGAACAGCCGCTCGGAATATCGGAACTGGTTACGGCAATGGGAGTTACTGCAACGGCCGTCCGCCAGCGATTGGCGCGGCTCATGCAGCAGGGGTTGATCCAGCGGCGTGAGGTGCGGGCCAGTCGAGGGCGGCCAAGCCATCGATATCAGCTTACCGAACGCGGCCAACGGCAGTTCGGATCGAACTTTGCGGACTTGGCACTAGCATTATGGGACGAAATTCGGAAGATAAATGAGCCTGAGGTTCGTAATGGTTTGATGCGACGGGTGGCGCAAACTTTGGCGGCCAAGTACGCGCCGCAAATTCGTGGCGTAACTGCCGCTGAGAAGATGAGTTCCATCGCCCAGTTGTTGGCCGAGCGTGACGTGCCGTTTAGCGTCAAATCGGTCGATTCGCTGACGGTGCTTACGGCAGACGCTTGCCCTTATCCGCAACTGGCTGAGCAAGACCGCAGTATCTGTTCGGTTGAAAAAATGTTGTTTTCGCAGTTAATGGGCGAGAACGTGCGCTTGAGCGACTGTCGGTTGGATGGAGCCAGTTGCTGCACGTTCGAAGTCCGTCCGGCCGCTACGGTGAATGCACTCGCTTGCGAGTTAGCCGATCCAAACGCGGCCGTGTGTCCGCCAGTGGGTTGAATCATGGTCGAGATTCTGAATTGCAATTGACCCAAAAACCGATGTTGGCGTTTTAGGAAATTTTGGATGACAAAGCCCTGGATTGAAGGACGTTTCGAAGAAAACGTCATTACCACGACGCTTGAGCAAGCCATCAATTGGGCTCGCCAGTCGAGCATTTGGCCCATGACGTTTGGGCTGGCGTGCTGTGCCATTGAAATGATGGCCGCCGGTGCCAGTCGGTACGATATGGACCGTTTTGGCGCTGGTGCGTTTCGGGCAACGCCGCGTCAGGCGGACTTAATGATTGTCGCCGGCACGGTCACTTACAAAATGGCCAGTCGTGTGCGTCGGCTATACAATTTGATGCCAGACCCCAAATTCGTCATCGCCATGGGCGCGTGTACCACCGGTGGCGGCCCTTATTTCAAATACGGTTACCACGTCGTCAAGGGTGTTGACCTTGTTGTGCCCGTGGACGTTTACGTGCCTGGCTGCCCGCCGCGTCCGGAGTCGCTGCTCGAAGGCCTGATGCGAATTCAAGACAAGATCATGGGCCAAAAAATCAATCGTGGTCGTCGCAGCGGCGAGAAGTTGGTGGATGAGTTGCCCATGCCGCATCACAGTGGCTACGTGCAATCGGCAGTCAGCCAAGACGACTTGGTCTTCGATCATCAAAAAATTACCGGTTAGCGTCGCAAACGGCGCGTTATGAGTTTAATCGTACTTAGTCGCAAACTCGTGAAACAGAAAAGTCATGACAGAAACGTTGAAGATTGTTGACCTGCACGTGGCCGTTGAGGGCAAGCCGATTCTCAAGGGCGTGAACCTGGAGATCAACCGGGGCGAAGTCCACGCCTTGATGGGGCCAAACGGTTCCGGTAAAAGCACGCTGGGATTCGCCATCATGGGTCATCCCAATTACGAAGTCACCTCCGGCAGCATCACGCTTAACGGCCAAGACGTATTGGAGATGGAACCCAACCAGCGGGCTCGGGCTGGCATTTTCATGGCCTTTCAGCGGCCCATGGCCGTACCGGGCGTGAAAATGGCCGACTTTTTACGACACGCAGCCACGAATGTGCGCCGGCCGGACCGCAAAGAAGGCGAAGAATTGATTCCCATGCGGGAATTCCGCAGCGAACTCAAAGCCAAGATGCAGCAGCTTAAGATCGATCCCGAGTTTGCTCGCCGCTACGTCAACGACGGGTTTTCCGGCGGCGAAATGAAGCGGGCTGAGATTCTGCAATTGGCCATGCTGCAACCCAAGTTCGCCATTCTCGACGAAACCGACAGCGGGCTCGACGCCGACGCCGTCCGCCTGGCCAGCCAGAGCATTGCCGAAATCGGCGGCGCAGGCATGGGCATCCTGATCATCACGCATCACGAACAACTGTTGGAACACAATTCGCCGCTCAAAACTCACGTGATGTTGGGCGGACGAATTGTCGAAACGGGCGGTCCGGAATTGGCCGTCGAACTGCACAAGCGGGGCTATGAACGCATCCGCAACGCCTATCCCGAGGCCGCCGCGGATGAGCGAGAAATGACAGCCGTCGGCGTGCCGCACGAAGTGGCTTCGTAACCGATAACGAATTCGATTTTTACGTACGATTGTAGATGGTGCGGTGTTGCTCGCCGGCATTTAGCCGCGACGTCCACACTGGCCAGAATCTCATTTTGCGAACTGTGAGTACGACTATGGCTACCGACATCGCCGAACAAGAACTTCACGCTGGCATCGGCGAAATCAATAAGTATGATTTTCGCACGGAGTCCAAGCCTGTGTTCAAAGCGCTCAAAGGTTTGAATAAGGAAATCGTCAGCCAGATTTCCGAAATGAAAAACGAGCCGGGCTGGATGCGAGACTTTCGGCTCAAAAGCTTCGAAATTTTCGAGTCGAAGCCCATGCCCAAATGGGGCGGTAATATCGGCATCAACTTTCAAGACATCTACTACTACCTCAAGCCCACCGAACACCAAGGCCGCACGTGGGATGATGTGCCGGACGAAATTAAAAACACCTTCGAGCGGCTCGGCATTCCCGAGGCCGAACGCAAATATCTGTCCGGTGTCAAAGCCCAGTTCGAAAGCGAAGTGATCTACGGCTCGTTGCAAGAAGATCTCGCTGAAAAAGGCGTGATCTTCACCGATACGGACAGCGCCGTTCGCGAGCATCCGGACTTGGTGCGCGAATACTTCAGCACCATCATTCCGCCGACGGACAACAAGTTCGCCGCGCTAAATTCGGCCGTTTGGTCGGGTGGTTCGTTCATTTATGTTCCCAAGGGCGTGAAGATCGATTTTCCGCTGCAGGCGTATTTCCGTATCAATGCGGAAAACATGGGCCAGTTTGAACGTACGCTAATCATCGTCGATGAAGGCGCGCAAATTCACTACGTCGAAGGTTGCACGGCCCCGATGTACACCACTGAGAGTTTGCACTCGGCCGTGGTGGAAATTGTGGTCAAGAAGCACGCTCGCTGCCGCTACACGACCATTCAAAACTGGGCCAACAACATCTACAACTTGGTCACCAAGCGGGCGATGGCTTACGAAGGCGCGTTGATGGAGTGGATCGATGGCAATCTCGGCAGCCATCTGACCATGAAGTATCCGGCCGTCTACATGATGGAGCCAGGCGCACGCGGAGAAATTCTTTCGATTGCGTTCGCCTCGGCCGGCCAGCATCAAGACGCCGGTGCCAAGGTGGTGCATTGTGCTCCGAATACCTCCAGCCGAATCATCAGCAAATCGATCTCCAAAAACGGCGGCCGCGCCAGCTATCGCGGCTTGGTCAAAATCGAAGCCGGCGCTAAAAAGTCGAAGTCGAGCGTGGTCTGCGACGCCTTGATTCTGGATTCGCGCAGCCGTAGCGATACGTATCCGTACATTGAAGTCGACGAGCAGGACGTCACCATTGGGCATGAGGCCAGCGTCTCGCGGATTGGCGAAGAGCAACTGTTTTATCTCACCAGCCGCGGCCTGTCGGAAGCGGAAGCCAGCACCATGATCGTCAGCGGCTTCATCGAGCCGTTGGTGAAAGAACTGCCCATGGAGTATGCGGTCGAAATGAATCGGCTGATCGAACTGCAAATGGAAGGCTCCGTGGGGTAATGCCAAAAGTCTTGGCTCGGAAATCTTGCGTCGTTGCGAGCTTCGCGTTGGCGCAGTGCCTGATGTGCGGCGGATTGCTTGCTGACGATTTGCCGAACCCGTTTGCTGAAGTTGCTGCACAAGAGGCCAAGATCGATCGCCAATCTTTCGCCGATTGGCAGCGGCTGATGCAAACGGCAAAGCGACTGGGTCTGCATGGCTCTGCGCGCCGCTACGCGCGCGAAGTTGTTAAGCTTCAGCCAGACAACGAGACCGCACGCGCCGTGCTTAACGATAAAAAGTTTGCCGCTCCTGCGACGGGAAATTTGATTTGGCTGGATTGGTTTGACGCAGCCATGTGGCAAACCCACCATCAGGTTCGGGACCAGACCTTGGGCTATTACCGGCAATCTGACGAGAAGTCCATTCGCGACGGTCTGCTGCGAACCGGCGATCAGAAACTCGTTGCGGTGGCCGAGATTGACCGCGCGCACACGCAGTGGACTAACCTGAACGAAGTCGATTCGCATTTCTTTCACATCCGCTCGACGGTTCCGCTGGCGGCGATTTGGTTTGTTGCCGATGAACTCGATCGGCTGGCGCTAGCGTATCTCGATTTTTTCGAGATCGACCTTTTGCCGCGACAACGATTCATTGTCCATCTGTATCGGACCCACGAAGACGCAGTCGCTGCGAATGCCGCGGCCGAATTGCTCGATAAATATGGCGCATACTACTCGCCTCAGCAAAAAATCATGCACGTGCAATTCGCCGGGCTGAGCGGCTTGACGGCCGTGCGTCATGAGATGGCTCATGCCTTGAATCGCGAATTCATCGCCGCCCCGCCGCAATGGTTTGACGAAGGCGTCGGCGTGATCTGCCAGTTCGCGCAACCGCAAACGGATGGATCGCTGGAATTTGGTCATTTTCCCAAACATGCTTTTGCCACCAAATTTATCGACGAACTCCACAATGGTGCTCGCGAGCGGATTCTGACCGTGCATACGGCTGGCCACGTTACGACGAATTCGCATTACTACTCGCAGTTTCGTTCGCTTGTCGATTTTTTCATGAATGCGGAAAACAAGAAATACCGCATGGCGTTCATTGACGCCATGTTCCGCAAGCAAACCGGCTTCGAGCGTTTGGCGGCGATACCGCAGATTGACCAGCAATGGATGGACTACGCCAAGCGGCAGCAGGTCGACGCCAATTGGAGTTGGCGACCGTTTCCGGCGGCGCGGACGGAACTCATTGAGCGGGTGCTCAAAGTGGGAACATCCGGCACGGCGTTCATCAATGCCAGCTTGCGAAAGAATTAGTCAGATCAACAGGGGAATGAAACGAGTTAACGATGTCGCAAACTGTGATGCAAACCGGATTCAGCCCGGCCGCTTTCGAAGAGTTTCTTGCCCGTCGCAATGAGCCGAACTGGCTGATCGATCGGCGTCGCGCTGCCTGGCAGCAATTCAATACGCTGCCGATGCCGGGCCGCGGCGACGAAGAGTGGATGCGGACAGATATCCGCACCTTCCACCTGAATCGTTTCTCGCCGCCAGCCATTGAGGCAGAAAGCCCCGCGCTGGATTTTCCGCCGGCGCTGCTCAGCCAAGGCGTTGAACTCGCTGGCCATGTAATCACTCACGACAGTCGGCCGGTAGCCGATTCGCTTAAGCCCAAGTGGGCCGAGCGCGGCGTACTGTTCGGCAGTCTCGACCGACTGGTTGCCGAGCATGGCGAACAAATCAAGCAACGGCTGTTTAGCGCCGTAAAGCCCGAAACCGATAAATTCGCCGCGCTGCATGCCGCATGTTGGTCCGGCGGAACCTTTTTATACGTGCCGCGTGGCGTGGTCATCGACGAGCCGTTGCACAGTCTTTCGGCGGCCAGTTCCGGCGGCATCGATTTAGGTCACACGTTGGCCATTTTGGAAGAAGGCGCCGAAGCGACTTTGCTGGCCGAAACCGTTAGTGATCGGCCCGATGCAGGCGGTTTGCATTGCGGCGCCATCGAATTGCTGGTCGGCAATCGCGCACAACTGCGCTACGTGAACTTGCAAAATTGGGGCTCCAGCATGTGGCACTTCGCCCATCAAAAAGCTATGGTTGGCGCCGACGCCCGCATCCAGTGGACGATTGGCGCTTTGGGCGCCAAGCTCGCGCAAGTGAATCAGCACGTCGCGCTGGTCGGCACCGGCGCGGAAGCTCAGGTCAACGGCGTGATGTTTACCGAGGGCAAGCAGCAACTCACCTACAACACGCACCAGCATCACATGGCCCCGAATTGCCGCAGCGACCTGCTCTATAAAGGCGCGCTGCAAGATAAATCGCGCGTCGTCTGGCGGGGCATGATCAAGGTCGATAAACTCGCCCAAAAAACCGATGGCTACCAGCGTAACGACAATCTGATTCTGTCCGAGCAAGCGAGGGCAGATTCGATTCCCGGCTTGGAGATCGAAGCCGACGACGTCCGCTGCACGCATGGATCCACCGCCGGGCGCGTTGACGACGAACAAATCTTTTATCTGCGCTGCCGTGGTCTGACTCGTAAAGAAGCGGTACGCATCGTGGTGACAGGTTTCTTCCAGCAGGTTTTCGACCGCATCACCATCGATAGCGTCCGCGAGGCGCTGGGCCATGCCATCGGCCGCCGCATTCGCGAATACGATTAAGCCTCACGCCAACGTTTTTTGTAAACCGACCACCACTCACCGCGTGATTGCCCAACGCCGCTCAAGTTGCCCATGACTGACTTTGTAGAAGTTGCGAAAACATCTGACATTCCCGATCCGGGCAAACAACTGATGGAAATCGATGATCGGCTGATCGTGCTTTGCCATGTCGGCGGGCAGTTTTACGCCATCGACGACGTTTGCACGCACGACGGCGGTCCGCTAGGCGAAGGCGAACTCACCGGCTGTGCCATCGCCTGTCCACGGCACGGCGCCAAGTTTGATATCCGCACCGGCGCGGCGTTAACGATGCCGGCCACGCACGCCACGGCCGTGCACGAGGTCAAAGTCGAAGGCGACCGCGTGCTGCTTCGCATCAATTCCAACTGAAAATCAGGAGCCTCGTTATGCCCATCGCCGAAGACACGATTCGCGAAGAACTGAAGAAAGTCATCGACCCCGAGTTGTTCGTCAACATCATCGATCTCGGCCTGGTGTATCTCGTCACCACGGAAGATGCACCGGAGAGCAAAGAGAACATCAAGATTGAGATGACGCTCACGTCGCCCGCTTGCCCTGCCGGCCCGCAGTTGATTGGCCAGTCGAAAGACGTGCTGAAAAAGCTGGAAGGCGTGAACGACGTGGAGGTCAAACTCGTGATGACTCCGCCTTGGACTCCCGACCTAATGACCGAAGCGGCCAAAGATCAGTTGGGAATTTTCTAATTCGCACGCCATCGCCGATGCGATATCCAAGCGTATTCTGGTTCGGTAAATTGGAACGCCGCGCTGTCTTCGTTCAACTTCTTCGCGCGGCGACTACCAGCAGGAAGCAACAGTCAGATGGAAATCCATTATTGGCAGATCGTGGTGCTGGGCATCATTCAGGGCTTGGCAGAGTTGCTGCCGGTTTCCAGTTCCGCGCACGTGATTGCAGCCGAACGGCTGATGGGCCTCGATCCTTCCAAGCCGGAAGCCGCGCTACTGCTGGTGATCCTGCACACCGGCACGATGTTGGCCGTGCTGCTTTATTTTTGGCAGCGCTGGAAGAATATGCTTTCGCAAGTTGTACCGCTGCTGGTCGGAACGGCGGTTACCGGAGCGCTCGGGTTTGCCTTGATCAAAACGATTGAAAGAGTCTTTCTGGCTAGCGGCGATACGCCGGGCGAGATCGAACACTTGTTCAAGCGGTTGCCGCTGATTGCCGCGGCGCTGGCCGTTTCCGGTTTGATCATCTTGCTTGCGGGCCTACGGAAGGAACCGGTCACAGCAGAGAGTGACGTGGGCGTCCGGCGCGGGGGCATGATCGGCGCGGTGCAAGGCCTGTGCTTACCGTTTCGCGGCCTGTCGAGATCCGGCGCCACCATCTCCACGGGCATGTTGCTGAACATTCGCCACTCGACGGCTGAGGAATTCAGCTTCGCACTGGCCGTAATGCTCACGCCGGCCGCCATCGCGTACGAACTGCACAAATTGGTCAAAGACAAATTCGACGGTTCGTGGAGCCAGTTTCAATCTCAAGCCGTGCATCAACTTTCGCCTGGACTATTGGGCATGGCGTGCAGTTTTGCGGCGGGTCTGCTGGCGCTGCGCTGGCTTTCGAAATGGTTGGATCAAGGCCGCTGGAAGTTTTTCGGCGTCTATTGCCTGGCGTTTGCCTGCGTGGTCCTGGCGCTGCACTTTTATCTGCCACCGATTGCGGCGAAGTAACTCGCTGAAATTGAAATGTGCGAACGGAAGAGCAGCCAAGCCGCGCGCAACGTTCAAATTGAGATCGCGGATCATTCAGCGTCAGTGAGGCAATCCGCGAATCGCTGCGTCGGCCGTAGTAGCGATTGCGAATGAGCAATTAGTAGATGAAAAGGGCAAAAGATAGGTGTGCTAGAAACCGTAAAGCACACCCGTCAATATTTTTTAATTTTCATTCACAATCATTTCCTTTCGCCGCGCTAAACTTGCTCTCCGCGCGTAAAAAAACTCCCGGAAAGGCTGAGTCCTAGGGGGGCGAGGACTTGAACCTTTTCCGGGAGCGATTGGACCGCGTCGGCCCCGTGTGCACGGGCAGCCGATCCATCTTCGCGCCAGAGCGCGGACCGCTGGTCGTCGCGTATAACGCGGTCGCCCAGCAGTCGGTTGTATTCGAGGCGTAAGGTGCGCATCCTTGCGACCGGTCCGCCTCGGTGGTCCGCAGAAACGGCGTTAGCCGGTTCCAGTGCAGACCCATCCACGTGGTCTTGAGTGTTCGATGTGGCCGACCGCTGCGGTGCTCATCTCACCCTCAGCAATCAGCATGGGGCGGAGAATACGGCAATCGCCAAAGCCGGTCAAGGTCGGTTTTAGCAGGTTTGAATCGCAGGCTAATCAGCGGCCTCAAATCAGCGCGGCCGCTGACGCCACCGTCGGTCCAGCGATGGTCACAATACGTGGAAACCTGGCCTGAGAGAATTTCGCGTCTGCCAAATTGGCAGTTGCCGCGTTTGGCAATGTTTTTCGTATTGAATATGCCGCTGGAGCAAGCGGCCGCACTTGAGCTAACGTGAAATTGTACAACGACTTGCGATTGCAAGTGGAGGTTTTGCGAGAACCGGCATAAACTTTGCTTTTCTCTGTGCAACGCGCCGCCACAACGCAGCGTTTGGCGGCCCGCACGGCTGAAAAAGTTTCGGTTGCCGAGAATTCGCGACCGCTTATAAAAATCATTGACAAAAATTATCGCAACGACGAGGAGCAGACATCTATGGCACAAGGCGAAAAGATCATCGGCATCGACCTCGGCACCACCAACTCGGTGGTCGCCATCATGGAAGGTAAAGAAGCCAAAGTCATTCCGAATCAAGAGGGCAATCGGCTTACGCCCAGCGTTGTGGCCTTCACGGACAAAGGGGAAGTCTTGGTCGGCGACCCGGCTAAGCGCCAGGCAGTGACTAACCCCAAGCGGACCGTTTACTCGATCAAGCGGTTCATGGGGCGGCGCCACAATGAGGTGGCCAACGAAGAGAAAATGGTGCCATATGAAGTCACCGGCGGCGCGGAAGATTACGTCAAAGTCAAAGCCGGCGATCAAACGCTCACGCCGCCCGATATTTCCGCCAAGGTGCTCCGCAAACTCAAAGAGTCGGCCGAGGCGTATCTCGGTCACAAGGTGAATAAAGCGGTGATTACCGTTCCGGCTTACTTCAACGACGCCCAGCGTCAGGCCACCAAAGATGCCGGCCAGATCGCCGGTTTGGAAGTGGCGCGGATCATCAACGAGCCAACCGCAGCCGCACTGGCCTATAATCTTGAGAAGAAGGCCAACGAAAAAATCGTGGTGTTCGACTTGGGCGGCGGCACGTTCGACGTTTCGGTGCTGGAAGTCTCCGACGATGGCGTGTTCCGCGTGATCAGCACCAACGGTGACACTCACTTGGGTGGCGACGACTTCGACCAAGTGTTGATCAAGTACGTGGCCGACGAGTTCAAGCGTGAGCAAGGCATCGACCTGCGTAAAGACGCCATGGCGTTGCAGCGGCTGCAAGAGGCTTGCGAAAAGGCGAAGCGCGAACTGAGTTCTAATAGCTCGACCGACATCAACCTGCCGTTCATCACGGCCGATGCGTCGGGGCCCAAGCATCTGCAAATTACCGTCAACCGCTCTAAGTTCGAAGAGCTGTCCGACACGCTGTTCGAACGCAGCCGGGGTCCCGTGATCCAAGCGTTGAAAGACGCCAAGTTACAACCCAGCGACATCGACGAGGTTGTGCTGGTGGGCGGTTCGACCCGCATTCCCAAAGTGCAGGAGATCGTCAAAAAGCTGTTCAACAAAGAGCCGCATAAAGGCGTGAATCCGGACGAAGTCGTGGCGATTGGCGCAGCGATCCAAGGCGGCGTGTTGTCGGGCGATGTGCATGACGTGCTGCTGCTCGACGTAACGCCGCTCTCGCTGGGCATCGAGACCGAAGGTGGCATTTTCACGAAGCTAGTCGAAAAGAATACCACGGTGCCGACTGAACGCAAGCAAACGTTCAGCACGGCCGCCGATAGCCAAACCGCGGTGACTGTGAGCGTGTTCCAGGGCGAACGCCCAATGGCGCGCGACAACCGCTTGCTGGATCAGTTCAATCTCGAAGGCATTCCGCCTTCGCCGCGCGGCATGCCGCAGATCGAGGTCAAGTTTGACATCGACCAGAACGGCATTCTCAACGTTTCCGCCAAGGATCTGGGAACTGGCAAAGAGCACGTCATCAAAATTCAGAATTCCAGCGGTTTGTCAGAAGCAGAAATCGAGCGGATGCGCAAAGATGCGGACGAACACGCCGGCGAAGACAAACGCAAACGCGATTTGGCCGAAGCGCGTAACCAGGCTGAGTCGATGTCGTTCCAGCTCGAAAAACTGATGAAAGAGCAGAAAGACAAACTCAAGGCAACCGACCGCGCGCCACTCGAAGCGGCGATTGCCAAAACTCGCGAGACGGCCAAGGGCGAAGATCTGGATGCCATTCGCAGTGCCATCAGCGAACTGGAACAGGCGTCGCACGCCTTAAGCAAAATCCTTTACGAGTCCGCGCCCAAGCCAGGCGCCGACGGCGCGGCCAGCCCGGAAACAGCCGGTGCCGCTGCCGGCAAGTCCGGCGGGGACGATGATGCGATCGATGCGGAGTTCGAAGTCAAAGAGTAAGCGGCAGTTGTTGCAAAAAACGGACGAGCATCGAGCCGCTTAGCGGCGACAGTCCCACGCGGACGCGTCGCCGCTGGGTGGCTTTTTAAGCTTACCGCAACAGTTTGGGAGACCGGCGGTGTTCACGGCAGAGCGATATTGTGTACTGTCCGTGGTTTTAATCAGCGGGTTGGCCTTGCTGCTCGATTTGGGTCATCTGGCCACACGTGGCATCGCCGCGGCGGATGCTTATTATCTGCCGTTGCGATCCATCGAACTCAGCGATGCTCAGCGTCAACAAGTCGAGGATAGCATTGTGGCGACTACACTGGATCAATCGCAGGCGAGTCAAACGTTTTGGACGCTCGTTCACTCGTTGCTGTTCGGGCTGGCGCTATCGACTATTATCGTCGTGCGGCGGTCTAAGTCACGGTCGCCGGCGTGAATGGTTCGCAGATTCGGTCGGCAATTCTTAACATCAAGTCGCTCTAGCAACTCGACGGGCTGAGGAATCACATGGCATTTCGATTCGACAAGTTGACGTTGAAAGCCCAAGAAGCCGTCCAACGGGCGCAGGAACTGGCGGCCGAGCGGGGCAATCCGCAGATCGATCCGCTGCACCTCTTGGCCGGTTTACTCGCTGAAAAAGACGGCGTGGTCAAACCAATCCTCGATAAGATCGGCGCGAATCGCGGCCAATTGGAGCGCACCGTCGAGGCCGAACTGGCACACCTGATCAAAAGCTCGGGCGGCTCGCCACCCCAACTGGGCCAACCACTAGGCCAAGCGCTGGAAGCCGCGCAAAAAGAAGCCGGCACCATGAAAGACGATTTCGTCAGCACCGAGCATTTGTTGATGGCGCTGTGCAAGGTCGAATCGAAGGCCAAGAACCTGCTCAAACTCAACGCCATCGGCGAGAAAGAATTGCTGCAAGCGATGCAATCCGTTCGCGGCAGCTCGCGCGTGACCGATCAGAACCCGGAAGAAAAATTTCAGGCATTGCAGAAGTACGGCATCGATCTGGTCGAACGAGCGAACCAAGGCAAGCTCGATCCCGTGATCGGCCGCGATCCGGAAATCCGTCGCGTCATTCAAGTGCTGCTCCGCCGCACCAAAAATAACCCCGTGTTGATCGGCGAGCCAGGCACGGGCAAAACAGCCATCGCCGAAGGACTGGCGCTGCGGATTGTGGCCAACGATGTGCCTGAGAGTCTCAAAAACAAACGCGTCGTCACGCTCGATATGGGCGCGTTGATCGCCGGCACAAAATATCGCGGCGAGTTCGAAGATCGACTCAAAGCGGTGCTACGCGAAGTCGGCGCGGCCGCTGGCGGCGTGATTCTATTCATCGACGAGTTGCACACCGTGATCGGCGCCGGCGCGGCCGAAGGCGGTAACGACGCCGCAAATTTACTTAAGCCGGCTTTGGCGCGCGGTGAGCTGCGATGCATCGGCGCCACGACGCTCGACGAGTATCGCAAGTACATCGAAAAAGATGCCGCGCTCGAGCGTCGCTTTCAGCCGGTGCGAGTGAACGAGCCAACGGTCGAGGACACCATCGCCATTCTGCGAGGGCTCAAGCCGCGTTACGAAGCGCACCATAAAGGCGTCAAAATCAAGGACTCGGCGCTGGTGGCCGCCGCTAAACTCTCTAGCCGCTACATTACCGATCGCTTTTTGCCAGATAAGGCCATCGACCTGATGGACGAAGCCACCAGTCGCCTGGCGATGGAACTCGAAAGTGTGCCGGAAGAAATCGACCAGGTCCAGCGGCGCTTGACGCAGTTGGAACTCGCCGCGCGGCAGTTGGCCGAAGAATCCGAAGAACACGCCGTCGTCCGCTTGGCGGAAATCGAAGACGAAATGCACGAGCTACGTCGCAAGCTGGCTAGCTTGCGCGAACAGTGGGACTCGGAGAAACTAGGGCTGGGCGATGTGCAGGAAATTCGCAAGAATCTGGCCGACCTGGAGCTGGAATTCACCCAACTTGGCGCGGCGATCAAACAGAAGCAATCCAGCGGACTGCCGGTCTCCGAGGCCGATTATCAAAAACTGTACGAGTTGGACGTCAAACGCAAAGAGCTAACCAAGCGACTCGACGCCGAGCCGACGGACAAGGACGCCGACGGCAAAGATCGCGAAGGCAAGCCGGCCTCCGAGCGCAAACTGTTGCGCCGCGAAGTCGGCCCCGAGGAAATTGCCGAAGTTGTCAGCGCTTGGACCGGCATTCCCGTCACGCGGATGATGGAAACCGAACGCGCCAAACTGTTAGTTTTGGAAGATCGCATTCACCAGCGGGTGGTCGGTCAAGACCAAGCCGTGCAGGCCGTGGCTGACGCGGTGCGACGCAGTCGTTCCGGGCTGCAAGATCCCAATCGTCCGATTGGCTCGTTCATTTTTCTGGGCCCGACCGGCGTCGGCAAAACTGAACTTTGCAAAGCGCTGGCCGAAGTGCTGTTCGACGATCAAAACGCGATGATCCGCCTGGACATGAGCGAGTTCATGGAACGGCATACCGTCAGCCGGCTGATCGGCGCGCCGCCCGGCTATGTGGGCTACGAAGAAGGCGGCCGGCTGACCGAAGCCGTGCGCCGCCGCCCCTATTCGGTAGTGCTGCTGGACGAAATTGAGAAAGCGCATCGCGATGTGTTCAACGTACTGCTGCAAATGCTGGACGACGGCCGCCTGACCGATAATCTCGGCCATACGGTCGATTTCACCAACACGATCATCGTGATGACATCCAACATCGGTAGTCAGGTCATTCAAGAAATCACGCGCGAAGGCGGTAGTCAGGATGAGATTCGGCAAGCCGTGACGGAAACGTTGCAGACGCGGTTTTTGCCCGAGTTTTTGAATCGCATCGACGAAACGATCATCTTCCAGCCGCTCGGTCGCGACCAGATCCACACCATCGTCGGCATTCAGATCAATCGGTTGCGCGCGCAACTGCAGCAAACGGGCTTGGGTCTGGATGTAACAACCGCCGCCGTCGATGAGATTGCCAACCAGGGCTACGATCCCACCTACGGCGCGCGGCCACTGAAGCGCGTGATTCAACAGCAGGTGCAGAATCCGCTGGCGCGCGAAATTCTCAAGGGCAACTTTGGCGAGGGCAGCGTGGTGCGAATCGATTTTCGCGACGGCGAATTTGCTTTTACGCGGGATGCCGAATCACGCGGCGCCGAATCGCAGGCCATTCAAGTCTGATCGTTATAGCAGGTGGTCGTTTCCTGCTGTTGGCATTTTCGCCTTCAAGCGAGTTCACCCGTTTGATCGCAGCGGTCCGCCGCCGACAACTTCGCCTGCGGACCGGGGTTAGCCAGCAAGATAACGAGCGTTTGCGGCGGCGATGCCTGCCCCGCGCTCGAACGCCAGGTTTTGCCGGACGAGAAGTTGATCGAGCGCGGCCAGCAGCAGCAGGACGCTCTCCGGCCGTGAACCGTGGCCCATCAGCCCAATACGCCAGACTTTGCCTTTGAATGCGCCCAATCCTCCGCCGATTTCGATGCCAAACTGATTTAGCAAATCGCGCCGTACCGCCACGTCATCCACGCCCGCCGGAATCCGCACGGCGTTGAGCATCGGCAACTGGTGACCCTCAGCGGCGGCAAAGTCAATGCCCATCGCCGCCAGTCCGGCCTTCAGCGCGCAATGATTGAGCGCGTGGCGCGCAAACGCTTGGTCAAGCCCTTCTTCGTGCAACATGCGCAGAGCTTCGTATAAGCCATAGGTCATGTTGATCGGAGCGGTGTGATGATAAACGCGCTCTTGCCCCCAATACTGCGAGAGCATTGTGACGTCCAAATACCACGATTGCACTTTGGTTTTGCGACCTGCGATCTTTTGCATGGCGGCAGGGCTGAACGAAATTGGCGCTAAACCCGGTGGGCAACCGAGACATTTTTGAGTTCCAGAATAAATGGCGTCGATCTGCCAGGCGTCGACTTCCACCGGCACGCCGCCCAGCGCCGTCACCGCGTCGACTAACAGCAGCGCACCGGCCTCATGCACCGCGCGCGAGATTTCTTCCAGCGGTTGCCAGGCGCCGGTTGACGTTTCCGCCATCACAATGCCAACGAGTTTGGGCTTTGTGGCGAGCGCTGTTTTTAAGTCGTCAACGGTGAACACTTCGCCCCAGGCACGTTCGACGCGAGTCACCGTCGCGCCTGCCCGCTGGGCCACATCGACCATTCGACCGCCGAATACGCCGTTCACGCAAACGACCATCGAGTCGCCCGGTTCGATCAGATTCACAACGGCGGCTTCCATGCCGGCCGATCCGGTGCCGCTGACCGCAAACGTCATGGGATTTTTGGTTTTGAATGTCGCGCGCAATAGTTCCTGCATGCCATTCATCAGTTGCAAATAGTACGGATCGAGATGCCCCACGGTGGGCGCGGCTAGCGCCGCCGACACTCGCGGATGAACGGGACTCGGCCCAGGGCCCAGCAACAAACGAATGGGCGGATTTAACGCAGCGGAAGTGGTCGACATCGTGCAGGAAATGAAAAAAGGATCGTTGATGATATCTGACGCCTGTCGCAGGAAAGCCAACCACACCGTTACTGGTTGGGAGGAACTTCTCGGACCAGCGCGCTCAGTTGTTTGAACTCGGGCGTGCCCGCTCTTTGGCACCACTCGAACAGCGCTGCCTCGGTGGTGGTCAGTGTCGCGCCGGAGGCTTCCATGCGGCGCAATGCAAATTCATGATCCACGTCGTATCGCGCGCCCACCGCGTCCACCGCCACGTACGCGCGGAAGCCAGCGGCGATCAAATCCAGGACAGTTTGTTGAATGCAGACGTGCGATTCGATGCCTACCACCAGCACCCGAAAAATTCCACGTTCGGTCAGTTGGCCCACCAGCGGCAAACAGGTGGCGCAACTAAACGCCAGCTTTTCTGGCACGTCGCGCAAATAGCCTCGCAACTCGGAAATCGTCCGTCCCAAACCCTTGGGATATTGCTCGGTTGCGGCCACCGCCACGCCGAGGGCTTTTGCACCATCCAAAAGGCGACGAATGTTCCAAACCAAACGCCGGTGTTCCGGAACCAGGCCGATGAGTTTTTCTTGCACGTCGACAATCAACAGCGCCGTATCGTTGGCCGACATCAATTCGGGGCTGCGCGAGTATTGATTGGATTCCATGCTGGGCAGCATAACCCATTGCGTTGTCAGCGGCGAGAGGCTGGCGGCAACTCGATTGGCCGCAGCATGGAACAGCGACGGCCATGCTTCACCGACGGCCAGTCGATTGGAATATCGCAGCGTAACCGCAAAGACTTACCGCTGGTTGTTACAAAATCGCCCGAATTGTTTGCCGGGGCGTTTCTAGCGGAACCGGACTACAGACAGACGCCTGCCGCTCAGTTAAAATGTCCGCGTGGGACCGTAGCTCAACGGTTAGAGCAGGGGACTTAAGCGGCCGCCAACCTAAACAACAAGCACGGTTTGCGGCTAGCGGGTTGCTGCGATGTTTGCGCTCGTGGCAAGCATAACAGTAGAATCTGTCAAACTCGGGGAAGGCTAACGTCGGTTGCTGCGTGCAATCGACCATGCTAATCCCGAACCAAGCTGGCGAGGCGTGCGTTACGCGTCGCCAGAAGGCGTAGAGACCAGACGGCAGACACGTAAAGTGAAGGTATGGTCCAGACCACCAACTCGAAAGAGGCGGCGAAAGTCGAAGTGGTAAGCATAATCCCTTGGTTGTAGGTTCGAATCCTACCGGTCCTATTTTTGAACGATTGATGTCCGCGGATCGAATCAACCCGCAGACGATCCGCAACTTCGCGCATGAGAGCGGTTCGCAGCGTGCGGCATGATGGCAATTCTTGCGGCCTCAAAACACACTCCGTCACTCCCCTGGTGAATTGACATGAACGTGAGTCGAAAACAATTGCTCGCTTTGCCGTTGTGCCTGTGCATGTTCGCAACCGCGCTGGCGGCCGATCCGAAACCCCAATCGGACGATAGCGCCAAGGTTGGCGGACCGTCGAAAGCGGTTGTCAAAGCAAAGCCGGCAGTGCCCAAGGCTGCTCCGAAGCCGCCCGCGACCAAGCCCACCGAGGCCGACGTGGCCTACGGCAAGCATGCAAAACAAATGATCGACTTTTACAAAGCCGATTCCACGGAGCCCACGCCGCTCGTTCTCAATATTCATGGCGGTGGCTGGGCAAACGGCAGCAAAAAAACAGTCACTCCGGAAGACTACCTCAAACATGGTATCTCTGTGGTTTCGGTGGAATATCGATTCATTGCCGAGGCCACACAAGACGGCGTTGAGCCGCCCGTGAAAGCGCCACTGCACGACGCCGCCCGCGCATTGCAATTCGTCCGCAGTAAAGCCAAAGAGTGGAACATCGATAAAACACGGATTGCGGCCACCGGCGGTTCGGCTGGCGCCTGCACGAGTCTCTGGCTCGCTTTTCACGACGACTTGGCCGACGCCAAAAGCGACGATCCCATTGCCCACGAGTCCACGCGGTTGCTCTGTGCTGCGGTCAACGTGCCGCAGACCAGCCTGGATCCTAAGCAGATGAAACAATGGACGCCCAACAGCAAGTACGGCGGACATGCCTTTGGGATCAAGGCAGACACCACGAATAAGAAATCGCAGTTCGATGTGTTTCTCGAAAGCCGTGAAACGCTGCTCCCGCTGATCAAGGAGTATTCGCCCTACGAGTTGGTCACACGCGACGATCCGCCCGTGTATCTGTCTTTTCCCACACCTCCAGCGATGGGCGAAGACGCAAAGGATCCCACGCACTCGGCCAATTTCGGAGTAGGCCTGCAGGAGAAATGCAAAGCCGTCGGCGTCGATTGCCAACTGGTTTATCCCGGCGCGCCGGATGTAAAATTCGCCACGATTTCCGAGTACCTGGTTGCCAAACTTAAGCCGAAAAAGTGACGGACAGAGCCATTCGTGTGACAAACTCGGCCGGCCACGGACTGCCTCAACGGCGAAATTGCGAAGCTGATCTAGGGCACCGGAGTGCCGCAGCGCCGTATTAAGATTTTTTGAAACGCGCATGAAAACGCTCGTCATCTTTTCCGGCGGCCTCGACTCGACTACGCTTTTGCATCAGGTTCAGACGGCGGGCGATCAATTGCTTGCGCTTTCGATCGATTATGGCCAGCGACACCGACGCGAGTTGGACCACGCTCGGCAGATCGCGGCAGAGTTGCAGATCGAATGGCAAATTGCCGATCTACGCGCCATCGCGCCACTGTTGAGCGGCTCGTCGTTGACCTCGGCCGATGTGGCCGTGCCGCATGGGCATTACGCCGAAGAATCGATGAAGCAAACCGTCGTGCCTAACCGCAATATGATCATGTTAGCTGTGGCGGGCGGCTGGGCGATCGCGCGCCAGTGCGACCGCGTGGCCTACGGTGCCCACGGCGGCGATCACGCCATTTATCCCGACTGTCGGCCCGAGTTCACCGAGGCGCTCGGGCAGGCGCTCTCGTTGGCCGACTGGCATCGGATCGAGTTGTACTGTCCCTTCGTCAAGTTGACCAAGGCGGATATCGTGCGATTAGGCGCGTCGCTGGGCATCGACTATTCGAAGACCTGGTCATGCTATGAAGGTGGCTCGATCCATTGCGGCCAATGCGGAACCTGCTTCGAACGCCGCGAAGCGTTTGCGCTAGCCGGCGTTGCCGATCCCACTCGCTACGCCGCCACGCCGCATTACGATCCGCCGTGACGTTACATACAGTTTGCGAAAATACCAGCACGACGCGCCCGCGAGTGACTCCTACCGCCGAAAATTCGCAAAATTGTCGCTGATTTCGATATAGCCCAATCTGCAACGACATGAGCAACTGCGATTGATAATTTGAATATCGTTGCAACTCGTATTCCGCCTTTACGCGGCTTGCCCATACAGTTCGTCTTGCTTAGTTTGAATCCGGTGCGCGACGAAGTCATCCCATTGGTCGTTGAGGTAGAAGGCGCGTAATGTCAGCATGGCTTGGGCGCCTTCGATCTCCCAGCGCATGCCGGACAACTCCATGCGGTCTTTGACGAAATGCCGGCAGGCGCCTTCCGCA
>JBBRCE010000058.1:0-31384 GCA_038205115.1 Pirellulales bacterium
CGCCCAACTTGCCATTCGCCTCCATCGCGCCGCGTTTCAGCTCCACACAATTCGACCCACATCAAAAAACTCGCTCGCGTCCGCCATCAACGCCTGCCACGTTGCCGCCTAAATAGGCTTACTTCGACGGGCTGCTAGGTCTTGATTACCGGAAAGACCACCGAAAGTTAATGTCGTAACGGTCGTCTTCAGGCCGTTGGTCGCATCTCCCACGATGCTGCCAGTCGCGTCGAGCGTGCTATTGCCCAGCGCCAAACTATTGCCGAGGCTGAGGATGCCAGCAGACACAATTGTGGAACCGGTGTTGAGATTCGAGCCGGACAACGTGAGCGTGCCTGTGCCGGCTTTCGTCAGACTGGTTGCTGCTCCGCTGAGCGATGCCGAAATTGTGTCGCCCGAACTATTGGTGACCGTAATGGTCGAGATTACCGCGAGATTGATCACGCCGCCAGAAAGCACAACGCTGCCGGAAATTGTGTTGTAGCTGATTGTCTTCGCATCCACGAAGCCGACCGGGATTGTGCCTCCAGTCAAAGAGCCTACGGGCCCACCAAAGTTGATATCATCAGCGGTCGTCGTCGTAATCAAATTCAGGCGGGAGGTGTTGCCCGTGTTGCTACCGGTCCAGATCAGCGACCGATTTGGAATCCAGTAGTCCGTCCCTGTGATCCCGCCGAATGAACCGCCCGAACTGGGATCCCAGTAATAAGTCGCCGCCGACGCGGACGACGCCGCGGACATGATTAGCAGTGCGGCCAGACATGACCCAACGACGCATGCAGCCCGGGTACGACTCATGAACTTCTCCAGCAAGTGGGAACGATAGTTCTTAAATGAATTCGCCTGCCCAACGACGCTGTGTGCTGTGTGAAGCGGCCAAGTTGAACGAACATCTCGTGCGAACTTGGCAAACGATTTTCGGTCGATTATATCAAGCCCTTCGCCCGCCGCACAAGCAGCACCTTTGTCGGGTACGCATTTATCATTGCAGCCGCGGGTATCGCTAGAAAGGAACATCCTTTCCAAAAGCTTGACGGACTGCTGACCGCAGCCAGACAATTAATCGCGGTCTTCGCAGTCGCTGCCACTCCCCAACGGAGCTGATTTCTGCGGGGATCTGCGGCGCGGCTGGTCAGTCGCCGCGAGCGTCCCTGTCGCCGCACGCGGCGGCGATTATTATGGTCCACGCCGCCTTCTCGCCGTTGACTTTTCGTGGGGATTGTAGTATACTAATGTCCATATATCTCGCGGGCGGAAACTCTGCCCAATGCGGGACAACGGATTTGAGGCCAACCCAGGGCTCTGACAACTCAGCGTGCAAAGGCAGGCACAACACCCGAAGGGAAAATCCATCTCGCAGCATTCAGGCGTACGGCTCTTCACTCCGCGTCTCCCTTCGCCCCGGTACTCCGGGGAGAAGGGCCGGAGATGAGGGGGCGGAGTTGACGATCTGTCAATTCGCGTGCGTTGCTGAGCAATCAAAGCTGCGAATGAGATTTTTCCGTCGGCAATTCGCCGGCATTTGCATGAGACTGGTGGCAGGAGATGTCGCGTGGATGGTTTGCTAGACAAAAGTAGATTCGCCGGTGCGCTGGCGAATCGAAATCGAACCGACACGCGGCCGCAGTAAATAGCCGAATCCCCGTTGCAGCTCTTTGACAACTGAACCGGCGGTCACCTGCGCCCAAGCAAGCCTGGCGACCGCTCACACACTCCGATTTGCAAACAAGCGATTCGGCGTACACGTTTGCTGTTGCGCGCCGCTGGCAGAACGTTCGCAATGTTGCCCGCTCGTTGTCGCCCTGGCCGTCCGTAGCCGACGCAGCCTGCGTCGGTGGATCAGACGCTTGGCGCTGGGTCAGCGAATGGTTTGCCGTTCGGGATGATTGGTAAGTCAGCGGCGGTTGCGCCCCAACTCAGCCGACGCTGGCAGCGTCGCCCACGACAGACTCGCCTCAGCGCGTACAAGCGTCATAAAATTGCAATCGCAAATCGGAGTGACGGGCCTGCGGTGTGCGCCGATCGAGCCGAAAATCGACTGGCGGCAGGCGCTCTGTCCTCACTGTCCACGGCCGTCTTCGTCCGTTTTTCTTTCGCAACCTGCTTGCCGATGAGGAGTTGCGTTTGCAGCTGCCTGCAAACCGGATAAAAATGTTTCGCAGCGTTGCGCCGGGTCGCTTAAACAGCCTCGAATGCATCCGTGGAACGACGCTCGCGGCCAGATTTGGAAAACGAACCGGCCGCTAACGATTCCGCCAGAGCACGTGGTCGCTGATGCCCAGGCTGCGCTGGACGGGATCGATGGCCTGTTTGAAACGGCGGGCGTCGAGTGGATATCCGGCGGTGGGCTGCAGCTCGGGCAGGTGTTGCAGCCAGAAATGATTGAATGCTCGCATGGCTGCTTCGCGCAGATACTTGGCGGTCATTGAGGCCAGCGCCGTCGGCAAGATGCTTTCGCCACCGACTCGAAAACCGATCTCCACGCGGCGCTCTGGCGGGCCAAATTGGTAGCAGCTTGCTTGCGGCGTCTCGCTGCAGATCTCGATCCAGCAGTCTTGGAACTCGTGTTGCAAGATGGCCGCGTAGCGGGCGCGGCCACCATGTCGGTCGCAAAACACCGACACCGGACCGGCCGGTAACTCGGCCAAGAGTTCGCCAACCAGTCGCAGCGAAAGTTGCGACAGCGCCGCGCCCTTGTTGCCGAGTTGCTCGGTCAGCTCGTTGAACTCGTCGGGAAAGATCGCCAGCCCGCGCATGGCCAGGAGTTGCACGTTGGCCTTGTTTAAACTGTCCTGCAACTGTTGGCAGTCGTGCTCGATCTGGGCCGCGGTGGCCTCCAGCGGCAGCGGAGGATCGTAATTGCCGTGCCAGGGAATGGAATCGATTCGCCGGGCAAATTGTGGCGCCACGCATGGCCAAATGTCGCGCCAACGGTTGGGCCGATGTTTCAACAAACCCAGCGCCGCCCAGACGCCACGCTCCAAGCGGGCGATGCCGGCCGTGGGTTGGTAAACGATTTTGCTGTCGGCAATCAATACGCGATCGTCGGCCATGGCGGGACTAGCCGAAACCGCGCTGCTAAGCTGACGGTAAAGTGTGTCGGCCGGGCAATGATCGGGCACTCGCCAGACGCTGGCGGCAATGACCAGCGGCCCCAAGTTTGGACCATAGCCGGCTTCGTCCACGCCAATCAGATAAGTCATGGCATCCTGCGCGATAGGCTGCGGATTGTTAGTTGCGGATTCAGGCGCGGCCGAGCGAAGTTGGCCGTCGCCGCGTCGCCAGTTTAATCCACCGCGTCAGACGGCGTGAATCCCCTGCGTTGTAGGCTTTAGTGATTCGATAGCTGGCAACAGAGCCGACGACTCGGCCAACGGCAGTTCGACGTGAAATTCAGCGCCGCCGCCCGCACGGTTGCCGGCGCCAATGGTACCGCCATGATCCTCGACAATCCGGCGACAAATGGAAAGTCCCAGCCCAAGCCCAGTCTCTTTTGTGCTTACGAAGGGCTCGAAGATGCGCTCGACCAGCGAGTCGGGCAAGCCAGGACCGTTGTCGCAGATTTGCAGCAACACTCGCCGGACGGTGGCTGATATATCGCCCGTGTGCGCATCGCGCGGATTGTCTGGCAGGTCGACCGTGATATCGATGGTGCCGCCGCCCGGCAAAACGTCCAGCGAATTGATGAGCAGGTTCAGCGTCACTTGGCGGATTTGTTCGGCATCCGCTTCGATTAGCAGGGGCCGATCCGACAGTTGACAAATGAGTTTGACATGCTGCCGCGCGGCCCGTTTGCTGACGAGCTCGACCGTGTTTTCGATGACTTCACGCAGATCGAAACGTTGTTTTTGCAGTTTGGCGGGTCGGGCAAAATCCAGGAACAACTGAATGGCACGTTCGAGACGGACGATCTCTTGCTCGAGGATGATCAGGTCGCGACCCTCCAGCACGCCGCTAGCGCCTTGTTCGGCCGCCGATTGCACCAGCAGTTTGATGCTGGTAAGTGGATTGCGAAGTTCGTGGGCCATGCCGGCCGCCAATTGTCCAAGTGCCGCGAGTTGCTCTGCTCGCAATGCATCTCGCTGCGACTTTTGCAAACGAATGACCACTTTGCCGATCTGATCCGCCAGATCATGCAGCGCCGGCTTGACGTCATCCAAGCGGTCGACGCCACGCAGGCTCACCGGCCCGATGACTTCGGCCAACTTGCCGGCAGCGTCGCGAATTGGCAAATTCAACTGCACCACCGAACGACTCACCACGCGACTCATGACGTAGCCAATCAATAAACCGGCCAGCGCCCCGCACAGGCCCAGTACCACCAGGCCGATCGTCACGCGGCCAGTGATCACAATATTTTCTTCCGACGCTTGCAACACCGCGCGTTGACTAGACTGCCGATAATTTTCAGCCGCGGGCAAGGCGCGGCCGCTGATCACGTCACTAATCAAAAGCTCAATCCGCCCATCGGAGATCGGCTCCGACTCTGGTGACTGCCACGCAACTCGGAGTTCGGCCGATGCCGGCTGGTACGCTTCGCGGGTTTGCAACACCCAAGTTCGCTGCTCATCGCTTGAGGAGAGTTGCTCCGCTTGGGACAACCACTGCCAAAATTCTTCATCCAACTGCTGAATGCTTTTTAAACTGTGCGTTTCGTCGTGGCGACGGTACAAAGTCAACTGCCGCCGAATGCCGGTGAGCTTGTTGGCAACTTCGACGCCGGCTTGATTTTCCGCCGTCAATCGTTTGAGCAACAACGAGAAGTTCGCATCCTGCACGTGAAAGTACCACGCCGCGCCGATGCCGATCGCTAGCAGCGTCAAGCTGATCGCCACTGCCGGCACGGCCATTCGAAATCGAGTTCGCATGGGATAAATTTTCGGCAGCGAGGAGGAGCGACCCAATATCCGCTAATGTATCACAAACTTAGAATTTAATTCTTGGTAATCTGCGGGAAAGTCGGATGCCGGGTTTGACCCAAGAATGCCCCAACGGGACTGGCAAGTTCAATGATCACGCATCTGTGCAAACGCTGATCTAAGTGTGCAGTATATGCGCTGCTTGCTCGTGTTATTGTGGTGAAATAGGGCAACGAAATCGCGGCGATCTATTTTTAGTCTTGTAACTTAAAACGTTATTTAGTAACTACTTATTGAAATCCTGACTTCCAGAAAACATCGATGGTCAATACTATTTATTACGAATGGCATGTAAAATGCAATTCTCGCTACAGGCTCTCTTGTTTGCTGCCCTGCTGGACTTTCCCGGTTGTCTGGCGTGTGGGACCGCACGGCAAACTTGATCCTTAATACTGGCGGCGGTGAGGCATTTGCCTCACCGCCGCTTTTCTTTTTGCTTGCCGCGAAATACCTGCTCGACTGACGCCATTTCACCGCCAGACCCGCGCTGCCGCGGGTCGCGGTTATTTTTTGGCGTCGTCAACGCCCCAGAGTTTTGTCAGCAACGCGTGCATCGTGGGGTCGTTCTTTGCCAACTCATCGTTGTTGAACGGGAAAAAATCGTTAGTGCCGAAAAACGCCTCGCTGCTTTCGGCAAAGTACTCCATGGGGTTTGTCATGGCGTAGGCACGAACTTTCTTGGAGCGGCCGTCGCCAAAGCGCTGTTCGACTTTGTCGTACACGCCGCTGGCCTTGGCCTTATCGTAGGCAGCGATGATTTCTGGATTTTCGAAACCACGCGGCAGCGCGCGATTGTGGTAGCCATGCGAAAGCTCATGCAGCACAACCATCGGCATCCGCTTGAACTCGCGCTCGAAGTCCTTGATGTCGGTAAATTCGACGCCTTTCGCCATCGCTGGATCGCGGCCGTTTTCGCGGAGCCAATCGGCATCGGGGTGAAATTCCGCTGTCGGCCTGACACCGGGATACTCCGGAGAAAACCAGAGCGGCACTTTGTGCAACTCGGCCAAGGCGGGCTTCGGCACCACGCGATTGATTTCTTTCAGTTGCCCGTCCAGTAATTCCAACGCCTTTTTCAGCATCGGTTCGTCCTTGGCGAACAACTCCTCGCGAATCTGGAGCGTCCAGCCTTCACGTTGCGACGTCCGATAGTTGAACTTGGGCGCTGGCGCCGCGGCTTTGGAATCTTCAACGGCGCAGGCGTGGCGAGTTGCGGAAATGCCACTGGCAAGTACGGTCAAACTCAATAATGCCCTAGCGATGTTCTGCACGACTGATTCTCCGAAAAACGATCTTTGGTAACTAAACGACATCGACGACGCGCGGTCCGAGCACGCGCATGTTGGGCTCGATACCTAGGCCCGGCGCTTGGCTGGCCGCCATGAAGCCGTGCTCGCGTTGCGGCGCGCCGCTCGCATTGCTGACGGTGACATAGCTGTTGAAGTCTGTGCTGGTAAATCGAAATTGCTCCGGCGTGCTGTGTGCCAGATGGGCGATGGCCGCAGTGGTGATATCGCCGCCCCAGCTATCTTCCAGCGTCATGGCAATGCCCATGCTGACGCACAGATCGCGCGCTTGCCGAGTGCGAGTGAGGCCGCCGAGTTTACTGATCTTGAGATTCACCACGTCCATCGCCAGGTCGGCCTTGGCCTTGAGGAGCATGTCCAGGCAGTCGATGTTTTCGTCCAGCACAAACGGATGATCGGTGTTGCGGCGCACGGCGAGGCATTCTTCATAAGTCAGGCACGGCTGTTCGATGTAGACATCCAAGTCACGCACCGCGCGCACCACGCGCATGGCTTCGTGCTGCGACCAACCCGTGTTGGCGTCGGCAACCAGTCGGTCTGCGGGCGAGAGCATCTCGCGCACGGCGCGAATTCGCGCGATATCAAGATCGGGATCGCCACCTACCTTGAGCTGAAAACGCGTGTAGCCCTCGGCGCAGTAGCCGGCGACTTTGGCGGCCATTTTTTCCGGCGATTCTTGCGAAATGGCGCGATACAAACGCACGCTGGAACCAAACCGTCCGCCCATCAACACGCAAACTGGCAGGCCAGTCGACTTGCCAAGCAGATCCCAACAGGCGATGTCGATGCCTGACTTGACATACGGGTGGCCTTTGAGCGCCGCGTCCATCTGGCCGTTCAGCTTGGAAAGCTCACGCGGGTCAAAGCCGATCAGGTGCGGCCCCAACTCGCGGAGCCCAGCACGGACCCCTTCGGCATAGGCGGGCAGATAAAACGGGCCGAGCGGGCAAACTTCGCCATAACCCGTCAGGCCGCTGTCGGTTTCGACGCCAACGATGGTGCTGTCGAATACGCTGACGGACTTTCCGCCCGACCAGTGATAGCTGCCCTCGCGCAGCGGAAGCTCGACCCGGTGAGCAAAGATTCGCGTGATTTTCATGGATTTCAGATACTTAATTGAAAGTGTACTGCCAGTTGCAGAGCGAATTATAGCCGCAAACGATAGCACTGGATATTGCTTCAAGCACGCTGATTTAGCCGCGGCACAATAGCAAGTCCCGCCCAGCGACGCACTTTTTTCTCCAAGCGATCGACGCCGCGATAATCGGCTTGGCCACAAAAGGCCGCGGTAAGACGGCGATTCCCATTGGCCAGACCCGGCGCGCTTGCTATAGTCCCCGCCCCCTAGGTTTCGGCGTATTACTCAACTGGACAGGTGCGGCGTGGCTCATCAGCAGCGGAAGAATCGTTTGAATAGCAGCAAGGCCCGCAATGCTCAACTGCGTGTGGAGTCGCTCGAAGATCGTCGCATGCTATCGGTCACGCCGCCGGTAAACATCATCACGCAAACCGTTGCGATCGTCAGTTCGCCCGCGATCTCCAACCAAAACACAGCCAACGTGAATGCGACCTCTGCCACGCTGGGCGCCACGGTCGATAGCGATCACGGCAGCGATATCACCGAACGCGGTTTCTTGTACGCCGTAACAGCGGATGACAACAATCCCCAATTGGGCGATGCGACGGCGATGCAGGCCATCGTCAGCGGCACGACGGGCGATTTCACCGCCGATGTTGCCGGTTTGCTGCCCGGCGTTTCGTATTCGTTTGTCGGCTACGCGACCAATTCAAGCGGCACGACATACACGTCCGTCGGCACGCTGAACACGCTAGATGCGCCGAGCATTTCGTCGCCAACATCCAGCAATCTCACCGCAACCGCGGTTACGCTTGGCGGCGATGTGACCAGCGATGGCGGCGATCCGATCACCGAGCGCGGCATCGTCTACGCGTTGACCAGCGATAATCCGGATCCGCAATTGGGTGATGCCAACGTCACCAAAGCCACGGCCAGCGGTACGACCGGCGTCTTTACAGTGGACATCAGCGGGCTCGCCAAGGGACAAACCTATTCGTTTGCCGCTTACGCCACCAACAGCACCGGCACGATCTTCTCCCCGGCCGCAACCATCACGACGTTCGATGCGCCGATGATTTCATCGCCGGCGGTTACCAACCTCAAGGCAACTTCGGCCACAATCGGTGGTACGGTCATCGACGATGGTGGCGATCTGATAACCGCGCGCGGTGCCGTGTATTCGCTGACCTCGGAGAATGCGAATCCGCAAATTGGCGACAGCGACGTCATGCAGTTCACCGCCGGCGGAACCACCGGTCTATTTGTGATTGACCTCACCGGCTTGGCGCGCGGGACAACCTATTCCTACGCGATGTTTGTCACCAATAGCAGCGGCACCACGTATACTACGGTTAGCACGCTCACAACGCTTGACTTGCCCTCCGTCTCATCGCCCACGGTCAGCGGTTTGAAATCGACTTCCGTCACGCTCGGTGGCGACGTCACGGCCGATGGTGCCGATCCAATCACCCAGCGCGGCGTGATTTACGCGTTGACCGGCGCTGAGACCGATTTAGTGCTGGGCAATGAGTTTGCCACGGCGGCGACGGCCGACGGCACAACTGGCGATTTCACCGTCGATCTGACGGGATTAACTCGCGGTACGTCTTACTCGTTTGTCGCCTTTGCCACAAACAGTAGCGGCACAACCTACACCGCAGCCAGCGATTTCACGACGCTCGACATCCCGACGCTCGCCGCAACCACGGTCAGCAGTTTGAAATCGACTTCGGTCACGCTCGGCGGCGACGTCACTGCCGATGGCGCCGATCCAATCACCCAGCGCGGAATCGTTTACTCGCTCACGAGCGACAATGCCGATCCCATGCTCGGCGATGCGGATGCAATCGCGGTTGCGGCCGACGGCACAACAGGCGTCTTCAGCGTCGATCTGACGGGGTTAACTCGCGGTACGTCGTACACGTTTGTCGCGTACGCCACCAATAGCAGTGGCACAACATATACCGCGGCGAGCACACTGACGACGCTCGACGTGCCGACGATCACTTCGCCCACGGCTGATGAAGTGACGTCCACATCGGTCACGCTGGGCGCGAATGTCACGAGCGACGGCAACGATCCGATTACCGCCCGTGGCGTGGCTTACTCGCTGACCTCAATGAATGGCAATCCGCAACTCGGCGATGGCAACTCGACGGAAGTTGATACGGACGGAACGACCGGGACGTTTGCAATTGCGATCACCGATCTGCCGCCAGGCATGTCGTATTCGTATGCCACGTTTGCAACCAACAGCACGGGCACGACGTACACCTCCGTCGGCAACTTCGCCACGTTGCCGACCGCACCGGTTGTCGATGCGGCCAGCGCTCACTTTGTCACAGCAACAGCCGCCACGTTTGCCGCCGCGGTCAGCGCCGATGGCGGCCGCACGATCAGCGCCCGCGGTTTCGTCTATTCCAGCGTTTACGATAATGCCATTCCGCAACTCGGCGGCGAGGGCGTTACCGACGTGGCGTCGATGGGAGCAATTGGTCAGTTCGCGGTCGAAGTCAAGGGATTGCAGGCAGGCATCGTTTACGCATTTGCTGCCTACGCCACCAACAGCGAAGGCACCACTTACAGCGACGTGCAGTTGCTCAAGCCGTCATTCCAACCCGTCACGGCGGTGGCCGTGGGCGATACGCCCAAGAGCGTGGCGGTGGGTGATTTCAATGGCGATGGACAAGTCGACATCGTGACCGTGAATTCGCGTTCCGCGAACCTCAGCGTCAAATTGGGCAATGGCAGCGGCGGCTTCGGCGCAGCCACAAACTACGCGGCTGGCCGAACTCCCGACTTTGTGACCGTGGCCGACGTCAACGGCGACACGTGGCTCGATCTGCTGGTCACCAATGGCGATAGCCGTGGCACCGTGAGCGTGCTGCTGGGCAACGGTGACGGAACATTCCAAGCGGTCACCAATTACGCTGTGGGAAACAATCCGGTTTCCGTGACGGTGGGAGATTTCAACGGCGATGGCCGCGCGGACTTAGCGGTCGCCAATCAGTTTTCGAATACCGTCAGCGTGCTGCTGGCCAATACACTCGGCGGTTTCAAAGCGGCCGTGAGCTACACGGTGGGCGCGCAGCCCGACGCAATTGTCATCGGCGATTTTAATGGCGATCATATTCTCGATTTGGCCACGGCAAATCGTGGCTCGGGAGATGTCAGTATTCTGGCCGGGCGCGGCAATGGCGATTTCTACCGCGCGCAGAATTTCCACGTGGGCGTCAGCCCTAGCGGACTGGTGGCCGCGGATTTCAACAGCGATGGCCTGATGGATTTGGCCGTTGCCGATCAAGCGACTAACACCGTCAATGTGCTGCTGAGCGGCAACTTCAAACCGGTCAAATTGGCGATTGTCGGCGGTCCGAACCCGCTTGCCTTCCAAAAGCCAATGAGTTTTGGCACCGCCGCGCAGCCGGTTTCGATCGTCGTCGGCGATTTCAACAGCGATGGCAATCTCGATTTGGCCACGGCCGATCAATTGGCCAACGCCGTCAGTGTGCTGCTCGGCAATGGCGACGGCAGCTTCGGCGCGGCGACGAACGTCAACGTCGGCAACAAGCCGCAATCTCTGGCTGTCGGCGATTTCAACGGCGATCACCGCGATGACCTGGTCATTGCCAACGCGTTTTCGAATACGGTCAGCCTGTTGTTGCAGCCCAGCGCGCCAACGATTGGCGCGCCGACCGCCACGGATGTTACTCCAGACTCGGCCACGCTGCACGCGAATGTCACCAGCGACGGCAGCGACACAATTACGCAGCGCGGTTTTCAATATCAACTGCTGAGCATCGATGGGCATTCGCAAAAATCGCCCGTCGTTACCGTGTGGGCCGACGGATCGATTGGCGCGTTCAGCGTGGATATCGAGCGACTTGTTCCCGGCGGAACTTACCAATACTGGGCGTTCGCCACGAACAGTTTAGGGATCAACGAATCGGTCGCGGCCGAGTTTACCACGCCGGCTGTCGTACCGACCGTGGTACACGCCAGTGGCCACTACGTGACTTCCACGGAAGCCATGTTCGCAGGCTGGGTCGCCAATGACGGCGGGGCCGGTATCTCGGAGCGGGGTGTGATCTATTCTTTGACTTACAATAACGCGGAGCCGCAACTCGATGGCGCTGGAGTCGTCAAAGTTGTGGCTGACGGCGCCACAGGACGGTTCACGCTCGACGTCAAAGACCTGTTGCCGGGCGCAACCTATTCGTTTGTGATGTACGCCACGAATCGCGTGGGCACGACGTACACCAAAGTTCAATTGCTCAGCCCGGTCTTCCAACCCGCGACGAGCGTCGATACCGGCGACACGCCCAGCGTGGTGGCGGTTGCCGATTTCAATGGCGATCACAACGCGGACTTCGTGACCATCAATTCGCGCACGGGCGACTTGGGCCTGCAATTGGCCGATGGCCAGGGCGGATTTGGCATGCCAGTCAGCATTGCAGCCGGTCTCTCACCAACCGCTGTGGCAGTGGGTGATGTGAACGGAGACGGTTTCAAAGACCTGGTCGTCACCAGCAGCGATGGCTTAGTGAGCGTACTGATCAGCAATCACGATGGCACGTTCGAGGAGGCCATGCAATTCGAAGTGGACGTGCAACCGTCGTCCGTGGCGCTGGGTGACTTCAATTCCGACGGCTATCTCGATATCGCCGTGGCCAACGAGTTTTCCAGTAGCGTCAGCGTCTTGCTCGGCGACGGCGCTGGCGGCTTCGGCGTTGCCACGAACTTTTCGGTCGGCCGTTTGCCCATGGGAATTGTCGCGGCAGATTTCAACGGCGATTCCATTCTCGATCTGGTGACCGTCAATCAGGCGTCCAACGACGTGAGCGTCTTGCTGGGCGATGGCGCCGGCGGTTTCTCGCGAGCGCACAACTTCAAGGTCGGCGATGTGCCTACAGCGATTGCCGTAGGCGACTTCAATGGCGATGGCCGATTGGATATTGCCACGGCCAACCAAGGTTCCGACGACGTCAGTATTTTGTTGAACGAAGGCCGACGCGGTTTTGGCCGCGCCGTAAGCTACGACGTGGGCTCGCAGCCTGTTTCGATCACCACGGGTGATTTCAACGACGACGGAATCACCGATTTGGCAACCGCGAATCAGGGTTCGGACGACGTCAGCATTTTGCTGGGCCGCAGTCGCGGTCGATTCCAAGCCGCAGACAACATCAGCGTCGGCAGCAATCCACAATTCGTCGCTACAGGCGACATCAACGGCGATGGACTGCCAGATCTCGTCGTGGCCAATTCGTATTCGAATAGCGTCACCATACTGCTGCATCCCGGAACGCCGACGATCAGTTCGCCAACGCAGACGGATGTCACACCGTTTTCTTTTACGCTTGGTGGCGATGTTACCGGCGATGGCGCGGCACTGATTACCGAGCGCGGCGTGCTGTACTCGGTTTCTGACGTGAATGGTAATCCGCAACTCGACGGCCTGGGCGTCATCAAAATTGCCACCGACACCAACAACACCGGCGTGTTCACCGTTGATGTGAGCGAATTGGCGCCCGGTGTTACGTACACGTTTGTGGCTTTTGCGACAAATCGCTTTGGCACCACTTACACCACGCCCGTGGCCATTGTCACCACTCCGCCCGATCTGCCGAGCGTGGACGACGGTGACGTCGGCGATATTACAAAAGATTCCGCGACGGTGAGCGGCAGCGTCACCAACGACGGTGGTGGAAAAATCACGGACGAGGGCGCGGTGTATTCGCTGACCAGCGACAACGACAATCCACAAATCGGCGGCGACGGCGTGATGCAGGTTGGGGTTGATGAGTTGGGCGACAATTTCTCGCTCGACCTCAGCGCGCTGCGGCCCGGCAGCATGTATTCGGTTGCCATCTATGCACAGAACGGCGCTGGTATCACCTATTCCAAGGTATTCGAATTTACGACCGCGCCTCAACCGAATCCGGTTGTTGACGCGGTCACGGATTCGCTGGCGGCCACGGCCGACACCGTGATCATCACCGGCACGGATTTCAATCCCGATGCGAGCGACATCAGCGTTCTTTTCAACGACGGCGCCGTTGGCGAAGTGACCGATGCCACGGCAACAAGCCTGACGGTTACGTTCAGCACCAGGCCAGCAAGCGCGGGACCATTGACGGCCATTGTCACCAGTAACGGGTTGTCCAGCGGCGACGCGGTGCAGGTCGCCACCATCACACCGGTGGTAACTAAGGCAACCAGTAACCTGGCGGCCGACGCAACAACATTGATGATCGACGGTTTTGGCTTTGATCCGACGGCGGAAAATAATACCGTTACGTTTAACGACGGCGCGGTTGGCACGGTCACCGCGGCAACTGCAACGCGTTTAACAGTCAAGTTCTCGATGGCGCCCACCACAGCCGGCAAGCTTTGCGCGGTGGTGACGAGCAACGGTCTGTCGAGCAGTTCGATGATGGTGGCGACTGTCATTCCGGTGATTACTTCGAGTTCCACCAATGTTGCGGCCAGTGCCGAAACGCTGACGATCAGCGGTTTTGGTTTCGATCCCACGGCCGCAAACAACAGCGTCACGTTTAACGACGGCGCGGTTGGCAGTGTGACCGCTGCCACCCCGACTTCGCTGACCGTCATGTTCTCGACCACGCCAACTGCCGCCGGCACGCTCTCTGCCTGGTTGACTAGCAATGGGAAGTCCAACGATGGTTCCGTAATTGTGGCAAGCGTTGTGCCGGTCGTGGTCGGCAACATGACCGTGCAGGCGGCCAATGAGACGACATTGACCATCAACGGCTACGGGTTCGATGCGACGGCGGCCAACAACAGTGTGACGTTCAGCGATGGCGCGGTTGGTGCCGTCACGGCGTCAACCAGTTCGACGCTAACGATCGCGCTCTCGACTCGCCCGGAAACTGCGGGCAGCCTGACGGCCATCGTGAGTGCCAACGGACAAACCAGCGGAGCGGCGGTGCAAGTCGCCGCGATCGCGCCCGTGGTGACTGCCAGTTCGATGTCGTTGGCGGCCAGTCCAAGCAGCGTTACGATCAGCGGTTTTGGTTTCGATCCGATCGCGGCCAACAACAGTGTCGCATTCAATAACGGCGCGGTTGGCGACGTAACCAGTGCGACTAGCATCTCGCTGACGGTCACTTTCTCGACTTCCCCCAGCAGCGCCGCCGGCCTGACGGCCGTTGTGACAACCGGTGGTTTGACGAGCGGTTCGGCCGTGCAGGTGGCAATGCTGAAACCGACTGTGGCGTCGCCCAGTTCGGCAAGCGTCACGTCGACGTCCGCGGTCTTGGGCGGCAATGTTACGGGCGACGGCGGTGCAACGATCAGCGAACGCGGCGTGCTGCTGGCGCTGAGCGCCGGCGAACCTTTGTTGACCTTGGGTAGTCCGAATGTGACGAAGCTGACGGCCAGCGGTACGCTCGGGGCATTTACGGTGAATGCCTCCGACTTAGCGGGCGGCATGACGTACTCCTACGTTGCTTACGCGGTCAATGACGCTGGCGTGACGTACACGTCGACCAATGCAACCTTCAGCACGCCGCCGGGCTTGCAGGTCAGTTCGTTCTCGCCAACGATTGTCGCTTTGCCGGCATCAAATCTGACCATCAACTCGGCAACGCTGACCGGTAACGTTGTCACCTCGGGCGGCGCGGCAATTACGGCTCGCGGAATAGTGCTGTCGCTGACTTCGACTAACGCCAACCCGCTCGTAGGCGGCGCGGGCGTCATCAATCTCACAACCACCGGCACGACCGGCGTTTACACGGTCAATGCCAACTCGCTCAACGTCGGTGGTTCGTACTCGTTTGCCGCGTACGCCACCAACGGCAACGGCACATCGTATTCTTCGGTCGGCACGTTCGCTACGCTGCCCGCCGTGGGGCAATTGTCCGGAGTTACTCTGCAGGTGATTGGCCATCAACTGATTCTTACGGGCGATAACACGGCCGACCATATTCAAGTGACCGGCGATGGAACAGCTCGAGAGTACATCGTGAGCGGACTCGCTGGGACGCTGATCAACGGTGTGGCGAACGCGGCAATCACCGTGCAAGGCATCGATAATATGCTGCTCAACCTGACCGCCGGCGCCGATATCATCACCATTGACGGCGCGGACCTGGCCGGTGGAATCACGATTGGCGGCGGCAGTGGGAACAAAAATATCTCGATCGGCGCAACCAGCGACGTCAGCGTCGGCGGCAGCATTTCGGTCAGTGGCGGCGCCGGCGACGACGTGATCCTCGTCAATCGCACGCACGTTGCCGGCAGTTTGGTCATTCAGGGCGGTAGCGGCGGCGTCTCGAATCAAATCACAACCAAGGCCAGCACAATTACCGGCGATCTCACAATCTACGGCGCTGCCGGCTACGATCTGGTTCAGCAAACGCAACTTACCGTCGGCGGCGCGTGGACCATCAGCACCGGCGCGGGCAACGACTTGATCAGCGTTTCAAACAGCCGCGCCAATGGTCCGGTCATCTTCAGTAGCGGAACCGGGACGGACTTCATAGCTGCCGACACGCTCAACTTGGCCGGCAATTTGGCGCTCGACGGCAGCGCCGGCGGCGAATTCAAGAACATCGTGCTCAGCAATTCGATCATCGGAGCGGCCGTCTACGAAACTGGCGGCGCCATGGGCAATTCGCTGTCGTTCAATAACAACGTCGCGCAGGCGTTGGTCGTCAACGGTGGCGCCGGCAACGATGCCGTATTCGTCAGAACATCGATTCTCGATCAACTGTTTGCCAACCTCGGAGACGGAGCGGACAGCATGGACATTCGCTTTACACGCGTCAAGAAGGTCGCCTCGCTCGACGCCGGACTGCAAACCGACAGCTTAACCATGCAAGGTAACTGGTTCGATTCGCTAACGACCGCCAACTTCGAAAATTTTGCCAACTACTAGTCTCTGCCGGAAAAGTGATGCCAGTTGGGCGTTGCGTTGCCGAATTGTCAGATCGCGATGAGCGAATGAGCTTGAAGCGAATTGCGGTAGTTCCTATCGAGTCCCCTCCACGAGTGACAGACTGACACTTCGCTGCGCGCGGCAGTTGCCGAGAGTTTGTGGCGACCGCTGCGATTCGGCTTCAATCAATTGCTATTCACCAGCCGACGTAAAAGGAATGGGATATGTTTTTGCGTCGATCCGTGGCACTGCTGGCATTGTGGAGCATTCTGATTGGACCGAGCGTGGGCTGCCTGAGTCTAAGTCTGTTCAACCGCGAGGATGCCGAATGCAAAAAGCGCATCGACAGCCTGGAAAGCCGCGTCTCTACACTTGAGTCGGGCGGCGCGCATCCCGTGGAGACGATTGTTTCTCCACTGCCGACTCCCGCGCATCCCTAAATTGCTGACGAAGCAAGTTGCTCGTCCAAACGACCAAGTCGACGCGGAACTGGCGGCGCTTTGCGGCCCGCCATGTGTTGTCCGCCTGGTCGTCAACAATTCCGCCGTGAACCGCTGTCATCAGGTTTGGCGCGTTCCGCGTTGAATGGGGATTTGCACGTTGCGGCAAGCATGGATTATGATGGGCGCTGTCGAGTTGCCGCTCCGCCCGCAGGCGAAATTCGCCCGCTTCATTTTCCCTGCCACGTTTCGCCCGGAATGCCTGTCGTGCAAGATCACGTGCTGATTTCTTCGGCTCAGCGCGGCGACCGAGTGGCGTTTGGGCAGTTGATCGATCGGCATCAAAGCGCCATCTACGGCTATTTGCGGGCCAGGCTGTTGGAACCGGCTGACGCCGAGGATCTTTCGCAAGAAGTCTTCTTGCGTTGTTACCGCGCGCGCGGTCGCTTCGATAGCGCGGAGATGGTGCGTCCCTGGCTGGTGGGCATTGCTCGCAATGTGCTTCGCGAGCACGTCCGCAAAGCCAAACGCCGCAAAGAAATTGCCTGGACGGAACTCTGCTTGGAGCTGGATGCCATGATTTCCAGCGAAGATCCGCATTACGATCAGGCCCTGCAACATTTGCCGGGCTGCCTGGACTCTCTCGGGCAAACAGCGCGCGCGGCGCTGGCGATGCGCTACGAAAGCAATTTGAAGCTGGCCGACATCGGCGACCGACTCCGCCGCAGCGAAGGCGCGGCCAAGCTGTTAGTGCACCGGGCGCGTCAGGCACTGAAACACTGCTTAAACGGAAAGCTGGCAAATGGTTCCGCAGACTGACCACGACTGGCTGGAACGTATGGCCGCCGCATTGCCAAATGAGTTGAGCGAAGCGGAGATTGCCGCGCTGCGCCAACGCGTGATCGCTTCGCCCGAACTTCGCGCGGCGCTTGCCGAACAACTGCAAATGGATCAGTTACTGGCACGAGCGCTCGGGCCGATCGATCTTTCGGCCGATCGGATTATCGACCGCGCCGAATGCACGTCGGGACGTCGCGGTCGGAGCCTGATGGCACTGTTCGGACTGACCGTGGCACTGCTGATTGTGCTTGGCGCGGGCATCTGGTTTGCGCGTGGTCGTGGGCGGCGGCCGCCGGTGATCGCCGACCAAGTCGCCGGCGATCAAGATGGCCAACCGCTCAAAATCGATTCCGGGGCGGAACATGTCAACGGTCAGATCGTTCAGCCGGCGCGCGACGGCGCGCTTCCGGGCGATCCATCTAACGGAACGGGCAACGCCATTCCGCCCACCGCTCAAGAAGCCGCGCCGCCGATACGCATCGAAGTCGCGGCGAATACGTTCGTTCGCGGCAATGTTTTCGTTGAGCAATATGGCGGCGAAGACGTCATTCGTGAGTCGGGCGCCGACGAACCAAGTTGGGTCGAATACGAAGTCCAAGTGCCGAAAGCCGGCGAATACGATTTGCAAATTCGCTACATGAATTACTATTCGCGACCTCTGGCAATCTCCGTGAATGGAGAGCAGGTCCGTGGGGCTGCGGCCGCCGATATCGCCAGGTCGATGACTTGGTCCGACGAACATGAAATTCCACTGAGCGCAGGCCAGAACGTGATTCGCTTTGAGGGTCGCCGCAGCCCAGAAGTCCGAAAAAAACAGACGATTCCCCGACTCAGCAAGTTTGCCTTGATTGAGGATCGAGATGCCGCGGCGCGGGCTGCACGGTCCGAACAGGTCAAGCCTTGGCAAGAGGCCAACCAATTGGGCGGAGCGCCTCGCGCGGCGGAGCAAGTGGCTTTTGAAGATTTTTCGCCGAGCGACGATGGCCTGACCGGCAGCGACCTCACACGCTGGTTTGATGTCGATCATAAGTTCGACGATTTATCCTATTTCAAGTCGGCCCAGTTCCACGGCAACGCCAAATTTCGCCCCGCTTGGCCAGAAGACGCGGCGATGCGTCTTTCGCTGAGCGATTACAATGCGTTTCACATTCAGTTCTGGCACGGCGCTTCGGGCGTTGATCTCCATTTTTACACCGGCTTGCGACAGTTGGCAGCGTACGCCATTGAAGCCAAGCCAGCCCAGCCCGGGGCGCAAGGCAAGATTCTCACGCTGCTGGGTAACGACGACGATCGGTTGTGGCGGACGTATCCGCTGGAACCGGCGACGTACGATATTCGCTGCCAGCAGGGCCAACTGGTGGTCAGCCGTGGCGATGTCCGGTTGTTAAGCGTTCCGTTTGCCGGCGTGCCTGATGCAGTGCATTTCGATGGTCGTGCCGCGATCCGGCAGCTTTCGCTCATTCACTCGCCCGGATTGCCACCCGTATCGCTCGCAGAGCGGCGGCCGCAGTTGGATTTGCAATCGCCCGCCAAAATGAGCTGGCTGGGCGAATTACCGGCGAGCGCCGTTTGGTCGCCGCGCGACGATGGCGCGGTGGAATTGAAATGCGAAAAATCGCAGCAATCCGCCTGGAAGGCATTCGCATTGCCCGCGGATGGACCGTACGAAATGATTGCCGAACTCGACGACCTGCGTCCCGGCTCGCGAATTTTTTTGGGCAACGCTGCCGGCCAACCGCAATATGTGCTTGGCTTTCCGCGAGAGAAACGCTCGGGTTCGCTGGCGACGGTATTTCTCAGCCCGCTGGACAATCGGTTCGAAACGGAACTCGATCCGCAAAATGCAATCGCGCCAACCGTGCTGCGGCACACATGGATTCGACTGGTGTTTGGTGCCGGCACACTGAAGGCCTGGAGCAGCGCCGACGGTCTGCATTGGAATCGCGCGGCCGATCCGCTCACCAATTTGGAAGGTTCAATTGCCACGCTCGGAATTGGGTGCGCTGCGAGCGATCAGCCGCAGCAGATTACCATGCGTCAATTTGCGTTACGTAAACTGGAAACCATTCAGTCGTTGGCGCCGGCCGAAGTGCTTAAATCGGCGATCGTGGTGCGCGAGAGTCAGATCGATCGCTGGAACGAACGGGTTGTCGGGCAATTGCCCGACGGAGTCGATGCCGCGGCCTGGCGTCGCGGTTGCGCGCTGCGGACGCTGGGTGCCGGATGTTCCAAGACGCTCGGCAACGCGCTGCTCGATTCGTTAGTCGACGATGCGCTCGCCGGCGCTTTGCCGGCCGAGAAACAGTTCGATCTCCTCGACGATGTTTCGCTGCTTTACGACTGCTGGGGAAATCCCGATGGTGTGCTGCACTTGGTTCAGCAGTACGAGCGGGCTGGCGAACGACGCTTTCGCGGCGGCGAAACTCAGCCCTTTACGCTGGTGAGCAATCGGTTGATGAATGCCCCGATCACGGCGGTGAATCGGCCCGCTCCTGATTCGCGGATTTTGCCAAGCTCGCTGTTGCGGCCGGAAATTTACGAATTGGTTTACGGTCATCAAACCGATGATCTCCGCGAGTTCTCGCAATTGCTGCGTTTTTGGAATCGCGATGAACCATTGCTGGCGTCGGTGGAAAGTCGCTGCGGGCGGGCGCTTCCGGCGGTGTCGTCCAAGCGTCATTCGATTTTCAAGTCTTCGATTCGCCAATCGCAGGCATCCGTCGATCGGCGGCACCCGTTGATCGAAGAACTCAGCAAGGAAGGCTACAACCTGATGGCTGAGTTCGAAGCGGCAGTCGCGAACAAATCGTATCGCGACGCCTGCGAACTGATTGCCAATCTCGCGCCGGACGAAGTGCAAGGATTGCTGCCGCATGCCACGGATCAGAACCTGCTGATTACGCTTTCGACCGAAGTTGAATCGGCAATGCGCGAGCATCCCGACTTGCGAAAGACCATGTGCGATGAGTTTGGGCCAATTGCCGCGCTGCGATTCAAACAGGCGTCCGCCGAAGGCGATGCAGACGCGATTGCCGCGCTGGCCGTACAGTTTCAAAGCACAACCGCAGCGTCCGAAGCACAACTTTGGCTCGGTGATCGCAGCTTGTCGGAAGGCGACGCGCTGGCGGCGCTGGAGCATTACCGTTTAGCCGATCGCGCTCCGAGCGCGGAGATCAAATCCGCGCTCGACGCACATCGGCGGTTAGCGGCGGCCTGGCTGGGTCGCGATCAGGGCCAACCGCTGACGAGCAGCGCAAATGTGACGTTGGGCGACCGCCGACTGACCGGCGCCGAGTTCGAACAATTAGTTGCCGACTTGCAAAAGCGCACGCCGAGTCCGCTGGCTGGCATGGCGGTCGCGACCAATGCGCGACGCGATGCCGCGCCAACGCCATCTGGTTTCACAGCGGAAGTCAAAGCAGAATTGACGGGCGAATACGGCAACTCGTTGGCCAGTCCGCTTGAGATGCAGTACGCGCAGGGCGCTGCCGCTGTGCAGTCGGCCATCCAAGAAAATCGCGGACTCGATTTCGGTGGCCGATTGTATACGCTCAGTCATGCAGACGATTTATTGCTGGCCTGCAATCGCTGTGAGGTCTGGGCCTATGACGCTAAAAGCGGCGAAAAACGCTGGCAGTCTTCGGCAAAATATCTCAGTCAACAAGAGAAGCCCTGGATCTTTGATTGGCCGCTGACGGGGATGCGTCCGCTTGTCGTCGCCGACCGCCTGTACGTGCGAAGGTTGGTTCGATCCGTGCCGCAAGTCGTCTGCTTGAACCGGGCCGATGGCAATTTGGTTTGGACATCGCCACCAGGACTGTGCATGGCCTCCGACCCAGTGCTGGTCCAAAATCGGCTGCTTGTATTGACGGCCGCTGCCTCCGATCAAATCTTCACCATTTCGCTGACGACGCTCGACCCTGTCAGCGGTAACGTGCTCGCGCGACGTCGTCTGTTCGACCTGCGCCGCAATTGGTGGACGGAGCGTTCCTGCCAGGTCAGCGTGCTGGATGGCGGACTCACCGCAGTCTGCGGCGCGACTGTTTTTCGGTGCGATCCCAGCGGAAACTTGCAGTGGATTCGCCGGCAAGATTGGTTCTCCGACGGCGAAGACAAAACCTGGGTCAATCAATATCAAGAGCCTCCGCTGGTCCGATCGGATCACATTTTCGCCACGCAGCCCGGCGTGCATTGCGTTGAGGCCATGGATGTCGACACCGGTCGTCTCGCGTGGCGCAAGGTGTTGCCCTCGATCCACCGCGTTTGCGATCTGATTGACGACCGCCTGATTGTCGAAACGGATGACGGCCTGGTGGCGCTCGACGCCAAGACGGGCCAGCCGGCCTGGTATTGTGACATTCGCGGTCTGCTGACGGGGCAACTTTGCGGCGGACCTGGCAAGATGGCTTGCTTTGCGCGGCAAGAATCGCCTGCAGCGCCGCCAAAACTCCTGTGGATCGATACGACCAGCGGTCGGGTTTCTTCGGAGACGGTGCTCACCGATTTGAAATATGCCAACGTGCAGATTGGCCCCGTGGTGCTGGTGGGCGATCGAATTTGGGGGCTGATTGGCAAGTACGACCCCGCCGCCAGTTGGCCCGCGCCACCCACTCGAGAACTTTTTGAGTTCAAGCCAAACGGATCGCCGCTGCTGCCGAAATCGTCGGCGGCAAACTAAGCGCAGAACGTCGGCCTAACGCTGTGTCGCCAGGAAGTGCTCCACGCCGTCTGCCTTGGCAATGACGGTCACGCCGCTTTCGGTGACGGTAAAACCGCGGGCGCGATCTTGGTCGGAGTTGTAGCCAATTTCGCTACCGGCCGGTATCGAAACGCCTTTGTCGATAATCGCTCGCCGGACCCGCGCGTGGCGGCCAATATCGACGCCTTCGAACAAAATCGAATCTTCGACATGCGCAAAGCTATTGATCCGGGTTTGCGTGCCGATGATCGACCTCTGCACCTGTCCGCCGGAAAGAATCGTGCCCTGGCAAACGATGCTATCGATGGCCTCGCCACGTCGACCATCGCCGGTGCCGCCGGCAAACACGAATTTTGGCGGCGGAATATTCGGCTGATAGGTGCGAATGGGCCAGCGCGCGTCGTACATGTTCAAAAGCGGATTGACCGTCACCAGATCCATGTTGGCTTCGAAGTAAGCATCCAGCGTGCCTACGTCGCGCCAGTAGGCGTCTTTCTTGTCGGCCTTGAGATTTTCATCACGAAAAGGAAAGGCGAACACGCGTTTTTTATCGATGATGTTGGGAATGATGTCGTGGCCGAAATCGTGCTTGCTGCCTGGCCGCGTGGCATCCGCGCAAAGCTGCTCGAACAGAAATCGCGCCGTAAAAACATACACGCCCATTGAGGCTAACGCATGCTCCGGATCGCCCGGGATCGTCTTCGGGTTGGGCTTTTTTTCTTCGAAACCAACGACCCGCTGCGAACTATCCACTTCCATCACGCCAAACTCGCGGGCTTCAGGCACTGAAACGCGCAGTGCGGCAATGGTCAAATCCGCCTGATTATCTTTGTGATAATCCACCAGCGAGCGGTAGTTCATTTTATAGATGTGATCGCCGGCGAGGATCACAACATACTCGGGGCGAATTTTTTCCAGCGTGTAAATGTTTTGATAAACCGCGTCGGCAGTGCCTTGATACCATTGCTCGTCAATCCGTTGCTGGGGCGGCAGAATATCCAAGAATTCGCCCAACTCATGCACAAAGAATTGTCGCCAGCCGAGATTGATATGCCGCTCCAGGCTCATGCCTTTATACTGCGTCATCACCAGCAATTTGCGCATGTGCGAATTGAGGCAGTTGGACAGCGCAAAGTCGATGATGCGGTACGAACCGCCAAACGGCACGGCCGGCTTGGCGCGATCGCGGGTCAGTGGTTCCAACCGCGAGCCTTTGCCGCCAGCTAGAATGACGGCCAACACGTTATCCATGTCGGATTTTCCGGAAACGAGCCCGTGATTCTCGCCATTGCTCATCCCAACACTCCTTTTTCACGCAGTTTGCAATGCTCGCGTCCGATCCCTCGGCGCTCGCCGCCTGAATCACCCCGCTCGGTTGTCCGTCAACCGCCAACCCTGTTTTCTACACGTCCGACAACAATGCTTCAACCCTACTTGCCCGCGCCGCTGCGGCAGCAAGGCCGCTGCGGCTTGATTTTGGCCTGGAGACCTTGTAGAAAGCGAGCAACACAATTCTTCACCGTTTGTTCCTTGGGCCTGTCGATGCGTCATTTGCCAATACCCGCCGAACTGTTTGTCAAAAACCGCGCACGACTCGTCGAGCAACTGATGCCCGGTTCGTTAGCTGTTTTGAACGCCAACGACGTCTTGCCGTCGAACGCCGATGGCTCGTTGACCATGGCGCCGAATTCCGATCTTTTTTATCTGTCGGGCATCGAGCAAGAAGAAACGATTCTGGTGCTGTTTCCGGACGCTCTGGATCCCAAACTCCGCGAAGTGCTTTTTCTGCGCGAGGGCAATGACGAGACCAAAGTCTGGGAAGGTTACAAGCACACCAAGGACGATGCGCAGGCAGTCAGTGGCATTCAAACCATCAAGTGGTTGTCCGAATTTCCGCGGGTGTTTCGCGGACTGATGTGCGAGGCCGAACACGTCTATCTGAACGGCAACGAACATGCTCGCGCGGTGCCGTCGATCAAAACCCGCGACGACCGTTTTGCTCTGGAACTGCGGGACCAATGGCCGCTGCATCATTTTCATCGCTTGGCGCGGCTGATCCAAGCCCAGCGATTGGTCAAGTCGCCGATTGAGATCGACTTGCTCAAGCAGGCAGTGGAGATCACCAATGCCGGCTTCCAGCGCGTGGCCAAAATGGCCAAGCCGGGCGTGATGGAATACGAAATCGAAGCCGAATTCATCCACGAGTTTATCAGCCGTCGCGGCAAATTCGCTTACGGACCGATCATTGCCGGTGGTGTCAACGCCTGCGTGTTGCACTACGTTGCCAACGATCAACCGCTCAAAGATGGCGATCTGCTGCTGCTGGACGTGGCTTCGTCCTATGCCAACTACAACGCGGATCTGACCCGCACGTTGCCGGTCAACGGCCGCTTTACCAAACGCCAACGCGACGTTTACAACGCCGTGCTACGCGTGATGCGGGCGTCGATTGCCGGCGCTACAGTTGGCAAATTGCAGCGAGACTGGATGCGCGAATCGCAAATGATGATGAACGATGAATTGCTCGGTCTGGGATTGATCACGCAGGCCGATGTTGACAACGCGCCGGAAGAAACGCCGGCTTGCCGCAAATACTACATGCACGGTCTCGGGCACCCGCTCGGATTGGATGTTCACGATGTCGGCTTGATGACGCAACCTTTTGCCGAAGGCTGGGTGTTGACGGTCGAACCGGGAATTTACATCCCTGAGGAAGGCTTTGGCGTGCGGTTGGAAAACGATATCATCGTTGGCAAGGACGGCAACATCGATCTCATGGCGCACATCCCCGTCGAGACGGAAGAAATCGAGCAATTGATGAATTCCCGGTCGTAAAGTCCTAGGCGCTACTTGGGCCTGCACTGCACTTGTATGGGAGCAGCGCGATGGTGCATGGAGCGAGGAAAACTTCTCGCTGCGAACCGCGCCCCATAGTGCCTTACTCGACCTTCGACTAGCATAACAATGAGGTTGACATTATTTTCCGCCGGCGCTGCGTGTCGGCGGTTTTCGAGTTGTTCAAGCAAGCGGACAATCCATGAATGCGGCACGATGGCAGGGAGTTTTTCCGGCGCTGACCACGCAATTTCGCGAAGATCAATCGCTCGATCTCGACGCGACGGCCCGACACATCGAGGCCGTGCTGGCTTCCGGCGTGCAAGGCCTGATCATGTGCGGCTCGCTGGGCGAAAATCAAACGCTCGACCCGGACGAAAAACGTAAAGTGGTTGAATTGACCGTCAAAGTGGCCAATGGTCGAGTGCCCGTTCTCAGTGGCGTGGCCGAGACAAGCACCGCCGCTGCCTGCCGTTACGTGCGCGACTGCGAAAAGCTCGGCGCCAATGGTTTCATGATCATGCCGGCCATGGTTTACAAGGCAGAAGGCCGCGAGGCCATCAACCACTTTCTGACCGTGGGCGCAGCTACCGGCTTGCCGTGGATGTTGTACAACAATCCGGTGGGTTACTTCGTGGATGTGACGCCGCGGCAGTTTGCCGATCTGGCCGAAGTCAAGAATCTGGTCGCCATCAAAGAGAGTTCGGCAAATACCCGCCGAATCACCGAACTGCGCATCGAAACGGGCGACCGGTTTGGCATCTTTGTCGGTGTCGACGACTTGGCTCTCGAGGCGGCCATCGTTGGGATTGACGGCTGGGTGGCCGGTTCAGGCATTGCCTTTCCGGCCGAAAATCAATACTTCTGGGAACTCACGCAGGCGGGTCGCTGGGATGAAGCGCGGCGGATGTACCTCTGGTTCTATCCGCTACTCAAATTGGATACGCATCTCAAGTTCGTGCAGTACATCAAGCTGGCCGTTCAAGAAACAGGACTCGGCAAAGAATGGGTTCGCGCGCCGCGGTTGCCGCTGGACGGCGAAGAACGCAAGAACGTGTTGCAAATCATCCGCCGCGGTATCGAAACGCGACCGAAGTTGAAAGGCTGATCAACAACCGCATCCCGTGCCAGTGTGCAAAGGGCCGTATTGCGTGACTGCCGCCGATTTTGACTTCAGCCGTTGCGAAGGTGAAACCATGCACCGCATTCAGGTGATCGATTCTCACACGGCTGGCGAACCAACTCGGGTCGTCATGAGCGGCGGCCCCGAACTCGGCCAGGGCACAATCGCCCAACGTTTAGAGCGGTTTCGCCAAACGCATGATGCCTTTCGATCCGCCATCGTCAACGAACCGCGGGGCAGTGACGTGCTTGTGGGCGCGCTGCTTTGCGAGCCAGTCGACCCGTCGAACGCGGCTGGCGTGATCTTCTTTAATAACGTCGGTTATCTCGGCATGTGCGGCCACGGCACCATCGGCCTGATTGCCACGTTAGCCCATGTCGGTAAAATCTCGCCGGGCGTGCATCGGATCGAAACATCCGTTGGAACCGTCGCCGCCACGTTGCACGACGATGGCAGCGTTTCTGTCGAAAATGTGGTGAGTTTCCGGCAGCATCGACAAGCGGAAGTCGACGTGCCGGGCCTGGGTCGGATTCGTGGCGACGTGGCCTGGGCCGGAAACTGGTTCTTCTTGGTTCAGGAGCATGGGCAAACGCTTTCGCTCAATCAGGTCGAACGCTTGACGGACGTCGCGTGGAAGATTCGCCTGGCCGCCAATTCGCAGGGCTTTCCGGAAATCGATCACGTCGAACTCTTCGGGCCAGCAGTTGCCGCGCCTGCCGGACAAGTGATGGCTCAATCGCGTAATTTTGTGCTTTGCCCTGGCAAGGCTTACGACCGCTCGCCCTGCGGCACCGGCACCAGCGCCAAACTGGCTTGTCTAGCCGCCGATGGCAAGTTGGCCGCAGGCGAAACGTGGATTCAAGAGAGCATCATCGGCACGCAGTTCGCCGGCAGTTATCACTGGCACGATCAGGCCGCGGGACAAATCATCCCCACGATTCGTGGCCAGGCATTCATCAACGCCGAAGCCCAACTTATTTTGGACCACGGCGATCCATTCTGCTGGGGCATTCGATAGTCGTTCCAATCACCGGTGCGCTGCAATCACCGCCACACGGCAGTCGTGTTGGCGACGACGCAGGAATGGCCGGTGATGGAATCCCCCAACCACATTGACCAACGACGGTCAGCCGCGCAGCGGCGTCACAACGCATGGCGGTTGCGACCAGTTGTGTCGCCGCTACGTGGCTCCAGGGTGGCGAATACCCACGGGCGGGCGGGTTTGTGCGTACTTACCAGGGGTTGCGCTGCGCTCCACCGCCCGGCTATTCATGTGACGTCACTCCGTGACTCGAAACGGACGAGTACGCGGCTGAAAACGGCAATTCGTATTGCCGATCGAAATCTCCGTTCATGGTTTTTCTTGCCCAGCGGTTTTCGGCTGCTGCTGCTTAAAAAACTTCACCACCAACGGCGGCACTTCGCTTGGTAGTTCGTGGCCGCCGGGATGAATGCAGGCGACCACAGGCGTGCCCGTTTTTGATGGGTAGATTTTGCACCACTTTTCATTGTCCCAGGCTTGGCCTTCGCCGCAACTATCGAGTTTGCGCATGCTCTCGATGGTCATCGTCTGCCATTGGAACTTGACCAACGGATCTTTCTCGCCGGCCATGTGAAAGACCGGCTTGGGCTTAACGTCGCTGCTCATACGCAGCGCTGCGGCAGCGCATGGCGCTATGGCAGCCAACTGATCGCCGCGTTTTTCCAGCAGCAAATAGGTAAAGCCGCCGCCATTGGAATGACCTGTCGAAAAAACCTGTTTGTCGTCGACCCGATATTCCTTTTTGAGCCAGGCCAACACCGCATCAAAGAATTTTAAATCGCGATCATCTTGAGCGCCTGCTCCCGATTGCCAGCCGCGAAGCTTGCCGTCCGGATCGGTCAATTTGCCGGGAGTCGGCAGACCCTGCAGATAAACGGCAATCGCCTCAGGCCACAGCTTGTGGATACCAAACTTGCTGGCGGCGTTATTCATCGAACCGCCGTGACCATGAAAGGCAAACACCACCGGCGCCGGTTTGGTTTTTGCGGAGTCCGGCACGTAGACCAGCCCTTCGCGCTGCGTGGAGTCGACCGTCCAGGTGCGCTGCTGCGGCCCCTCGGCGGCAAACGCGGGGGTCATGCACAAAAACAGGATCGCGGCTGCAATGCGAGTCGTAAATCGTGGCATCAAATAGCTCCATGAGTCCGCTCAACCGCCCGCACGAACGGCCGGTTGCTACGGTGAACAATGGCGAACAACCGATCAGGGGGGCGATTCGCCTTAAATTTAAAAACGTCGAAATCGTGTCCGGATGGCGTGCGGTCCGCGTTTCTCTTATGTGCAGGCAATCAAGCCGCACGCGGATCAAAGCCGAACTCGACTCATCCAATCATTCAACACCAAAATTCGAAAAGGAGACTGGTCATGTCGTTCACGAATCTCGTTAAAAAAGTCGTCTGCGTTGCTGTTATAGGTCTAGGGTTGCTGGGCGGCATGGTTGGTTCGGCAAATGCCTGCGAAGCCGGCTACCGACAGGTGTGGGTTACTCGCTACGAAACACACGACGTGGCGTATCGCGTCCGCGTCGTGAATTACGATCATTGCGGAACACCTTACGTCACCTATACCACCGCCTACCGGACCGTGGAAGTGCCCGTGCAAAAGCTGGTCACAGTCGCCTATTAAGACTGTCGCCGGGCAACTGCCTGCACCGGACGCGGTGCAGGCAGAACCCGGTAGCATTCGGCCCCAGCGGGCACTTTCCGAGCCGTTGGCCGCTGTTGGGCCGTTCATGCCGCGATCAATTCTGCGACTCGGCAGCGCGGGCCGGCTGGTCCGCAATTCTTCCCCGCGACTCTCCGCCGGTTCCGACTCTCCGCCGGTTCCGACTCACGCGACGGGCCCAATCTGGCCAATCCTTTTGCGTTTCGGCCGCGCCACGCTGATGAATGCTGCGTATGATATATTTTGAGCATTCTAGTTGACGCGCAATGCGAATTTGCTGAAACTGCTAGCGGACACGGACTTCTGGCGTTGCAAGGTATTCTACTCATGACAACGATTCTCGTGGTGGACGATTCGGCCGTCGATCGTCGGCTGGCCGGGGGCATTCTCGAGAAGCATGGCGACCTCACAATTGAGTACGCAAAAAACGGGGCCGACGCCCTGGCGAAGATCGCCATTCATGTTCCGGATTTGGTGCTCACCGATCTGCAGATGGACGAAATCGATGGCTTGGAACTCGTTGGCACCATCCGCGCCAAATGGCCGCTGGTACCAGTGATTCTGATGACGGCCCATGGCAGCGAAGAGATCGCCGTGCAAGCGCTGCATCGCGGCGCCGCCAGTTATGTCCCCAAAACCAAGCTGGCACTGGATCTGGTTGATACCGTAGACGCGGTGCTGGCCGTCACCCGCGCGGACCGGCACCACGAGCGATTGATTGAATGTTTGGCTCACAGCGATTCAACGTTCATACTCGACAATGATTCCACGCTCATTCATCCGTTGGTCGACCACCTGCAACAAATGGTGATGGGCATGCGGTTTTGCGACGAAACCGGCCGCATCCGCTTGGGAATCGCTCTCGAAGAAGCCCTGGTGAACGCGCTGTATCACGGCAATTTGGAAATCACATCCGAAGAACTACGCGAGGCCCGTAGCGGCAATCTTCAGCCGGGCAGTATCAGCCTGGTCGATCAGCGCCGTCGCAGCTTGCCCTATCTCAAACGTCGAATCCACGTCAATGTACGGATTACGCCGAGCGAGGCTAAGTTTGTCATCGGCGACGATGGTCCAGGCTTCAATCCGTCTGACGTGCCGGACCCAACTGATCCGGCCAACCTTGAGCGTGAAAGCGGCCGTGGGCTGCTGCTGATGCGCACCTTCATGGACGAAATCAAATTCAATCCGCAAGGCAACCAAGTCACGATGATCAAGCGCCGCGACGCAACCAACGGGCAAGCAGCGTGAGCGCAGGGCTTAGGATTCAGGGGCTAGGGACCAGGAGCTGATTGCAAACTGCCTCTCCGGAACCCAATCATTGCTGCTCCCTCACTCCTGCCCCCTGACCGCTGACCCCTGCCCCCTGACCCCTGACCCCTACGTCTCTCCCTTGCCCCTCACTGCGCGCCAAACCGCTCCAATCAGTCCCGGAGCAAAGCGTTTGCCGTACCAAAGCAGACGTGCCAGCGGCGAGACGACCACCGTGCCGCGGTTGCGATAGATTGCCCGAATGGCGCGATCGGCAACCACCGCCGGCGATGTGAGCAGCCAGTTGGGCGGCTGGACGATCGGTCCGTCGTAGCCGGTTTCCGCCGAAGCGTAAAGGCTGGTCTTTGTGAATCCTGGACAAAGCGCCGTGACACCCAGGCCGCGATTGGCATATTCGCTTCTGAGCGACTCAGAAAAGCCCACCAGACCGAATTTGCTGACGTGGTACGCAGCCGTTTGATCGGTGGCCACGAGTCCAAAAATACTACTGACGTTGACAATGTGCGATTCTTGTCGCGCGAGTAGCGCGGGCAAAAGTTTTCGCGTAATGGCGATTGGCGCCAACAAATTGATTTGCAATAGGCGGTCCCAGGCAGCGGCGCTCATGGTTTCGGTCGGCCCGTGGTAAACCACGCCGGCGTTGTTGACCAAGATGTCCAGCGGGCGCAAGCCGGCAATGTAAGGGATTAACAGTCGATCAATCTGTGCCGGTTGTTGAAGATCGCAAACCAACTCTCGCGCCTCGACATTTAAACCACGGACCGCGTTGGCCGTAGCGGTCAGCGGCTCGGCGTCGATATCGACCAGATCCACATCCGCGCCTTCGCGCGCAAGCGCCACGGCAATTGCCCGGCCAATACCGGACGCGGCCCCGGTCACTAAAGCGCGTTTGGCTCGAATGTTTTTCATGGCCGACTGAAGGGTTGCTGGGGGAGCAAAAGCCAATTCCGCTCGAATTGACCAAATCGAAAACGTGTCCGCAAGCCGCCGGCGCGGCGTAGCGATTGTATCGCATCAACAAAAATGGCGCCGCGCGCCAGTATCGCCAGCATCGGCGACAAGCCGTGGGCGGCGGTCATTTAGTCGCATGTGGGGACAGGTCCGAAAGCAGATGCCGAGCAGCTCTCCGGGTGTGGCAAAATTGACTGGCGCAATCTGCGGGGTGTGGGTAGACTGCTGGGAGTCACGGAGAGGAGTTCCCCCATGAAACCGAATCAAGGAGTGAGCGATGTCTACGCCCAAGGTTGCGCCGGCAAGTTTGGTGTCGG
>JBBRCE010000059.1:0-30343 GCA_038205115.1 Pirellulales bacterium
GTTCTTGGCAGCTTTCGACGTGATCTTCAAGTATTAATCGCCCGCGAGGCAGGCCAACCGGCCAAGCCTCACGGCAACCATCTTCAACATCGCCCGACGGAGCAATCCGCCGGGCGATGTTGTTTTGTTGAGTGGTGCAAAATTCACACGCAATTCGGATCCGCGCCGCAACCCGTTCCGTTGCGCCCGCTCACTATTTTCTTGGTCCGACCGTCGCAATATCAAACGGCACAAATCCTAGTTCCAGCGCCGGCGAATGCGGATCGAGCCGGAAGTCTCCGGCCGGCGCGTTGACGAACAACGGATCGGCAATCCGCGAGTGCTCGTCCTGATGTTCTTTTTGCCACTGCTTCAGCGAAAGCTTATCGAAACGAATTTCGCGGCCGTCGGTTCGCCAATACAGATTGTGATCGAAGGCCACGCGCGGCTTTTCCCATTGGCCATGCAGCAGCTTGCCGCCGGCGAAATACACGATGTTGCGCTCGAACGTGAAGCTGGGATGCTCTTCCAGTTTGGTGCGCTGAATTTGCTGATCGCGTCCCAGCGCAAAAATGTTATTGCGGACGATGTTCTCTTGGCCATAGTGCTGGTGAAAGCCGCCATGCGTGGTGCGATAGACGAGATTATTTTCGGCCAGAATGCCGGCACTGCCTTCGTCGAAGTAAATGCCCCAGCCGCCGTAAGCTTGGCCGGCGATATCGTGAAACACATTGTTGCGAATCACGGTGCCGGTCTGTTTGCCAAGGGTGTAAATCCCGCCCATGTCGCTGAGCCACTCTTTGCCCAGATCGTGCACGTGATTGAATTCGACCGTGTTGTGGTCGCACATGGCCGGCCCGTAACCCCAGGTCCAGCCCAGCGAGATGCCGGTGTAGTAGAAATCGTGAATATGATTGTGGGCGATGGTGTTGTACGTGCTTTGGCCCACCCAGATGCCAACGGCCTGATGAAACGTCTGTCCGCCGTCGTGAATGTGACAGTCGCTAATCGTATTGCCAAACGTTTGTAGCGGCTGCTGGGTGGAAATGATGGTCTCGCCAATTTTCACGCCGCCCGCGCCGAGATCCCGCAGTTCGCAACCGGCGATGCGGCACTGCTGGCAACCTTTGGCCAGTTGAATTCCATAGTTGCTCACATGGCTCACCGTGCAGCCATCGAGCGTGCAGCGCGTCATGCCGCTGCCGACGACCGCGCCTGGCACGCTCTGCGCCGCCTGAATATCGCCGGGGTTGTCGCGCGCGAGCCACCATTCGGCATGACTGAACGTCAGACCGCGGAGCGTAAGATCGTTGACGTTTTTGGCCAGTTCCGGATTGCCGTCGAATCGCACCAGCGTGGTCAGCACGGGGGCAATCACCTCGGCGCTAGTCATGTTTTCGCCAGCGACCGGCCAGTAATACAGCAGGCCCGTTTTGCGATTCAAATACCATTCGCCGGGCGAATCCAGCAATTCCAAGCCGTTTTCCAAATAGTAACGAGCCGGTTTGGCGCCATCTTCCAGCGTACGTCGGCTCGGTTTGACGAAGGTGGCCGTATGCTCGCGGTCGTCGATGGTGGCCACAGCCATCCGCACATCCACCCACAAGTGAAACATCACCACGTCCAGGTCTTCTGGATTCTCGCAAGGCACGATGTCGCCGGGCAGATAGCGAAATCGATTTTGTCCGCCCTTGTGGTGGTCCGGATTTTTCGGATCAAGCAAGTCGGCGACTTTCGAAAAGCCGACGTTGGGATGCCGCGCGCGGGTGCGCCGCTGTCCGTTGATAAACAATTGATGGAAGTACCACTTGCCGGCGGCCACTTCTGGAATTTGCGCCGCCCACAAACGCCGGCCAGCGACATCCACTTCGCGCCAGCCCTCGATCTGGCGACCACCGCTGAAGACCGGCGCTTCGCCAGGCGCTGCGGAAATAACGACCGGATTCTTTTCCGTGCCGGAATCTTCGGCCGTAAAAACTAGCGGCTGCGTCAAGCGATAGGTGCCGCCATGCACGATCACGTCGCACGCCTGGTCGGTCTGTTTGGGAACGCGCCGCAGTTCGTGCAGCGCCTGTTGCGCGCGACCGAGCGTGGCAAATGGCTCTTCCGCAGTGCCGGAGCTTTTGTCGCTGCCGCGGGGCGACACATGCCAGGTGACCGCCAGGGCCGCTGACGGTCCGTTTGAGGCGAACAGCATCAAAATGGCGAACACCACGGACAATCGGCAATCTCGAAAGGTCATCTGCGTACTCGCGATGCGCTGTTGACTACCATTACATGTTCGTAACGTCGTCGCTGACGCCGCCGCCCGCCAACTGATCCATGGCGCCGCTGATGGCCTGCGCATGCAGTAAGTCCGTGGCGTACACGCGGCAAATTCGCTGGCTGATGGGCAAACCGCGAAAGAGTTGATCGTCGGTCAAGGGGCGGATTTCTTCGCGCGCCGGGTCGTATAGAAAGTTCTGACCGGCGGCCGGTCCACGCGTGTTGGGCCGATGAATATGGCGGGCAACATCAATCCGCAGCGGCAAACGCTGCAACTCCACGGGCAGCAATAATCGCAACTGCTGTTCGACTAACAGGGCACTGTTGAAAATACTGCTGGCCTCAACATCGTGCGGGCCGAACACCAAATTCCGCTGGCAAACCATCTTCCACGGCACTTGCCGATTCAGAAATTCCGTCCAGCGTTGGCCCAGCGCGCGCTGCGTGGCGTCGTCGCTGGCCTGCCAACGGGCCACGTCAATCAGTAGCGACCATTCGGTAAAGCCCCGGTAGCGATCCAAACTCTCCAGCGGATTGCCAGCGTACAAATAGGCACGGCTATCCGCGAATAAATCCTTGAGCGTCAAGTCGATGGCCCGGACCGTGCGATGAAAGTAGATGCTGCGAAACAATTCCGCGCGAACACTGATGAACCGCACCAATGCTTCTACGCCGCGGCTGTGAATTGTCAGACCGGCGACACTGAAAAAACTGTATCGCAACAGCCGGTCCAGATCGAACGCGCGCGTGTTGTAGCCGGACATGTAAGCATCGCGAAGCACAAAATCCATGTTGTCGACGGTGTAAATTCCACTGAACAAGCTGCGCAGCAAAATCAACCAACGGGGGCCATCGGCATTCGCGTTGGTTTTGGGACGCGTGATCAGCAAGGCAATCTGGCGGGGATCGATCTGTTCGTCCGCCTGCAACTCGCTGTTGGGGTTGCGGCGAACGCGTTGCAACAACGGGCCAAGCTGGTCGATGATGATCCGACTGCCGAGCGTTTCGTGCGTCAGACCAAAGTGCGATAAAAAATGTTCGTCAAAAAAGTGGCCGAACGGCCCATGCCCTACGTCGTGCAGCAGGCCCGCCATACGCAGCAAGCTTTCGACATATCCGCGGCTCGGGGCATCCGGGCAAACTTGCCGCAGGCTGTCGTACAACGCATCGACCGCGCGACTGGCCAAGTGCATGACGCCCAGCACGTGCTGAAAACGCGTATGTTCGGCCGCCGGAAAAACCCACCAGGCCGTTTGCAACTGGTGAATCTGCCGCAGCCGCTGCACCCAGGGATGGTCGATAATCTGCCGCTCGGTGACTTCGTCGGGTTCGCTAGCAGTGGAAGTAAACGGGATGTAGCCGTGGATCGGATCAAAACTTAGGCTTTCCCGTCGAATCGGAACCATATACATTTCCCAATAGCTACAATCGTCGCAGATTACTTAAATTTGCGTCAATGAAATTGGCAGCGAACTTGCTAATCGTGAAACCGAGTGTCAAATTAGCCGCCCCACGAACCGATAGAAATCAAATGCCCAGCGTTCGCGTTTCCCAGTTGAGTGGTGGTCGCGAAGTTTTTCAAGGAGAGGTTCGCGTGATTTGTAAGCTATCGCGGTTGGTTGTTTGCTCATGCATCCTGGTGTCGGGTTTGGCAGTTTCGCTGGCGGCGCAGCCGGCCGAAGAACTGCTGCCCAGCACGACCAAGGGCTTGTTCATCGTAGCGAATTTGAGCACGCTGGAGGATCACTTTAACGCCTCCGAGTTCGGAAAGTTATCGAACGATCCGACCATGAAGGCGTTTGTGGACGACTTCCGCGCGCAAATTCATAAAAACGGCGCCCGCAAACTGGAAAAACTTGGCCTGACGTTGGAAGAGCTCGAGGGCGTGCCCGGCGGCGAGATCGCCTTGGCGACCACGTTTCAGGCAGCGAGCAAAGAACGGGGCACGTTGGCCGTGGCGTCGCAAATTTTGTTGGTGGACGTGACCGGCAAAAACAAGCAGGCCACCGCGCTGCTCAGCAAGATCGACGCCAATCTGAAAAAGCAAGGCGCCAAGCAAACTTCGGCCGCCAATAGCCCCATCACCGTCTTTACACTGCCGCGTGAAGAAGGCGAACGCCAAGACCGCATTGCCGCTTACTTTCTGGATGGCGACCTGCTGGCGGCCGCCGATGATGTCAACGTGCTGACCGAAATTCGCAAAGCGGTGGGCAAAGGCCGTGGCGATTCGATCAAAACGCTGGTGGCTTACGACAAAGTCATGAGCCGCTGCAAGTCCGAAGCCGGCAGCCTCGCGCCGGACTTCCGCTGGTATGTCGATCCGTTTGGTTTCATTGATGCACGCCATTTACAAATGCCGGCCGCGCTGCGGCGGGCCGGACCCGACAAAGCCACCATTTTTCGTAAGCAGGGCTTTTCGGCCGTCCAAGCCATGGGCGGCTACGTCAATTTCAAAACCGAAAAGTACGAATTCCTGCACCGCACGGCCATTTACGCGCCTCGCGATCCGGCCGCCAAAGGCAACGACAAATATGCGCTGGCCGCCAACATGCTCAGCTTCAGCAACAGCGCTAACTTAGCGCCCGAAAAATTCATCCCTCGCGATCTGGCCAATTACACCACCTTCAATTGCGACCTGCTCAAGGCTTTCGACTCGTCAGAATCGTTGGTCGATGCCGTCGTCGGTGAAAAAGGCGTGTTCCGCGATATCATCGCTGGCATCCGCGACGATGCCAAAGGCCCGATGGTCGATCTGCGCAAGGAAATCATCTCCAAGCTCGGCCAACGCTGCACTGTCGTGGCCGATTACGTGACGCCCATCGACGCCAAGTGCGAACGCAAAGCGTTCATCGTCGAAATCCCCGCCGCCAATGTCGCTACGGTGGGCAAAGCCATCGATCGATTGTTCGGCCGCGATAAGGACGTCCGAATTCACAACTATCAAGGCATTAAAATCTACGAAATCATCGAGCCAGGCTCCGGCGTGCAGGCCACGCCCGCCTCGCTCTCCATGCCGACCATTCAGATGGGCGGAACAAACTTTACGCCGGTGCAGCATGCCGACCTCAAGCGACCCGTGAATGACGACAACGGCCGGTTGCTGAAAAATGCCGCCATCTGCCTGGTCAACAATCGCTTGTATCTCGCTTCGCACGTCGAATTCTTGAAAAAGCTGACCAACGAACTCCCGCCAGAAAACCAATTGACCGGCGCCGACGATCTGAATCTGGTCAACCAGGAACTGGCTGCCCTGGGCGCCAAGGAATGCAGCTTCCGAATTTTCACGCGTACCGATGAAGCGTATCGCCCCACTTACGAACTGATTCGTATGGGCAAGATGCCAGAGTCGGAAACCATGTTTGCCAGCATGTTGAACTCGATGTTCGACGAAGGCAAAGAAGGCGTGCTGCGCCCGCAACGCATCGACGGCAAAAATCTGCCCGAGTACGACATGGCCCGCCGCTACTTCGGCCCGGCTGGCCACTACATCACCACGGAAACCGACGGTTGGTACGCCTCGGGCTTCACGATCGGCAATAACGCCAAGAAGTAAGCGGCTGGCGTGACGACGCGTTGGTCGTCCAGCGAATCGCTGCTTGCTTGCGGGCTGACAGCGATTCGCTTGTGGAAATGCATCGACGATCATTTTCGACGATTCATCGACAATCATTTTCGACGATCGTTATTGACGTTCAACGATCGGTGACCGCTATCGGCGCGATCCAACCCCTTGAAGTGCATGCGGCGAATCTGCTGGCAACATGCACGGCAGACCTGCGATAAACCGGCGTTGGAGAAACGAGGGCGTTTGCGTTAAACTGTGCCCTCGCTTGAGACAACCCTCGCCGCGTAACAAGGAAGTTCGCATGGCCGTCAGCAGCAGCACCGCGCCCCAGCGCCGCGTCAAGAATCTCACCACGTCGCCAATGCCGCCGGTGGCGCCAAGCGTCACGCCGGCAAAATCCGGCAAGCGACCGCTGCATCCTTCGTTGTTTCACTGCCCTGGCTGCGGCAACGCAACGCTGGACGCCGAAACCGAAAAGCTGCATTGCCGTGGCTGCGGCGCCAATTATCCGCGCACCGCTGGCAAATTCCTATTCGTCAACGTGGGCGAAGAAGTCGTCACCGATGGCTTGGATCGCATCAAGTCCTTCTTCAAAAAGTTCACTGGCTTGTACAAGCTGCTGATTGAAGTCGTGAGCCCCGTATATCCGCTGATGTATGGGCATTGCCGGCAAATCATCCGCGACGAAATCGCCGGCCGCGATCTGGTGGCCATCAACCTAGGCAGCGGTTACGGTACGCTGAGCGAGCATTTGTACAACGTTGATCTGCTGCCCTATCCGGCCGTGGATGTCACAGCGGACATCGAGCATTTGCCGTTCAAAGATAATAGCGTCGACTACATCATGAACGTTGCCGTGCTGGAGCACGTGCCGCATCCGGCCAAGGCGATTGCCGAAATCCACCGCGTGCTCAAGCCGGGCGGCAAACTGTATTGCTACATTCCGTTCATGCAAGGCTTTCACGCCTCGCCGTACGATTTTCAGCGTTTCACCTACGAAGGCATGAAGGTCCAATTCGAAAAGTTCGACATCCAGAAAATTCACAGCATCGGACCAACGTCCGGCATGTTGTGGATCGTGCAAGAGTGGCTGGCGATTGCGCTATCGTTCGGAATCAAGCCGCTGCATCGGCTGTTGCACCTGGGCTTGATGGCCACCACTTGGCCGCTCAAATTCCTCGACGTGGCACTCAATCACCATCCGATGGCCAAAAACATCGCCACCGGTTTCAGCGTCCGCTGCGTCAAGAAATAAACGCGGCGTGGCGGCGTAAAAAAAGTTTTGACGTGCAGCGCGCGATTCCGATTAGCTGGGCGCGTTCGATTCGGCAAGCTGTCGGACGATTGCCAGCGCTTCGACCACGTGCTTGTCGCCAGACAACAGCGCGCTGAACGTATGCCGCACGATGCCTTGCTTATCAATCACAAATGTGATGCGGCGGGGAATCAGGCCCAGAGTCTTGCTCACGCCGTACAGTTTCTGCAAGCGGCCGTCGGCATCACTCAATAGGATGAACGGCAACTGCTTCGACGCCGAAAAATCGCGGTGCTTGGCCAGCGAGTCTTCGCTCACGCCAATCACCACCGCGCCCGCCTGCGTGAAATCTTCGTACGCGTCGCGGAAGGCGCAGGCTTGCGCGGTACAGACCGAGGTGCCGTCGCGCGGGTAGAAATACAGCACGACCGACTGTTTACCGCGGTAACTGCTCAGCGAAAATTGCTGGCCTGCCGCGGATTCTGCCGTGAAGTCCGGCGCGGCCTCGCCCGTTTGAATCGATTTCATCGTCGGCCACCCGTTGCCTGAGAGAATGTTTGCCGTGCGTGCATCATTCTACTCGGGCAGGCTCGGCTTAACAGCGCATGGCAATTCACATGCGCAGTGGCCAGACGCGCCATACCGTTGCCATGTCGAGTCGCAGCGCTGGCTGCCGTGGCTCACAAGCCAGCGTCTTTGGCGTTGGGAATCGTGCTGCCGGGGATCTTTCTGGGCGCCGCCCTTGCGGACGCGCTGCCGGAATCTGCCGGCAGGCTCGGCTTGCCGGTGGTCGGAATCGCCTTGGCTTGACTGCTTTGCGACGTCAGTGGCATTCGCGCGCAGCCGGCCGACATTGCCAGCGGCGCAAGGGCAAGACTCGCGAAGAGGATGGTTCGCAAAATTTTCATTTCGCACCTGCCAGCGAGTCGGCCCAAGTGGTGTTCATAGGCGGCTCTGTTGTGATGATTTCAAAAAGCGGATGCACGCTGACAGCTAAAGCGGCCTGGCGTGTCAGCCGCCGACTGTTGATTGCCCGCACCACAATCGCGGCGAGCGTTACGACCGTGATGGTAATCATCACTGTTCCTGATGTTCGAAGCGGGCGCGGCGATTTTAAGGATTTTTGACCGCAGCGGGCGATGGCGATTTTTGCGAACTCTGTTGTCCAGACGCCGTGGCCGGATTCCGCATGATGCCGCCGCCCGTGGCTGGCTTGGGTGGCGGAGCAGCGGGCGTCAAAACGCTGGTGGCCTGATTCCAAAGCGATTTCATGCCGCTGCCGATCTGCTGAAATCCCGACGGTGGCGTGCTGTGATCGATGGCTGGCGTGCCTACGTGGTTCACCGGTTTGCCATTGAGCATTTGCGTGTGCGTAGTGTGGGCAACCGAGTTCTCGTTGCTCCATGGCCACCAGTCATCGGCCCGCGCAGCGCAGGGGAAACCGCCGATCACCATCGCGCAGCAGGCCAACAGGATTTTTCGCATGGCAGTTTAACTTCTACTTGATGCGCGACTCTTCGCCCACGCGCGGTTGCTTGAGGAAATCGCCCACGGTGTTGCTCGACTTGCCGTCGACTTTGGCCTTGTTGGCGTCGTACGACGACGTGGGAGTTTTGTTGGTGCTGCTGGCACGGCTGCCGGTCATGGGCAGCGGCTCGGCCGGTTTGCTGCGGAACATGCTGGTGGATTTATACCAGGCGTTGGCGGTGCCACTCTTCATCCGCGCCCACAGGCTCGGCTGCTGGAAACCCACTTCGGCAATGACGGTGCCGTCTGGCGTTTCGGCCGCGTGCAGCGTCGAACCACACGAAACGGTCACAAGGAGGCCAAGGATCAGCGGAAAAGCGATTTTCATGCGTGAATCTCCACACGACTGAGACAAGCGAATGGCCCTTTCGCCGCGTGTTTCCGGCGAATTGCGGCGGGAGTGTCGCAAAACCGGCATTTCCCGTCCAGAGCGGTTTTTTTGAACCTAAAATTCAGAACCGCCTGCACGCGACCTGCGATCGCATCCGCATCCGGTTGCAGTTGGCCAGCAATTGCGGTCAGATGAGTGAAAACCACCGCCGGACGGAAATGTCCCGATGGCGCAGCAACGTACCAATTCGTAGCGAGCATTCGTCCCATGGCCACTGCAAATCTGACCGTCGATCACTTGCCGACTCCCGCCGAGCGACCTGCTGCAGATGTCGTAATTTATGACGGCCAGTGCAAGTTCTGTTCGACGCAGGTCCGGCGGCTGAATCGTTTTGACACAGGCGGTCGCTTGGCGTTTATTTCGTTGCACGATCCCCAAGTCGCCAGCCGCTGGCCGGAGTTGCAGCACGACGATCTGATGCGCGAGATGTATGTGATCGATCGCAACGGCCATCAGCATCGCGGAGCCGACGCCGGCAAATATCTGTCGCGCCGCATGCCGAGTTTGTGGTGGGCAGCGCCGCTGTTACACATTCCATTCAGCATGCCGCTGTGGCGCTGGATGTATCGGCAGGTTGCCAATCGCCGTTATCTGTTTGGTCGTGTCGAAACCTGCACCGACGCCTGCAGCATCCACCGTTAATACGCCTTGGCCAACGCCCGCCGCGCGTTTGATTCGTGCGCCGGAAATCACGCGCGTACAAAATCGCTGCGGCGACGACTTTCGAAAAAACTTTGTCGCATCGTCAGTAAATGGGCGAACTCGTATTGACGCAAAGTTCCCAAACCTGCTCCAATGCCGCGCAGTGACGCACCCAAAAGAGTTGTGTGGTTGTTGCAGACGATTTTGCTTCACCGCGAATGTCTGAAACAGGTTTTACAAAACCATCACACGACGGGCCGGTTGTCAAAATGTTTGGTGACCGGTGGTAGGAAGAATCGCCGCTCGTTGATCCCAGGGACCGGGAGACGGCGAACACGAAGTTCGAAACGAGTTTTAAACGGAGCGTGCAGGATTGCCGCTTTGTTGGTTCAGGCGGTATCCCCCGCAAGATGCCCTGGGGATTTTTCCGTCAGCAATGTTGGGCGTCAATTTTGATTAGGAGTCATTCGATTATGGCAACCAAAAAAACCGCCGCCCCCAAGGCCGCCAAGCGTTCGCCGAAGAAGGCCGCCACCAAGAAGACTGTCAAAGCTGCCAAGCGCTCGCCGAAGAAGGCTGCCACCAAGAAGACCGTTAAGAAGGCCAAGAAGTAAGCTGCAGCTTACGCTTGATTGCCCTTGCGATTGCAGTTGAGTTGGCATTCATTTGCCGTCGAACTGTACATCTGCCGAATACGACGAGAAAGGCCGGCTTGGTTCCTCTGGGAGCCAAGCCGGCCTGGTGTTTTTTAGCCATTTCTAAATTGCGTCGCAGCGGAGCAGTGAGGCAAACCCAGACACTGATTCAATCTGCCGATTTTGGCGATTGCGTCTCTGCCCTTGGAACTCCGCCGGCCGTCTGTTGGACATCTCGCCCAAAGCGATCGCGCTGCGACTCTTTCCGCAGAGCGTAAGCTTGTGCCAGTTGATTTCGCAACGAGGTCATCATCCCGCCGATCAGCACTTTGACCGCAACAGCAGCGCCAATGATGATCACGAGTCCGGTTAGCAAATAACCCAACCAGATCCGCCCGCCGAACAATTCGCCAAGGCCCTGCGCGGTGCCCATCAGCACCATTATGGTCGACACGCCAATTGCCGTCAGACCGACGACCGCGCCGAGCACTCCCAGGATCGCCAGGCTGGCAATCTTGCGGACCTGCAGCATGACCTTGTCGATCTTCACTGCCAGATAATGCGCCGCATACTCCTGGAATTCCAGAAGTTGCAATTTCAATCGCGTGACAGCCTCAGGCCCGTTGTGTCGCCACGCTTGCGTCGGATCTGACTCGAAACGGGCGCGACCCGTCGCACCATCCGATTCGCCTGACGGCGTGGATTTTGTATGACCATTGTGATCCATAGACACCTAGCCGTTGGCTGCCGTGGAGTCGAAAAACGAAGTCGCGCGGATTGCGGGTACGCGACTAACGGCGAGCTAGTACGAAACCCACCAAAAATCCCGCACCAATGGCAATTGCCAACGCCTTCATCGGCTCATCACGAACGAATTCTTCCATCCGGCCACTGTATTGCTTGGCGCATTCCATGCCTTGATCGTAGTATTCGCCAGCGGCATCGCGGGCCGCTTCGTACTGATCTTGGGCAACTTGCTTGGCTTGAGCACCGGCTTCGCGAACTTTTGCGGTGACGTCCGACGCCACGTTGCGAAGCTGCTCGGCTGTGTTCTCGACTGCCGGGTGTACGCTGTTGAGGTTCGACATGACAGGTTCCTCCGAAATTGAGTAGTCAGAATGCTTGATCCACGAGCGTCTTAGCACATTGCAATTCGTGGGCCAACGCTTTAATTATGGCCGACGAAAACGCGTCAGTCGAACAAAAATTCGCGCGGGAGCACGTCGCAAGCAAAATTTTCGGCCTCGTGCAGCGTCAAAATCTTTGCAATTCGGCGCAGCGGCGCGGTACATTGGAAGATTGGGAACCGCAGTTCAGGCACGGCAGTGACGCGCAGTCTTTTCCGCAGGCATGGGCCAGGAAGCTGCTGCGCGGACGCCGGTTGATTCAGGTTTGGCATGTCCATTTCTATCGCAGATTTCTGGCGACTCGCTGCGGATAGCCAGCTTTTCACGGCGGCAGACTGCCAAAAGCTGGAATCGCAATTTAGCCAGGTCAAAGGCGCCTCGGCCCAGAGTAACGCGCGCACGCTTGTTGAATGGCTGGTCGCCAACCGCGCGTTAAGCCGCTTTCAAGGCACCGTTTTGCTAGCCGGACGGCCCGGTCCGTTCATCTATGCTGATTACCGCGTCTTTGACCGCGTCGGTCAAGGCCGCCTGACGGGGCAATTTCGCGCGACGCATGCCCGCACCGGATTTGTGGTTGGCCTGCACTTCCTCAGCGGCGCGGCGGCTCGCGACCCCAACGCCTGGGCGGCAGCCGCTACGCAACTCAGCGCCGCCAGTCGGCTAATTCACCCGTATTTGAGCCGCGTGTTCGCGCCCGTCCAATCTGGCAATTACCGTTTTGTCGTTATCGAAGATTTAACCGGTCAAACGCTCGCCGATCGATTGTCCGCGCATGGTCGGACCGAAACCAGCATGGCTTGCCGCTGGGCAAGGCAGGCCGCGTTGGGTTTGGCCAAAGCCCACGAACTTGGTACCGCGCACGGCGATTTGCGCCCCAATAACATTCTGATCGACAGCCAGGACAACGCCAAACTGTTGCAATTGCCGCTCTCCCGCTCGCCGCACTTGCCGGCCGGGCCAATCGATTGGCAGTTTCCTTCGGCCGAAATGCCCCTGCCAGAAATGGCCGACTACCTCGCGCCGGAACTGGCTCGGCCCGGCGTCAGTCGCGATTTCCGTTCAGACATTTACGCCCTGGGGGCAACGCTTTACCAAATGCTGTCAGGGCATCCGCCGTTCCGTGGCCGTGATGTCGCCGAAACAATGAGTCGCGCCGTGCAGCAAACGGCGGAACCGCTCAGCAAACTTGGTATTTCGCCAAGCCTGGCAAAGCTGGTCGAACGGATGATGGCCAAAGATCCAGCGCAACGCGGCTTCACAGCGCAGGGCGTGGCCGACGCTCTGGCGCCGCTGGTCGAGCCTGCGCATCGCGCCGTGCCTCAGCCGGCCGCAAATCCGAAGTTGGCATCGTTCGAGCAGTGCTTGCTCCACACCGCCGCGACACCGGCCATGCAAGCTCCGGCGTTGCAAATCCCGGCGTTGCGAATCCCGGCGTTGCAAATCCCGGCGTTGCAAATCCCGGCGGTGCAATTTCCGGCTGCCGGGCAAGCCGCTGCAATGCCGGGGCAGCCGGCCCCGTTTACGACGTCGGTTGCGCCAGTCGCCGCTGCGCCGCAGACCAATGCGCCGCAGATTGTCGCTCCACCGGTTGCCGCGCCGCAGATCTCTTCCCCGCAAGTTGCCGCACCGCCCATTCAAATTCCGGCTGCTACCGCACCGCCGCTCGCCGCGCAAGCCAGTCCCACAGGGGGCGATTTCTTTGACGAGCTGTCGCAGCCCGGCGGCCGCACGATCGGCAGTCGGCGAGGGCGTCGCAGTGGCGCCACTCACGAAGCGGCGATGGATTTTTTGGATCAAAATCTCGGTGGCGCAGCCACGGCCACCGCACCATCGGCCGCGGCTGGCTTTCCAGAATTTGCCGACCTGGGTCAGCCTGTCGCTAGGGCGCCCGTCGATTCGTTTCCGGCGGAATTTGCGTCCGCGCCGTCGTCCGCGTCCGCAGGTTTGCCGTTCAGCATCGAGCCCGCAACAACCGGTCCCATGGCGGCCATGTCGTTTCCGGATATGGCAGCTTCGCCGGCCGCCGCAAAGCCGGCCGCGCAGCGTCGCCCGCGGCCAAAAGAGCCGCTCTCGCCGCTGACGCTGGGTCTGTCGATTGGCGGCGGCGTGCTCGCGCTGTTGGTGATTGGCGCGATCAGCATTTCCATGCTCAGCCCCGCTCCGACCAAGAAAATCGTCTACAAATATGTCGACGACGATCCCGCGCCCACGAAAACAATCACGCCGCCCAAGCCGGCCGGTCCGCCAGCAAATCCGGCCAGCAATCCCAACAGTGGCTCTCAACTGCCAGCCAGCAACGGTGGCACGCCAACGACCAATCCGCCGCCAGCCGCCACGGAAGTCGTCAGCGACGATGGCAATTCGCTCTGGCGATCGCCCACCGCAGGCAGTCCGCTGGACTTGAAATATCTGCCCCACACGGTCATACCGCAGGCCGTGGTTGCGGTGCGCTTGGCCGACCTCTGCAAAAATCCGGAATGGACCAACGTGCAAGCCTCGCTCGGCCCGTTCGGGGCGCAAGCCGCACAGTACGTCAGCCAGATCGCATCGTGCGAGCCCGGCATGGTCGATCAATTGATTGCCGGTTTTGGCGAAAACGCCAAAGGCGAAATCACCATGACCCTAGTGCTACGCTTGCGCGAAAAAATATCGTCGGATACGCGAGCGTACCTGATGCAAGGCGGCGGCGTCTCCGAGAAATCCGACGCCGGTGAATTGATCACCGGTGGCAAACTGGCCTACTATCTGCCATCCAAAGAAAATGACCGCATCCTCGTCAGTGGCGAAGCGGCAACGCTCAAAGACATTGCCGCCGACCCGCAACCGCACTTGGCGCTCGAATTGGAACCACTGGTCAAATTGACCGACGCCAATCGGCACTTTACGCTGCTGTTTTCCAACAAGTATTTTCTCGACGAAAAAACACCGCAGTTGCCCGGCGAACTCCAGCCTCTGCGCGAGTTGATGACCAGCTTCATCGGCGACGATGTGCGTAGTGCGGCGGTCAGCATGCACCTCACCGATACTTTTTTTGTCGAGCTGCGCACAAACGGCGGCGGTCCCAGCGGCTACCTCAAGGCCGACGAATGCCGCGCCAAGCTCAACGCCGCCAGCAATCAACTCAGCGACTCGAACGCCATGCACCCGCACCCGCCGTACAGCGCCAAGATTCTGGCCCGTTACCCGCGAATGATCGAGCGGCTGGCCGAATATTCGCGCCGTGGCGAGGAAGAAGGGCAAGGCGTGCTGCGCGCGGTTTTGCCCGCCGTCGCCGCGCACAACTTGCTGATGGGCACGGAATTGTCAATTGCCGAACGCCCGGCAGGCGTGGTGGTCGCCAAAGGGCCCGCCAAGCAAACGCCCATGGCCGAACGTCTGAATATGCCGATATCGATGGTTTTTCCGAATAATTCGCTAGAAACTTCCATCTCGATCTTCGCTGGCGAAATCGGCGGCAAGGTCGAAATCATCGGCGGCGACCTACAATTGGAAGGGATCACCAAGAACCAGGCAATTACCAAGTTCGATCAAAAGGATCAGCCCGCCAAAGAAATCTTGCAGTTGATTTTGAAGCAAGCCAACCCAGACGGTAAATTGGTGTACTTCATCAAAGACAAAGATGGCGAAGAGGTGCTTTACATTTCGACCAAGGCCGCCACAACCAAACGGGGTGAAAAATTGCCCCCAGAATTCGCCGGCGCGGCCGCGCCCACCAAACCGGTCCCCAAGAAAAAATAGACGCGCAGCAATCAACAACCAACAGTCGTCAAGCAACAATCATCAAGCAGTTGATGCGGTCAGAAACGGATCTCTACCGCGAACGGCCAGCAACACACAACACTGACGCCCGGGCGAGATCCCATCGTGGAATTGTTTTCCATCTCCTGCACGACCTGCCGCGCCCGACTCAAAGTTCGGGAGCTTTCGGCGATTGGCCAAATTCTGGCCTGCCCTAAGTGCGAGAGCATGGTGCAAGTCGTTCCGCCGGCAGGCTGGTCGCCACCGCCGCCGGCCGCCATTGCCCTGGCAGATACCACACCACCGAGCGCCGCCGAGCCAACTGCCGCACCGACCAGCGCCAACTCTCACACACTTCGGCCTGCCGGTCTTTCGCCAGCCGCTTTAAACTTGCCAGCGCAAGCTCGCTCGCCCGGAGCGTCCGGCTTGCAGAGCGGCGCAAAAACCGGGCCGCAAAAGGCGGAACACCCGGCCACGTCTGGCAAGTTATCGCCCGCCGAGAACAGTGCGGGCGGTTCGACAATTGGCCGCGTTCGGCCAGCGGGTTCCGAGCCGCGCCCGGCACAACCGCGGGTCGGGCAGCCAGCCGCCATTCCCGCCGGATTGGCGAGCCGCAAACCGCAGAGCGTTACACCCGCTGCACAATCTCCCGCGCAACCCGAGTCCAAGCAGATTCTGGCCGCGATTCCGTTGGCGGCTGCCGCAACCGTTTGGCCAACACCCGCACAAGCTGCTATTCCGGCTGGCCAGACTGTGATTCCGGCTGGCAAAGCTGCAATTCCGGCTGGCCAAGCCGGGGCGAGCACAACTAATTCGCGCTGGCGGATGTCGCTGCTGGTGGGCGGAGTGGCGCTGGCGTTTGTTGGCGGCATTGTTGTCACCGTCGCGATCTTCCATCATCCCGCGCCCGACCCAACTGCGATGGCCGTCGCATCCACGGATGTCGGTCGAACTACGGTCGATCAAAACGTACTGCCTGCTGTCGATTCCGAAAAGTCGCCTGCGGCCGCCATCAATCAACCACCTGTAGCCGAGGTGATTGCTCCCGTCGCTGGGCAAGGTGCGGTGGACAGCCTGGCTGTCGAAGCGCGCAAGCCGGCGGCGACGATGGCGGACCGAGCTAAGCCGCCTGCGCCGCCGGTTGTACCGTCGGTCGATCGCGTCCCGCTGCCGGCCGTTGTGGTTCCGCCTGCGGCGGTGGCGCCGGTTGCGGTGGTCGCGCCCGACAATCGTGTGGACGATCCGCTGCAAAACGTTGATCCGCTGGCGCATCCGCGTGTGAATCCGCCAAAGCCGCCGGTGGAAAAGCCCGGCATTGCTGGCACCGTCAAGGTGGAAATCAAGCGCACGCCGCCGCGTAAAGTGGATGTCGAAGCGCGCCTGGAAGACTCGCTGGCCGAGATGGAACTTCACAAACTTTCGCTGGATCGTTTTGCCAGCACCTTCGGCCAATTGACGACTGCTAACGTCACGTTGGATGCGCAGAGTTTGGAAGAGCTGGGTCTCACGCCGGCTGCCGCGGTCAGTGTTACGGTCCGCGATGCCACCATTGGCAAGACCATGCAAACGGCGCTGGCACCGTTGGGATTGGCGTGTGTCGTTCGCGATGGCCAACTGCTGATTCAGCGGCAGACGGACGCGCCGCGAAACGTCCGCTATTCGGTGGCCGATCTGGTGGCCGACGATCCGCAATCCAAGGTCGAGTTCGTCACGTTGTTAACGAGTTCGGTTTCGCCGGAGAGCTGGCGAGCGGCCGGCGGCAATGGCGATCTGAAATGGCTTGGTCAACAACTGGCCATCGATCAAAGTCCGGCCGTCCACTATCAATTGCTGGTGTTCTGCGAAAAACTGCGTGTTGCCCGCGGCATTGCCCCGCGCAGCAAGTTCGATCCCATGCGGTTCAAACTGGTCACGCATCATGCGCGGGTGGCCGCCGCATTACAGCAGTCGGTCACCGCGAATTTTATTGCGCCGCGACCGCTGGCGGAAATTGTCGACTATCTGCAAGCCAACGGGCACGTCAACATTGTTGTGGATTGGCTTTCGCTCTCGCGGGAAGAACTTGCGCCGGAAACCACGCTCGCGCTCCGGATCGGCAAGGCAACAGTGGAAGAAGCCCTGACCTCGCTGGCCAGTGCGCTGGATTTGGCCGTGGTGTGCGTCGACGACACAACGGTGCAGTTGACCACGCGCAAAGCGGCCGCGCGGTTGCAGGTGGAATTCTACCCGTTGGCGGATATCGTCACCGACCAGCTTACCGGCGATCTGTTGGCCAAACGGGCCAGCGATCGCGTTTCCGCCCTGCGCGACCCGCAGGCAGGACTGCGCGGCGTGGTGCTGTACGATCCGGCTGGCAAATGCCTGGTCGTGGCTCAACCGCAGGCGACTCAAATCGAGATCGAAAAAGCGGTCGAAGGTTGGCGGCAACGCAAGCTGGAAGTCAGCCGCCGCTAGATCCGCCGCGATGCCGGCAACTCGCAACCGCGCCATCCCCGTGCGAAAATCGCCGGCAAACCGCCACCCAGCGGCCCGCATTCGCTAGCAGCACCTGCCACTGCGTGCGCGTTTTTGCCACGGCGTTGGCTTGACACTGCGGCCCGTGGACTTTATCTTGGTGCGTTTGCATTGCAGGTTACTTTTTCCGCGGTTTGCGGCCGGCATTTTGGCCGATCAGCGCCGTTTTGAGAGCAGAATCATGGCCGTACCTAAGCGACGTCAGTCCAACCAAAAAACCGGCAGCCGCCGCTCTCACGATCACGTCAAGCCGCGGCAGCTGACGTATTGCCCCAAATGCACCACGGCCGTGCCGACGCATGTCATCTGCCCCACTTGCGGCAATTACATGGGCCGGACGGTGATCGAGACCGAAGTCGCCAAGTAATCCCGAGGATTTCCGCGCGGCGATCTTCGAGCGCGGGGCGAAATTCACGATGATCGAAAGCCCACGGGCATGGCCTGTGGGCTTACCTATTTGATTCGCTCGCGGTAACCACCCGCTGGGCGTCAACCGCGAGGTCGCACGGCGTGGCAAAGATCGCTTTCTTATTTCCTGGCCAGGGCGCGCAAACCGTCGGCATGGGTCGGCAACTGGCCGAATCGAATCCCGCCGCGCGCGAACTCTACCACCGCGCCGCCACGGTGCTGGGCTACGATCTGGCCCAACTCTGTTTCGAAGGACCGGCCGAAAGGCTCGATTCCACCGTCATCAGCCAGCCGGCGCTGTTCGTCACCAGTCTGGCCGCGCTGGAAGCGCTGAAAGCGCAATCGCCCGAAGTTGTCGCAGCTTGCCTAGCTGCCGCCGGTTTGAGTCTCGGCGAGTACACGGCCCTGGTGTTCGCCGGCGCGATGGATTTCGAAGACGGCCTACGCGTGGTCCAGCAACGCGGCGAGGCGATGCAAGCCGCCGCCGATCAAACGCCCAGCGGCATGCTCAGCATTTTGGGACTGGATTTGGAAAAGATCGAACACGTGTGCAGCCAGGCCCGCGGCGACGAAATCTTGCAGGTTGCCAATCTGCTCTGCCCCGGCAACATCGTGATTTCCGGCAGCAAGGCGGCCTGCCAACGGGCGAGCGAACTGGCCGTTACCGCCGGCGCCATGAAGACCATCCCGCTCAGCGTGGCGGGCGCATTTCACACGCCCATCATGCAACCGGCCGTCGAAAAACTCACACAAGCACTGGCTGGCGTTAATATTCGTGCGCCGCGTTTGCCGGTGGTTTCGAATGTCGACGCCCAGCCGCACAGCGACCCAGAAGAAATTCGCGCTCTGCTGGTGCGGCAAGTCGTGCAACCGGTTCGCTGGGAAGAGTCGCAGCGCTACCTGCTACAGCTTGGCTGCGATACGCTTTACGAAGTCGGGCCTGGCCGCGTGCTACGCGGCTTAGTCAAACGCATCGACCGCAAAATTCAATGTCTGGGAGTGATGGAGTAATCATGTCTGACAAAATCGAAAACACGACCGCCGTAAAGCCAGTCGCCGCCAACCAACTGACCGTCGATCTCAGCGGCCAGGTGGCCATCGTCACAGGCGCTTCACAAGGCCTGGGCGTGGCCATTGCACAAGAACTGGCCCGCTGTGGCGCCAAGGTCGCCTGCCTGGCGCGGAATGCCGAAAAACTGGCGAAAACCGTCGCGTCGATTCAAGCCGCCGGCGGCACGGCTGAAGCCATGAGCTGCGATGTCGGCGATACAGCCAGTGTCGAAAAAGCGTTCGATGGCGTGACCGAAAAATGGGGCCGCGTGGACATTATGGTCAACAACGCCGGCATCACCCGCGACACACTGATCGCCGGAATGAACGACCAGCAGTGGGACGACGTGATTTTGACCAACCTCCGCGGCACGTTTTTATTCACACGTGCCGCCGCCAAGGTGATGCGCAAACAGCGCTCGGGACGAATCATCAACATCGCCAGCATCTCAGGCTTGATGGCCAATCCCGGCCAGGCGAATTACTCGGCATCCAAGGCCGGCGTGATCGGCTTGACGCGCACCGTGGCCGCCGAATTGGCTGGCAAAAAGGTGACCGTCAACTGCGTGGCGCCTGGCTTCATCGAAACCGAAATGACCGAAGCGCTCGGACCGGTGGTGATGGAAGAAGTCAAAAAACGGATTCCAGCAAAGCGCGTCGGCGTGCCGGCCGATGTGGCCAACTGCGTGCTGTTTCTGGCTAGCGGCGCGGCGTCCTACATCACCGGCCAAGTGCTGACCGTCGATGGCGGATTGACGGCTTGATCGTAGCTGTGCGGGCAACGTCGCGTGAGCAATTTCGAAATTCAACTTGCCACTTCACTGCTAACGGCCGGCAGCTCGGCATGGCTGGAAAATGCCACCGCGCCCCGGCGTAAAACCAGCAGTTGCCCTGGGATGAAGGTGTGCCAGTCGCCGGGTCCGAGTGAGCGCGTGGCGACCAGCACCGCCGGTTCTGACCGCCGGCTTTCGATTGCCACTTGCAACTCGCGATCTTGAAAATGCTCGGGCTGTTGGGCAGCAACATTCGTGCGGCACCAGGTCAGCCCCTTGTGTCCCGCGATGTCGTGGTAACAGAATAGCGACTGGCCGTCGGACATCAGGCAATTGATTTTTCCGCGGCGATTCAGCGTCAGTAGTTCGCTGTGCAGCCAGCGATAGGCGTCTTCGTCTTCCAGGTGGCCGCCACGTTGGGCGATGCGTTCCAGCAGATGACAGAAAGCGCGCTCGGAATCGGTGGCGCCTACCGCGCGATACCGCGCGCCGTCGTTGGTCAGATCGGCCAGGGTGCCATTGTGCGCAAAGGCATAATCGCGACCCAAATACTCGCGCAGAAAGGGATGCGTATCGGCGTGCGAAGGCTCGTCGCCCACCGTCTTATGCCGTACGTGGGCAATGTAAATGCACGATCGCAAGTCGTGGTACGTTTCGAGAAACTTCGAGTGCTGGCTATGGCTCCAACGGATGGGCTCTTTGATCAGCGCGGCCGATTGATCCGGATACCAGGCAATGCCCCAGCCGTCGGGGTTTTGCTCGTCAGCGCCGGCAAACTCGCGAAACGAAAAGTTCGCCCGTATGGCGGTTTCGACACTTAAAGCCATGAGTTCGCACATCGGCAGCCTCGCACGGAGCAATGAATTCGACAAGCTCATTATATCGTCGCCAAACGTGCGTGGCATTCGCGCCGGCAATTTCGAACCCGCGGCACAGCGATTGCCCGACCAGTATCGGAATCGCATCGCACACCTGCCACCGGTCCGCAAATTTCCTTGAGCTGAAGCGAGCTACGCATGACCATCAATTTCGAAGGCTCTACGCAGTCCACTGTTGGCGCCGAGCTGGAACTGCAGGTCATCGATCCCGAGAGCGGCGATTTGGCGCCCGGCGGACCGCGGATCCTTAACGCCTGCAAAGAGCAGGGCATTGAGGGCGTTTCCGGCGAGTTCTTGGTCTGCATGCTGGAAGTGAAGAGCGACGTCTGTCAGAACGTGGCGACGCTGCGCGACAATTTTTTCCCCAGGTTGCGGCAAGTTCGCAACATCGCGCGATCGCTCGGTTTCGAGTTGGCGATGGGTGGCACGCACCCGTTCGCGAAGCCGTCGATGTCGGCCATTTCGCCCGACGAACGCTATCAAAAAATGGTCAAGCGACAAGGCTGGTCGGCCTATCACGAGATCGTTTTCGGACTGCACGTCCATGTGGGAGTACCGGACGGTGATTTAGCAATTGGCGCGGTGAATCGCTGCGTGGAATACTTGCCGCACCTACTTGCGCTGTCGGCGAATTCGCCCTTCTGGCAGGGCATCGATACCGATTATTCTTCGGCGCGAATGCGGATGTTTCGGCCCTCGGCCAGTACCGGAATTCCCATGCACTTTATTAACTGGCAGGGCTTTTGCGATTATTGCCAGGCGATGCAAGACGCCAAACTGATTGAGAGCGTCAAAGACATCTACTGGGATATCCGCCCACAGGCAAAATTTGGCACCATCGAATTTCGGATTTTCGACGTGCCTTCAACGTTGGCATCGCTGTTGGGATTGGTGGCCTTAAGCCGCTGCCTAGTGGTCGACAATTTACGCTTTTTGCAAGAACATCGCGAGGCGATTGCCGGCGAACCGGCCGCGTTTTGGCTGGCGCGCGAAAATCGCTGGCTGGCTAGCCGCTACGGCCTGGAAACCATGTGTTCGCGACGTCCAGAAGGCCCGCGACTCAGCGTGGCCGACGACGCCGTTCAATTGCTCGAGCGGCTAGCACCGCTGGCCGGCGAACTGGGCGAGAGCGAATTCCTGAACGCCATTTGGCCCGGACGCGGCTTGGAGATTGGTGCCGACCGGCAACGCAGAATCTATCGGCAAACCGGCGACTGGCATACCGTGATGGACGACATGCGCAAGCGCTGGATGCAAGAACTGGACGAATCGGCCGCCGGCATCAGCGCCACAAGTAGCGCTCCGCCAGCCGCCTAATGAGCAGTGCGTTACCGCATTCCGCCGGAGATATACAGTGATTCGCCAGTGGTCCAAGCCGAATCGTCCGACGCCAAGAACGCCACGGTGGGCGCAATGTCTTGCGGCTTGCCAATTCTGCCCAGCGGCGTTTGCGATTCCATCTGCTTGCGGAAATCGCCGGTCGTGATGCCTGAACTTTGAGTGCCTTCGGTTTCTACCATGCCCGGGTTGACGGAGTTGACGCGGATTTTACGCGGACCCAGTTCCTGCGCGAGCGCTCGCGTGATGGCGTTGACGGCCGCTTTGGTTCCGCTATAAACGGCCGAGTTCGGCGGCGCCAGAGTCGCCACAACCGAACTGATATTGATGATGCTGCTGCCTTCGCCCATCAGCTTCACAGCCTCTTGCGTGCAGAGCAGCAACCCCAACACGTTGAGGTCAAATTGCTGGTGGTAATTCTCAGGCGTGATTTCCGCCAGCGGAGCAAAAGCGTAGACGCCCGCGTTGTTGACCAAGATGTCGAGCTTGCCGAATTCTTTTTTGACAGCCGCAAACAATTTCGGAATTTCTGCCGGCTTGGAAAGATTGGCGCCAACGGCAATCGCCTTGCCGCCTTGGGAAACAATCTGCTCGACCACACGATCGGCACCAGCCTTGCTAGATGAGTAGTTGACCACCACCGCAGCGCCTTCTGCCGCCAAGTGCGTAGCAATGGCCGCTCCGATGCCTTTTGACGCCCCGGTTACAACCGCAACTTTGCCTGCCAGTTTGCTTGTCATGCCCATTCTCCTGAGTTCAAAAATTGGTTTTGGTTTTAACGCGTGAAATCAAAGAAGTGCCAACTAGACAGGGCAAGTCCCTAGTGTACTATTTGGTAAGAAATACATGTGGAGGTTTACGTGGCAATCGGTCGGCCCCGAAAATTCGATTTGGATGCGGCGCTGGATGCGGCTGTAAAGGTCTTCTGGCATAAGGGTTACGAAGGGACATCGCTGCCTGACCTAACCGCCGCGATGGGCATCAACCGTCCGAGCTTGTACGCGGCGTTTGGCAATAAGGAGACGCTCTTTCGCAAGGCCGTTGATCGCTACATTGAGGGCCCGGCGTCGCACGTACAACGCGCGCTCGCCGCGCCCACCGCGCGAGAGGTGGTCCAACAACTTTGGAGCGGCAGCATCAAATTAATTACCGATTCCGACGGTCCGCGAGGCTGTTTTTTGGTGCAGGCGGCTTTGGTTTGCGGCAGCAGCGCTGACAGCCTGCGGCGCGACATGGCCGTTCGCCGCGCAAGCCTGGTCAAGATTTTGGCTCAACGATTTGAGCAAGCCGTTGCTGCCGGTGACTTGCCTAACCATTTGGTGGCCGACGACTTAGCACGCTACGTTGTCACCGTTTCTCATGGTATGGCCGTGCAGGCGGCAGGTGGTGCCACACAAGCAGAACTGCGACGAGTGGCTGAACTGGCATTGCAAGCCTGGCCAGCGTAACCGCATCTGCCACGGCTGGCGCAAATGCTAACAAACGAAACTGCTAGCGTGCACAATGGCCCGGCGGAAAAAACACGTAATGTCCCACGGTTTCTAGGGATACGGCATCTAGACAATCCTTCGCAAACCGGCTATACCTTGACCAAGATTACGAAGAGTCTCCAAATTGCGATAGTCGCCTCGTTCTTGCTATGTTAAACTGGCGACTTATCGCTACGTTAAACTGGCGACCTGACTTTTGGATTTGAATAACTGATTTTCGCCCGAGCGGCCGATGGTCGGCCCGCTTGTTGCCAGCGACCATTGATGTGCTGTACAGGAGGAGTGTGAAGGTGGCTTCCGTTCAAGAACGCGTTATTGACATCGTTGCCGAGCAACTGGGCGTCAGCAAAGACCAAATCACCTCCGAAACGTCGTTTATCAACGACCTCGGAGCCGATTCGCTCGATATTGTCGAGTTGGTGATGGAGCTCGAAGAAGAGTTCGACATCAACATTCCCGACGATGCCGCTGAAAAAATTCAAACAGTTGGCCAAGCCGTCGATTACATCGAAAAGGCACAGACCAAATAGCTTGCCATGAAACGACGAGTCGTCGTCACCGGGGTGGGAATTGTTTCTTCGCTCGGTCACCAAGTCGAATCTTTCTGGCAACGCATTCTCGAAGGCGAAAGCGGCGTCTCGGCGCTGACGCTGTTCGATACCGCGCGCCATAAAGTCAAATTTGCTGGCCAAATTGGCGATTGGGCCTGCGGTCCGCACATCACGCCCAAAGACGAAAAACGGCTCGACCGCTTCTGCCAATTCGCCATCGTGGCCGGCGTGGCTGCCGTGGCCGACTCCGGTTTGGATTTCACCCGCGAAGACCTGTTCCGCTGCGGCGTGATCATTGGCTCCGGCATCGGCGGACTCAACGAGATCGAAACGCAAGTCGAGCGATTGCTGTTCAAAGGCCCTGACAAAGTCTCGGCCTTCACCATTCCCAAGCTGATCGTCAACGCGGCCAGCGGTCACGTTTCGATTCGTTTCGGCTTGCGCGGCACCAACACCGCCGTGGCCACTGCCTGTGCCAGCGCCACCAACGCGCTGGGCGACGCTTTCCGCGCCATTCAGTACGACGATGCCGATGTCATGATCTCCGGTGGCAGCGAGGCCGCCATTACGCCGATGGGCGTGGCCGGCTTTGCCAATATGAAAGCGCTCTCGGAACGAAACGACGAACCGCAACGAGCCAGCCGACCGTTCGATCGCGATCGCGACGGCTTCGTGCTGGGCGAGGGCGCCGGCATCCTGGTGCTGGAAGAACTCGAACACGCCCGTCGACGCGGCGCACGCATCTACTGCGAACTGCTGGGCTACGGCGCTTCGGCCGATGGCAGTCACATTACGCAACCGCCGGAAGACGGTTACGGTGCCGCCAAGGCGATGTCCAAAGCGCTGGCCGACGCCAAGCTGAACGCATCGCAAATCGACTACATCAACGCCCACGGCACCAGTACGCCGCTGGGTGACGTTGCCGAGACGCGGGCCATCAAATCCGTATTCGGCGAGTCCGCCCGCAGCGTCAACATCTCCAGCACCAAGAGCCAGATCGGCCATCTGTTGGGCGCCAGTGGCGGCGTCGAGGCCATCATCAGTTTGCTGGCGCTGCGCGATGGCCGCATTCCGCCGACCATCAATCTGGAAAATCCCGATCCGCAGTGCGACTTGGACTACACCCCGCTGCACGCCCGCGAGCGTAAACTGAGCACGGCCATGTCCAACAGCTTTGGCTTCGGCGGTCATAATGGCTCGCTGATTTTCGGCCTGTTGAAATAGCGTTACGCTTTCTCTCGCTGCTCATTCTGTTGCTGGAACGCTTGCCGCGCACAACGAATTAATGTTCGCCCAAATGGCGGATCAGTACGCTGCGATCGCCAATCCACTGCGTCGGCGGGCAGGCAAAAAAGCGGGCCATCAGATTCAACCGCGTGGCGTATATCGCCCGCCGCTTCGAAAAATTCTGCCAGGTCTGTTCACTGCGCTCGGTTGGGTATCCGGCTGCGGCAAGTTGCTTACAGGCTGCCTCGAACTCGGCGCGCTCGATGCCTGGCCCTTGCGCCGTAAGATCGTAACGCTTTGCAAAACCACGCATCCGCGTCAGATCGATCACCGCATGACAGCCGATTCCGTACAGCATTTCGGCAGCCGCGCGGGCGTGACGCAGCGGATCTTGATCGCGGCAGGCCGCTTCCGGCACCGCCGTGGTGATCAGTGTGGCCGCGTCCAACACTGCGCCCAACGCGCCAATCCACGACTGCCGATCGTGCGACGAGCGAAAGAACGGCAGCACAGGGTAAGCCAGATGACTATCGAGCACTTCCGCCGTCCAGAGTTCGAATTGGCCGAAGATGGCCGGCAGTGCGTCGAGAATTCGCTGGCGGCCGTAAGTTTCCAGCAGCGTCACGCCTGATGGCGGCACGCCGGCCCGCGCGTCGAGCATCAACACCAGCACCTCGCGCCGCGCGAACGAAGCGTATAAATTAAACGCCAAGGCAATCACCAGCGCTAAAATCGTCAAGCCAGAAGCGCCCGCCAGCAACACCACGCCGCGCGCCAGTGGTTGCGTTGGCACAATGTCTCCGTAGCCAATGGTCAGCAGTGATGTGCCGGCCATGTAAAACGCCGATTGAAAATTTTCGATGGGCGGTTTGAATTGATCGTGTAAACCATGCACGATCAGCCCAAAGCCAAAGATCATGGCAATCAGCCACACGGCCAGCAGCAAGATGATCGAAAACGGCGCGAAGCTGCCTAAAAAATCCTCGCGACGCCAGGCCGGTTGCCGGCGCTGGCCAATCCTTCGCCACAGCGGCCAGAGCAACAAAAACAGGTAAGGCGCCACGCGTAGCGGTCCGCCACTGCGCCGCGGCAGAACCACAGATTGAAACACGTCGTGCAGCACCAGCGCCACGAGCGCCGCGCCGACAATCAGTTGCAAAGAATCGATAATGGTCACTCCTTACGTTCGCTCACAATTAAGCCGAGCCAACAACTTAACGATTCAACGATTTCGTTGCGTCGCGCAACCAAGGCGCCTGGCCGTTGGAATTGAATCCGCCGCCGCAGGTTGCCAGCTTCGACAAAACGGCCCATAATGCAGGATTATACATTTTCCGGACCGCGGGACGGGCAACATGCACGACAAAATCAGCTACCAAGGCATTACGTTTGACGACGTGTTACTCGAGCCGCGGTTCAGCGAAGTCGTGCCATCGGAGGTCAACGTCGGGACGCAACTCACGCAGCGCATCTCGCTCAACATTCCGCTGCTCAGCTCGCCCATGGATACCGTTACCGAAAGCGAAATGGCCATCGCCTTGGCGCAAGAAGGCGGTCTGAGCGTGATCCATAAAAACATGCCCACCGACCGGCAAACGGACGAAGTCGATAAAGTCAAACGCACCGCCAACGGCATCATCTTCGATCCCGTCACACTGCCGCCTAGTGCCACCATCGGTCGCGCTCGCGAAGTGATGGACCAGCACAACGTTTCTGGCGTGCCCATCACCAACGAAAATCGCCAATTGGTTGGAATTCTCACCCGCCGCGATCTGCGATTTTTGGAAACCAATGAACTGCCAGTATCGGAAGTTATGACGCGCGAGAAGCTTGTTACGGCTACGGGGAACGTGACGCTTGAGCAAGCTGAAAAGATTTTAATGGTAAATAAGGTCGAGAAACTTTTGCTGGTTGACGAAAATTACACACTGACGGGACTGATTACGATCAAAGACATCGACATGATGAAGCGGTTTCCAAATGCTTGCAAAGACAGGCAAGGCAGACTGCGTGTGGGTGCGGCGGTGGGCGTGCATGATTACGAACGCGCTCAAAGCCTGATCTCCAAAGGAGTTGATGTGCTGGTGGTGGATAGCGCTCACGGGCATTCGTCCAACGTGATCGAAACCGTCCGCGAAATTAAGCGACAATGGGATATTGACGTCGTCGCCGGTAACGTGGCAACTCGGGAAGGCTGTGCCGACCTGATCGCCGCTGGCGCCGACGCCGTAAAAGTCGGAATTGGTCCAGGTTCGATTTGCACCACGCGAGTCATTTCTGGCGTGGGCGTGCCGCAGATTACCGCCATTATGCATGCGGTCGAAGCGGCCCGCGAACGCGGTGTGCCGGTCATTGCCGACGGCGGAATTCGATATTCGGGAGACATTACTAAAGCCATCGCTTCCGGGGCTCATGCTTGCATGATCGGCGGACTGTTCGCCGGCGTGGCCGAAAGCCCGGGACAGCAGATTTTATATCAGGGTCGGACATTCAAAGTTTATCGCGGCATGGGCTCGCTGGGTGCCATGGTCAAAGGTTCGAGCGAACGCTACCGGCAACGGGGCGCGGAACGCGGGCCAGACAAGTTGGTGCCTGAAGGAGTCGAAGGTCGCGTGCCTTTTAAAGGTCCGCTGAGCACGTTTGTTTATCAGTTAGTTGGCGGTTTGCGAGCCGGCATGGGTTATTGCGGCGCTCGCACGATCGAGGAGTTGCGTAAGGACGCGCGATTCATCCAGGTTTCACTGGCGAGTGTACGAGAGAGTCATCCACATGACATTGCCATCACGCAAGAAGCACCCAATTACAGTGTCGAGCACAAAGGCGGCGAAGCCAACTAGCCTCGCCTCGCATCTGCGCTGGACGCAACTGGGATCTTGGTCAAAACTCTGTACCACGGCGGCACTCGGCGGACTGATGTTCGTCGGGCAAGCTTTGGCAGCCGATCCCAACGCGGAAGAAGGCCGCCTACGCTGGCGACCGACTCGGCCCGTTGCGCATACCGACGAATACACCACCAGCCCTTCGTCGCCCACCACGCGATCGGTTGTCGTGCCATCGTATTCGACGATCTTCGGCGATGAGACCGCCAGTAAAACGACCAGCGCTGCAAATCGCAATGCCACGGCAACCGCCGGCGACGCCAAGCCCAACGCAGAAGCCAAAACCAGCGCGGGCATTTCGTCTTCACGCCGTCAACGGCCCGACATGCCTCGCGCCATCGATACGGCCGTTCGACCGGCGAGCGATCAGAGCGAACCGACGCCCGCGCCCAGCGAACTGCCGAGCGTCCGTAAGCCCAGCCGTTACGTCAAGCAAGCCGTGCAGCTTGAGACGCGTCGCAACGAACCGCAACCGGCCGCTCCGGTGAATACCGACTTGCAATTGCGCGGCCTGGAAGACGACGCGCCTGCCTTGGCGCCGCGTAACATTCCGCCCGCCAACAATAACAATCCGCTGGATGCGTTGCCGCCTCGTCAGCCGCAGCGAATTCCGCTGCCCGACTCCGACGATCCGCTCGGCGCGCCGCCGGCGCGCACTCAGCCGCGCGATCTAACTCCGTCGCGGACGGTCCCGCGTGATCTTCCGCCAGCCAGCCGCAATGCCATCGATACGCCTCCGCCACTGTCGCGTCCGCAGCCACCGGTCGAACCGATGGACGATGGCCGTGCCGATGCCAAAAAAGATTACTGCATTCAAGCCCGCAAAGACTGCGTCGATCAATTTCGCCGTCTCAAGGATCACACGCTGGATCAAGTCAGCTTGGATATTTCCGTCAACGCCAGCTTGCGAGAGCTGAAAGTCGATCGGCCGTCCTACAAGATGGGCAACGACTTTCCCTGCGAGTGCGTGCTCGGTAATGAAACGTTCTCGGGCCGCAACTGGGCCTGCACCACGTTCACTTGGAAAGCCTCGGCCTTGTGTCACAAGCCGTTGTACTTCGAAGATGTGGCCATGGAACGCTATGGCCACTCATGGGGACCGGTGCTCGATCCGTTTGTCAGCAGCGTAAACTTCTTCGGCTCGCTGATCTTCTTGCCCTACAAGATGGGCTTGGAAACACCCAACGAGTGCGTCTACGCGTTAGGCTACTACCGGCCTGGCGATTGTGCTCCGTACAGCATCGACGCCATTCCGCTGAGCCCGCGCGGTGCGTTGTTCGAAGCGGCTGGCGTGGTCGGATTGATCTACGCCATTCCTTAATCGGCAGGCGACTAACGAGAAACCTTCAGGCCCAGCGGCCACCACCGCTGGGCCTTTTTCGTCGGCCCACCCCACCACCGCGCGATGGCGTATTGCGTTGCGCGAGTTATTGCACGGACTAGAGGAGGAGAGAGAGCGGGGCGAAGGAGAGGAGAAAAAGTTTTTCGTCAATTCGCTGCCTCAGCGATGGCAACGTTGCTCAGCGTAACGACTTGGCAACGGTTTTGACCTCAATAATCGCCGTGGACAGTGAAGACACAACGTCTGGCGGACGCACTTTTTCCACGTCTTCGGCGCGGACCGCAGGCTCGTCACTCCGATTTGCGATGCTGCTTTTTCGCCGCGCGTGCCGTGAGACTCAGTCGTTGGCGACGCTGCCAGCGTCGGCTGAGTTGAGGCTGAATCGCCGCGGGCTTGCCGTTCACCGCCCACAGTTAAACGCGCTTTTCAGCGCGATCCGGTGAATCGACCGACGCAGGCTGCGTCGGCTACGAATTGGGCAAGCTGCGAATTTCCTACCAGCGGCGCGCAACGCAAATGCTGCGCGCCGAATCGCACTTTTGCAAATCGGAGTGTGTGAGCGGTCGCCAGGCTTGCTGGGGCGCTGGCGACCGCCGGTTAAGTTGTCAAAGAGCTTCAACGGGGGTTCGGCTAATTGTTGCGGCCGCGTGTCGGTTCGTTTCGGTTGGCCAGCGCACCGGCGAACCTAATTTTGTCTAGCAAACCATCCACACGACATCTCCTGCCACCAGTCTCATGCACACGCAGGCTGTTTGCCGACGGAAAATTT
>JBBRCE010000060.1:0-30228 GCA_038205115.1 Pirellulales bacterium
AGACCGGTTGGGCCAACGGCGACTTCGACTACGACGGCTCGATTACCGCCGCAGACTACTCGCTGATGGACTCAGCTTTTGCGGCACAAAGCGGCGCGCTGTCTGGCGAAGTCCATACACTGGGTTCGCTCGGTGGCTCGCCAGTCTCGGTCACCGCCGTGCCCGAACCGAGCACTTGGCTACTCGGACTGATGGGCATCATCGGCCTGCTTGTCATGGCCCGTCGCCGCAAGCTGCACGCGGCAACGTCGATTTAGAAACGTTTCATTTTAGCCGTGTCGCTGACGGCTGTGCCGGACGTCATTTCGGCACTGAGCGGCGTTAGCTCAGCGGTCGGCCGCATCGCGGACATACCTTTGCGAGTCGAGAAACTTGCGATCCACAATCCGCACACGGCATGAGATTTGGTCTTTGATCGCCACTGGAAGTCGGACTTTTTTTGACGACGAAAATGATCGCGGCGACGATCGCGCCAACCGCCACAACTCCGCAGCAAGCAAGCCGAGAATGACGAATTCCAACGGGCTTAACATTGGCAGGCCCAGGATCATCGACTCATTCACTCCCGTGAAGCTGCCCAATAACATCATTTCAATCCCGTTGCATTTTGCTCAATGATTTGGGAGTTCGAGTATCGGGCTTGGTCGAATCGTGTGGATGCACCGCGCCGCGGCAGTGGCAGTGGCAGACGTCAGCCGGCGCGCTGCGACGGTTGAGATTCTCGCAGCGACTTGAGCTGTAACCGATCAATCAAATCGCGGACCTGCTTTTCCAGCTCGGGCAGTGCCTGGTGCGGCTCGGCACAATCGACATCATCAATATGCCAATATTGGATACGATCGGCCCAGGCTGGAAAACGGGCCAGCATCTTTGCGCGATGTTCGGCTTCTTTGACGGCAATCACCAATTCGAACGCGGCAAAGTCGCCGGACTCGACAACCGCCGGCATGCGCTGTGGCTGCGCGCAGTCGAGACCCCGCAATTGCAATCCGGCAATCGCGTGCGGCGAAATTGCGCCGAGATTGTTGGGACTGAGCCGAAAACCGCGCGACTCCGCCTGCCACGCCATTTGCCGCCGCGACGCCAGTAGGTTGAAAAACTGCTCTGCGAATCGGCTGCGATAGAAATTGCCGCTGCAGAGAAACAGCACCCTGGACGTGCCCACGGTCACGATTTGGCTTTCAGCACGGCCGCTTGTTGACGATATCGAACGGCGTTGTGGGTAAACGTGCGGCGTTTGACGCGGCTCTTGGCCACCCGCGCGAGTGATTCGTACTTCTCTGCCATCGCGATTTTTACGGCGGACAGGTTTTGATCGTCGACAGCTTTAGTCATTTCGAAGCGCGCTTTCTTAGTGAGTTACGCCCGGTACGATCCGAGCGGTTGTTGAAGATTGAGCACCTATGGTAAGCGGATTCTCGCCGTTCGTCGAGGGGGATTGACCTGCAAGCGCCGCGGTTGCTGCTCCAAATTCGCCGGTCGAGGTGGTCGTCCGCCGCAGGAATGCCGGTTCGCTAGCGACGGTAGCGAATTGCCCGCGCAAGTCCGCCGAGAAATTGCCGGTCGGCGGAGTCCAGTAGGCGCCCGCTGAGCGCAAACGCCGCGAGCGTCAGCAGCAGCACCAAAAGCGCCGGCCAAAAGCCGAACCACAGCGTGCCTGGCAGACTGACCACCAGCAGCAGCCCCGCGTCTCGCTGCAGCCCCTGTCGCCAGCAAAACGCCAGCATCAGTAGCAGTGCCACCAGGTTGGCCGCCGTAGCGCCGCATACCGCGCCCCACAATCCCAGCGGTTTGACGAGCAGCAGGCTTGTGATCAGGTTGACCGCCAGTCCGATCGCAATCGCCAACATGACTTTGCCGTTATGCTCGCGGCACCAAAGATATAATTGCACCAGCAACACCAAACTGCCCCAGATGGACAGCGCCAACGTCCAGGGGAGCAAGGTCTGACCTTGCTGAAATTTATCGGACACGCCGCCAAGGACTTTGAACACCCAGGGCGCCAATCCGAGCAGGCTGACCGCGCCGGTCATCAGTAGCAAGGCGAACAGCTTGACGGTCAGATTGAGTCGGCGCGAGACAGCCTGGTTGCCTTGCGTGTCCCAGATGCGGGCGAATCGGGGCAACAGCGCCGCGCTCAGCAAATTGGCGAGTGCCGGAAAGAACTTCGGCAGCAGCAGCGCCGCGTGATATTGTCCCAGCTCAGCGTGCGCATCAAGCGGGTTGCGCGAACTGAACTGCACCAGCACGAAGCGGTCGGCCAGATCAAAGCCGTTCATCAGCAAATTGGTGAGCCATAGCCACAGTGCGAATCGTACGATGCGCGGTAAAAACGTCGCGTCCGCCGGTTCCATTGGGTGATGATCCAATCGCTGCCAGTGATGCCTTAGACCCGGTAGCACAATGGCCGCGGCCAGCAGATTCGAAACGGCGAACGCCCAAATGGCGCTGACCGTGCTGGCCGACTGATACTCAAACAGCGCCCAGCCAACCAGGCCGAACATCAGCGACTGCCCGAATTGCAACCAAAACGCCGAGCGGAACAAGTGCAGCGACAGAAACACGGTGGTCAGCGTGTTGTACGCAATCAGACCCACAAGACCGACCAGCCAGGGACCGATCAGCCCAGAAAACTCGGGACCGCCAAAGATCAGTTGCGCCACCAGCGGCCGCGTCATCGCAAACAGGCCGACGACCACCAGCGAAGTGGCCGCGCTAGCCAGCAGGGATTTCGTCAGCAGAATTCGCAACCGACCGCAGGCGCGATACGGTTCGACAAATCGGCCCAGCGAGCCAGGGATTCCCAGCACGGCCAGCGGCGCCGCCAACAACGCAAACTTGTAAGCCATCTCCCACTGCCCCAGCGACTCCTTCGGCAGCAAGCGACAAAACAACGTGCCTTGGATCAGCGTGGCCAGTCGCGGCAAGGTTGCCAAGAGCAACACCATGCCGGCGCCCCGGGCCATACTGCCAGCCAGCGGCGTTTCGATGGGCAGTTCGCGCTCCTGTGACGAAGCGGGCAGAGAAGTGCCGCTCACGACGGCGCCTCGGTCGATTCGGATTGCTCCGCGTGCGGAATGCTCGCGCGGAGCGATTTGCCGCGCAGCACGCGACGGGCAACGCGCTTGAGGCGATCTCCACATCGCCAGGCAAGATGCCGCAGCATGGCCAGCGGTTGGCGGCGAACAAGGCGATACCCCAGCACCGCTTGCGGTTGAGCGCTCCACGACGCTTTGTAAGGTTCGTCGCCGCGAAGAAAATCGAAGCTTTGCAGCCCGGCTTCAAGCGCGTCTTGAATTGCCACGCCGGTCAATAGCCAACCCGGTCGGTGCGCGTCGAGGTCGGGATTCAAACCACTTTGGTACATGTAGGCCGTGCGATTGCCAACCAGCAAATACGCCACGGCGGCTGGCTGGCCTTCGATTTCCAACCAAATCAGCCGCAACCGATTTTGTCGCAGCATTTCTGCCATGACTTCGTACTGAAAATGGCCGAAGCGGACGTCGGCAAAGCAGCCGGCATCACCGAGACTTCGCCGTCGTCGCTCGTGCAGTTCGACGAGAATCTCGAATCCCCGCGCAAGTTGCGATTGGTTTTCGACGCGATGGATTACACCTCGCCCCGACGCCACGACATCGCGAAACAGCCGTCGCACGCGGTTACGTCGCGGCTTGGAGAGCTGTTTTAAAAACGCGTCCCAATTGTTGCCCAGCGGCATATTCCAACTGGACACGCAGCAACCGCGATGTCGGATCACGCGGCTGGCCGCCAAGTGTTGGCAAAACGATTGGATCGTGATATCCGACGGATCCACGCCAACCAATTCCATTCGGGACCATTGCCGGGCGCCAGCGCCTAGCAGCCACTGGGCCAGCGCCGTGGCCACCGCGGATTGCTGCCCGCCGTGGGCCAGGAATGTGAGGTGATCCGACGCCACGCGGCCCGAACCGAGAAATCGCAGCAGTGCGCCACGAACGATCGAGCTGGTTCGATATAGCGGCGCCAGGCCCACCAATTGTCCCCGCGCGGTGCGCACGCAGAGCACAAACAGGCGGTCGCCGCGCCGGCGGTAATGTCGCCACCAGGTCGTCAGCCAGGCGAAGGTACGAAAGGGAATATCGCCGGCGAGCGCATCCCATTCGGGTTGCAAGGCAGCCAACCGCGATTCGTCATTGATGCAGGCAACGACCAAATCGCTCGCCAACGCCTCGGATGGTTGAGCGTCATCCGACCATTTCGACATTGGCGGGCGATCGATCGCTGTGGGCACGGACATAACGCAGCGCCGGAAGACCTAGGCGGACAGCACCTCGCCTCGACCGTCGGACATTTGAGCCAGATCGCTTTTGGCCGCCAGCGCCAAACCGCGATTGTAATGCGCGGCGGCTAATCGAGGCTCGAGCCGAATCGCTTCGTCACAATCGGACAGCGCTTGATCGAAATCGCCGAGGTGCAAGTATGCCGCGCCACGGTTGGCATACGCCAACGCCAAGTTCGGCTCCAGTTCGATGGCACGGTCCAAATCCGCGATTGCCCGCAAGTAATCGCCCTTGGCAATGTAAGCCACGCCACGACTGCAGTACGCATAGCTGCAGTCTGGATCGATTCGCAGGACGACGGCGAAACTTTCAATGACTTGATCGTGAGCTGATGTATCCATCTGCAAAACACTCCGCAAAAAACCGTTGCTGACTCACATGGGCAAGTAGTGTTAGCTTCCACTGGTGGCGGAAGTCGACAGCGTGTAGGAACTATTCTAATTGAGCGATTTCTGGACGCGCGACAATTCCTCGGCAAAAACCAGTATTTAACCAAGTTTAAACATAGTCGAATCGGCGGATCGAAAACTGGCGAATGGGATCGACCGTGGCCCAGTTCTTCAGGCGTATCAAGCTCTGGTCGACACCGAACCGCTGAACGTGAAAAGCATCGTCCCCCGGATAGTTGTAACCACCGTACGCGGAGCAAACACCTTCGTAGCCGGCCTCTTGCGCCATTTGAAAGGCGAGCGCCGTGAGGTTGCGATGACGCCCGTACGGAAACGAAAAGTAGCGCACCGGCCTGCCAATGGCGTCCTGCAGTTCTTGCCGTGGCCGAACCAATTCGTCTCGCAAAATGTCTCGGTCGACAATCCCACCCAAGTCAAGATGCGTCCGCGAGTGGACGCCAATCTCAATACCGGCCGCGGCAAGTCCCCGCAACTCGGCCAGCGTGTTGGGCGCAAAATCGTTGCCCATCTGTGCGTCGTGAATGAACGGACGCTGATGCAAAATTTGGTCGGTGACCACAAAGTAGGTGCATGGAATCTGCTGGGCGATCAACAGCGGGATGGCGTTGCGGCAGTTCTCCGCGTAGCCATCGTCAAACGTCACCGCGACGCAAGGCCGGTCGTTGGACGCCTGCCGAATGCGCCGCTGCGCCTCGGAGAGCGAAACGCAATCGAAATGCGCTTTGAGCCAGTGGATCTGCCGTTCGAATTCCGCGCACGATGTGGTCCAGGAATTCGCGCGATCGTTGGCCACGCGATGTAACAAAAGTGACATGACGGGCGCGCGACCTTTGGCGGCCGCAATCCGTCGCTGGCACCAGCGCAACGGATACGAGCCGCGATAGTACATGCCCAGCGCCATTCGCCGCGCCGCCGACATGGGCGAGCGCGTCACGCCCGAAGGCGATTCTGGCAAAGCGGTGCGATGATGATTGGTTGGAGCAATCATGGCTGCTGTTTTTCCTCCTGAAACTCGAGTCGTCCCTGGCGCGTCCGACGTGGGTTTGCGCGCAATCGTACAATTCACTCCCAAAGCCACGCAGAGGTTTCTGACCCAGCGACCGGGCAGATATTCCAGCAGCGGTTCGCAGCGGCGCTTAAGGCGGGCCAGCCCGTGGCCGCACAACACAATCCGCTTTTGGCTGGTGACCAGCGGCGTGGCAACCGTGGCAAAGCCGGCTTGCTCAAGTAAGGCCGTGACTTCGCGCAATGTGTATTCTTTGAGGTGAAAGCCCTCGGCCTCGCTGCGTACCGGTCGCACGCGGCGGGTGACGTCCCAAGGCCGGCCATGCCAATTGGGCGTGATCGTCAACAGCACGCCACCGGGCGAAAGCAACTGGTAGATCCGCGCCAGGAAGTCGGCGATCTCATCGGTCGGGATGTGCTCGAAAACATCGTTCCAATAGATGACATCGCAGCGGCCGTGCAGCGCCGTGAGATCGGCGGTCAGAAAGTCACCCAGCAGCAGTGCCGCGGGATCGGCCGAGGCCGGCAACTGTTCCAAGGCGGCCTGCCGCATGGCCGACGAGACTTCAATGCCGGCGACTGCAAAATCCGCATCCGCCACGGCTTGCAGCATCCGCCCGCTGCCGTAACCCAATTCGAAAAATCGCGGCGCTGCCACGCCCTCGCGCCGGCGCATCCGCAAGGCATCGAGCACCAACCGAATGTATCGCGGTTTGAGCCCCATGATCAGCGGACCGGTTGACGGTGCCAGCCGATCGAGAATGGCCAGCACGGTATCGTAAGCTTGGCCAATCGTCGCGCCGCGCTCCGTGGAATTTTTGGCGGTCCGGCGAATCTTGGCCGCAAATGCGCGCTCTTCGATCCACTGCAGCTTCTCGAGTTCGACTCGCGACAGACCTGCAAGGTCCAGCGGCGTGCCGTCATGCAACCTGACGACCACCGCGCGATCATCCGCTGTCGGAGCGAACTCCGTTGCGGCAAGTGCGTTTACTGCGTGAGCGGTTGGCATAACGTGGGCAACGCAAGTCAGGGGCATTCAGACCGAGGCGATCTCATGCCTATTAATCGGTGACGAAGATTCGTGAATTCCCGCACGAACGGCGTTTGACGGCAATTGAATGCCAGCGCAACGCGCGTAAAGCTGTTCCATCTGCAAGGCAATTTGCGGCCACTGAAACAGCAGCACCTGCTGTGCCGCCCGGCGACCGTACTCCTGCAGCAGACGACGATCATCAACAACGTGCGTCAGCACGCGTTGCAAGTCGGCCACGTCGCCGCGCTTAAACCGAAAGCCCGCGTCGCCGACGACACAAACATTTTCCGGAATATCACTCACCAGCACCGGCAACCGGGCATTCATGGCTTCTAGCAGCGCGATCGACATGCCTTCCAAATCGCTGGGCAGCACGAACATTCGCGCGCCGGCGTAGAGTTGCGCGAGTAAATCGCGATTGGCCATGCCGGTGAACACCACGCGATCGTCGGCCAGTTGACGCAACTGTTTTTCGTAGCTGTCATCGAATCGGCAGCCGCCAGCAATCACCAACTTGACATCCAGCGATGTTCGCTTGAACGCCTCGATCAAATAGTGCAAACCTTTTTCCGGAACCAACCGCGCGACGGCCAACAGGTAGCCGCCGGGCGTGAGCTTCCACTCCGCCAAATGCCGCATGTCTGTCGCGGGAAAAGGAATCACGCCGTTGGGCACGAATTCAACCTCGCGATTGTACTCGCTGGCAAAATAGTCGCGGAGCGTCGGCGATACCACCGCCAACCGATTGGCGCATCGCACGGCCACGCGTTCGCCTTGCCGCAGACACCAGCGGGCAAAACCGTTCCACTTGGCACGCTGATAGTCCAAACCGTGCACCGTCACCACCACCGGCAAGCCAGCCAGCCGCGCCAGCGGCGCGAGCAGAGCCGGGCCGACGCAATGAAAATGCACGACGTCGGCACGTCGCAATGCCACATCGATGGTGCAAGCCAGCGTATGTGTGATGGCGTCGAGATGTTTGGTCGGCACGCTGGGCCGAAACACGCGATGCAAACCGCCCTCGCTTGACGATTGCGCGTCGCGACCGCAATACGAACGGCGGCAATACGCAATCACTTCATGCCCACGCGAAACCAGTTCGCGGCTCACAACCTCGACCCATTGGGCGACGCCGCACTCATGTGCCGGAATGCCCTTTTGACCGATCATGGCGATCTTCATGCGTTTCGACTCCCAGCCGCGCGCGTGGAAGCCTGTGATAAACGCGGCGCTCGCTGGGCCAGCACACCACGGTAGAATTCCGCCATGCCGGCGGCCATGCTGCGATCCGAAAACTCTTCGCGGTGTCGGCGCGACGCCGCTTGTCGCAGCGACTGTCGCTGAACATCGTCTTCGAACAACTGTTGCAGCGTGCGGGCCAGGTCGTCCGCGTCGCCCGGCCGAAACAGCAAGCCATTTTCGCCATCGACGATCAAGTCTCGAATGCCATCCACACGGCTGCCAACGACCGGCACTCCGGCCGCCATGGCCTCCAGCACCGACATCGGCATGCCTTCGGCCAGCAAGCTTGGCAGCACAAAGGCGTCCATCTGAGCAAGCTCGGCATTCACATCGCTCGAAAAACCGACCCAGTCGATGGCGTCGGTTAGTCCCAAGCGAGCGACAAGCGCCCGAACTTGTCGCTCGTGGTCGGGAAATTGAAATCGGCCCACCGCACGCAACCGCACGGGCAAGCCGGCGTCGCGGAGTTTGGCCACGGCTTCGATCAACACCTCTTGACCTTTACGCGGCCGAAACATGGCCACCGTGCCAATCACCCAGGGATCGCCAGCCAACCGCTGCCGCGGCGCCATTTGCGCGGCTGGCACGCCGTTGCGGACCAGCGAAATCTTTTTTCGTGCGACGCCAATGCCCTCGGCGTATTGCCGCATCGTGTCCGACACCACCACCACCCCCGCAGTACGCCACAGCATCAACCGTTCGCCCACGGCGTACAGCCAGCGCTGCCAGGCTTTGGCACCGTCGGTCACCGTTTGCAGATGCATATGATGCACCAGCGGCAAACCAGACAGCGTTGCTGCCGGACGAGCGATCATCAGCGCACGGTGCGAATGCGAATGCAGCAGATCGTAGCCTTCTTGTCGCGCTAATCGCGCCAGCGGCACGCAAGGCTTAAGATCGCCGCGACTCCGCATGGGCAGGCGGTAAAGCGGCACATGTTGCGCTTGGCAGGCGGCCGGAAATCGATCGGGCAGCACGCAAGCAAAACCCACTTCGAACCCGAATTCCGGCAGACGCAGCGCCAGTAGGTCCATCACCCGCTCGGCGCCGGAATAGTCTTCGCCATTCATGACAAACAGCACGCGGGCTGGACGTGCCGACGTATGGTCGTTAGAACTCGCTGCGCGCGGCGCGGATTCGAGCAAGGTTTGCGAGCACATGGTCGAGACGATCAATTGAGGCGAGTGACGATGAAATTCGTGCGAAAAATCAGCACGCTCCATGACCAACTAAAACCACCCACGGTGTGCGGGCTAACAGTTTCATGTCAAAGCGCAAACTTTGCCGGCGGACATAAGACAAGTCCAGCGCCACCATCTGCTCAAAGTTCAACCGAGTCCGGCCGCTGACTTGCCACAGCCCCGTGATGCCCGGCTTGACCGACAGACGACGCAGTTGCAGCGCGTGGTAGGCGTGGCCATGCCCTACAACCATCGGCCGGGGACCGACGAGCGACATCTGGCCCATCAGCACATTGAGCAGTTGCGGCAGTTCGTCGACGCTGTATTTGCGGAGATATTTTCCGAAACGCGTGATCCGCGGATCGTGCGGATTTTTGAACATCGCGCCACCGCGTTCGTTCTTGACGTTTTGCAGCCGGCGTTCGGCGTCGACAACCATCGTGCGGAACTTCCACATCCAAAACATGCGTCCGCACAGTCCTTCGCGGCGCTGCCGAAAAAACGGATTTCCCCGCGTGGTGACAATCAGCACCGCCAACGTGCCCAGCAGCAGCGGCGAAAGTAGCAGCATGGCCGCCGACGCGCCCAGAATGTCGCAAACTCGCTTGCCGATCAGATAGACCTTGGCAACGTTGCCGCCACGCGGGATGACCACCGTTGCGGCCGGTTTGAGATTGCCATCGCCAACAGCCACGGAACCACCCAGCGACGCTCCGTCGGCGCCCGCCCAAATCGGCGGTAGGTGTAGCCGCGGACGGTGCATGACCAGTCGCGGTAGCATTTCGTCAAATTCCGGGGAATATTCGTCTTGAATCGAAATCATGCCTGCACTCGCTTCGCAGAATCGCTGCTAATTTGCCCGGATTGCCAGATCGGGCCGTTGCCCGCAATCGGTAAAATCTCGTTGACTGTAATATCTTGCCTAAATTGCCAGTCTAAAAATAACCTCGCTAGCAACGGCAGTCAACCGACTAGCTAGGCAATTTCCGTAGTTTGGGTTCGCGCTTTCTACGTCCTGCCGACGGCATTTCGTGGAGGCTGGCGATGGCCTTGGACCGCTACATCCAGAAAAATGGGCTTCGGCGCTGCGACCATTGATCGCCACTGGCCAACGGCGGCGGAGCAGCAACCGGCCACGGTGAAAAAGATCATGTGGCAGAGTTTGGTGTGCGAAACGTCGTGGAACATGGCGTTGGAGACAAAGATCGCCAAAACGCACAAATACAACAGCGCGAGCGTCCGCGCCCAAGCCGGAGCCGCCACGTCGCTCCATAGTCGCCAGGCGTCGCGCGTCCAGCGCCAGAGTACGAACATGATCAGTGAAAATCCGACCAAACCGGTATCCACCAAGATCGACAGAAACAAGTTGTGGTGCATCATGCCGCGGGCCATTTCCAGCCGCAGATCGCTGCTGCGATCCGACAAATAGTCGTTCTTGTCAAACGAGTACCGTCCGAGTCCGCAACCGAGAATCGGATGGTCCTGAAACATCAGCCACGAGACATAGGCCACCGGCGGCCGCAACGCGGCGGACACGCGCGTGCCTTCGGATGATGTATCGCGTTTGAAGCCTTCCAGATCGCTCTTTAAGACCAGCCCGCCAAGCATCGCGGCCATCACGCTGGCCGCCACGAACCAGCCGCGCCAATGCCGGGGAAGTTGCACGCTGAGCAGAATGGTCAAGGCGGACAGCGCGCCGATCCAAATGCTGCGCGTGTAGGTAAAGTAGAGTGCGGCCAGAAAAATTGGCGTCAGGGCGGCCAGGCACATTCGTCCGAGCGAACTCAATCGCGGCCAGAGCAACCACGCGCCCACCAGGCAAACGCTGGTCATGAACCCCGAAGCAACCGAATCCAACAGCGGCCCGCGCGCACGGCCAAAGTGCGTGTCGATCGATGGATCGCCAATGTAGGCGGGCCAGATGAGTGGCGTGACGCGCAGAATCTCCAAGACACCGGTCACCGAGAGATAAACGCCAAACAGGGTCATCGTGGCCAGCAGCATTTTGGTTTGCCGCTCGCTCCAAACCGATTGCCGTGCAATCCAGTAGAGCATGGCCGGCGTCATCCAGCCCACTGCCCAACGGAAGTGCGGCAACATCATCATCGGCGGCGTAAAACCCACCGACGGTTGATCGAAGGTGGTGATCGTAATCAGCGCCAGAAACGCCAACAGCGACCAATCGGCGGCCGTCATCGGCAAATTGGCGGTCAAGCCACGCTGCTGCTGGACGAAATACGCAATCAGTAAAATCGCCAGTACCGCATGTCCCAGTTCGAACGCGCCCAGGCCCAGATTGACGGTCCGCAATCCCAGGCAAGCGATGGTGAACAGAAACAGCAGGCAGCCTTGCGAGAGCGAGCCGCGCAGCACAAACACGGCGGACCAAATCCCGCCCACCAACGCCAAAAGGATCAACAAAGCCGTCATGGAAATTGCCCAAATCGCTTACAGCGGCTGCGAGGAATCGCTCAGTCGCGAATGGGCAATCGGCGTGGCAGGCTGCACTCCGTTGCCGGTCAGGGCCGGAGTTTCGCGCGTGATTCGCCGGAAAATCACTTCGTCTGGCGGCGGCAGGTCGGGCGTTAAATCAATCGCCGCGGCCAAATCTTCGCGGGCGCTTGGTCGGGGCGCGGCGGTGAGTACCAACACGCCCAGGCCCACCAGCGCTCCGCCTAACACGCCGATGACATACAGCAGCGGGCGGTTGGGCAGCACCGGCCGAATGCCCAGTTCAGGCGCGTCCTGCGGTTCGACCAAACTGGCTTGTTCCGAACCAGCGAGCGAAGCTTGGGCGTCGGTCCAGGCGCGCTGCGATTCCTCCAGCGTCTTGGTCCGATGCTTCACGTCGTTCGACAATCTGGCGTATGGAGCGCGCAAGCTGGCCAGACGGTTCAAACGCTGCTGCACCTCGCTCTGTTGTGCGGCCAACGTTTGCACACGGCTTTCGGCATATTTGATGTCCGCATCGAGCCCCACCAAGGCGGTTTGCAATTCGCCATCGATACTCTTGCTGATTTCTTCGACGGCCGCTTTGGCGCTGTAGACTTGCGGATGGTCTGGGCCATTCACACTTTGCACTTGTGCCAGCCGAAGTTGAGCATCGAGCAGACCGTCCTTCAGTTTTCGCAGCGACGGCTGAGATTCCAACAGCCGGTTCGGCATGGCCGCCAGCCGCTTGTTGTCGGTTTTGGTGGCTTGCAGCATCTGCCGCAGATCGAGATTGGCACGCCGCGATTGATCCGCCTGCCGCATTTCGGTATTCAACTCGACCAGTCGCTGCCGCAAGTCGCTGTTGTTGGAGAGCGACTCGCTGAGAATTCGCAACTCGGCCAGATCGCTGCCCACATCTTGTTCCATGGCGGCGAGCGCGGCAGTCGAAGCCGTCAACGCTTGATCGTTCAGGTCAACGGCTTTGCTCAATTCGTCGCAAATGCTGGCGTAGCGGCTGTGGCGAATCTTACGAAACCGCTGCTGCATTTCTTGGCCGATCACGGCCGTCAACGCCACGGCTCGCAGTTTGTCGGGATCTTGAGCTTTGACGAAGATTACTTCCGTCGTGCCAAATTCCGCGCCCTTGGGCGGAACCATTTTCACCAGCGACTGCGTGGCATACACATCTTTTGCGCTGGGCCATTTCTCCAAATCGCCGTCAAAGTCCTCTGGTGGGCCGACGCGGGTGAGCGCGGATTGCAGCAGCGGCGCGGTCTTGATCAGTTCTTGCAGCGTTTCTTCGGTGGCCTTGAGCTGCTCAATGTGCATGAACTTGCCCTGCTCATTAGCTGGCCCCCAAGCGTCGTTGCGCACCGTGAAGAGTTGACTGGCCTCCCAGTATTCGGGCCGAATCGTAGCGTAGGCGGCCACGCCGGCCGCAATTAAGACCATTGGCAAGCAGAACCGCAGCGGGCGCCGACGGAAATTTGCCCAGATATCGCCCAACAGCACGGGATGGTATTGACTAGCTTGCATTGCGAAAGACCCTGCAACATGACGCTTTTTGGCCTTCCGTGACCGACGTATTTTAAATAATCGGAATATCTACCATTAACCTCCCCGATTACCTAAGTCAATCAATTTGACAGTCGGATGGATGCTCGAAATTACCGTAAAGATAAAATATGATTGGCTTTAAGCCATTCGACTGACAAATCGGAAATCTGCCCAGATTCACTTGCCAGCCGTCGCGGTTTTGGTTGACATGGACTTCGCGTAGGTCGGCTAAAATGCGGTGTCAACTGCCGTAGTAACGGATCGGAGGTGCTAATGCCAAACGCAATGGACGATTTAAACCAACGCATCATCCAGTGCGAGCGCTGCCCAAGATTGCGGAACTACTGCCGCGATGTGGCCCAAACAAAGCGTAAAGCCTTTGCCGATTGGCACTATTGGGGGCGTCCGGTACCAAACTTTGGCGATCCGCGAGCGCGGTTACTGGTTGTTGGGTTGGCTCCGGCCGCGCATGGCGCAAATCGCACCGGCCGCATGTTCACCGGCGATCGCAGCGGTCAATGGCTTTACCGGGCGCTGCATCGAGCCGGTTTTGCCAACCAGGCCAGTTTCGAGCGCGCCGATGACGGTTTGCTGCTGCTGGATTGTGCCATTACCGCCGTCGCGCATTGTGCGCCGCCGGACAACAAGCCCAACGCAGATGAAATGGCGCAATGCGCGCCGCACCTCGAGCAGACGATCGACCTGCTGACGCCGCGCGTTTTTCTGGCGCTAGGGCAAATCGCCTGGCAGGCATGCGTCGATCAGTTTCGCCAGCGCGCGTGGCTGCGCGGCGCACGCCCAAAATTCGGCCATGGCGCGCGGGTTGAACTGGGCGGCCAGCGAGTACTGCTGGGGAGTTACCACCCCAGTCAGCAAAACACGTTCACCGGTCGGCTGACCGAAGCCATGCTAGACGCCGTCATCAATGCAGCGCGCCACATCGTGGCCGCGAATGAGCCAAAGTGAAACGAGCGAATGCCGCTTTCAATCCGGATGCCAGGCCAGATCGTACATCACGCGTGGGCCAATTAGCGACTCCCAACGTTGACGCTGCGGTTCACTGAGAATCTGCTCGATCCGCGCCACCGTGCGGCGCATGGTGTTGGCTTTATCTTTTGCGTTCGGCGGATTGCGGCGCGTTCGCGAAGTCGCTGCGGGCTGTGGCCCCGTCGCAGGTGACGAGACCGCGCCGCTGGGTTCACTTTCGGCGGACGGCCAGAGCGTAAGTTCGTCGGACAAGAGCGAATACGGCTGATCGTCCAACCAACGTTCGCGCAGCGGCGACTCTTCAGCCGGCTGATCGTCGCGCCGCGGCTCATCTCGAGCCGCGCGGCGTGGCGGCTTGCCAGGCCGTTCTTCTTCGATAATGTCGTAAATCTGCTTCCGCTGCATCGCGGTGAATTCGAGCGCCGCGATAACTTCAGGGTTCTTGAACACAAACGGCCCTTGCTGCTGACGCGCAATTTGCAACGTGCGCTGCATTTGCGCAGGCGTTAGTAACGCCGCGATCGCCTGCTGGCGCGGCCGCAATCGATCGGCCAATTTGGCTTGCGATTGTTGGGGCGAAAGCGCGCCACCCACGCGGGCTTGCTCCCATTCTTGGGTCATCAGTCGCAATTGTCGCTCAAGCTGAAACCGTTGCCCGTCGGCGATCTGCAATTCTTGTTGAACGTGCGGATCGTTAAGCAACATCAACGGCGCGTAACCGGCCAGCACATCCAACTCTTCGACAATGCGGGCCACGCGCCGGGTCGAGGCCGATAACTCGGCCCGCAACGAAGGATCGTTATGCCCTTGGTCGAGAAAATCCTTATAGTACTCCAACGAGGCTTCGAGAAACTTACGCCGCAGTTGGTAGTTGCGAGGGCTGTTGGCCAACTCGTCTTCGCTTAATCGCGTGAACGAATCCACAGCCCGGCGCGCCTGCCGAAAACTTTCCTCGGCCGATTGTCGGGCTTGAATTTCTCGCTGGTAGCCGATTTTGGTTTTGGAGTGTTCGCGCAGAATCAGTAGCGCGCTGGCCAGCGACACCAAAAACGCAATCACCAGAAACACCGTGGCCGAAGCGACCAGCGGCCGATGCCGACGACGCCACCGCGCGGCGCGCTCCCGCCATGTCGGCCGACGGGCCAGAATCGGCCGATCGTCCAGCCAACGCTGTAGATCGTCGGCCATTTGCTGCGCGGTTTGGTAGCGCTCGCCCGCCGACTTGGCCGTGGCTTTGAGCAGAATCGTTTCCAACTCGCGTGGAATTTGCGGGTCAATGAGTCGTGGCGAAATCGGATCGTGTTCGAGAATTTGCCGCAACACAACTTGACGGTTTTCGCCGGCGAAGAAGGGTTCGAGCGTCAGCATCTCGTACAGCGTGACGCCCAGCGAATAAATATCCGTGCGATGATCCAGCACGACCCGCGCGCCGCTGACTTGCTCGGGACTCATGTAGCAGAGCGTGCCAATCATATCGCCCGTGCGTGTCAGTTGCGTTTCGGCCGACATGTGCGCCAAGCCAAAGTCCGCAACCCACAGTTCGCCGCGCTCGTCCAAGAGCAAGTTGGCCGGCTTAACGTCACGATGCACCACGCCGCACTGATGGGCGTAGTCCAACGCGCGACCCGCCTGCCGCACGAGATTGGCCACCGTGCAAAAGTAGCCGCGTGGGTCAGAGTGTTTAACCGTCAGCACCGTGGGTCGCGCCGCCTGCTGCCCACGCAGGTCGTGCGTGTCGGCGGTGGGCGAGGCGTTCATTCCGGCCGCCGCTCGCGGGCTTTCCGCGGATTGAATTCCCGAACGTCGGGTTTTACCGCGCGCCGCGCGTAGTTGTTCGATCAGCGTCGAAATTGGGTAGCCGTCGATCAACTGCATGGCATAATAATGCAGTCCGCGCTCCACGCCGACCGCGTAGACCGGCACGATATTGGTATGATGCAGTTGGGCCGCGGCTTGCGCTTCGGTCTTAAAACGCTGCAAATATTTTGGATCCAGCGAGGCGGCCAGCGGCAGAATCTTGACCGCCACCCGCCGACCGAGCGAAAGTTGCACGGCCTCGTAGACCACGCCCATCCCGCCGCGGCCGATCTCGCGCAGGATGCGAAAATCGCCCAGCGGCTCTGGCTGCGCCAGCGATGGCATGACGCCGAATTTGGGTTGCGGCAGATCGGACGCGCCATCGCCAAGTTCCTCGCCAAAGTCAGCGCCAAGTACGTCGACAGGATCGCTCGGAACAGGAATGGCACGTTCGCCAGCGGCGCGCCACACCATTTCCAAACCGGCCAGACAGTTCGACAGTTCCGGCCCCAAATCGGCGTGCCGACTCAAAAACGCGCTGCGAGAAATCGGGCGACCGCTCTCGACCGCTGCCAGATATTCCTGCATGGCTTGAGCGATGCGTGGATCATCCAGCGGATCGTCGGACGCTTCGAAACGCGATTCAATCCGCGTCTGGCGTAGCATTCGACTCATGGCAGTGCTCCCATCGCCTGTCGCAATCGACTCAGCGCGCGAACCCAAAGTTTTTCCACACTATCGCGCGAGCGCCCCATGCGTGCGGCGACCTCGGCAAAGGGCAGCGCCTCAAAATGACGCAGCACAATAATTTGACGATAGTCGGGCGGCAACCGTTGCAGCGCGGCGGCCAACTCACGCGCTGACTCGTGTTTTACGGCCAGTTGGCTTGGCGAACCATTGGGCGCCGCCAGACCTTGCTGCCAACGCGACGAACTGGCCGTCGATCCGCTGTTCAACGGTCGCTCCAGCTGGGCGTCGCGACATTGCGAATGCATGAACCGGCGAAAGTGATTGGCGATCGAGCCCGCCAAAATACAGCGCAGCCACGCCAGGAACTCGGCCTCGCTCCGTCCGCGAAATTGCGGAAACTGGCGGTGCGCCTGCAGCAAGGCATCCTGCACCAGGTCCGAGGCGTCGGCCTTGCCCTGCAATCGGCGATTATCCGACGATTGGGCAATCAGACGCAAATATTGACGGTAGTGGCCCAGCAGTTCGCCAACGGCATCAAGGTCGCCTTGCCGGGCACGAGCCAGAAGTTGCGCGGACGGCAAACCGCTCGCAGCATTTTTCAATGCCAGCTTCATTGGACCACCATCATGTTGAGCAGAAGTCGCCCCGGATGAGATTCGGACGGCCCACGTCCACCGCTCATTCTAGGGCATCAACCTGAATCTGCGATGAAGATTTGCAAACGGCCGCTCATAATCCGCGAAAAACCGCTCGCGTGGGCAACTGCGCACGCCGCGAGAAAAGTTTTTTTGCCAGGCGGACGTTTTGCGCGGCGGTTCTGTCGGCGAGTTGGTGACTTGAAGTTTAGAGGGGCGGCGACGCGTTTGGTTTGATCGAGGCAGTGTGGAAGCGTCGATTGGCGGGGGCAAATGGAAAGCGTGTGAACATGAGTTTTCGAAGATCCCCATTGTGTTCCTTGTCACGCGGCGCGGCGACTGTGGTGGCCGCGACGCGCGCAAGGTCTCTTTTACCAGCGAGGTGCGGCATGTTGATTCGACGAGGTACATTGTTTCTGTCGGCGGCGCTTTGGTCGACGCTGCCACTGATTGCCAGCGCAGCGCCTGGCGGCGGAGCTGGCGGACCTGGCGGCGGACGCGCTGGTGGCGGTGGCGGTCCTCGACCGAGCTTTGCCCAAAGTGCTGCCGGAGGAACCGCCAGCGGTGGCGGAATGAATCGCGCCGCAGGCAGCACGCAAACGGGCGCAGGTGGCGGTCAGTGCAACGCCGGTGGCACCGGCACCGGCACCGCCACTGGTACTGATACTGGTACTGGTACTGGAACGGGCACCAGCACGCAGACGACGGGCGGCAACGTGGGACGAACGACTGGCGGCCTTGTGTATCCGCAATCGAGTTCGACATCTACGCCAAATGCTAACGTGCCGCGACCCTATCAACCGTTCATCGGTCTGCTGTCCTCGCTGACCGATACCAATCTGACGGTCGCCACCAACACCGGCGCAACAAGTTTCAGCCTAACTGCGGGCGCGACGATCAAAGTGCTCAGTCACGGCAAAGACATCGGCTTGGCAGGTCTGACGGTGGGCGACACGGTAGGCGTCAAAGCCGATCCGAAAGGCACCGTGATTTCCGTGTTCAAATTGCCAACCCGCAACGCGGCGGCCACGGCACTTTCGCCGACGACGGGCAACTCGTTGCCGGCTGGTCAGTAATCGCCAAGTGAAGCAACGAAAAAAGCCGCTCGGAACCGAAGTCCCGAGCGGCTTTTATTCTAACTGTTGGCTAAACCAACTCGTAGCCTAGCGGCTGAACGAGGTGGGTTGAACCATGTGACGAGCCGAGTACTGCGTCTGGGGATCAACCGGAGCCTTGGGCATGTCGCCGTCAGCCTTGGTCGGAGCCGCAATCGGAGCAGCTTCCGGAGCACTGCCGGTACCGCAACCGCAAGCCGGAGCAGCACAGCACGAGCTGGTGCCGCAAGCCGGAGCTGCACAGCAAGTGCTGGTTCCGCAAGCCGGAGCAGCACAGCAAGACGAAGTCGAGCAGCAGCTCTTGTGGCAACCGCAACCGCTGAACATGCTGAACAGGCCGCAGCAGCCGTGATGGCTGTGGCAGCAGCTATTGCAAGCCGGAGCAGCACAGCACGAGCTGCAAGCTGGGGTCGAGCAAGCCGGAGCCGCACAGCAGGTGCTGGTTCCGCAAGCCGGAGCAGCAGCAGCACAGCAGGTCGGATCAGCAGCTTTGGCACAACCGCAAGCCGGAGCAGCAGCAGCACAGCAGGTCGGATCAGCAGCCTTGGCACAGCAGGTCGGTTCCGACTTGGCACAGCCGCAAGCCGGAGCAGCAGCAGCACAGCAGGTCGGTTCGGTCGAGCAACCACACGAGCTGTGGCAACCGCTGTTGCAGCAACCGCGGTGGTGATCGAACAGGCCGATCAGGCCGCCGAACAGTTGGCATTGGTGGCAACCGCAGACGCTAGGCGTGGTGCAAGTGCCGCATTCTTTCTTGTGGCAGCAGTAACCGCAGTGGCCGCAGCCGCCGCAGCTCGAGCCGCAAGAAGGAGCCGCACAGCAGGTGCTGGTTCCGCAAGCCGGAGCAGCAGCAGCACAGCAGGTCGGATCAGCAGCCTTGGCACAGCAGGTCGGTTCGCAACCCTTGTTGCAGCCGCAAGCCGGAGCGGCAGCAGCACAGCAGGTCGGGTCAGCAGCCTTCGCACAGCAAGTCGGTTCGCAAGCCTTTGCACAGCAAGTGGGCTCGCTTTTTTCACAACAGGCGGGCGCGCCGCAGCAGCTTTTTTCGCAGCTGCTATGTTCGCAGCAGCCACCGCAACACCCGTGTCCGAGCATACGATCCAGAAGCTCAAAACCAAAGCTCTGACCGCAGAGGCCCACGCTGAGAATCAGCGCTCCAACAAACATGTTCAATTTCATCGAGCAACTTCTCCTTTACATTGAACCGGAAGCTCACGGGGCTCCTGGCGTTGAATCACTAAGCCGCAGACGCGGTGCGTGGCGCACTCGGCGAGGGCATAGCTGCGTGAGGTGTCGCAAAAACCGACCACTCAAACCGTGTCAGATTCAAACGTCAGGCAGGCGAGGCGAGAGCTCCAATTCACACGGTGTATTGCGTCAGGACCGTCGAGCCAATCCTTGGCTCGAAAGACCGATCCGGTTCCCTGACGCGCCCTTTTCGTGCCGTCGATGACACGCGATCCTGTTTAAGGGACACAAACCTCATCGGCTTGCCAATCAGATCGCCTTGAATCGGCGGAAGTAATTTTGAGCAAATGGCTTACGATGCTCATCGGGCAAGATTTGCCGCGCTCACAAGCTGGTGAAACCTTGTCGATTGCAACGCGCAAACTACGGCCGCAATGCTCACGCAGCCGGCAAATTTTCGCCAGGTTCTGATATCGTCGCGGATAACCGAATCCAAAACGGCTCCGCCATGCTGGCAGATGGCGCACCGCGCGAGTTGCTTAATTGGCTGTCCGCTGGCGGCGACCGCCGGGGTAGAGCAGCAGCAACAGCGCCAAACAACCCACGCCCACCCACATCGGCAGAGCGAACAGCGTTTGAAAGTTGACTTCGCTACCAACTTTCACTATGTCGTCCACGGCGCCGGCGGCCAGATTGCCGGCAATGACGCCCAGCCCAAAGATAATCAGACCGAACAGGCTCTGTGCGCTGGCTCGCACGTCGCTGGTGGTGTTTTCATCAATCACCATGAACGCCACAAAGAAAAAGAATCCGAAGCACACGCCATGCAGGGCCAGCGCGGGATAAACCGCGGACGGAAAAGGCAGATACGCGAACACGGCGAAGCGGGCAATGTAAGCCAGCAGGCCGATGCTAAGTAAGCTCTTTCGCGACAATCGTTTGGCGAAGAACGGCATCGTCGCCAGCACGATCAACTCCGAGATCTGCCCGATGGTCATTGGCCCGCCACCAACGCCAAAAATCGTGCGGAACGCCGGACCGATATCGAGCGACGCGGAGTTGCCCTGCTGTTCGAGCAGGTGTCCCAAGTAACCTTCGGTGCGGACGAAATAAAACTGGTGGATGCAGGCGATTGGAAAGGCGATCAAGAAAAGCGTAATCAACGGCTGCTTGACGATCTCGCGCATTGCCTCGCCAGCCGCAAATTTGGATTGGCCTTTTGTCGGCGGAGTGGCTGGCAGCACGAAGCAAAACAGTCCCAAGATCAGACCGAGAATGGAACTCAGCTTAAACGCCACCGACATGCCCGAGACTTGCGATTTACGCTGAACTTTGGTGATTGCCGATTCGAACCGGCTTCTTTCGAGGTACTCGTTCGACGCCTGGCGAGTGTAGTTTTCGCTGGCGACCAATTCGCTGGCGGCCGCCTCATCGGCTTGACGGCTATTCGCCAATTCGGTCATGTGCAGTGCGTCGCGGTCTTCCTGCAACCGTCCGTCAGCGGTGATGGAAAAAAAGTCTTTGAGCTTTCTGCCCAACCGTACCGGCAGGCTTTCGTCGCTGGCCGTTTCTTTTTTTTGCGCATCGGCAGCAACGTGTTGTTTTAGCTGCACCTTGAATGCAGCAAAATCCTTGTCGGCTTCGCGCGGGCGACCGCTTTCGAATTCCTCGGCGTGCCGGGTCGCTTCGTCCGCGGTAAATAGATGTTCGTCAACCAATTGCCGCACCGCCGTTTCTCGGCTCGGAGTTTGCGCATGGTAAAGATATTGCCCCACGCTGATGCCGACGACAATCCAGCCGATGGTGCCCCAGACGCGGACCTTGCCAAAATCGCGGTCGCGGTCGGGCAAGTGATGGAAGGCCAGCGCGTTGGTCAGCGACAGCGTCGGCACGTAGATCAGCGAATAGGCCACGCCGAACAGCATCAGCGAGTAATAATCCGAGATGGTGGCCAAAAACCAAACCAAGATGGCACCGAGAATGTGACTGATGCCGAGAAATTTTTCGGTGTTGAAAAAACGATCGGCGATCTGGCCAGCCAAGAACGGCGCCACCAGCGCACCGATGGCCGCTACGCCAAACAGCTTGCCTGCCTGCGCGCCGGTGAAGTAGCGATATTCGGTCAGAAAACTGAAGAACACTGGCAGCCACGCGCCCCAGATGGCGTACTGCAAAAACATCATGACAGAGAGCTTGAGCCGCGTTGTCGTATCGAGCGGCGCTGCGGTGGTCTGGGGAGCGGACGGCGCTTGACTCATGGGAACCTTCTGGCAGGTGACACAAAGTACGGCGAGCGTGGCAGCTATTCTAAGCCGGCGCGCGGCAAATGAAAGCAAGCGCCGGCGTTTTTTAGCGGTTTTGCTAAAAAGGCCGCCGTCAACTTGGCGTCTGCCTCGCGCCGCGGTCCGGCGCGAAGATGGTTACGGCAAAGCTCGGTCCGCCGGCAAACCCTTCGCGCGGCATGGCCGGAAAGATACAATGCGGCCTTGCCCAAAGGGAAATTTTCGCAACCACTCGACCCCCCGAAATTCTCATGATTGTCACGACCAACGACCTGTTCCAGCATGCTTACGGCAAGTACGCAGTGGGCGCTTATAACATCAACAATTTGGAGCAGACCATCGGCCTGTTCCGCGGAAACCTGGGCAAGAAGGATTCCAACTCCGAGCCGACCAATTCCGCCACCGCCGCGCCGTTCATCATCCAGCTTTCGCGCGGGGCCCGCAGCTATACCGATAAGCGATTTCTGGAGTCGATGATTCGCACGGCCGAAGACGTGTTTCCGGAAGCGATTTTTGCCGTCCACTTGGATCACGGCACCGAAGAAGTCGCCCACGAGTGCATCGATAGCGGCTTCTATTCGTCGGTCATGATCGACGCCTCGCACGAGTCGTTCGACGAAAACATCGCCATCACTCGCCGTGTGGTCGATCACGCGCACGCCAAGGGCGTTTCGGTTGAAGCCGAGCTCGGCATGCTCGGCGGCGTGGAAGAAGACATTCAAGTCAGTGCCGAACATGCCTGCCTGACCGATCCAGACGAGGCCGTGGAGTTCGTCGAACGATCAGGCTGCGATTCGCTGGCCGTGGCGATTGGCACTTCGCACGGCGCGTACAAGTTCACCGGCTCGCAAGGTTTGCACTTCGATCGCATCAAAGCCATCGCCGAGCGGCTGCCCAAGTATCCGCTGGTGATGCACGGTTCGAGCAGCGTGCCCAAGGAATGGGTGGACCGCATCAACAACGCGGGCGGCAACATGCCTTCGACCAGCGGCGTGCCGGAAGATCAGTATTTGCCAGCCGCCAAGTTAGGCGTGACCAAGGTCAACATCGACACCGACGGCCGCCTGGTGTGGTGCGGCGTGTTGCGTGAGACGTTCCGCGACAAGCCCAGCGACTTCGATCTGCGGACCAGCGGCAAGCCCTTCATGGCCGCGTACGCCGACTACATCACCAAGAAGAACCAAAAGCTCGGTTCGGCTGGTCAGCTCGCGGCGCTGCGTCAATCGCTAGCGCAAACCGTGTAGCGCGGTTGGCAGCCGTGCAGGTCCGCTGACGAAACGCAGGTCGCGGTGGATTGCCCATGTCAACTTGAATGGACACTCAATCCCAGCCAGCCGAGAACTACGCCGGCTTGCTGGGATTTTTTCGTCACTCGCGAGAGTTGCGTCATCAACGCCCAGCAGGCGCGTTCAGCCGGTTGCTGCGTTCGTGGTCGATCTCGACCTGCGCGATGGCGGCCTGCTAGTTTTTCTTCTGGTATGGATGTGCCGTCATCGATTTCGATGAGGGCAACGCGACTACTTATCGCTTAACGAGCGGCCACTTTTGTGTTGGCATTTCGGAATTAGTTTCCGGGTTTGGCAACGCCGCGTTCTTTGCCTGGATTGCTCGCCGGCTCAATCGATATTTAAGCTGGATTGCCATGGTGATTGTCAGTTCGCTCGCAGCGGCCGAAGCCACGATTCATCGTTTGCACGAGATGGAATCTTTCGGCGACGACACAGCGAGTCGCGGCGTAATATCATGCCCCGACGATCTCCTGGACCGGATCATTCGCCACCGCTCGCTGACGCTGGAAACAACGTATTGCTGCACGACTTCGAATATCTCGACAAAGAGTACTTACTGCCGGACTACGGCGACGTTTACCGCGACGAATCGACGACCTTCTTCGAGAATCCAAAGACCGGCAGAATCTATTTTTAAACACTTCGACGCCCAGAGCTAATCGTTTGCTGGCAGTTTCATCGCGGAACTCCATCCCGGAATTGCTCGGCAGAATTCATCCAATTTCCGCCCACCGCCATTGACATATTCCGATATAGGTATATATTCCCGCCATGGCCAGATCGCCCACCACGTCCGATGCGTTCAATGCCGTGGCGGAGCCGCAGCGGCGGAAGATTCTTTCGCTGCTCGCTCGGGGCGAGCAGAGCGTGAATTGCGTGGCGGCCAGTTTGAGTTGCACTCAGCCGCAGGTCTCCAAGCATCTGAAGGTGCTCAGGGCCGTGGGGCTGGTTAGCGTCCGCAACTGCGGCAAGCAGCGAATGTACAAGCTCGAAGGCGGTGGCCTCAAACCGATTCACGATTGGGTCAGTGGCTTCGAGCGGTTTTGGAACGACAGCTTCGACCGGCTCGCCTTGTACCTGGCCGAAATCCAAAATCAACAACCGCCGGCGGCGCTGCCCAAAATGCCGCCGCTGCCCGACTAAAACCGCGCAGGACATTTTTGCGGCAGGTGTTTTGTTTTTTCATTTCTTCTCCCCCACGCTTAACGAGGCGATTGCGATGCACGTCCAGCCCTACTTGTTTTTCGAAGGTCGCGCCGAAGAAGCCGCCCACTTCTACCAGCAGGCGATTGGCGCGGAAGTGGTCATGCTGATGACGTACGACCAAAGCCCTGAACCGGCCAAGCCGGGCATGCTACCGCCCGGTTCTGAGAAAAAAATCATGCACATGCATCTGAAGATCGGCGAGTCGGCGCTGATGGGCTCCGACGGCATGTGTCACGGCAGTGCAGCATTCAAAGGTTTTGCGCTATCGCTGATTTCCAAGACCGCGGCCGAGGCAGAAAAGAATTTCGCCGCGCTGTCCGTTGACGGTCAGGTGCAAATGCCGCTTACCACGACATTCTACTCGCAGCGTTTTGGCATGGTCGCCGACAAGTTTGGCGTCTCGTGGATGATTCTGGTCGAACAGTAGTCCATCCCCCGCGCCATACATCCTTCATTCATCCGGGAGTTCCGATCATGGTGGCACAAAATGATTCCGCACCGAGCGGATCGCTGCAAGAGTTCGTCATCCAGCGGACGTTCAACGCGCCGCGCGATTTGGTTTGGAAAGCTTGGACCGAGCGCGAACGGCTGATGCAATGGTTTGGCCCCCAAGGCATGACCATGAGCAGCGCCGATATGGATTTCCGGCCGGGCGGACAATTTCATTACTGCCTGACAACGCCCGAAGGCAATGAAATGTGGGGCAAGTTCGTCTACCGCGAGATCGATCCGCCCAGCAAGATCGTGTTGGTCAGTTCGTTTTCGGACGCCGCCGGCGGATTGACGCGGCATCCGTTCGTCCCGGATTGGCCGCCAGAAACGCTGTCAACCACCACCTTCGAAGAGCACAACGGCCAGACCACAATGACGCTGCGCTCGTCGCCGCTCAATGCGTCGCCAGCGGAAATCAAAACCTTCGACACCAACCGCGATGGCATGAATCAAGGCTGGAACGGCACGTTTCAACAACTGGAGGAGTATCTGGCTGGCCAGTCGTGAGTGCGATATTGGTAGCGGGCCGCGGATCGGCAGCACAAGCACTAACGGTTTCGCGCTGCGGTCGGTTAAGATATTGCTCGGTTGCTGAAAACGTTCGGCCGAAAATCGTTACCTGCCAAACGTCTGTCAGGCAGCGGCCCGACATTCAAAAACGTCACCTGTCCAACTTCGGAGCGATGCCATGCGGTGGAAATTCAGGTTCGACTTACTGTGCAGCCTCGCGCTGCTGTTGGCTTGCGGACTGACACCGGCGCTGGCCGAAGAGAAAAAACCAGCCGAGCACGGCTTTGTGCATCGCAACGTGCCAGGTGCCGACGGCGAGAAGATCGATTACGTGGTGTTTATTCCGCACGATTACGACGGCAGCAAGGACGTACCGGTGATTTTGTTTTTGCACGGCGCTGGCGAAACCAAAGGTGGTAGCAAGCCGCCCGTGGACGTAGGCATTGGCGCCTACATCAAGAAGAACGAAAAGACGTTTCCGTTTCTAACCCTCATTCCGCAAGCGCAGGAAAAAGGCTGGCGCAAACCAGTCAACGAGGCGATGCTGAAAGACATTCTGGCGGCCACGCAAAAAGAATTCAAAATCGATTCCAAGCGGATGTATCTCACCGGCTTATCGATGGGCGGCTTTGGCACCTGGGATTACGCCCTGGCCGAGCCCGACAAATGGGCGGCCATCGTACCAATTTGCGGTCGTGGCAAAACCGATACTGCAGAAAAGATCAAAGACATTCCCTGCTGGGTGTTTCACGGCGGCATGGATAAAACAGTGCCGGTCGAAGGCTCGCGAGACATGGTCGCCGCATTGAAAAAGGCCGGCGGAAATCCGAAGTACACCGAGTTTCCCAACGACGGCCACAATAGCTGGGACAGCGCTTACGGCACGGCCGAACTTTGGACATGGCTGGCCGAACAAAAGAAAAAGTAACCACGACGATCGAGCCCCGTGTTTCACGATTTCGGTCGCCGTTTCAGCTTCGAATGGTCTGGCGAAAACCGAACCGGCCGGCGCGGAAACCGACATGCATTGGATCATGACCGGCAAAAAGAATTTCATTAGCAAGGCCTTTTGCCGGTTCATGAACATGGACAAAATGGTCGGTGGTCAGTTCGAACAAGGAATGGAAAACATTCGCGCGATCGTCGAAGCGCGCGGCTAGTTCGGCTCAAGTTTCAAGTTTCAAGTTTCACAATTCGTACAGCAAGAACTCATGTTGAAAAAAATCCTCCTCGCCGTCGTGGTCTTGTTCGGCATTTTTGCCGCGGTCGTCGCCATGCAACCGAACGATTACAAAATCCAACGCTCAGCTACGATGAACGCGCCGGTCGACAAGGTCTTTGCCCAGTACAATGATTTTCACAATTGGAACGCCTGGTCGCCGTGGGCCAAAAAGGATCCGAAGGCAGAAAATGCCTTTGAAGGCGAACCGGCCGGAAAAGGCGCGATCTTCAAATGGAACGGCAACTCAGATGTTGGCCAAGGCATGATGACCATCCTGGAGAGCAAGCCCAACGAACTGGTCAAAATCAAGCTCGACTTCCAAAAGCCGATGGAGAGCACCTGCATCACCGATTTCACCTTCAAGCCGGAAGGCGAGAAGACGAGTGTTACTTGGGCGATGAGCGGTCAGAGTAACTTCATCGGCAAAGCCATCTGCTTGTGCATGGGTGGCATGGACAAAATGGTTGGCAAGGATTTTGAAACTGGTCTAAACAACGTGAAAGCCGTCGTCGAGGCCAAGCCGACCGTCGCCGACGAGAATACCAACCATGCCACAAAGTAGTTCCACGGCAACTGTGCTGTCCGACCGAGAAATTGTCATCGCGCGCGTGTTCGATGCGCCGCGCGAATTATTGTTTGACGCTTGGACGAGTCCCGAGCATGTGCAGCAGTGGTGGGGCCCCAAAGGCTACGAAAGCTACGATTGCCAGATCGACCTCCGCGTCGGCGGCCAGTTCAGCCTCAGGATGCGCGCCCCGGATGGCCAAGTGCATCTCTGCCAAGGCGTATACCGCGAATTGTTGCGGCCCGAACGCATCGTTTACGACGGCGCGGCCGCCGTCGGTTCGCCCTGCGGCGCAGGCTTGCCGCCTGGTGCCACGGTCACGGTAACGTTTACCGAGTGCGACGGCCGTACTACGCTCACCATCCACACGCTTTTGCCTTCGGTCGCCGCGCAGGCAGCGGCCACCGCGGCAGGTTACGCCTTCGGTTGGACGATGTCGCTGGAACGACTGGCCGACGCCTTGATGCATTGAGCCGCACCGCATTCGCACGGCACTGTCCTCCCCAGCGGCAGGCGCCAAACCCAATCACAAAAACCAGAAAGTCTAAGATGGAAATTGCAACGTCGCCAAATTCACAAACACCGCCAAATTCGAAAGCCATGTTTTACGCGGGCTGGGTCATCACGCTGTTGCCCGCCGCCCTGCTGGTTTTCAGCGCAACCATGAAGTTCTTGCAGCCCGGCACGATGCGTGACGACTTCGAAAAATCAGGCTGGCCAGGGCAGTATTTAGTTGTGCTGGGCGTGGTCGAGTTAACGTCGACGTTGATTTACTTATTTCCACGGACCGCGGTGCTCGGTGCCACGCTGTTGACGGGTTACTTGGGCGGCGCGGTTGCCACGCATGCTAGGCTAGCAGACCCAAAATTCGCGATTCCCGTTCTGGTGGGCGTGCTGGTTTGGCTCGGTCTGTTTCTGCGCGATCCGCGAATTCGCGCCCTGACGCCTTGGCGGAGTTAGTGCGGGCTCGTCACATCGGATGGTACATCGCCAGGCGGCTCGAACAGCCGAAAATAGATCGGTCGCCGATCGCACTCGGTGAAGCCACGCTCCGCATACGTGGCGGCCGCGGGATGATTTTGCGAATCGACACTGAGCGTGATTCGCGCCCGACGCGCGCGCTGAGTCATTCGCTGCGCGTGGGCCACCAACGATCGTCCCAGGCTGCGCCCACGCGCTGCCGGCAGCAGTCCCATGTAAACCAGTTCGAATTGATCGTGCGCGGGATAGTCGGCCAGAATCAAACAGCCAACAATCTGCTGCCCTTCCAGGGCCAACAGCCAATGCTGCGGATCGATCGCGCCGCCGGCGCGGTAACTTTCTAAAACCTCATCAATGGGCCGCAGGCCGCTAAACGCCGGACAGTCGAGCGTGCCGGAATATGTTTGCTGCACCACTTGGGCGAATTCGCCAGCCCGCGCGTCGTCGTACGCATGAAATTGCACACAATCCGCCAGGACATCCAGCGACTTGTCTGGACAGGCCGAATTGCTGGCCCAGAATAGATAGCACAATTCGGCCAGCCGCTGGAAGTCGCCGGCTATGAAAATGGCTGCTTCGGTCGAAGTCGCCGGCAACGCTTGCGCGATGCGACAACCAGCCGCGCGGCACAGATCGCCAGCGGTGGCGAGTAACATCTGGGCGGTTTCGGCTGGTTCGCCTGCAGCCAATCGTGGCGACCAGACCGCCGCGCAACGACCAGCTAGCAGTTCTACCCAAATCACGCCGGCTAAGCGTTCAGCTCGAAGCACCCCTAACAAGCCTGCAAAGAATTGCGGCGGCTGGCTCGCGGCTGCCAAAATCGAGGCAATCCGTTGCTGGCGAGCCGTTTCTGGCAAGTCGCTGAGCAAAAGATTTAAGCCCGCAGACCAATCTTGCTGGCCCAGCGGCACAATCTTCGCAACGTCCAACGGCGGCTCGAAACGGGGGGCCACAATTTATCCTGTTCTTTCGCCTGGAAGACTCTCTTTTATATGCCACGCCGCATATAATGTAGGAGTCCGGGCAATGGACCATTTTACCCGTTATTTGCCTGTCCGACATGAGGCCGAAAAATGAAACTCAGACGTAAAATCGCCTTTGGCACAGTTCTCTTAAGCGGCGCGACGGTCGCCGGGTGGTCGTCAAGCGCTGCGGCACAACCGCTGCTGCAGAGCATTCGCAAGCCGGCCGAGGCGCAGGCTGCTCCAGTCGTGCCCGGTTATTTGGGTGTTGTCACCGGCGAGGCAGCCGGCGCGAGCGGCGGCATCATTGTGGCCGAAGTGGTTCCTGCGGGACCGGCGGATCGCGCTGGGCTGCAATCTGGCGATGTGATCATCAGCATCGAAGGTCGCGATATCAAAACCGCCGACGACCTAGGTCAGGTACTCTCGCCCATCGGCGCTGGCGGACGTGCCGCGTTCAACGTGATGCGTGGCGAGGCGAAGAAAGAGGTTGTCGTCACGCTGGGCGATCGTCCTGGCAAAGACGCGCGGCGTTTTGAAGATTTCGGCCGCATTCCGCTGCCTGAAGAAATGCCAACGCCTAGCGAACCGCGTGGCAGCGCGCCCTCCGCCGGAACGCCGCATATTCACACGCCGCTGCAAGCTGCGCCGGGCGGAGCCCCGCTGGTCGATACGCAGCGCCGCGCTGTGATTGGCGTGCGAGCGCAACCGGTTACGCCAGAAGTCCGTCGCCGCACCGGCACTCCGAATTCGGCCGGTGCGTGGATTGTCGGCCGCATTGGCAACGGCCCTGCCAGCAAAGCTGGGTTACCGCTCGATTGTGTTGTGGTTTCGATTGATGGTCGCGCCGTCAACTCGCCCGACGATCTGCTGAACGTCGTTGCTTCCAGCACGCCTAGTAAGCCAGTGGATGTTGTGTACTATTTGCAGGGTAAGCCGGAGAAAGTGGTGGTGACGTTGGGCGAAAGCAGTATGAACCCAGCACCCGTTGCCATTGCCGCACCGAGCACCGGCGGACGACAACCGCTCCGCGAACGCATCGCCGCCAAGTTGCCGGGCTTAATCGAAGGTCTGAACAATGGCGGTCCGAACAGCCCGTTGAATAACATTCTGAACGGCGGCCTCGG
>JBBRCE010000061.1:0-29875 GCA_038205115.1 Pirellulales bacterium
CCGCGGCCAGAAACAGTTCTTGTTGCAGTTGCTTCCGCTTGCCCATCGCCACGGTCAGGTACTCCTTTGACTGACATTGCCCACCAGGCCAACAGTGTATCAACCGCGCGGGAATTGGGAATACTTCAACGGCCTGCTAGGCGAATTTGGCTCCGTGAGGCGGAGCAATGCGTTCGAAATCCTGAAATCACAGAGCGTCGAGGATCAATCGCAGATCCTCGACGTTTTTTTTGCGCTTCCATCTGCCGCGGACGGCTATTCAGCCCGCAGCCGAACGCAAAAGCGGTGGAAACTCTGCCAATTTCGGGTAGAATGTCTGAGCCGAGCGCAACGCTCGGAGTTCGGGGCCGACGGGTGCAACTGGCATTGCGTTGGACCATTGCGGCGTGCCCCGATTCCCGCCCTAGCGATGTTCTTCAGGACCGTTCATGGCACTTTCTTTGATTGCTGCGCCGTCGAGAATCGATTTATTCCTATTCGCGCTGGCGTCCGCGCTGTTTATGGCTACGGGCAGGCACGTTGACGCTGCGGAACGCTCACCACAGTACAACCGCGAAGTTCGTCCGATACTGGCCGAAAATTGTTTTGCCTGTCATGGACCGGATAGTGCCTCGCGAAAGGGCGATCTGCGCTTAGATCGGCGCGAGGCGGCTATTGACGCTGGCGATCTGGTGGCTGGCAAGCCGGACGAAAGCGAAATCATTGCGCGCATCAATTCTTCGGATCCCAAGCAGGTCATGCCGCCACCTGCGTCCAAAAAAACGCTGACGGCAGCAGAGAAACTGACGCTCGCGAAATGGATTGCCGCCGGCGCGGAATATCAGCCTCACTGGTCATATATCGCACCGCGGCGGCCAGCGCTACCGGATGTGAAAAATCCGGCCTGGGCGCGGAATGCCATCGATCGTTTTGTGCTTGCCAAGCTCGACGAGCAGGGACTGCTGCCGGCAGCCGAAGCCGATCCGCGGACGTTGGCCCGGCGACTCAGTTTAGACCTGACCGGTTTGCCGCCGTCCCCGGAATTCGTGGACGGATATCTCAACGATCGATCGCCCGACGCCTACGAAAAGCTGGTCGATCGGTTGATGCAGTCCAAAGCCTGGGGCGAACATCGAGGTCGTTACTGGCTCGACGCCGCGCGTTACGCCGACACCAACGGCATTCACATCGACAACTACCGCGAGATTTGGACTTATCGCGATTGGGTGATCGACGCCTTTAACCGCAACTTGCCATTCGATCAATTCACGATCGAGCAGTTGGCGGGCGACCTGCTTCCCAATCCGACGATCGAGCAAAAGATCGCAACTGGTTTTAACCGTTGCAATATTACGACCAGCGAAGGCGGAGCCATTGCGGAAGAGTACTCGGTGCTTTACACGCGCGATCGGACCGAAACGGTTTCGCAGGTCTGGCTCGGGTTGTCGATGAATTGCGCGGTCTGCCACGACCATAAATTCGATCCACTCAAACAGCGCGAATTTTATGAAATGGCGGCCTTCTTCAACAACACCACGCAAGCGGCCATGGATGGCAACATTAAAGACACGCCGCCGGTGATTGCCGTTGTCGCCCGGCAAGATCAAGCGAGCTTCGACCAATTAGGAACCGACATTGCCGCCGCAAAGGCGTCCGTCGAAGAGCGCCTCACGACAGCGAAGCCTGCCTTTCATCAATGGCTGGCATCTGACGATGCCAAGCCGCAAAACATCAAAGTTCCTTCTGAAGGACTAGCATTTCATGCTCCGCTGGACGAAGGCGAAGGCAACCTGCTGCATTGCCAAGTCGACGGAAAACCGCGCGAACTACAAGTCAAGGCGAATATCGATTGGCAAGATTCGCCGGGCGGCAAAGCGTTTCGGAGTGAGCCAGGCGCTGTGGAATTGGCCGATGTGGGCGATTTTGACACGAAGCAGCCGTTCAGTGTTTCGTTGTGGATTAAATTGACCAACGTGAATCAAACCGGATCTTTGCTCGCGCGAATGGACGAAAAACAAGATTTCCGCGGCTGGGATTTGTGGCTGCAGAACGGACGGATCGGCACGCATCAAGTTAGCAAATGGCCGAACGACGCGTTAAAAGTTGTCGCCAAAAACTCCATTAAGCCGAATGTCTGGACGCATGTCGCGGTTTCGCACAACGGCAATAATCTGCCGGCAGGCGTAAAAATCTATATCAACGGCGAACTGCAAAAAGTTGAAGTCGAGAACAAAACGCTCAAAGGTACTACCCACACCACGGCGCCGTTTAAGATCGCCACGCGCAACAACTCATCGCCACTGCAAGATCTGGCAATCCATGATCTGCGAATTTATCGTCAGGCCATCAAGCAACCCGAAGTCGAGCGGCTGGCCAAGGCCGACCGTGTGATCGGGCTGCTTTTGAAATCCGACACCAAGCGAACCAACAAAGAAACCGACGAACTTTTCAAATGGTGGTTGAATTCCTCCGACAAACCGTTTGCCGAACGAAATGCTGAGTTGGCGAATCTCGAACAACAACGTGCCGCAATTCAATCCCATGGAAGCGTGGCGCATGTGATGCAGGAGAAAGCCGAAATGCCCCAGGCGTTTGTGCTGTATCGGGGCCAGTACGACCAGCGCCGCGATCAAGTCAAACCCGGCACGCCTGCCGCGCTGCCGCCGTTCACGGATGATCTGCCACGCACGCGGCTGGGATTGGCGAAATGGCTGTTGCGGCCCGATCAGCCGCTGACCGCCCGCGTTACGGTCAATCGCTTCTGGCAGGAAATGTTCGGTGCCGGAATCGTGAAAACCACCGGCGATTTCGGCGTGTCTGGCGAACTACCCTCGCATCAGGAATTGCTCGATTGGATGGCTGTCGAGTTCCGCGAGTCGGGCTGGGACATACGTCACATGTACAAACTGATGGTCATGTCAGCCACCTATCGCCAGGCGGCGACGATCACGCCCGAAAAACTGGAGAAAGACCCGCAGAATCGTTGGCTCTCACGAGGGCCGCGGTTCCGCATGGATGCTGAGATGGTTCGCGACTACGCCTTGGCAGCCAGTGGGCTGTTGGTTCCTAAAATCGGCGGTCCAAGCGTCCGTCCTTACCAACCACCGGGCGTCTGGGAAGCCGTGGCAATGCCTAACAGCAACACGCGCAATTATAAACCGGATAGCGGCGAGGGGCTTTATCGTCGCAGCATGTATACGTTTTGGAAACGTTCCGCGCCGCCCGCATCGATGGATGTGTTTAACGCGCCGACTCGCGAATGGTGCGTCACCCGTCGCGAACGCACGGACACGCCACTGCAAGCGCTGGTCACACTGAACGATCCACAGTTTGTCGAAGCGGCCCGACGGCTGGCCGAAAACACACTCAAGGCCAGTGATCGCGAAGACGCGCGGTTTGACTTCATGGCTCAGCGACTCTTGGCTCGTCCCTTGAAGCCGACGGAAACCAAGATTATTGCGGCCTCACTGGCCAGGTTGTCCAAGTTTTATAGCGAGCACAACGATGATGCCAAGCAATTGGTCGCTGTGGGCGACAGCCCAGCGGACCCGAAAATCGATTTGCCGCAATTGGCCAGTTGGACAATGCTCGCCAACGAATTGCTCAATTTAGACGAAGTACTCAATAAATAACCGCGCGGCAATTCGGCCGCCGCAGGCCTACCCGGAGTTCGTCACGCATGAATCCATTCGAGCAGTACAAACTCAATCTCACGCGCCGTCACTTTTTTGGAGCAGGCGCCCACCTATTGGGCGGCGCGGCGCTGGCCTCGCTGGCGGGTGCTTCACCGCTGCTCGGTGCGGTGAACCCATTGGCGGGCTTGCCCACGAACCTGCAGAATTTTGCCGCCAAAGCCAAGAACGTCATCTATTTGCACATGGTCGGCGGGCCACCGCAGATCGATACGTACGATTATAAGCCGGAGATGGAGGCTTATTACGACAAAGATTTGCCTGAGTCGGTCCGTAACGGTCAGCGGCTTACGACAATGTCTTCTGGACAGGCGCGCTTCCCGATTGCTCCTTCGAAATTCAAATTCCAGCGGCATGGCCAGAGTGGCATGTGGGTTTGCGAACTGCTGCCGCATACGGCCAAAATGGTTGACGAGATGTGCTTCATCCGCAGCATGTATACCGAAGCCATCAATCATGAGCCGGCCATTACCATGATGCAAACCGGCAACCAAGTGACCGGCCGACCTTGCCTTGGCGCCTGGGCGTCGTATGGGCTGGGCTCGCTGAACGAGAACCTGCCGACATTTGTGGTACTGGTGGCCAAACCCACCAACACCGAACAAATTCAGGCCATTTCCGCGCGGCTTTGGTCGGCCGGATTTTTGCCCGGCGAGCATGCGGGCGTTTCGTTCCGATCCGCCGGCGATCCGATTCTCTACATCAAAAATCCGCCCGGCGTCACGGCTGATGTTCGCCGACTGACGCTGGATAGCCTGAACGCGATGAACGAATTGACCTTTCAGCAGACGGCCGACCCGGAAACGCGCACTCGCATTCAGCAATACGAACTCGCCTACCGCATGCAGTCGAGCGTGCCCGAGCTGGCCGATTTGGCCAAGGAGCCGGAAAGCACTTTCGAACTTTATGGCCCCGCTTCTAAAAAGCCGGGCTCGTTCGCCAATTCGGCGCTTTTGGCGCGGCGGTTGGTTGAGCGCGGCGTGCGATTCGTGCAAATTTATCACAACAACTGGGACACGCATTCCAACGTATCGGGACGCCTGCCCGACCAATGTCGCGATGTCGATCAGGCCTGTGCCGGGTTGATTCGCGACTTAAAGGACAAAGGCATGCTCGACTCGACGTTGGTCGTGTGGGGAGGCGAGTTCGGACGCACGATTTATTCTCAAGGCGGTTTGTCACGGCAAAACTACGGCCGCGATCATCACCCGCGTTGCTTCACGATGTGGATGGCCGGCGGCGGTTCCAAGCCGGGAACCATCCACGGCCAGACCGACGACTTCTCGTATAACATCGTCAAAGACCCGGTCCACATCCGCGACTTCCATGCCACGGCCCTGAACCTATTGGGCTTTGATCACGAGCGGCTCACGTTCAAAACCAATGGCCTGGACGCAAAATTGACCGGCGTCGAACCGGCGAAGGTCATCAACGAGTTGATTGCGTAAAGTGAGCGGGCATGCGAATGCGACAGCGTTCGCACGTGCGAAAACCTTCAGCGTACAAACGCCAAGTAATAAAATACCCAGCCGGTGATGGCTGTGGCCGCCATGTCCAACGTGGCCAGCCAGGCCCAAAATTTGTGCGCGGGGCTGTAGGCGTTGCGAACAGGCGGATCATCGAATTTGATCAGCGCTCGGCCAATTGTCCAAATCCAAACCAGCGGCGTGGTGATGGCAAAGATCAGGTGGATGTAGAGCGCGTAGTACACGTCAGCCGACGGCTTGGCAACCACAGTGCCGGTGGAGAGCGCTGCCCAGCCGGGACCGGTCCGCATGTCGACTTCGAACAACGTCACGGCGACCAATAGAACCACAGCCAGTGAAATTTGCAGGCGCTTGTGCAGCGCGTACCGACCGCGTTTTGCGAGCCAAATGCTAACCGCCAACAGGGGCAGCACGGCGGCCATGGCCAGCACTACGACGTCGAGCATCAGCGAACCGCGCGTGCCCAAAAAGCCGGTCCAAGCCCCGGCAATCATCAGAGCTGCGGAACTCATCTCCGATTGGCCGCTTTCCCGTTAAGGTTCTGACTGCGGCTGCTTGACCGTCAGTTGCGCGGGGCGCTCGATCGTTTTGGCGAGCGACCAAAGCTGTTCCATCGAATAATAGTCGCGCGCTTCTTGATCGAATAAATGAATGACCACATCGCCGTAGTCGAGCAGAATCCAGCGGCTCTCTTGGTAGCCTTCAATGCCTAAGCGGTGATCGCCCATCTCCTGTTCGAGCACGCGATCGATTTCTTCGCTCATGGCGTGCAATTGCCGGCGACTTGTGCCGGTGGCCAGCACAAAATAGTCGAAGACCGGCGTGAGGTGGCGCATGTCGAGTATCACCAGATCGCGACCGCGATTTTCTTCAGCAACGCGGGCGGCGGTCAACGCAAGTTGCAGGCTGCGGTCCGAACGGCCGGCGGCATCCGGTTCGCGGCTAACAATGGAACTGGCCAAAAAGATTCCTCACACTAGAATGATCGGATTGCAATCTTGCTATTTTAACCGCTTCAGCGCTGCGGTAAACCTCTGAAACGCCGCGCCGTCCTGTTTTCCATTCTACTCGAAAAATGTCGGATTGGATCGAACCGGGTCAACCCGCGCCGGATTTTCGGCTGCCGAGCGATTGCGGCGACATCGTGCATCTGGCGGCGCTTCGCGGCCAGATCGTCGTGCTGTACTTCTATCCCCGCGACGATACACCCAGTTGCACGCGGCAGGCGTGCTCATTTCGGCACGCGCTGCAACAACTGACAACGCTCGGGGCGGTTGTGTTCGGGGTTAGTCGAGACGATTTGGCCAGTCATGCGAAGTTTCGCAACAAATTCCAACTCAACTTTCCGCTCTTGTCCGATGCCGATCATCACGTGGCACAGATGTATGGCGCATGGCGAGAAAAAAACATGTATGGCAAAAAAGTGATGGGCATCCAGCGTTCGACCTATTTGATCGACGCGCAGGGACTCGTCGCGCAGCTTTGGAAGCGCGTCAACGTCGACGGCCACGACCAACAAGTTATTCACGCGATCGAACAACGACGGCAAACCGGCGGCGTTGCGTAACTCACTGGTGCCATTGATGTTCTGCCGCGAAGTCATTTCGAATGTCGTCGGTTTGATACCGCCAGGACGCGGATTCTGTTAAACTGATGCGGTCAGCCGGTCGCTCACCGACGCGCGGTTTGCGGGTCTGTATTGCCGCGACCCGGCTCTGACTCAAACCCGAGAACACGATGTTTACGCACGCACTTTTGCTACGTGCACGGAAGCTGGCTCTCAAGCCATCGCGCGATCAGGCGGATCGACTAACAAACCGACAATCTCGCCCGTCAATCACGGGGAGTCCGCACGATTCGGACGTTGACATCATGGCGAAGCAGAGTAAGTGGACCGAAATTTTTTCGCCCGACGAACCTGCGGCGGACGTGGCCCGTCGCACGCTCGAAGCGCGGTTGAAGCTCGTCTGGCGATACTTGCCGGATGCCGCTGAGAAGGCCGAGAAAGATTGCGAGTTTGTGCATCAATTGCGGGTATCAACGCGCCGCGCAATGGCCGCTGTTGACATCTTCGATGCCTTATTGCCGCGCCGCCGTGGCCGCTGGTATCGAAAGCAACTCAAACGCGTGCGTCGGGCGGCTGGCGATGCTCGCGATTTGGATGTGCTGGCCCAGCGGATGAAAGCCGAACCGGCTATGCCACCGCCCGAAAACGAACGGTTGGTGAAACTGGCCGAACGCGATCGTCGCGACGCGCAATCGCCGGTGGCTGACGTTTTTCAGCGTTTACAGTCTCGAAATTTTGCCGATCGCTTGCCGCGATTCATCGAAAAGGTTCGTGCGCGGCACCTTCCGGTCGGTTCGGCGGAGCCTACGATTCGTCGCCTGGGGCAGCTTTGCCTGATGCCAAGGGTCGAGGAGTTTTTTCAAGCCGCGCATGCAGGGCTCGACGAGTACGCGGAGTTGCATCAGTTCCGCATCCAAGGCAAGCGTTTGCGTTATGCACTGGAAATATTTGCCGGCGCGTTCGACCCCCGTTTGCGCAACGAACTGTACTCGCAGATCGAGCATTTGCAGCAGCTCTTGGGCGATATTAACGACCGCGTCACGGCGCGTAACTGGGCGATCGGCGCGGCAGAAGACGCGGATTGCGAGAGCCAGGACGAAACTCTGTTGCGGCAATTGGCGGAATTCGAGACGTCGGCGATTCTGCAGGCCAAACGTGAGTTCACCAGTTGGTGGTCTGACGTGCGCGCCAACCAGTTGCGGCGCGACCTGCTCAATGTGCTCAGCGATCGGCCAACCGCAATCGGCGGCGATACAACGAGTTTGGCCTCTTAAACTGCCGCTCCACGCGGATCGTACTATGGTCGACTGCGAGCAGGGTTATTTGTGCGACGTCTGCGGAGGCGATGTCGAGGGGCTCGTTGTCAGCGATCTCTACTTGCGGTACGTGATCGGCATGATCGATCCGGAGACGCTGCATACCACCCGCGAACGACATCTCCGCTGCAATCCGGCGCTGTCGCAGTTCATTGTCGACAACGATTTTCAGCCGCCGGTGCTGCTCGAGGGACCGTTCGACAAGCGCCAACTCGACGCACAATTTGTTCGTCAGCAGGTAACGCTGGTCACGCGAGGCTTTCGCCGATTGAAGGAATTGGCCGGACTGGACCTGCCACTGCTGGATTACCCGCTTCCAGAGGTTCGCGCCAAATTGTCCGACGACGCCGCTGGCGACGCGATGCATTAGTTGCGCCAAGGGACGTCCGGCCGCGCTGGCCTATCGCGAAGGGGCCGGCGCCAAATCGTATGGGCTGGGGCTTTCGAAGCGATCTTGCAACGCCTGAACGGTCATTTCTTCGCCATGCAGCGCTTCCATGGCGCGGACGACAGCGTCCGCGGCTTGAATGGTGGTGATGCACGGCACGCCGCGCGCTACGGCCGCGGCGCGAATTCGGCCCTCGTCAGTGCGGGCGCCCTTGCCGGACGGCGTGTTGATAATCATCTGGATTTCGCCGTCTTTGAGATAATCAAGCAAGTTCGGGTGCCCTTCTTGCAGTTTTTTAACCCGCTGCACCTGCACGCCGGCTTCGTCCAATCGCCGGGCGGTGCCTTCGGTGGCGACCAACTGAAAGCCCATTGCCGCCAGCCGTTGGCAAAGCTCGGCCACATGATTTTTGGCGGGCTTGGCGACGCTAATGAAAATCTTGCCCGTCTGCGGCAAGACCACACCGGCGGCCAACTGGCTCTTGGCAAAAGCGATCGAAAATCGCTCGCTGACGCCCATCACCTCGCCGGTGGATTTCATTTCCGGACCGAGCACGATATCGACGCCGGCAAATTTGATGAACGGAAACACGCTCTCCTTCACTGAGACGTGCGAAGGGATCGGCTCGCGGTCGATGCCTTGTTCGGCCAATGAAACTCCGGCCATGACTTTGGCGGCCACTTTGGCCACCGGCATGCCTGTGGCTTTGCTGACAAATGGCACCGTGCGGCTGGCGCGGGGATTCACTTCCAGTACGTACAAAATTTGCTTGCCCTCTTCTTTTTTGATGGCAAATTGAATGTTCATCAAACCGACGACGCGCAAGCTGCGCGCCAGCGCGTGGGTGGCTTCGCGAATTTCTTGCATGATCGGGCCTTCGAGGCTGTATGGCGGAATCGAGCAGGCGGAGTCGCCCGAATGCACGCCGGCTTCCTCGATGTGTTCCATGATGCCGGCCACGATCACGCGTTCGCCATCGCCAATCGCGTCCACATCCACCTCAATGGCATCTTCCAGAAACCGATCGATCAATACCGGCTGGCCCTGCGCAACGATGAAGGCCTCGGTCACGAATCGCTCGAGTTGCGATTGATCGTAGCAAATCTCCATCGCCCGGCCGCCCAGCACAAAGCTTGGACGCACGAGATTCGGATAGCCAATTTTGGTGGCTTCGGTTCGTGCTTCGGCCATGGTGCGGGCAATGCCGTTGGGCGGTTGCCGCAGATTCAGCCGCTGCAGCAGCCGCTGGAATTTCTCGCGATCTTCCGCGTCTTCGATGGTGTCCACGCTGGTGCCAATGATTGGTACGCCGGCGCTTTGCAGCGCGCGCGCCAAGTTGAGCGGGGTTTGACCGCCAAACTGCACGATCACGCCGTCAGGCTGAACCCGATCGCAAATGTTCAATACGTCTTCGGTGGTGAGCGGCTCGAAGAACAGCAGATCGCTGGTATCGTAATCCGTGCTCACGGTTTCGGGGTTGGAATTGACCATCACGGATTCGATGCCCAATTCGCGCAGCGCAAAACTGGCATGGCAGCAGCAATAGTCGAACTCGATCCCCTGGCCAATTCGATTGGGGCCGCCGCCCAAAATCATGATTCGCTTCTTGCCCTGCGGCTTGACCGGCGTTTCGTCCTCTTCTTCGTACGAAGAATAAAAGTACGGCGTGTACGCGACAAACTCGGCTGCGCAGGTATCCACCGATTTGAACGCGGCGACGATCCCCCGGCGTTTGCGCTGGCGTCGGACGTCAATCTCCGTGGTGTTAAGTATCGTGGCCAGTTGCCGATCGCTGAAGCCAAACTGCTTGGCCTGCCGCAACAAAACATCGCTGACTTGCTGGATGTCATCGAACGTGCGGAGTTCGTTTTCCAGTTCGACGATTTCCGACAAATGGTCCAAAAACCAGGGATCGATATAACTGAGTTCGTGAATTTCTTCGATCGACATTCCGCTTTTGAGCGCGTAACGCAAATACCAAACGCGGTCGGCGCTCGGCCTGCTGACCTTGGCGCGAATTTCGTCGTCGCTGGGCTGTAGCGGCGTACCCCACAGGTCTTTGCCATCGCAACCAAAGCCAAAACTACCAACCTCAAGCCCACGTAGCGCCTTCTGGAACGACTCTTTGAATGTGCGGCCGATGGCCATAGTTTCGCCCACGCTTTTCATTTGCGTGGTCAGGCGTGAGTCGGCCTCGGGAAACTTTTCGAACGCGAATCGAGGAATTTTGGTGACGACATAATCAATCGTCGGCTCGAAACAGGCCCGCGTCATGCGCGTGATGTCGTTCGGTAGCTCATGCAGGCGGTAGCCAACGGCCAATTTGGCGGCGATTTTTGCAATCGGAAATCCGGTGGCCTTGGACGCCAGCGCGCTGGACCGACTCACACGCGGGTTCATCTCGATGACAATCATTCGGCCGTCGCGCGGATTGATGGCAAATTGAATGTTCGATCCGCCCGTCTCCACGCCAATCTCGCGAATCACGGCCAGCGAGGCGTCGCGCATCCGCTGATATTCTTTATCGGTCAGCGTCTGGGCCGGCGCAACGGTAATCGAATCGCCCGTGTGGACGCCCATGGGATCGAAGTTTTCGATCGAACAGATAATCACCACATTGTCGTCGGCGTCGCGCATGACCTCCATTTCGTACTCTTTCCACCCGACGATCGACTCCTCGATCAACACTTCGCTGACCGGCGACATATCCAAACCGCGGCTGACCACTTGATCGAATTCGTCGCGGTTATAGGCAAAGTTGCTGCCGCTGCCGCCCATTGTAAAGCTTGGGCGAATCACCAGCGGCAAGCCAATGTCTTTGAGCACTTCGCGCCCTTCGGCCAGCGTGCGCACGGTCCGGCCGCGGCAAACCTCCAGGCCAATATTGGCCATGGCTTGCTTGAATTGCTCACGTTCTTCCGCCTTGGCGATGACTTTGGCGTTGGCACCAATCATCTCGACGCCGTACTTCTGCAGCACGCCATGTTGATCGAGGGCCATCGCCACATTCAGCGCGGTCTGGCCGCCCAACGTGGGCAGCAGCGCGTCGGGACGCTCGGCCGCAATCACTTTTTCGACCATCTGCCAGGTGAGCGGCTCGATATAAGTGCGGTCGGCCATGTTCGGATCGGTCATGATGGTGGCCGGATTGCTGTTAACCAGCACCACCTCGTAGCCCTCTTCGCGCAGGGCTTTGCAGGCTTGCGTGCCCGAATAATCGAACTCGCACGCCTGGCCAATCACAATCGGGCCGGAACCAATCAGCAGAATCTTATGAATATCATCGCGACGCGGCACAGAGAACCTTTCCTAAACACCAACAAGCCAGCCATGTAAAATCTCTCAAAATTACCACGCGGGCCGCATCCCATTCAAGGGGCCGACCGGACAACATGCGTTGCGAGTCCGACTTAAGTCCGGCTGGTTGCAGCGTTAAAGGGCTAAATTCGGACGATGATTTTATTGCGATACATGTACCAGAGAATTAGCCACTCGATGACGAGCACCGCGGCACCGCGCAAGAAAAGTTCAAAAGGCTCGCCGGCGATCAAAAATGCGCGGCGGCCCAAATGTGTCGTCAGCGCTTCGGACGCGTAGCCGACCATGAAGTGCGCCATGGCATAGGCGGCGATGGAATTCATTCCGACCACAATCAACGGAAACGCCCAGGCGCGAAATTTTTTGACGTCGGTAACGACGTAAAACAGCGCCATCAGCAAACAGCACCAGCCGCCGCTGAACAGCGTCCAGCTTGGCGACCAAATCCGTTTGACCACCGGACAGATTCCTATCGCGCCCGCCAACCAACCGGCCAGCAAGGCGCCGGTGCCGACTGCCACCAGCCACTGCAACTTGCGCCGATCGCTACTGTCGCTACGCAGCACGCCGCCAGCGAGTAATCCCAAAATCATTGTGCCCAGCGTCGGAATGAAACTTAGCGTGGCGTAGCCACCGCTATTGAACTTAAATGGCTCCGAACGTGGAAACAGATTCATAAACCAGGTGTCGAAGGCCCAGGCGGCATTGCTGTTTTTGTTCCAGTGCCGCGCAAAACCGCTCAGGCCATGCTCACGCAGCCAATCGGACGAGACGTTGACGCTGGCGTAGTCGAAATCCGCGCCAGGCAGCGGATACAGCGCAAAGATCGCCCAGTATCCGATCAGCAGCAGAGCCAGAGCTACCCATTGGTCGCGTCGCGAACGCAGTCCCAGCAAAAATAGAAAGCCGTAACCCAGACCGATCTGCGTGAGCGTGTCGTCGAACTGAAAACTGGTTTGCGTTTTACCGACGCTGCGCAGAAAAATTCCCAGCAAAATCAAAATGGCCGCGCGGCCAAATGCGTGCAGCACCATAGCGGTCGTTGTCTGTCCACGCGCACTGCGGCCAGCCAGCGAGAACGGCAAGGCCACGCCGACCAAAAACGAGAACGACGGTTGAATCAAGTCGTGTAGCGAACAGCCCAGCCATAAGGCGTGCGATTGATGGTGGGCCAAGAATGCCCAAAACGATTTGCTCCACGCCGAAAGTTGCTCGGATGCGGCGACTTGTTCCGAAACGTCCTTCAGCTTCATGACCTCGGCCATCATCAGTAGCATGACCAGGCCACGATAGGCATCCACAGACACCAACCGCTGCGACAGCGGCTTGCCAGAAACGGGCGACGGAGCGGCTTGCGATGGCGTTTCGGGCGACGCCACAATCGCCGGAGCCATGGGTGCCAAACGCGGCGACGAAGCAGAATTGTCGGCCGGCGGAGTGGGATCGTTCATCGAAGCGGACTGCGACTGCGCGAGGTAGATTGCCGCGACGCCAAAACGCTACGTTCGCCGTCGCCGACATAACTCTAACAAACCGCCTGCGCCCAGCATACCCAGCAACCAACCGCTCGGCTCAGGCACAGCGGTGACTTCGCGTAGAGAACTGCTCAACGTGTAAACATTGCCGCTCAGAGTGCCACTCTGCGCGGCAAATGCGGAGTCCATCAGCGAGTAATCGGCGGCCGTAATTTGCCCATCGTAGTCGAAGTCGCCGTTTGCCCAACCGGACTGCGGTCCGAGTGTTTGCTGATGAGCAAACGCCAGATCGATATTGGCATAATCGGCCGCAGTTACGACTCCATCTAAGTCGGTATCGCCAAAGTAGGTGAATTTCACCAGCACATCGTTCAGCCCCACGGACTGTCCTCCGAACGAGGTCAAAAACGCATTGCCGGCGGTGGCATCAGCGGTGGTTCCATCGGCTGAGCCGAATACTTTTTTATTGTTTTGCAGCACGGCCAGACCGGTGATGCGATTTGCGTCGGCAGCGGCCGACGAACTGTTGATCCCGGCGCCATGCCACAGCGTGGCCGAACCGTTCGACAAGTTGTAACCCGATTTGACTTGTGCAGCGACCAGCCTGGCTGCAGCTTGCATGGCGGCACCATTTTGCGCGCCTGCCTGCACAATCAATTTGTTATTGGCCAAGTCGAGCGAGCCGTCCCAAACCGTAAGATTCTGGGCATCCAAGTGCGAGGCAATCGCCAACGCCGGCAGAACCAAGACGCTGGGGCCTGTCGCCACGGGCTGCGCGGTTGTCGTACTGACAACGGCCGTCGCACCGGCGCCGATCGATAGGCCGGCCAAATGTTGCGTCGCACCAAAGTTGACGCTGCTAAATGCATTGACGGTCGTATTCGCGCCTGCGTCCGTGTTGACGTTGAGCGTGCCGGCGTCGGACTGCAGGATCACGCCTACCGCTGCCGATTGCGCGCCGCTGATGGTGAGCGTCCCTGCGCCGGTTTTGAGCAGGCTGCCGCTGCGCGTCAGTGATCCGCCGAAGGTGGCCGTTTGTCCGGCCGCGACGTCGATCGTACCGCCAATCGGAGAGATGGAAATCGAACGTGTCGAGGTCAGATTTCCGGTGGCGCGTAGCGTCGCGCCAATTGAAAGTGGCCCGGTCGCAGCGCCCAAGTTGGCGTCGGACGACACGCTCAGTGTTCCGGCAGAAATGTTCGTTCCGCCGGCGTACGTGTTCGTGCCGTTCAGCGTCAAGGTGCCTGCGCCCAACTTGATCAAGCCACCTGCGGCGTTTGGCGCGGTCGTTACGGCTAAAACTGCTGACGAACCAGAAATCGTAGCCGTAGGCGCGCTGGTGTAGCTGCCGATATTGGTCATGACGATTCCGGAAATGTGTCCGGCGCTGTCGAGGGTTGCATATCCTGAGGCCGCGCCGCTGCTGAAATTCAGAGCCGGTGGTGAAGCAAATACCGTGGATGTGTCGGGCGTGGTGATGTTAATGGTGTAAACGCCGCTGCTGGGCGCGGCAACAATGTTTTGCGTGATTGTGGCATTGAAGCCGCCGGTATCGATTTTTGCGCTGCCCACATAAACAACGACTTTTCCGGAAGCGAGGCCGCTCAAAAAGTCATTCGAGGAAGCTGTTGTCTTCAGCGTACCGCCGTTGAAATTCAATGTCGTGTTGCCATTGCTGGTCCAGTTGGGCGTGCTCAGCGTGCCCGCGTTCAGATTGATTGTGGCTGAACTGGCAGTGGATGAGTTGAGTCCCGCGGCGGTAACGAATCCTCCGTTGATATTGAGTGCGCTGTTGCCCGCTATGCCGAGCGTACCGCTACTGGTCCAAAGACCGCTGGCGAGATTGACGGCAGCCGAGTTGCCCGTCGAGCCGATCGTGGCGCCCGCGTTGAAGAGCTGCGCGTTGTTCAGCACGAACAGTTTTGCCGCAGCGGCGCCGCCGACATTCAAACTCCCAGCAGACGACCAAACTGACCCCACATCGGTAAGCACCGCGACGCTGTTGGCGCCGGCGTTGTTGCCGAGATTGGAGTTGCCTGTCAGGTTCAATTTTGACCCAGAGCGGATCGTCAACTGCGCACTATCTTCCAGCGACAGTTGCCCGCCATTGACGATGACCGGATTGGCGCTGGCTTCGCCGAGCAACAGGCTGGAACTGCCAGTCAAACGCACGGCGCCCATCGCTTTCACGGCGTAGGTGCCGCCGACTATCGTTTGCCGTAGCGTCACTGTGCCTTGGCTGACAGTCAACGTGCCGAAGGGTTCCGGTGGCAGGTCAAGAGTGACCGTATAAGCGCCAGCGACGGCAAAATTCACATCGTCGCCGGTGACGGTCATGCCGTTCAATGTGCCTGCCGTGGGCGCATGGCCAAGCAGCCAATTACTGCTCGTCCACCAATTGCCGTTGGCAGCGACTTTCCAGTTGTTGGCACCCGTGATGAGCGTGTATCCCAGCACATCAAGCGCTACAACGTCAACCGCCGTGTAGGGATTACGCTGTCCGGTACTGTTGAAAGCATTCGCGGCGTCGTTGGTGCCGCTGGTCCAATCGGACAGATCGCCGCCCACGATGCTGTTAAAGGTCTTGAGCGCCGTGGCGCCGCCGTTAATCGAGAAATAAACGCCCGTGTCGGTGTTATTCAAATTCCTCACATTGGGCGCGGTATAACGAAAAAGATCGTAGGCTGTATACGAGGGAGTGTTACCGCTGATGGGCGTGCCTTGCGTGCCGAGCCGGCCCATGATCTCCGTGAATTCGTGCTCGACGACCGATATAAAGTCGTACGAGCCCGGAACCGCGCGATTGTTCGGATCGAACGTATAGTTCTGTGTCGAGCCAAACGTGAAGGTGCCATCGCTGCCGGGGGCTTTTGCCCCCACAAAACCCAGCACGCGACCCTCCGCCCGCGGAATGTAAATCGTTGCGCCGGAGGTCGGGTCGGTTGCCGGCAAACTGGCAATCGCCAGGTTGTCTGCTGTGGTCAACGATCCACGGGATACTAAGGCAGCGCGCACGGCGTCGTAACTCGCAGGCACCAGCGAAGTATCGCTATTGCCCAATATATTCATCCCGCTGGCCGTGATCGTGATGCGAATCGTGATGTCGTCACTGAACAGACTGCCGAATTCGTTGACAACATAGCCGACGGCGCTCTTCACGTCTGCCGCGTTCGAGAGCGCGTTCACCGAAGAGTCGTAAGTGGGAATAATTGTGAACGCCGCGTGCGCTTTGCCTGGCAGCATGAGCGTGGCGACGCCGACTGCCAACAGCAGGCTGCTAAGCGGCAACGACCGCATGAAATTTCGATTCAAAGATGAGCTTTCGCGAAAGGCGAACAATGAATCATCGCCGGATGTGAGCCATCGTGCCCCTGCGACAGCTATCCCTCCATGATACGCAATTCCCTTTTTCGAGTGAAATGTATTTACAAAGAATTTCGATTTTTCAGCCGCAAAACCGTTACAATCGCCCGCGGACACTCCGTTTTCGCCGAATTGCCGCAAATACGAGGCTGGCCAAGATCGCCGCCACGCTGGCCAGCAGTAGTCCGCCCGGTTCCGGGACGGCCGTCACCGAATTCAAGGAGTTCGTTGACGCGGCCAGCGGATAAATTTCGCCGCTTAAAATTCCGCTCTGCGCCGCAAAAGCCGAGTCCATCAGCGAATAATCCGCCGCTGTGATTTGGCCATCGTAATCGAAATCGCCATTGGCCCAACCCGATTGGGGGCCGAGCGTCTGTTGATGGGCAAACGCCAGATCGATGTTCGCATAATCGCCGGCCGTAATCACGCCGTCCAGATCGGTGTCGCCCATGTACGTGAACTTCACCAAGGTGTCGTTTTTGGCGACCGCCTGTCCGTCGAATGTAGTCAAAAATGCCGCGCCTGTCCCATCGCTGACCGAACCGTCCGTCGAACCGAAAGCATGGGAATTGTTCTGCAACACGGCCAGACCCGTGATTCGGCGAGTGTCTGCCGCGGCGGACGAACTATTGATGCCAAAGCCGTGCCACAAGGTGCTCGAGCCACCGCTCAAATTGTAGCCCGACTTTACCTGGCTGTTGATCAGATGCACAGCGTCTTGCAGCGCGGTGCCGCTTAAATTGCCGGTTTGCACCACCATCCGATTATTTGCCAGATCCAACGCGGCATCGGCGATGTTGAGCACCGGCGTCACGAGAAGATGCTGCCCTGGGGCAATGTTTTGGGGGGTGTCGGTGGTGAGAGTTACCAGCGAGCCGCTCAGCAAAGTCAGGTTCGCCAGAGTTTGGCTGGCGCTAAAATTGACGATCGATTTCGCCCGTACGCTGACATTGCCGCCCAAGTTGGAATTGACGTTGATCGCACCTTCGTTCGCAAGCAGCAGCGCGCCCGGCGCGTTACTCTGGGATCCTGCGAGCGTGAGCGTGCCGCCACCGAGTTTGGTGAACGTGCCTGCAATTGCGGTCGCCCCGCCGAGCGTAACTGTGTTTATGCCGGTGTCGATTGTGCCGCCGTTGGCGGTAACGGTCAGCGATCGCGCGCTGGCGATTAGGTCGCCGGTGGCGCGGAGCGTGCCGCCGTCCAGTTTGATGCCACCGCTAACCGCGCCGAGGTTGCCGTTCTGACTCGCACTTAACGCGCCCTGCTGGACGGTGACTCCGCCCGAGAACGAATTTGCGCCGGACAGCGTCCAGTTTCCGCTGCCCGTTTTAAGTAGCGCGATCGATGTCGCCGAGCCGTTGCCGATCGCGCCGGATACGACATTGCTTCCCGAGTTCGAGCCGTCCAGCGTGAAAATCGCACTGCCCGCCCCTGCCGCGTTGATCGCGCCACCCAGGCTAGCAGTGGCCGAACTGCTGGTTGCGTTGTTAGTCACGGTGTAAATGCCGTTTGATCCTTGGATGAATAACGGGCAGTTCACCACTTGCGGATTGGTAACCCTGGCTGTCAGTACAATCGACCCACCGGAACTGACGAGCAGTGCAGCGCCACCGGCACTGCCCAACGCGATTGGCCCGACGCTAGCGGTATCAAATGTGACGTTCATGATGTTGCGATTGGTATCAACGGTCGGAGTCCGGTTGGTCGGGTTGGCATTGAAGAGCAGCGTATCGCCACTACTGCTGCCGGTCGTCGCACCGGCCACGCCATAATTCCAGTTCGCGGCGCTGGACCAACTGGTTGAGCTGCCGCCATTCCAAATGTGAATTTTCTGCGACGTGTAGTAAATTGCCTGCGTGGCTGCATCTTGCGTGCTTGGCGCGGCGCTGTCGGCGTAATCGCCCAGGGTTGGGCTGGACATCGCAAATACATCGACCAGCGGCACCGTTTTCAGCGTTGGACCGCCCGCAAAGCTAACCACCACTTGATATGCAAAACCGTATTCGCCGTAGGTTTGCGTTGTTCCGGCTGCCAGATACAAATCTTTTTCCAACTCGTGCGGGTCATACAGCGATACGCCATAACCGGCAATCTGCCCACTGGTGCCAGTCACTTGCACCGGCGCAGTGAGATTATCGGCCGCGCCGGGATACGTGCCCACGAAACGGTTGGTAATTTTTAGTCGCGTGCCGGCGGCGGCAGGGCTTGCCGCGGCGGTCGTGTTGCTGCCATCGGAAAAGTACAGCGGGCTTAATATGGTGTAGGTCGCGGTGTAAGCTGGCCAAGGAACGTCCCGGGCGGCGAATCCCTCGGTCGCCTTGAAAAATGTGCCCGAAGAATTTGTCGTCGACGACGCACTCCATTGATCGAAAAACAGATTGTCCGGTCCCGCCATATCGCCTTGAATGTCCAGATCGCTGCTCTCCGACATACTGTCGATGGCAATCGGCTGCCCGCTCGGGCTGAGTTGAATTGTTAGAGTGAAACCGTGCGCTAGCGCGATACTGGCCGAGCACAATAACATGACGAAAACCAAGCCGTAACGGCGCAGCTCAACCATCGATAACTTTCTCCACTGGATTCATTTCCGATAACGTTAACTCACGCGAACCGAGAACTCAATTTTTTTCCCGAACATTCGCCAGCAGTTTTCGCGTTCATTTCACCGGACGCGCGAAGTTCGTTCCGGCAATGGTGTCTTGATGCACCCAGCCGGCAACTGTTTCTTGCGAAATCAGTTCGACGTGGCCATCGACAAACAAGTAATTCGAACCGTTGACATGCTGCGCCGGATTAATCTCCGCGACGATCGTGTCCCAGGCCGTGCCACTGGCGATATCGCCCGGCGCGTACCAATTCGATGTGTGAACGTGATCGCTACTAGCAGTGCGGCCGTAATTTGCGCCTTCGAACAGCAAGATTGCCGTGCTGGCTTGCTGGATCTGCGAGAGCCTACGCGCGGAACAGCCGTCGAGCGTTTTGGCAGCCAGGTATTCGTTCATCACGTAACTACTGCCACGAATCCCTGCCGCATTTGCGGCGACGCGTTGGCCGCCGAGCGGATCGTTGGGACACGATCGCAGTTGATCGACATTCTCCGTGTAAGCAGAGACCTGCACGATCCACGAGGCCGCTTTGCCGGCATGATAGGTCTGCGGAAACTGTTCGCGGTTGTCGTTCAGGTAGCCTGTAAATGCCAGGCCGAATTGGTGTAGGTTCGCCTGGCACGTCGCGCGCCGGCCAGCTTCTCGCGCCGCGCTAATCGCCGGCAGTAATAGCGCGGTCAGCATTCCGATAATGGCAATTACGACCAATAACTCGATCAGCGTGAAGCCGCGCGGGCGGCGGTAAACTGCATTCATGAATCGTCTCTGATATTGCCCAGTGAGCATGGAAGCGCAGACAACTCGTCGCTGCCTGAGCGCGGAATTTGCGACCACTGGTGAGTGCTTGATAACGTCGGGCACCACGAAATGACGCACGGACACGCCCACGCCCCAGCTCCAAGTTCTTGATGATGAACGAGCCGCACAGAGCGTGGGCGAATTCGACGCCAGTTCGCAGCGCGCAGCCGCGATCAGACATTGAGAATGTTCGCCAAAGAAACGTGTTACGCTGCCGCGGTGCGCGGCGGCGGAACCGGCGGGCGAAAAGAAATTGTCGGCCAATTAAGGATGACGCTGGCTGACCAAGGCTCGCAACGATCTCCAAGCGTCACCTGCACGGCCTCGCGCGGAGGTAGGCCAGTGCCGCAAGTCAGGGCCATCAGTTGGAGCGAACGACATTTTTGAACGGACAGGCCGCAAACCCAATTAACGGTTCGGCCGCCGGAGTTCGAATCGCTGGTGGAAACTTCGGGCGCGTCCGCATTGGCTTGGCGCTGTTTGCAGCAACAGCAACAGTGCCCGGTTTTGGCAACTGCTTTTTTTGCCGTCACCTTTTCCGCCTCGGCGACGATGTCCGCTGGCGGAGTGACGCCGTTTTCTCGAGCCCATTGCAATCGCTGCTCAAGCGTGGTGCAGCAGCAATGTCGCCAGCACTGCTCGGCGTTCTGGCAGCCGCATGGTTTGTCAATGCACGGAAATGGCTGACCACAATCCTTGCCGGTTCGCGCTGGGGCCGGATAACCAACGCTGGTTCCTAGCAGCGCAACAGTCAACAACGCCGACCAACAGCGGCGTGAAAACATTGATTGCGGATAAAAGAAATTCAACAAATACTTAGCCATGAGACCATGCGTGTAGGTCGTCTGGCTCGTTCATCATCGCCCGCCATCGTAAGAGCGACAGATAGCCAATGTCAATGGCCGGAATCCGAAGGCAATCCGGCAGCGTCGGCCGCCGCAGGACTGTCAACTCGCACGCCGCCCGGTTAGATTTTGAGCAGTTCGTGAAATCCTGTAGCTTCCCAAATTTCGGTTGGCGATCGACGCGATGAAATACGACTTCCTAGCTCCGCGGCAAATTGTTTTTGGCTGGGGCCAGCGCACGCAGGCCGGTGCGCTCGCCGCTACGCTCGGCCGCCGCGCCTGGGTGGTTTGCGGATCGCGATCGTTGTCCGCCAGCGGCTTGCTCGACCCGATTTACGATTCGCTCACGGCGGCCGGCGTCAAGCATGCGCACTTGGCGAACATTTCGCGCGAACCGTTGGTCGATGATGTCAACCAAGCACTGGCCAAGTTGAATCGCTCACCAGCGATCGCTGGCGATTTTGTGCTCGCGATCGGTGGCGGGTCAGCCATCGACCTCGCGAAGGCGGTTGCCGCGCTGGCGACGCAGCCGCAACCCTCAGTCGTGCAAGACTACCTCGAGGGCGTCGGGCGCGGTTTGACTATTGACCAAACGCCGCTGCCACTGATGGTCATGCCAACCACTGCGGGCACGGGCAGCGAAGCCACCAAAAACGCTGTAATTTCGTCGACGCAGCCGCCTTTCAAAAAAAGTTTGCGTTCCGACCGCATGGTGCCCTCCGTGGTTCTGATCGATCCTGAGTTGACCGTTGGCGTGCCTCCCGCGATCACCGCGCAGACCGGCATGGACGCGATTACACAGTTGATCGAAAGCTACATTTCTTGCCGCCGGCAACCTTTGCCGCAGGCGTTGGCCATTGACGGGTTGCGGTATGCGTTGCCGGCGATTGAGTTGGCGGTTGAAGACGGCCGGAATCGCGGCGCTCGCGAAGCCATGTCGCACGCGGCCCTGTTGTCTGGCTTGGCATTGGCGAATTCCGGGTTGGGGCTCGCCCATGGCGTGGCCGCTGCGCTGGGAGTCCATTGCAGCGTGCCGCATGGACTGGCATGCGCCATGATGCTACCGGCCACACTACGGGCTAATCGTGCCGTCAGTTGCGCGCGGTTGGCCGAATTGGCGAGGGCGGTGCTCTACGAAGGTAGCGGCGATGACACGCACTGGCCGCGCAGCACTGCAGGCGACGAGGCGGCAGCCGACGCGTTTGTTGTGGCGATTGAGCAACTCGCCGCGCGGCTCGGCATTCCACAACGATTGAGCGAGTTAGGCGTTTCGCGGCAGCAATTGCCGACGCTGGCCGCTGCTTCGCGCGGAAACAGCCTGAGCGGAAATCCACGGCCGATCGAACAAGCCGAACTCCTGACCATCCTGGAAGGCCTGTTATGATTCTTGCAGCCGGACTTTCGCCCGCCTGGCAACAGATCTTACAGTTCGACGCATTCCGTCCCGGCGAAGTCAATCGAGCGAACGCCGCGCATTGGTGCGGCTCGGGCAAGGTTTTGAACGTGGGTTTGGCGCTGCACCACCTTGGTGGACCGAGTTGCACGCTGGCACCCTTAGGCGGAATGCCACGAGCGGCGATCGAGCAGGAGATGGCCCAAATCGGGCTGCCGCTGCTCGTTATTCCAACGGCCGCGCCGACGCGTGTTTGCACGACCATTTTGGACTCGGCGACCGGTCATACCAGCGAACTCGTCGAAAACGCGCGGCCGCTGACCGCTGCAGAATACCACGCGTTCGAACAGGCATATGCCCAGGCCGCTCTTCGATCGCAAATGGTGGTTCTTACGGGTTCGGTTCCGGCTGGTACGCCGGGCACGTTTTTTCGCGACTTGCTCGCCGTAACCGCCTGCCCTGCGGTCTTGGACTTGCGCGGCGAGTTACTGCTCGCGGCACTTGAATTCCGACCGCTGGTTGTCAAACCCAATCGAGAAGAATTGGCAGCAACGCTTGGCCTGGACCTGTCGAGCGATGAAATGCTGCATCAGGGCATGCAGCGAATCAACCAACTTGGGGCACAGTGGGTGGTCGTTAGCCAAGGAAAATCCGCGGTTTGGATTAGCCATCAGTCGGGCGTTTTTCGCATCGATCCGCCGGCCGTTGCCGAAGCGATCAACCCCATCGCCTGCGGCGACTGTCTGGCGGCCGGGATTGCCTGGGCGATCAACGCCGGCCATCCGCCGCTAGACGCCGTTCGATTTGGCGTCGCGGCGGCGGTAGAAAACCTTCGTGACCTGCTGCCAGCACGGCTCGACCCGCTCCGCGTGGCGGCCCAGGCGGCACGAATTGCGCCTGCGGTGCGAATCAACCTATCGTGACCGGCGGGCTGCCTCGCCAGACTGAGTCGCGGTGCAAAAGATTACCTACAAACGGTTTAAACGTAAGAATCAGCAATCGGTCGGAAATCTTTCCCAGATTGACATACAAATTTCCTGGACTTCCGACGGAACTCCGGCGGAGCGTGGGTGTTTGATATCGTAGGGCAGCGGTTTGCGCGGGTAGTCCATCCGGGCCGCTGGGTGAGAGCGAGGAATTTTGGAGGATGTATCAATGCGGCGGTATTTTGGTTTTGCCCTGACGGCAGCGGCAGCGTTGTCGGCAACATTGCTGTCAGCTCGGCCGATGCTGGCTGACGATTCTTCGGACGCAGTCCGTAAGGCACAAGAACAAATTCAGAAGTTGCGATCCCAGTTGCGTGAGGCCGAAGAGCATTTAAACTCGGCAAAAGCCAAGGGCGCGTCGTCTGAAAAACGCGACGGTAAAGAGGGTGATCGCCACGGTCCGTCGGCTGGTAGGCCCGAAGGCGGCAGGCCCGAAGGCGGTTTCGGCGGGCCGGGTGGCGGTGGACGAGGCGGATTTGGCGGTCCCGCTGCGTTTGGTGGCGGCCCAGGCGCGTTCGGTGGCGGCGCGGGCGGCCCCGGCATGAATCCAGAACGTATGAAAGAGATGCGCGAGCGGATGGAGCAAAGGTCGGAGTCCAATCGCGCCGACGCGAAGAAGCCGGAAGCGAAGAAGGAAGAAAAACGGGCCGAGTTCAAAAAGTCGGAAAAAGACGGCGATCGTCACGCTCCGGCTCCCAAGGCGGAAGCGGCCGCACATCGCGGTCCCGCTGGCGGTTCCGGCATGGAACGCCTACAAGCATTGCGCGGCGAGTTCCAGAAATTGCACGACCTAGCGATGAAGTCGCATGCTGACGCGGGTCGCGGCGCCGAGGGTCGTCACCAAGAGACAGCCCGCGCTCATGCGAGCAGCGATCATCGTGGTCCAGGCGGACCTGACGCTCGACGCCCCGGTTCGATGGGCGGCATGGCCGGTCGCGGACCTTGGGCGCAAGGCGGACAAGATCATCGTGGCCCTATGGCAATGGCACATCGCGGACCGCCAAGTCACTCCGGCGGTTTCGGCGGCATGCAGCACGGCTCAGGCGGACGTGGCGACATGGCACATCACGCGATGGGCGGTCGTCCGATGATGGCCAAACATGGCGGCGGCGGTGGCGCTCATTGGTTCGGCCACTCCGGCGACCATGCTGCTCACGGTGGTGGGCACATGGCAGGGCATTCGCGCTCGCACATGGGCGGTCATCAAATGGCCGGTCACGGCGGAAAATCTGGCCACGCCAAGGGTGGCCACGGCAGTTGCCGGCACAGCAGCGCCCATCATGGTCAGTCCGGCCAGCGTGGCGGTCATGGCCATCAGATGCATGGCAAGCAAAGCCACGGCAAGCAGGGTCATGGGATGCAAGCCCGGCATAGTCAGGGACATCGCGGTGCGATGGGCCACGGCGGTAGTCGCGGCTATGCCAGTCACGGGCAACACTCGCGTGGCGCACATGGTTCGATGGGCCACGGCGGCAGTCGAGGGCACATGATGCAGTCGCATCGCGGCGGACATGGCCCGGCCATGCACGGTCGCGGTGGTTTCGGCCGCCAGATGCAGAGTCATCGCGGCCCGCAGATGGGCCGCGGAAAGCATGGCATGCACGCGGGTGCGCACCACAGCTTTCACGGAATGCAGCACGGCGGTTTCGGTTCGTTCCGCGGTCCTGGTGGATTCGGACCTGGCATGCATCAATCGGCTGGAGGTTCTTCCGGCCGTGGTAGTTTCCAGCCACGTGCCGAGCACGAAGGCCGCATGACTGCCACGCCGCGTGCTGCCGGCCACGATGGCCCCTCGCACGCTGCTCCGGCTCCGCGTGCCGCAGGTCGCGACGCTCAGCGTTCGGCTGGCGGACGCGACAATTACGAAGCACGCTTGGACGGCATCCTTCGAGAAATCGAAACGCTGCGTAGCGAAATGCATCGTCGTTAATAATTTTTGCGATGAGGGGGCGTCGACTAAGACGCTCCTGGCTCACGCTCTCTTGGCTTATGCCTCGCGTCCTTGGCAATCGAACGATTGCCAAGGACGTTTTTGTTTTGATGCAACAATTTACGCCGCCAACAGTAACCAATTACAATCGATATCGCCTGGCTACGGCCAGCAGCCGTGACTCACGACACTCACCCTCAACGGATCAAACGATGATTTCGCGCCTGCCATCGGTCCTCAAACTGGGACGGCTTTTTTTGCTTGCACTGCTTGCCGCTGGTTGGCTATTCGGTGTCTCAGCCGTAGCTGAAGTTCAAAAAACGATTGAGCCCGCGGCGCATCAAAACGCGGCCAGCGAGGATCCAACCCATGTGGCAGATTCCGCGCCGATCACGACCGGCCTGCGTGTGTTCACCTGCGGGCATAGTTTCCATGCAGCGTTCATCACGCCGATCTTGCAAGATATGGCCAACGGGGCCGGCATCGAAGGCCACCAGATTGCTGGCAAATCGTACATTGGCGGCTCCCGCGCGATCCAGCACTGGGACATTCCTGACGATCATAACGAAGCTAAAAAGGCGTTGAACGCCGGCCGCGTCGATGTCTTGACGCTCGCGGCAATGCACAAGCCCGACGATGGCATCGAAAAGTTCGCCGAATTGGCGTTCCGTAAAAATCCGCACGTGCGTGTGACCCTCATGGAGTTCTGGATTCCGTGGGACAAATTCGAGTGGCCCTACAAAGGCAAGCCGGAAGACGTCAATAACAACTCCGCCACCGTTGAACAACTCACCAAAATGCACCAGCCGTATTTTGCTGACTACGATCAGTACGTCGAAAATCTGAATAAGAAGCTCGGCAAGCCAGTGGTGTTTGTCGTGCCCATGGGGCAGGCGGTCCTGGCACTGCGCGGCAAGATTATTGCCGGTCAAGTGCCGGGCATTGATAAGCAGTCGGACTTGTTCACCGATAAACTCGGCCACCCCAAGCCGCCACTGCAGGCGCTCGAGGGTTACTGCCAGTTTGCCGTCACTTACCGCCGCACGCCGGTGGGCTTACCGATGCCCAAAGTTCTAAGCGACGCCAAGAATCCGCTGTGGGGCGACAAACTCAACCGAATGCTGCAAGACATTGCTTGGGATGCGGTGACGCATCATCCGCTGAGTGGCGTACCGCCAACCGCCAAGTAAGATCGCATCACACATTTAACTCATGCATGCCTTTGCAGCTCTACGCCCAGCACGTAGGTAGAAATTTCGGCGGGCAACGGATATCGTAAATCGCTGTGGTCGCGCCACGCGCACTCTATCGATTCCCATGCCCACTTGTCATTATGCCCGCAGCCACTCCGTCGCCACGTTCCGCGCGTATCCCCGTTGCGTGGCTCCCCGGCATTGAAATCGCCCTTATTTTTTTCGTGTTTCTCGTACACGGTGGCTGGGCCGCGCCGGACTCCAACGAAGCGCACTACCTAGCCAAGGCCCGGCACTACTGGAATCCGCAGTGGTGCGAAAACGACTTCTTCTTGCAGTCGCGCGATGCGCATCATGTCTTCTATTGGACGCTCGGCTGGCTCACCCAGTTGTTGCCGCTGGCGGCCGTGGCATGGGTCGGAAGAGTGTTGACATTCGTGTTGATGGCCTGGGCTTTTCGTCGTTTAAGCTGGTCGCTGACGCCGCGACGCTGGGTTGCGCCATTGGTGGCGACACTGACGGTTTTATTGAACGAATCAAACCATATGGCCGGCGAATGGTTTGTCGGTGGACTGGAAGCCAAAGGATTCGCTTACGTCCTGGTGTTTCTCGGGCTCGAAGCGCTGGTTCTCGGCCGTTGGAATCGCGTCTGGATCTTGTTGGGCGCGGCCAGCGCGTTTCATGTGCTGGTGGGCGGTTGGGCCGTGATTGCCGCGGCAGTTGTTTGGTTATGTTCAGAAAGCCTGACCCGGCCGACATTGGTTTCGATGACGCCGGCGTTGCTGATTGGCGGACTGTTGACGCTGCCCGCGATTTTGCCATCGCTGCGAATCAACTCCGGCGTGGATGCCGAAACGGCCATCGAGGCCAACCGCATTTACGTTTACGAACGGCTGTATCACCATCTCGACTTGGACAAGTTCGAAAAAGGCTACGTCGGCCGACACGTCACACTCGGACTCGTCTGGCTGCTGCTCATCAGCGTCACGCCGGCCACCGCTGGCCAGCGGCGATTGCGAGTCTTCACCGCGGCCTGCATGGGCATCGCCGTTTGCGGGTATGCGTGCACCGTCCTTTCGCGTTACAACCAACCGCTGGGCTTCAGTTTGTTGCGTTTTTATTGGTATCGGATGAGCGATGTCTGCTTGCCGTTGGGCGTGGCAACCACTGGCGTGTCTTACGTCGTTTGGCAATTTCAAACCCGGCCCGTCATCGGGCGCCGCTGGCTGGCGGCCGTGGTCTTGCTTGCGACCTACGACCTCGGCGCCCAAGCTTGGGTGATCGCACACGCGCGTCCACGGGCAGACAAAAACGTGCAGTTCGACCAATGGCTGGACGTTTGCGATTGGGTTCAGCGGAATACGCCGGAGGATGCCGTGTTTTTGACGCCGCGAAGTTCCGCAACATTTAAGTGGCGCGCGGGTCGAGCCGAAGTTGTCACCTGGAAAGACGTGCCGCAGGACGCCGAGCATTTGGTCCAGTGGTGGCAGCGGCATGTCGACATCCACCAGCGGCCAAGCTGGACCGAGACCTATCGCTGGCGAGAAACGCCCTACGATGGCAGCTTCGACCACATCCGCGCGATGGCTGCCAAGTATCACTTTCAGTACGTGATCTTAGAAAGTCAGCCCAACATTCCGCTGCCGCCCGAATCGGCGCTGTATCGTACGAAAGATGCTTACGCGGTATACCGGGTGGACTTGGAATGAACGTTGTCGAATGAAAATCTGGTCGTTCAGGACCGAGTGGGCGAGCAAAATCGCGTATTGCTAATGAGACTAATTCTCAAGTTAAAATCGCTGATGCGATGTTGCGTACCGATGGAATTCGACGCAGATCAAAACCTTTCAGAAATTGGCTGCGTAGTATGTTCGCGGCGCTTGACAGGCCAATTGGCGCGGGTTCTATTAATTTTCGCGCAGCGGATTTGCCCACAGAATTCCGTGCTTCCTGCTTTTGTGAACTCGGCCAAATGCCGCAACCCACCCCGCTGCCAGCAGGAAAAACAGCATTACCTTTGGAGACGCAAACGATGAAGAAGATCTGGTTGACGCTGTTGTCAGCAGCGCTGATGAGTGGTGTTGTGCTGAGTTGGGGCGCGAGCTCGGCTCAAGCACGTCCTGGTTACGAAAAGGTCTTCGCCGATAAATACGGCACGGACGTCAAAGACGCCTGGGAAAAAGTTGGCGTTAAAGACGACGAAGGCAAAGTTTCGCACTGCAACACTTGCCACGTCGCCGGCAAGAAGAAAGACGAACGCAACGTCTACGGTCAGGCGTTGGCCAAGACCGGTTTGAAGAAGGAAGCCGACGCCAAGAAGGTGGGCGACGCCATGGACAAAGTGGCCGCCATGCATTCCAATCCCAAAGACGACAAGTCGCCGACGTTTGGCGAACTGATCAAGAGCGGCAAATTGCCCGGCAGCAAATAAGCTCTACGTTTGCACATCCTGAGCAAGCACCAAGAGCCCGGAGAATCATCTCCGGGCTCTTGACGTTTTTACAGAAAATTTTCCGTTCGATTCGACCACAACGGGTCAAACACGAGTGGCTACTTCTTCTTTTTGGCTTCTCCGACACGGACCGAACCAAGCTTGCCGTCGGGATTGACGGTGTAACTGATTTTGGTGTCTTTCTTCAGGTCGGTGAGTTGCACGTCTTTGCCGTCGACTTTGACGCTGCAGGAATCGGCCGCTTCGTGCGTTTCTTCTTTGCCCGCTTCGGTCTTGAGCGTCAGCTTGATTTTATCGACCGAGACAACGGTGCCATGCATCAATCCTGGATCCGGCCCCTTTGGCTTCTTCGCGGCCAGCGCCGAGGCACTCATTAAGCCGCAAAACGTAATTGCAAGCAGCGCCACAAACATTCTTCGCGTGTGCATCAAAAATCCCCCCAGTGTTAAACCCGCGGACGTTACGACGAGCGATCGAGGACGTTTGTTCGCCCAAGATTCCGCACTAATTATAACGCGACTGAATGGGTTCGCGATGCAACGTCCGCGAGTTTTTCCAAAAATTGCCCTTGAGTTTCCGGCGGTTTCTGAAGAGTCGAGGCGAAGGACTGTCATTGAGTTGACTACGCCCGGCTGGGCTCGAACCGGCAACCTGCGGATTAGATGTTTGCCCAGTCGTCAAAAAGCGACGAGAAAACAAGGGTCGGACGCACCTGTTGACATAGAATTTGACACAGCGAGCAACGCGGCGATTGATTCCGACTTGGCGAAGTTCATTGCAGATTGGTTCGATCTGCCGTGCCGATCCGTCGCGCAATGCTGGCCTTGATTGGTTAGAGGGCGTTTGTGAATAGCTAGCGTCGTGCGATTTGACGTCCTGGATATGATTTCATAGGGATGAAATTCTATTCCAGGAGGTTCTTGCCATGATGATAACAGCCAGGACGCCCTACGAGAGCGATCTCACGGATGACGAGTGGAACTTGATTCGTCCGCTGTTGCCGCGGCAACCGCCGTGGGGTCACGATCCAGTGATCGAGAAACGGGAGATTCTGAACGCGATTTTTTACCTCAACAGACATGGTTGC
>JBBRCE010000062.1:0-29508 GCA_038205115.1 Pirellulales bacterium
CGACACCAAACTTGCCGGCGCAACCTTGGGCGTAGACATCGCTCACTCCTTGATTCGGTTTCATGGGGGAACTCCTCTCCGTGACTCCCAGCAGTCTACCCACACCCCGCAGATTGCGCCAGTCAATTTTGCCACACCCAAAAGTGCAGTTCGGGCCGTGAAGCACCGCGTTTGCGGCGAGGACGGGCGAAAGTTCGCGGCGATTCCGCGGCGGATTTTGGGCTGCCTTCGCGCCGGCTACGTATAGAATTCACAACGAACGGTGGAGTTTATGCAACGCTGGCGGCGCACGACTGGGCCGGAAGTCGGCGAAATGGCTGTAAAAGCGATATTTGAGCCATTGGCTCGCCATTCGCTTTAAGCTCGTCCGGCTCGTTGCCCGCTAACTCGTCACGGAATCCCCATGCCACGACTGATGCGAATGCTGAATACGGTTCGCTATCTCCGGCCGGGACAAGTGCTGGGCCGCGTGTGGCGAAACTATTCGATGCCTCGGCCCGAACTTCAGCCTGCGCCCCGCTTGCGTGCCAAGGTCAACGGTTGGACGACCAGCGTGAGTCGCCAAGGCCGCTGGAACGGACCGACGCAGTTTTCGTTTGCCGGCCAATCGCTGCCGGTCGCAACGCCCGCCGCCTGGACCGATGGCTCGCAGGCCGACGCCTTATGGCTGTATAACTTACATTACTTTGACGATCTGGCAGCCAGCGGCGCAGGCAGCCAACTTTCGGCCGACCAGTGTCAGCAACTCGTGCAGCGCTGGATTGCCGAAAACCCGCCTGGGCAGGGCTGTGGCTGGGACGCTTATCCAACCTCGTTGCGGATCGTCAACTGGATCAAATGGTCGCTGGCAGGCAACCCCTTGTCGGCGGCCGCGCAGCACTCGCTGGCCGTGCAAACGCGCTGGCTGGCCCGCCGCCTGGAATTTCACCTGCTCGGCAACCATCTTTTGGCCAACGCCAAGGCATTGATCTTTGCCGGCCTGCATTTTGATGGACCCGAGGCCGATGGCTGGTTGACGCGCGGTCTGCAACTCCTTACCGAGCAATTGGCCGAGCAGATTTTGCACGATGGCGGCCATTTCGAACTTAGCCCCATGTACCATGCAATTGTGCTGGAAGACTTGCTCGATCTTTCGAATCTGGCGCACGTTTACGCAGGGCAATGCACGCAACTTGCCTCGGCAGACGTCAGCGGTTGGCAGCCCTTGGTCAACGGCATGCTGCGATGGTTGATGACGATGTCGCATCCGGACGGTCAGATTGCATTTTTCAACGATGCGGCGTTCGGAATTGCCGCCACGCCAGGCAAATTATGTGACTACGCCCGCCGATTGGATTTTGCCGCGCCGGCCCTGCCAACGGAGGGCATCACGCATTTGGAGTCGTCTGGATATGTGCGAATGCAATGCGGTCCGGCGGTGCTGATTGCCGACATTGGGCGCATCGGGCCAGATTATTTGCCAGGGCACGCCCATGCCGACACGCTGACCTTCGAACTGTCGCTGTTCGGACGGCGGGCGATCGTCAATTCCGGCACGTCGACTTATCACTCACCGGCGGAACGTCAGCGGCAGCGGGGCACGGCGGCACACAACACGGTGGAAGTTGACGGCCAGGATTCTTCGGAGGTTTGGGCGCAATTTCGCGTCGCCCGCAGGGCCTATCCGCGCGAAATCGATTTGGGCGCCAGCCCCGACGGCACGTTGTCGCTGGCATGCAGTCACGATGGCTACCGGCGGTTGCGCGGCAAAGTGCTGCATCGACGCCGCTGGCGGCTTTCGGCCGATCGACTCGTCGTTGCCGATTCGCTCAGCGGCCAATTGCAACAGGCCGTGGCGCGCCTGCATTTGCATCCCGACGTCGAAGCCAAAGCGGGCGCAACCGCAGATGCCGCGAGCCGCGAGTTCCGCTTGCCAACCGCCAGCGGGCAACCGGCGCAAATGACGATCGAGCACGACCAAACCGCATACGCGCAGGTGCAAGTGCTTCAAGATCAATGGCATCCGGAGTTTGGCGGCGCAATCGGTAATCTGTGCTGGCAATGCGAGTTGCAGCGACCAGCAAACGAAATTCTGGTTCGCTGGCATGGTCCCTCTTAGTAATCGAGGGGGGTAAACGAGAGTGTTTTTTCTTGACAGTGACGTGATTTCGACTCTAATGAATTCGGATGCACGATTGGCCTGCACGAACGATGACATCCGCCATTATTGAAACTTGGGCAGCACGCGTTACTCCGTCTGTTGGTACAGCTTTTGATGCTTCATCCCACCAAGTGGCTCACGTAATGGCTGACTTGCAATTGTTCGCAAACCAGGTCCAAAATTCGGCCGAACTGCCGATCTGGATTGCGACGTTATTCTATTTGGTCATCACCTCGGCCATGGCCAGTGTGATTCTGACGCGCTTGATCCGCGATTGGGCACGGCGCATTAATTTTGTCGACCATCCGGACGGACGCCGTAAAGTGCATCGGCAGCCCGTAGCGCTGGGCGGCGGTCTGGCGATCTTTTTGGCGGCGGCGTTGAGCGTCGGATTGACGGCCATGCTCAGTCAAAGCCGCGAAGACTTTGCCGAAAATTGGACCTGGGTACTGGGCTTGCTCGGCGCCTGCGCTTGGCTCTGTTTTATCGGCTTACTGGACGATCGCTACCACATTCGCGGTCGGCACAAGTTGGCGGCGCAAGTTGTGGCCACGGTGATTGTCATCGCCACCGGCGCCAAGTTCGAAGACCTGACGCTGTTTGGTAAAGACCTCGGTTTGCTCGCCTACGTGTTGACGGCATTTTGGCTGATTGGCGCGATCAACTCGCTCAATTTGATCGATGGCATGGACGGACTGGCCGGTAGCGTGGGCGTGATTTTTGGCGTGGCGTTTGGCATTTTGGCCATGTACTTTGGAAATCCGGCCGCCGCCTGCGTGTCGTTTGCGCTGGCCGGATCGCTGCTCGGTTATCTGCGATTCAACCTGCCGCCGGCCACCATCTACATGGGCGACGCCGGCAGCATGCTCATTGGCCTGTGCTTGGGCACCGTGGCGTTGAAATGCCATTTCAAAGGTTCCGCCACGATGGCCATGCTGGTGCCGCTGGCGGTCTGGGCCGTGCCGATCATCGATTCGCTGGCCGCGCTACTGCGCCGCAAACTCACCGGTCGCAGCATTTACGCCACGGATCGCGGCCATCTGCACCATGTGCTGTTGCATCGAGGCTATTCGAATAAGCAAGTGCTAGGGCTGATTATCGTCTTCTGTTTGATCACCAATGCAGGCGCGCTGCTGGCCGTGTTTTTGCAGCGCGAATGGATCGCGCCCGTGACCGTGGGTTCGCTGGTGATGTTGCTATTGGTGTCGCGCTCGTTTGGCCATGTGGAGGCCAAACTGCTGCACAGTCATATTGCCCAGATGGTGGGCCGAGCATCGACCGATCGCAAATCGTTCGAGCACTCGGTGCAGTTGCAGGGCACCCGCGAGTGGAAAACCATCTGGTCGGCGCTGACGGAGTCGGGCGACCGCTTTGACCTGGCTTACATCAAGCTCAATTTGCATTTGCCGCAAATGCACGAAGGATTCTACGCCTCGTGGAAGCGTAAGTTGGAACACGAGCCGGAGCATTGCTGGCGGGCCGAGTTGCCGATCTCGCTACAAGGCCAGGTGGTGGGTCGGTTAGAAGTTGCCGGCCTGCCCGACGCTCAATCGGCCAGTTTGCACATCAGCCAGTTTTTGGATTTTGTCGAGCCGTTCGAAGCTGGCTTGTCGTCGCTGATTATCTCGCAAACGGACAGCGCCGAACCGGCCGAAGCGGCGCCTTCCGGCAAAGCGCCCGCGGCAACGGTCGCCAGCGATTCGAAAACCACGGGCGGACCGCACGCGGCAGTCAACGTATTGCCGCCGCACAGCGTGCTGTCCGCAGCCAAAGGTTGACCGCTGCGGGTGCAGTGCCGCTGGCAACTGCCGGTCGAGCGATTGTGCCGCTCGCTGCCCGCCAGCGGTAGCCGTCTGACGCCGGTTCTGCAAAACTGTTGTCCAACGCAGCGACTCCGCGTCGCTGTCGCTGGTGGTTCTGGTTCACGCACGTTTTTGTTGTCTGCTCATGCGCATCCTGTTTTTCGCCGACAACTTCAAGCCAGAAACCAACGCGCCCGCCACGCATATCTACGAGCGCTGCAAAATCTGGGTCGCGCAAGGGCATCAGGTGACGGTCATCACCTGCGCGCCGAATTTTCCGGAAGGCCGCGTCTACCCCGGTTTCAAAAATCGTTGGCGCAGCGTGGAGACGTTGGACGGCATCCGCGTGGTCCGCGTCAAAACGTTCATTTCCGCCAACGAAGGCTTCGTGCTGCGGACGCTCGATTTTCTCTCGTACTTTCCGTCGGCCCTGTTCTTCAGTTTTTTCGAAGCTAAGCCCGACGTCGTGATTGCCAGTTCGCCGCAATTGTTTGTCGCCGTGGCGGGCATCGTTTATGGGATGCTACGACGTGTGCCGCGCGTGTTCGAACTGCGCGACTTATGGCCCGCTTCGATTTTGGCCACCACCGGCATGCAGCCCGGATTCGCTTACCGAATGCTGGAGCGACTGGAGCTGTTTTTGTATCGGCATTCCACGCGCATCGCCTCGCTCACCGAATCGTTTGTGGGCGAACTCACCGCGCGCGGTGTGCCGCGCGACAAGATCGACGTGGTCATCAACGGCGCCAATCTCGATCTGTTTCAGCCGCAGGCCAGCAAAGATCGAGACATCGAGCGGCAGTTCGGCTTGGAAAATCGATTTGTCGTCGGGTATCTCGGCACGCTCGGTTTGGCGCATGGTTTGACCAATGTCCTCGATGCCGCCGCGCTGTTGGGCGATCGGCCGATCACCTTTTTCTTTGTGGGCGGCGGCGCCGATCGGGCCAAATTAGAGGCGATGACCGCCGAGCGAAATCTCAACAACGTGATCTTCGCCCCGCGGCAAGAAAAATCGCAAATGCCGCGATTTTGGAGCGTCTGCGATGCCTCGCTGGTCCATCTACACAATGCGCCACTGTTTGCCACGGTGATTCCGTCGAAGATTTTCGAAACCATGGCCGTCGGCTTACCGATCGTTTATGTCGGCCCCGCGGGCGAGGGCTCGCGGATTGTCGCCCGGCATGATGCCGGACTGCTGGTTCCGCCGGCCGATCCGCAAGCGCTGGCCGACGCCGTCTGCCAACTGGTGGCTGATGAGCAACTGCGGCGTCGACTGGCCGCCAATGCGTTGGCCGCCGCGCCCAACTATTCGCGGCAGCGCCAGGCCGACGATACGCTGGCGGTGCTGCAACGGGCGATTGAATCCAAGCTCGCATAGCCTTTTGCGCCGCAGCGCGGCATAATGTGGCATCTGGGACGAGCTTACCGTCTCCGCCGAGTTGCATGTTTTGAGAAAGGAACTGTCGACATGCTTTGCATTCGCCGATTTTCGTTGTTGTTGGCCTTGGCTTTCCTCTCCGTTTTGACGCTGTCTGCGCGTCCGCTGCTGGCCGCCAACGAGGGCCAGGCAGATCTGGACGCCGCCGTCGAAGCGAATCTGAACGTCGACTCGCTGGAAGACATTGAAAAAGTCGTCAAAGGCTGCGAAACCGCTTTGGAAAAAGGCTTGGATGCCACCAATACCGAGTTCGCCAAAAAGCTGCAAAGCGGCGCGCTGACCCGACGGGCCACTGTCATTGCCAGCGCGCTGTTCAACGCCCGCAAGCAGGATGTGCGCTGGTTTGAGTTTCGTCGCATGGCGCTCAACGATCTAGAAAAAGCCATCAAGCTCGACGCCAATCAGCCTACCGTGCTGTTGCTGACCGCGCAACTTGAAGCCGTGGGCGGAGATTTGGACAAAGCCAAAAAAGCGCTCGATGGCACCATCGATCTCGCCAAGGACGATGTGATTACGCATGCCAAGGCGCTGGTGCTCCGCGCCAAGATCACCGATGACAAAGACAAACAACTGGCCGACTACAACGAAGCGGCCAAACTGGCGCCCGGCGATGCCGATATCGTCCGCACGCGTGGGATGTTCTTGCTGCTGCAGGGCAAAACCGAAGAAGCCCTGGTTGATCTGGATGCGGCCTGCAAACTTAAACCGGACCATGCCGAAACGCAGGTCGCCCGCGGCCTGACGCAGATGCTGCTCAAACGCTACGACGACTCGATCGCCACGTTTACCAAGGCCATCGAACTGGCGCCGCAAGCGCCGGTCACGCACATGCATCGCGCCCGCGCCTATGCCGCCAAGAAAGATTGGAAAGCGTCGCTGGTCGATCTGGACGAGGCGATTAATCTTTCCGCGTCGCAGGCCGATAGTTTATCGCCCATCATGCTGCGGGCCCGCGTCTATCAAGAGATTGGCGAGACCGAAAAAGCCAAAACCGACATCGAAACCGCCTTTCAACCACGACCCGAATCCAACGATCCCTCGCAACTGCGGGCGCTGCTGTTCGCCGGCGATGGCGAACTTAAGCACGGCATCGACGACTTGGAATCGCTACGGAAGTTGGCACCTAAGAATCTCGAACTGCTCATGCAATTGGGCCTGTTGTACATGGCCGACAAACGCAATCAGCAAGGCGTGGACATCTTCACCAAAGTGCTGGCCGAAGATGGCAAACGCTGGAGCGCGTTTCGAGATCGTGGTGACGGTTACCTCAATCTGGGCAAGCATGCGGAAGCCATCGAAGACCTGACGTCCGCCATGGAGCTGCAACCGCCCACCAATTCCGACGAACAACTCAAAAAGAGCCGCGCCGGCATCCTCAATAATCTGGCTTGGGTCTTGGCCACGTCGCCCGAAGACAAACTGCGCGACGGCAAACGGGCCGTTCAACTAGGCACGCAAGCCTGCGAACTGACCGACTACAAAGCGCCGCACATTCTCAGCACGCTGGCCTCGGCTTACGCCGAAGCTGGCGATTTTGAAAACGCCATGAAGTGGTCGTCCAAAAGCGTCGAAATCGCCGAAGACTCCGAGATGAAAACCCAGTTGGGCAAAGAACTGGAAAGCTACAAGAATAAAAAGCCTTGGCGCGAAGCCAAGACGCCCGGCGCCGACGGCAGCGATGACAAGTCGGCTGATCAAAAGCCGACCGACAAGAAAGCCGACAATCAGCCGTCCGCGAAATCGCCGGAGACGAAGTAGGCGAACTGAGGCCTGACGCCGCAACCATTTCCCGCTTCATGTCGGTGCTCTTCACGTCTGCTTTTCAGTGCCGCAGGTACGGCCGATACCAGGTTAGGCCGATGGCCTAGGTGATCAGCAAATATTCGTAGTGCAAGCCCTTAAGGGGCGGCCTGATTCATTTGATTGCAGTGGTTTGCCGTGCAGCGCTTTCCGCTGTTTCAAATTACCGGCATCGGCTGTTGCAGAACGGCCTTTGAAACCTACAAAGCCAATTCATGAATATTCTCGAACAACTCAAAACTCGATTTCGCGCCGCGCTTTCGGCGATGACCGACGATTCCGCCGACAGCGGCGACATGGTGTTTCCGAGTCAGGACGCCAAATTTGGCGACTACCAGGCCAACTGCGCCATGCCGCTCGCCAAGCGATTGAATCGATCGGCGCGCGAACTTGCCACTGAAATTGTCGCCCGGCTCGATGTGGGCGATCTCTGCGAACCGCCGGAAATCGCCGGCCCGGGCTTCATCAATCTGCGGCTCAAAAATTCGTGGCTGACCGCGCAATTGCAAGCGGCGCTGGTCGATCCGCGCCTGGGCATTGCACCCGTCGCGCAGCCGCGAACCATCGTTGTGGATTTCTCGTCGCCCAACGTGGCCAAGCCATTGCACGTAGGGCATATTCGCTCGACGGTCATTGGCGATAGTCTGGCCCGCACGCTCCGGTTTCTCGGCCACAATGTGATTACGGATAATCATCTGGGCGACTGGGGCACGCAGTTCGGCATGATCATCTACGGTTACCGCAACTTCCTCGACCCGGCCGCGTATCAACGCAGCGCCATCGACGAACTGGGTCGGCTGTATCGCCTGGTGCGGCAATTGGTGGATTATCACGCCGGCAAAAAGCAACTGCCGGAGCTGCAAAACAAGCTCACGCAAAACCAGCAGGCCCTCCGCGCGGCCGAAGCGTTGCCGGCGGAACAAGACCCCAAGGCTGCCAAAAAAGCGGAGAAATCGCTCAAGCAGGCGCAAAAAGCGGTCGTCGCCGCGCAGCAAGAACTGGCCGAACTGCAAGCCAAACTGGCCAAACTGGAAGCCGACCCGCAGTTAGCCCCCTTGGCCGTCAAACACGCCGAAATCGGCGCGGCCGTACTGCAAGAGACGGCCAAGCTGCATGCCGGAGATTCAGCAAATTTGCGGCTCTGGCAGCAGTTCATGCCGCCGTGCATGGAAGACGTCAACCGCATCTATCGCCGCCTGCATGTGACGTTCGATCACACGCACGGCGAGAGTTTTTATCACGCCCAGATTGGCCCGGTGGTCGATGAACTGCTTGAGCGGAAAATCGCCCAGCCCAGCGAAGGCGCGGTGGCCATCTTCTTGCCGGATCAGACGGTGCCGATGCTGATTCGCAAGCAAGACGGCGCGTTTCTTTACGCCTCGAGTGATCTGGCGACCATCCAATATCGGATGCAGCATTGGCGTCCGGACGCCATCTTGTATGTGGTCGATCATCGGCAGAGTTTGCACTTCCAGCAACTGTTCGCCGCCGCGCGACTGTGGGGATATCGCGAGGTCGAACTGCAGCACGTGAGTTTTGGCACCGTGCTGGGCGACGACGGGCGGCCATTCAAAACGCGCTCGGGCGATACCGTCGGCCTGACCAGTCTGCTGGACGAAGCCGTGGACCGCGCGCTGCTGGTGGTCAATCAACCGGACGAACAAAAGCCCTCGGCGGCCGAACTGGCCAGCGCCGATAAACAGAAAATCGCCGAAACCGTCGGCATCGCCGCGCTCAAATATGCCGATCTCAGCCAGAACCGCACCAGCGACTATGTCTTCAGTTACGACAAAATGCTGGCCTACAACGGCAACACCGCCACCTACATGCAATATGCTTACGCGCGGGTTCGCAGCATCTTTGCTCGCGGCCAGATCGATATCGCGGCGCTGATGCAATCCGGCGCGGCGATCAGCATCGACCAACCGGCCGAGCGCGCGCTCGGCTTGGAACTCCTGCGCTTCGCCGAGGCGCTGGACGATACCGTGGCCGATTACCGACCTAATCTGTTGACCAATTATCTGTATTCGCTGGCCAACCGTTACGCCACGTTTTTCGAGCAATGCCCAGTGCTCAAAGCCGAGTCGGCCGCGCTCCGCGATAGCCGTCTCCTACTTTGCCAACTCACGGCGCTGACACTGCGGCAAGGCTTGGAACTGTTAGGCATCGAAGTTCTCGAAAAAATGTGACCGCGCGGCCAGCACGACATAAGCGGCGATCACCACCAGCGGCGGCGATTGCGGGCGGCTTGCGTTGCGGCCGAATCTTTCGCAAAATCCACTTGGCGGCCAGGCATCTCGGCAATCAATTCAGTGATTATTTAACACGATATTAAGTCAGCGGCGGCAAGCACGCGGCGTGTTCAATCAGAAAGCATTTTCATGAACGTTCAAGCAGTTGGTCAACCCGCCGGGCAACGGGTGCCCGGCACGCACATTCCCTGCTACGTTTACGGCTCGAATCACGACCTGGCCCGCGAGGTTGCCGCCACCGTGGCGGAAATCATCCGCAGCCGCAACGCGGCCGGCAAGCACGCGGTGCTGGGCTTGCCAACCGGTTCGACGCCCGTGGGAGTGTATCGCGAGTTGATTCGCATGCATCGCGAAGAAGGCTTGGACTTCACACGCGTGTTGACCTTCAATCTCGACGAATATTATGGCCTGCAGCGCGATCAATTGCAGAGCTACCATCGCTGGATGAACGAAAACTTCTTCCGGCACGTCAACATCCCCAAACAAAATATCCACATCCCCGATGGCAGCTTGCCGCCGGAACAAGTTGACGATCATTGCCGTCAATACGAAGCGGCCATTACGGCTGCCGGCGGCTTGGACATCATGCTGCTGGGCATTGGCCGCAATGGGCATGTGGGTTTTAACGAGCCGTTCAGCGTTCGCCACAGTCGCACGCGGTTGGCAATGCTCGATCCGATTACGCGTAAAGACGCTTCGAGCGACTTCTTCACGGAAGAAGCCGTGCCGCTGCAGGCCGTTACGATGGGCCTGGCGACAATTCTGGAAGCCCGCAAAATCTTTTTGATTGCGCTGGGCGAGCACAAAGGCAAAATCATTTTCGAAGCCGCCGAAGGTCCGCTGACCGACCGCGTGCCGGCCAGCGTGCTGCGAGAACATCCCGACGCTTCGTTTTTGCTGGACGGCGCGTCGGCCGCCAAGCTCACGGGCCGCGCCACGCCCTGGGTGCTGGGCAACGCGCATTTCGACCAAGATCTGATCAAGCGGGCGATGATCTGGCTTTGCGAACGCACGGGCAAATCGCTGCTCAAACTGGCCGACGAAGATTTTCGCGCCCACAACTTGCATCAACTGCTGCGGCATCATGGCCCTGCGCAGAAGCTAGCGCACCGCGTCTTTCGCTGGATGATGGACACCATCGAGTACCACCCCGCCGGTCGCGACCAGAAAAAAGTCATTTGCTTCAGCCCGCACCCCGACGACGACGTGATCAGCATGGGCGGCACGCTGATTCGCGTGGTCGAAGACGGTCACGAGGCGCACGTGGCCTACATGACCAGCGGCAATATCGCCGTGTTCGATCACGACGCGCGTCGCGTGAGCAACTTCGTGACCGAATACAACAAGATGTTTGGGATCGAAAATACCAAGTCGCTGGCGATCGAACATCAGGTTTGCGAGTCGCTGACCGCCAAGGCACCCGGTGCGCCAGACAGCGATGCCGTACTCAAAATCAAGGCGTTAATTCGCTGGAGCGAAGCCAAAGACGGCGCGTTGGTCTGCGGCTGCCGCGAAGAGCATTTGCACTTCCTCGACCTGCCGTTTTACCAGACGGGCACCATCGCCAAAAAGCCAATTGGCGCGGACGATGTGCGGATCATTCGCGAGCTGATCGAGCGGATTGGCCCCGAACAAATCTACGTGGCTGGCGATCTCTCCGACCCGCACGGCACGCATCGGATGTGCGCTGAGGCGATTTTTAAAGCACTGATGGAAATCGAAGCCGCCTCCGGCACGCGCCCTGACGTGCTGCTGTATCGCGGCGCTTGGCAAGAGTGGGCCCCGCACGAAATCATGCTGGCTGTGCCGCTCAGCCCGCGCGATCTGTCGCAGAAGCGGGCCGCCATTTTCCGGCATGAATCGCAAAAGGATTCGGCGTTGTTTCCCGGTCCCGACGATCCGCGCGAATTCTGGCAACGGGCCGAAGATCGGAATCGCAACACGGCCGACGTTTACAATCGGCTCGGCTTGCCCGAGTATTACGCCATCGAAGGTTTTGTTCGCTGGAACGGCGTGCCGATTTAGCGCGACTCAACCTTCCGGCAATCAACCGGCGACCGTTGCAGAATTAACTCAGCAAGAATTCCAGGTCCTCGGCGGACAGGCCGCCGAGCAAGCTGTTGTCTTCCGCCACGATGGCTTCGGCCAGTTGTTTTTTGCCGGCCTGCAGTTCGAGAATTTTTTCTTCGATTGTGTCCTTGGCGATCAGGCGATACGCAAACACCGGCTGTTGCTGGCCGATGCGATGCGCCCGATCGACGGCTTGCGCTTCGACGGCGGGATTCCACCAGGGATCGAGGATAAACACGTAGTCGGCGGCGGTCAGATTCAAGCCATGCCCGCCGGCTTTGAGGCTGATCAAAAACACGGGGCAGTTGGGATCGGTTTGAAAACGCTCGACGCGTTGTTGGCGATTGTTGGTTTTGCCGTCGAGGTATTCGTAGACGATGCCGGCCTTGTCCAACTCACGCCTGACGATGGCCAGCAGGCTGGTGAACTGCGAAAAGATCAGCGTCTTGTGGCGCTCGCCGGTGACTTCCTGCACCTGTTCCAGCAGCATCTCCAGCTTGGCGCTGCCACAGGAGGTGTTTTTTTTGTCGATCAGTTGCGGATGGCAGGCCGCCTGTCGCAACCGCAACAAGGCTTCCAGCACGTGAATTTTCGACCGATTCAAACCTTGCGTCTTGATCTTGTTGGTCAAGCTCGCACGATAATGATCGCGGAGTTCGTCATACAACTTGCGCTGCTCGCCTTCCAGTTCGCAAAACAGTGTTTGCTCGGTCTTCGCAGGCAGTTCGGTCAGCACCTTTTCTTTGGTGCGGCGAAGCATGAACGGCCGCAGCGCCTTGCCCAGAATCTGCGCGCTGGCATATTGCTCTTCGGTCGATTTGCCGGCCGAAAGCAACTTGTGGAGCTGACCCGATCGGCCGAGCATGCCGGGATTCAAAAACTCGAACAGCGACCACAACTCGCCCAGATGGTTTTCGACGGGCGTGCCAGTCATGGCCAGGCGATGATCGGCTTTGAGCAGCCGGCTGGCTTTGGCGGTTTGGGCCGCGGCGTTTTTGATGGCTTGCGCTTCGTCGAGAATCGCGTAATCGAAATCGACTTCGCTGAGCGGTAAGATATCGCGACGCAGCGTGCCGTAAGTGGTCACGATCAGATCGAAGTCGCTGAACCGACCTTGAATTTGCTTGCGATCCAAGCCGGTGAAATTGAACATCTTGAGCTTGGGCGCAAACCGCTTGGCTTCTTCGAGCCAATTGAAGACCAGGCTCTTGGGCACGACCACCAGCGACGGCTTGCGCGATTGCTCGCCGCTGATGCGCCGCGCGCGACGTGCTTCCAGCAGCGCCAGCACCTGCACGGTTTTGCCCAGGCCCATATCATCGGCCAGGCAACCGCCAACGCCAAACTCGCGCAGAAAATGCAACCAGCCGAGCCCCTCGCGCTGATAATCTCGCAACGTGCCGGTGAAATAGCGTGTGGGCTCGCTGGGCTTGATGCCGGCAAACGAAGCGAGTTTTCCGCGCAGCCGCTCGAATCCGGCGTCGACCGTCACATGCTCTTGGGCCGCGAGCATCGCATCCAAGATGGCGCCCTGCGACGGTTTGAAGCGCAGCGCATCGTCGTGAATTTCGCCTAGGTCGGCAAACGACGAGAATTTGGCGAGCCAGTTTTCAGGCAGCATGCCTTGGCTGCCATCGTCCAAGGTGACCATTTTGTCGCCTTTTTTGATGGCCGCCAACAGTTCCGGCCAACCGACGTTGATGCCTTCGAAGTCGGCGCAGAGTTGCAAGTCGAACCAATCGACCGTGCTTTTGACGTCCAGCTTGAACTCTCCGGCCTGGCGATACAGCTTGCCATCGGCCTGCACGCGCCAGCCGGCGGATGTCAGTGCGGCGACAACTTCCGACAATCGTTTGGCCGGCAGTACGAATTCTCGTGTGTAATAATCTTCCTTGAGGCTCAGACTTGCTAAATCGGCCTGGGCCTGCATTTCGCCAGCCGGATCGCGGCGAATGATCCGCCGTTGCTCGCGCTGCATGATCATCGTCGCGTGATCTCGGTCCGCGACGACGTCGTCGTACTGATTGTTGGCCTGCAGTGAAAGCTGGGTCGAAATCCCATGCTTTCCGCGTTGAATGATCGCTTGTTTTTGCAGCGGCGGAGCAATGGTTTCCCAACGCAGTTCCGCGGGTAGCGCCAGGCCGCTGGCTTGAGGAACTTGATACAGTTGCTCCAGAAATTGGTCTTTCTGCTTATCGGCAATGTGCCATTCGCGCGATTTTCTGAGCGCTTCCGCAAAGACGAACGACTCATCGACCATTAGCCGCGAGATCCGATCGGACAGCACCACGAAGCCCGCCTTGAACAGCGCGACCGCGTCACTCAAGTTGGCGTGTTGGTCGGCGCGCTGCAACTGGCCGGAGACCTTCCACTGCTTTTTCTCATCTTCCCGCTCGAAGCTGATCGCCAGACGCCAGGGCTCGCCATCATCCCACTGCAGCGGTTGCGCTGCCGCGAGGGCTCGCGGGTCGCTACCGAAAAACAGCCGTCCGCTCGCCGCAATCTTGGGCAACACGGCCGCGGCCCGGGAAGGCGAAAGTTGCACGCTGCCAAAGTGCATGTCGTCAAAGTCGTAGCCGTATTCGTCGTCACCGACGCTGCCGCGGCTGCCAAACAAATCGTCGCAGATTTCGCGATCCGCCGCCGGTAACTGCCGCAGCGTTGACGCCGGCAGCGAAAAAAAACTAGGCACGCCTAAATCGCCGCTTTTGAGACGCTTGGCCTTGGCAAGGCGGATTCGCAAGTCGTCCGAGTCATGCCTGCGATCGGTTTCGATGACATAAAACAGTTCCGCACGATCCAATTCATTGCCTAACCCTGAGTGGCGCAGGGCAAATTGCTCTTCGCGCGCGCGGTTGGCCATCAGGCGAAGTTCGCCCAACCAAATGGCGGGAGGCTGCACGATTTGCGGCCGCTGCTTTATGGATCGACTCGTCCTGTTGCGAGAATACTCGACTTCGTCGAAATCCGATCCGTCGCCGTCAATGAATTCCAGCTTTCTGACATTCAGCTCGGGCAACAATCCTTCGCGAGCGGCCGTTTGCACGACGGCGGCCAAGTGACTGCAGTTGATGCCCTCGGCATAGTGCGGACAAGTGCAATTCACGAACACGTAGCTGTCGAATTGGCAGTCTTCCCAATTGAGCTGAACCAAAAACTCAATTGCGCCAAGGATCCTGGCCTTCAATTCATTTTCATCGCAGAACAGAATCTCAACTCTCTGTTGGGATTTGGAACTTAACCAGTACCCCATCGTCCAATCTCGAGAACGAAAGCACTTGGTGATCGCGGGCAAAAACTGCATGCCATTCCTCCGTAAATTGACAACCGGCCGTAATCACTATCTTGTGATCTTCAAATACTTTTATCAACGGCAAACGCATTTGGCGGCCAGCGCTTCAATCGCGCCGATCGAGTCTTGCTCAAGCGGCACCACCGACGACTCGATGGATAGGCAGCGGCAGATCGGTCGCGCGGCTGACGATTTTGCGTTCCACGGCAATTCCTGGTAATCCATGAACGGCGGCTCGCAAAATCGGCATAACCGAAACAAATGCGCCCGGGGTGCCGGAAGTCCTCAATCTGGCCGGCACCGTGTCGGGAGATTGCTTCCCAGCTTGAGTCGGTTGGTTTAGCATAGGTGGATATCCCCATCTCCGTGGCACGTCCCCAATATTGCTTCCTGCAAGGCTGCGATGAGTCGTTTTGAGACTCTATACCTGAAATTGCCGACCTCGCTGCAAAATATTGCGTGCAGCGCGGTTGGTTGGCGCAATCAACGCTTGCGGTTTGGTGGCGATTACCCAGAACTGCTGCGACAGTACGAATCGAGATCGATGTGGTCGGCCGAGCAATTGGCCGAGTTTCGCGACCAAAGACTGCATGCGTTTGTCAAGCACGCGGCGGAAACGACGCCCTTTTACCGGCAGATGTTTCGCCAGCGGCAAATTGATCCCGACTCGATCCGCACGCTGGAAGACTTGCGGCAACTCCCGGTGACCACCAAGCAAGATGTGCAGCAGCGGACGCAGGAATTCGTCTCCACGGCCGTCAAGCGTAGCCGACGTTTTGCAGCACACACCAGCGGCACGACAGGCGGTGGACTGAAGTTTTGCACCACGCGCGCCGCCATTCAAGAACAATGGGCCGCCTGTTGGCGATATCGCCGCTGGCATGGCATGCAAATGGGCGAGTGGCATGCCTACTTTGGCGGTCGATCGATCGTGCCTATCGAGCAAAAGACGCCGCCCTACTGGCGCACGAATCGTCCGGGGCAGCAGATTTTGTTCAGCGGCTTTCACATGAGCAATCGGACGTTGGGTTCCTACGTCGACGAACTGCGACGCAGTCGGCCGCTGTGGTTGCATGGCTATCCGTCACTAATTGCGCTCTTGGCGTCTTACATTCTCGACCACAATCTCAAGCTCGGTTATGAAATTCGCTGGGTGACCGTCAGTTCGGAAAACTTGCTGCCGCAGCAAAATCAGTTGATTGAACAAGCGTTTGGCGTGCGGCCGATGCAGCATTACGCCATGGGCGAAGCCGTGGCGAATTTTTCCGAATGTCCACGCGGCCGAATGCACGTGGACGAAGACTTTGCCGCCACGGAATTCCTGCCCAGCGGCGACGGCGTTGGCGGCAAGTTGCTCGGCACCAATTTCAGCAATCTGGCATTTCCGCTGCTGCGTTACGACGTGCAAGATCAGGCCGGTCTTTCCCACGAAAGTTGCGATTGCGGCCGTAGCGGGCGGCTGGTCCAAGCCCTGGACGGACGCCAGGAAGATTACGTGGTGCTGGCCAACGGCACGCGAATCGGACGGATGGATCACGTGTTCAAAGATATGGTCAACATCCGCGAAGCGCAAATCGTGCAGCGGCAAGTCGGCCAAATCATCTTGCGAGTGGTTCGCGGCGTCAACTATTCCGCCGCCGATGAGCAACAGCTGCTCCGCGAAGCCCATCAGCGCGTAGGCGACAATGTTGACGTCACCATCGAATACGTCGAGGCGCTCACGCGTTCGGTCATCGGCAAGTTGCGACTGGTCCTCTCCGAGCTGCCGGCCGGGCAAATTACGCATCCGCAACCCACGGCGTAAATTCCGGCTTGCTGCGTCAAGACTCGGCAAGCCGATGGCACTCCGCCGCGCCGTATTTTCTTCACCAGCACTCAGCGTCTGATCTGCAATCTTGCCTCGGCGCTCGCCCGCCCTCGCGCTTTGCTGGGTTATAATGCGCCAATGCCTTCCACTCCTCACCGCTGGCAGTTCAGCCTACGAACGATATTCGTCGTGATGACGATCGCGGCCCTCGTGTGTGGCCTTACCATTGAGATTCGGCGGGAACAGATACGAGAGTTGATCCTCACCATTTCGCGCAGAGTCCCGCCGGAGTCGGCTAGGGAAATCAGCATTAGGACGAGTCCGAATCCGTACCCGTGACCGTTCCGCTAGCCGGCTACTCATTTCTCAGCATCGCACTATGAGGACACCACCCGCCGCGGCCAATTGTAGACTCGCGGGCCGTGCGGTCGGTAAGATAATGATCCTTGACTGGTCATGCTCGCCATTGGCAACGTTGGCTCCGCGATTGTCCTGTTCGCGCTTGTGAGAAAAATCTGGTCCATGTTCGCGCAATTGACTCGATTGATGATGGGCATGTCCCTGCTGGTTTCGCTTACTTGCTCACTGCTCGCCGCTGAGCCGGCCGCGGCCAAGCGGCCGAACGTGCTGCTAATTTTGGCGGACGACGTCGGCTTTTCTGACCTTGGCTGTTACGGCGGCGAGATTCGCACCCCGTATCTCGACACCTTGGCGGCCGGCGGACTGCGGTTCACGCAATTCTATAACTGCGCGCGGTGTTGCCCGTCGCGCGCCTGTTTGCTAACCGGGCTTTATCCGCACCAAGCGGGCGTCGGCTTGATGACCTCCGATCGCGGCGCGAAATTTCCGGGCGCGGGCGATCAGGGCGAAAAATTTCCCGGTTACCGGGGCGCTCTGAACGAACATTGCGTCACAATTGGCCAAGTGCTCAAGTCGGCCGGATATCGCACCGCCGCCGTCGGCAAGTGGCACGTGGGCGATCGCGAACTGCCGACTGCGCGGGGCTTTGACGATTTCTACGGCTTTGTCAGCGGCTATGCCGTGGATTCGTGGGATCAACGGATGATGATCCGACTGCCAGCAGGTAAACCGCAACGCATTTACAAGCCAGGCGAATTTTTTGCCACCGACGCCATCACCGATCACGCTTTGGATTTTTTGCAGGAGTTCGAAAAGTCCAGCGAACCGTGGTTGATGTATGTTGCCTATCAGGCGGCCCACTTCCCTGTGCAATCGAAGCCGCAAGACATGGTCGATTATCCCAAGCTTTACGCCCAGGGCTGGGATGTGATCCGCCAGCAGCGGCTCGAGCGGCAAAAACAAATCGGTCTGGCTCCCCGCGATGCGTTGCTGCCCGCGCGCAGCAAGATTCCGCAAGTCGCTGCGGCCAAGCGGATGGGCTCGCTCACGCCCGATCAGAACAATCCGGCCTGGGATTCGCTGCCTGCGGATCGCCGGGCGGATCTTGCGCAGCGAATGGCCGTGTATGCCGGCATGACGACCGGCATGGATCGCAACATCGGGCGGCTACTGGACGACCTAAAGCAGAGCAACCAATTGCAAAACACGCTGATCCTGTTCATGAGCGACAACGGCGCCTGCGCCGAGTGGGAGCCGTTCGGATTCGAAATGTCGCCCATCGCCAACCCGCAGCCTGGGCATGGCATCAACCAAGGCACGCAAGCCTTGCCCAACAAGCTCTATCGTGGCGAAGAGTTGGCGCAGCTTGGCGGTCCCCGATCGCTTCCCAGTTATGGTTCGGGCTGGGCCAACGCTTGCAACACGCCGTGGCGTCTCTACAAACACTTCAATCACGAAGGCGGCATTGCCTCGCCGCTGATCGTCTCTTGGCCAGCTTCCATCAAGCCTGTGGCGGCAAATGCAGCCGGAATCGACAATTGGGTCACCAAGCCTGCCCACCTGATTGACATCATGGCCACGTGCATTGAACTCAGCGGTGCCAAGTATCCCAAGACGATCGCGGAGCAGACAATTGTGCAGCCAGAGGGCGAAAGCCTGGTCCCGTGGTTCAAAAACGATCGGCCAAACGACACGCAGCCGCGTGATCTGTTTTGGGAGCATGAAGGCAACGCCGCCATGCGGCACGGCGATTGGAAATTGGTTCGCGCCGGCCGCCACGGCGAGTGGGAACTGTACGATATCCATGCCGACCGCACCGAGTTAAACAATCTGGCTGCGGCTCAGCCCAAACTTGTCGCCGAAATGGTGAATCAATGGACGATTTGGGCCGCGCGCACACACGTGACTCCCGCGCCGTAGTTGCCCCGCGGCGCGCTAACATCAACGCTCAAACGAAATCACTCGACGCGGACGTCATCAATTCAAACTCGGAATTTCGATCCATGAACGACTGGTTAAAGATTATTCGCCGGTATTTATCATTGCTGCTGGGCGGGGCGCTGATGTCGCTCGCGCCTCACGGCTTACGAGCAGCGGAGCGGCCGAACATCGTGTTTTGTTTTGCCGACGATTGGGGCCGCCACGCCAGCATTTATAAAGAGATCGATGGTCCGGGCTCCTGGAACGACGTCGTCAAAACGCCCACGTTCGACCGTCTGGCGCGCGAAGGCGTGGTCTTTCGCCGAGCGCACGTCAACGCGCCTTCATGCACGCCCTGTCGCAGCGCGCTACTGTCTGGACAATACTTCTTTCGTACCGGCCGCGGCGCCATCTTGCGCGGTGCAACTTGGGATTCGAGCATTCCCAGTTATCCGCTGTTGCTGCTGGATTCGGGATATCACATCGGCAAAAGTTTCAAAGTCTGGAGCCCCGGTACGCCCGCCGACGCGCCCTACGGCGGCCAAAAATATTCGTATCAAAAGGCGGGCGGCGCGATCAATCAGTTTTCGACTCTCGGCATGCGGATGCTCGCGGAAGGAAAGACGGCCGACGACGTCCGCAAATTGGTGTTCGACCAGGTGCGCGACAACTTCACCCAATTCATCGCCGATCGCAAGCCGGGACAACCGTTTTGCTACTGGTTCGGTCCCACCAATACGCATCGCAAATGGGCCGCAGGCAGCGGCAAAAAGCTGTGGGGCATCGAGCCCGATTCACTCAAAGGGAAAATGCCCGCCTATCTGCCCGACGTGCCCGAAATTCGGGAAGACGTGGCCGATTACCTGGGCGAAGCGCAAGCCTTCGACGCCGCAGTGGGCGTGATCGTCGAACAACTGCGTAAAACTGGCGAGCTCGAAAACACGATCGTCGTCGTCAGCGGCGATCACGGCGCCGGCGGCTTCCCCTACTGCAAATGCAGCTTGTACGATTCCGGCACCGGCGTGGCGCTGGCGATTCGCGGTCCCGGCGTGAAGCCCGGCCGCGTCGTCGACGACTTTGTCAACCTGATGGACCTGGCGCCCACATTTTTGGAATTGGGCGGCCTCAAGCCGCCAGAAGTCATGACCGGACGCAGCATCGTGCCGCTGTTGACTTCTGAAAAGGCAGGGCAAATCGATCCTCAGCGCAATTTTGTCGTTACCGGGCGCGAACGCCACGTCGATGTCGCACGCCCCAACAATGCGCCGTACCCGCAACGCGCAATACGCACCAAGGAGCATCTGCTGATCATCAACTTCAAGCCAGATCGCTGGCCGATGGGCAATCCGTATCATCTCGACACTGCGGATAAAGAGCCCACCGTGCAAGAACTCACGGAAGACACGCGGGCGACATTCCAAGACATGGATGGCAGTCCCACAAAGGCCTGGTTGGTGAGTAATCGGAATCGGCCCGATGTGAAACCGTTTTACAATTTGGCATTTGCGCCCCGCCCACGCATCGAACTTTACGACACGGCCAAAGATCCCGATCAGGTCAAAAACGTGGCGGACAATCCGGCCTACGCCAAAGTCCGCGACCAACTCGAAGCGCAATTGATGTCCGTTCTTGATCAGGCCAACGACCCGCGACTCAAAGACGACGGCGCGTATTTCGAAAAGACAATCAACTCGGGTCCGCAGCCAATCACTCCCAAGAATCCCGCCAAAAAATAGCCAAAAGGTTCCGGCATGCAAACTCATGGAAAACGGTTTCTGCTCTTGTCCACGTTGCTGTGCGCTCCCATCGTACTGCACCAGGCAACGATGACGCTGGCCGCCGAGAATACCAAAAAGCCCAATATCGTCTACATCTTGGCCGACGATTTGGGGTACGGAGATCTCGGCTGCTACAACAAAGACTCGAAGATCCCCACTCCCAATCTCGATCAGTTGGCCCATGAGGGCACGCGATTCACCGATGCGCACGCGCCAACGTCTGTTTGTACGCCTACGCGATATGCAATTCTCACTGGGCGCTACGCCTGGCGCACGCGTCTGCAACGTGGCGTGCTTGGAGTGTTCGGTCAACCGCTGATCGCCGCAGACCGGCTGACTGTGCCCTCGCTGCTCAAGCAAAATGGCTACAAAACCGCTTGCATCGGCAAGTGGCATCTCGGCTGGACGTGGCCAACCACAGACGGCAAGCCGCCGCATTGCAATCAGACCGAGCGATTGAGCAACGTCGATCTCGCCAAGCCGGTCGAAGATGGCCCCACGACGCGCGGCTTCGATCATTACTTTGGCACCGACGTGCCGAACTACCCGCCGTACTGCTTCATCAACGACAATCGAACCGTCGGATTGCCGACCTTGCCGGACACCGGACGGCTGGGCGGCTTCAATATTCCCGGGCCAATGGTTCCGGACTGGAAGCTCGTCAACATTCTGCCGGAACTGACCAAGCGCGCAGTGAGTTGGGTGGAGGGCGCGGCAAAAAGCGATCAGCCGTTTTTTCTCTATCTGCCGCTCACCTCGCCGCATTTTCCCGTGGTGCCCGCGCCAGAATTCAAAGGCAAGAGCCAGGCGGGCGACTACGGTGACTTCGTCGCCCAAACCGACTGGACGGTGGGCCAAGTGCTCGACGCCTTACAGCGCGGTGGCGTGGCCGACAACACGTTGGTGATCTTCACCAGCGACAACGGACCGGAAATTTCCGGAGAAGTGAACCCCGGTGCATACGATCGCGCACTGCAGTACAAACATTTCAGCATGGGCGAACTTCGCGGCGCAAAGCGCGATACCTGGGAAGGCGGGCACCGCGTACCCTTCATCGCCCGCTGGCCGGGCAAGGTGGCAGCCGACAAAGTGAATCCGCAAATGATCTGCCATGCCGATCTGCTGGCCACCCTGGCCGCGCTGCTGGGCGCCAAGTTGCCAGCCAATGCCGGCGAAGACAGCTTCAACATTCTGCCCACGCTGCTCGATCAAAACTTAGATCACTCCGCCCGCGAGGCCACCGTCCACCACGCTTGCAGCGGCAAGTTCGCCATCCGCCGCGGCGACTGGGTCTACATCGATTCGGCCAGCGGCGACGACAATGGCACCCAAGGCGAGCCGGCGTGGTTCAAGGCGCAGCGCAATTACACGGCCGACAAACTCGATGCCCAATTGTTTAACGTCAAAGACGACTTGGCCGAACATCATAACCTGCTGATCGACCGCCGCCAGATTGCCGACGAATTAAAGCAGCTGCTGGAGAAGTACAAGCGCGATGGACGTAGCACGCCGGGCGAGCCACAAAAAAACGACGTGCCCATCGGCAGCCGCCCCGCTAAGAAAAATCCGCCAACCGAGTGACGGCTGAAATCGGTCGCCCCGGATGTCAATCGTGCCGTTCACATTGGCTCGGGTTCGATCGCGATGATCGAAACCGCGTCGCCTGGCAGGCAACCTGGCGCGGGCCGCGGCGACTGATTGTGAAGCTGCGTCAACGCGGTCTGAGAAGCGCATGTCCGCGCGCTGGCCTCGCTAGGCCAGAGATTTTTGCACCACGCCGCGGAGCTTTTCCAGCGCGGTTTTGGCCACCAGCAAGGCGTCTTGCTTCCAGTAGCTCGGGTTGAACAGTTCGATCGAGAGATAGCCCTGGTAGCCGATGGCCTTAAGATTGCGGAACAACTCGCCCAGCGGCGCGACGCCATCGCCGGGATACACGCGCTGCGCGTCTTTGATTTCCGCCCGCGCAGGCTCGCCGGGGTAGTCGTTGGTGTGCAGCACGTGCATGGCATGGCCGCTCAGCAGTTTGATCGCCGTGGGATCGGAGCCGCCTTTATAAAGATGATAAACGTCCAGCAGCAGGCAGGCTTGGGCGTGGCCACTTTCGATGGCCACAAACGCGACTTCGCTCAAGCGGCTCAGTGTTTTCGAAAAGCCCCATAGTTCGACTTCCGGTGTCACGCCCATTTCTTCGCCCAGCACCAGCAGCGCGCGGTAACGCTCGGCCGCTTTGCGCAAATCGAAGTTTGCCAGATCGGTTGCGCCCACCGGCGGCGCGGCGATGCGTTTGCCGCCAATTTGCCGCACCAGGTCCATGTCGCGACGAGCTTGTTCGAGCCCTTTTTTACGCGCGGCTTCGTCTTCGACAATCCACGGCGCAAAGCCAATGGCGCTTTCGACGGTCATGCCATGATCGGCAATTCGCTTGCCGAGATCCCGAAGCGAACCGCCCGCCTTGACGAACGTTTCCAACTGCTTGATCCACGGTTCCAAGGCCTGATAACCGGCCTTGGCGGCGATTTCCACTTCGGCTTGAATGCCAAGGTCTTGTCCGCGAATGGTGCTGGTATTCAGACAATAGCCAAATGGCTCAGCCGCTGTCCGTTCGGACTGCGCGGCCTGGGCTTGCGAATGAACCAGGCCGGCCGCCACGCTACCGCCAACCGCCAGGCCCGCGGCCGTAAGTAATGTACGACGAGAAATTTGCTGCGGCATGATATTGAGTCGCGGTGCGGGACGTGAAATCGATAACCCCAAGTCTGCTCGGCAACTTAAACCGTGCCATGACGATTCGCAAGCTGTCGACACACAAAAAGCGGCTCGGGCAGCCGCGACAATCAATTTTCGCGGATGGGCATGTGCGCCAATAATCCGCCCGTGTAAGAACTGACGAACACGGCAAACAGCAGCGCCGCCGTCGGACCGAGTGCGGGCGTGCCGGCGATGATGGCCGTCAAAATGCCGATGGCACCGCCTAAAATCGAACCCGCCGCGCCCCAGTTCACGGCGTAGCGGACGGCCAGCCGGCCTCGGTCCTGCTTCAGCCCCACGATCAGTCCGGCGGCAGTGAACATCGCAGCCCCAATTCCGACATTGCAGGGCACCATATCTCGCTGATAGATGGCCGCTTCGATCGCGTTGCCATGAATGGCAACCAGCAAAAAACCGGCCAAGGCGCCAGCGGCCGAACCGACTTCGCTGGCAGAATTCAACGGCCGCCCATAGCGAACGACAAAGCCGACAACGCCCATTGTGATCAGGCCAGCCAGCCAACCCCACATCGTTTGCGTCCACAACGCCAGGGCAACCGTGGCCGTGAGTCCAAACAGCCAGCGGAGGCTGAACTGAAACGGTGATCCGCTCGGCGATTGCCGCGGATCGTCGGCGATTGGCGCGGACTCGTTGTCCGTGTGCGAGGGCGATTCTGGACGAAGCATAACGAGTCGGCCGAGCAGTCTTGGTTCAGCAGGAAGTGCGTAGGGCGGCGGTTAACGTCGGTGAGGCGTGGAGTGGGCCAAGGGCGACGCTCCGATTGCTTCGCAAGACCGCAGTCGCGCCGGCCGTGTTGGCACAATCCCCAGCCCAGGTTTAGTTATCGTATGCCGTTGACTCCACGACGGCAATCGTCAAGACCGCAGCGCAGATCGCTAGCGTGGCTTTTGGCTCACGCATACAGAGCACGCTTGAGTGGACGTGCGGCCGCATCGAACAACAGTCGCTGACCAGCGTCCGGCAAAAAGCTCACTTGGCGCCAGTTTGGTCGAAATCGTCGGGTGATGGAGTGGAGTGGATGACCAAAACGTCAGGCCGCTTGGTTGTGAATTCGATCGCAGTCGGTTTTGTCACGTGAGTCGAAGCGAGATTGACTCGTTTGAATTCCTGCAGTGGCTCAGCGACTGGGAAAGCGATTTCAACGGCGGCCGTTTCGAAAATGGGTCTCGGGCAACTTTGGTTTCTCAACCATACCAACGTCCGGCTCAACAAAAAAACCACCGACGGTATTCGCCGCGCGGAATATGGCCGCGGCGAAGTTCGCTGCAGCGGCGTGCAGGTTATGTGCCGGTGGTCAGCCGAATCCTGAGCCGGTTGTCGTAACCGTCGTTGCTACTTTTTGGCCTCGGCTTTTGCTTTCGATTTATCAGCCTGCTGCGGAAAACGCTTGACTTGCACATCGTTTTTCTGAACCGCCCCCGGCGTGCTGCGGCCCGAGGCAATCAGCTTTTCGTACAGCGCACGCATTGCGGCAACCCGCGCCGCTTGGTCCGCCGCCAGGTTCTTGGTCTCGCCCAGATCATCGGCCAAATTGTAAAGTTGCACGTCCGTATTGGCCATTGGATCTGCTGCGAGCACCAGCTTCCACGATCCGCTGCGCACGCCCGGCAAGCCATTTGAAGAACAGTTGACGGCCTGGTCGCGCACGGGCTGATCCCCGCCCTTGAGCAGCGGCAACAGGCTAAAACTGTCTTCGCCGGCGCTATCTGGCAGCTTGACATGAAAAATGTCCGCCAGCGTGGCGATGAAGTCCGCTTGTAGCACGAGTTGGCCGCAGGTGCTGCCCGGCTTGACGATTCCGGGCCAGCGGGCGATCATCGGAATTCGATGTCCGCCTTCCCAGACGTCCATTTTGTAACCCCGCAGCGGCCCGCTGGGAAAGTGCCCTAGCTTTTCGAGTTCCTTCACGCCGATGTATGCCGCGCAACCGTTGTCGCTGGTCAGCAGCACGAGCGTGCGGTCGGCCGCGCCGCTGTTGTCCAAGGCGTCGAGCACGCGGCCTACCGTGGCATCGGTTTGCATCACGAAGTCGGCATACGGAGTGAGCCCGCTCTTGCCTTTCCACTCCGCGGTTGGCGCAATGGGCGTGTGCGGCGCGGTCAGCGGCAAGTACAGTAGAAATGGCTCGGGCTGCGCCGCGGCATCGGTAATGTAAGCCACGGCTCGGTCGCCAATCGTGGGCAGAATGCCGTCCAGTGGCCATTGCTTTAAGGCCGGTCCGCGTTGACTGGCCAGGTTGCCCTTGAAGTTGGCAGCCGGCAAAAACTCGCTGGGAATTCCCACCGTGCGATCATTTTCGATAAAACAAAACGGCGGCCAGTTCGGAACATCGGTGCCAAAATAGCGATCAAAGCCGCGCGTGGTCGGACCGCCTTTGATGGGTTTCGAGAAGACCTCTTGCCAGGCGGCCAGATGCGCCGCGGTGGCAACGCGTTCGCCACCCACGAGCGGCGCTTCGTCATCCTTACCAGCCACTTTGCCGGCTTTGAACAAGTGGCTCTGCTCGGCCGAAATCGGCCAATCCCAGCCGAGATGCCACTTGCCGATGGCCGCGGTTCGATAGCCCTGCTGCTTGGCCAGCGTGCCAATGGTCATGCGATCCGGCGCAATCAGCGGCTCGCCAAACACGCCGACAATGCCCACCTGCAAGCGGGTTCGCCAATGATAGCGCCCCGTGAGCAACGTGTAGCGCGAGGGCGAGCAGACGCCCGAAGACGAATGGCCGTCCGTGAAACGCATGCCCTGCGCAGCGAGTTTGTCGATGTTGGGCGTCGGAATCTTGCCGCGTTGCGGATTGTAACATTGCACATCGCCATAGCCCAAATCATCCGCCAGAATGATCAAGATGTTGGGCTTGGTCGACTCAGCCGCTCCAAGGCAACGCGGTGTCGACACCAGCAGCCCCAGCAGTAAGCCTGGCAGCAAGCAACCACACCATGCAGCAATTCGTTTGGGCCGCCGCATCGGCAACCGCGGATTGAAATGAAAATCGCTTGAGCACATCGGCCTGAAATCTCCTGAGGATGCGAGCCTGTCGATCAGCATCGCCAGACTATTGTGCTTTGTCGCGAGTTTGTTTTGACTTGCCTGTCACGGCTGCCGGTTTCCACTCGGCCGGCTTCGGATGTTCCACGGTTAATGGCGCTGTGTCTCCGTAGCGCGCCATTTCTGTTTTGAGCAGGGCCATCAATTCCGCGATCTTGCCGGCCTGCCGCGCTTCGGCGCTGAGATCGTTCATTTCGTGCGGGTCCATTTGCAAATCGAAGAGTTGCGTCTTGTCGATCAGCGGATAACGGATCAGCTTCCAGCGATCGTCGCGAATCGATCGCTGACACTCGCGATAGGCCGTGAACAAACAGTCGCGAATTTTCGGTTGCTGACCCTTGATCACCGGTGCCAGGCTCTTGGCGTCCATCCCGTCAGGCACGGGCAAGCCGGCCAGTTCGCAGAGCGTTGGATAGACTTCGTACAAGTAGGCCAAGGCCTGGGTCTCGCCTTTTTTTATGCCAGGACCGGCAAAAATCAGCGGCACGTGCATGCCGCCGAACTCATACAGATTCTGCTTGCCGAGCAAACCGTGTTCGCCCAGCGACAACCCGTTGTCGCCGGCCACGACGAAGAACGTGTTTTCGAACTGCCCGGCTTTTTTCAGCGCCGCAATGATTCGACCAACCTGGGCATCCCAGTACGAAGTGGACGCGTAATAGCGGGCCAGCTTTCCGGCGACACTGTCTTTGGTGCGCGGAAATGGCAGGGTCTTCTCATCGCGGACCATCATCTCGCCGTTATCGAACGGTTGATACGGCAAAAAGTTGACCGGCATCGTCATGTTTTCGGGCTTGTACATGGCGTAAAACTGGTCGGTCGCTTCTTGCGGGTCGTGCGGCTCGTGCGAAGCCATGTACAGAAACAGCGGTTTTTGGCCAGCGTTGTCTTGCACGAATTTTACGATATTGTCGGCGTTGCCCTTGGCGTTTTTGCCGTCGAGGTGTTGGTCGAACACGACATCCAGATCGCTGGGATTATTGCCGAATTTGCCGCTGCGGATGGAAGCATACCCGGACGCTTTCATGGTTTGTGCGAGTGTGGGGATCGTGGGGCTAGCGATGAATTTTTTTTCGATGCCGGATTTGAAATAGCTGCGGCCGGTCATGATCATCGTGCGGCTGGGCGTGCAAACCGCGCCCACGTTAGCGCCCAGCACATAGGCGTTGCGAAAGACGAAACCGCGCGCGAGCAAAGCGTCGATGTTGGGCGTTTTGACGATCGGATGCCCCAGCATTCCCAGGCAGTCCGGTCGCAGATCGTCGGCGAGCAGGAAAACGAGATTTGGCTTGGCCGGTTTTTCCTCGCCAGCGGCCAACAGCGCCGCCGGCCAAGCCACCAGCGTTGCCGTCAGGATGAACAATGTCAATTTCATGGTCGTTATGTACCTTTTTTGTTTCGCCGCACCGTTGGTCGGCGAGGCCCTTTTCGTTAATCGAAAAGTTTCTGTCCGCGAACTCCGCATTCACGGGCGCATCGAAAGCACGCGGCGGGATTCCGGAATAAACTCTTCGTCTTGTAGCGTGTCTGTATTGAGATTCTTGACCCAAGAAATATCGTGCGTTTCGGACAGCAGCTCGATTTTGCCCAAAAACTCGTTGAATTGAAAGCGCGTGATCATATCGGAAGTATCACGAACAGAGACAATCGGAAACGGCAGTTCGCGTTCAATGGTGGCAGACTCAAATCCTGTATCGCGTCGAACGGCGGCCGTTACGACACCCTGACGATTCTGTATGACGATTACAAAGCATTTTCCAATCAAGTTGTCATCGCCGAAAATGGAGATACGCCTTGAAAGCAGTATGGCTGACCGCAGTTGCTTTGACCACCAGGGTGTCGAGATCAGCAGCGCGCCAGAACGTCTGTCATCGCAAACGTTAAATCTCTCCCTCAGTTCGCGGCGCGTAAAACCGCTCTGTTTTTCCAACAGCTTGAGCCCCGAATTTGCAGCAAGCATTGCCCCTTGGTGTGTGGCTAACGGAGTCACACGATCGTTTTGAAGCAATTTCCAGGCTGTTAGCCCAAACACAATGGTGACTACACCGCACAGGATTACCAGCTTTGCAAAGGCACGTTGGGCAATGCGTGGATTGTCGCTGTCTGATCGGTTCATTGCTGGTTGCTCACGATAGACTTCCGCCATGGGTCGGTCATTTCCGACTCGCTCCAGCCATAAACCTTTTCGATCGCTAGCCATCGGAATACATGATGAGCAGCTTGTGCATCGCGGCTCTCGGTGCCGGAAGTCAATTTTGTAAAGTCATGCAATCTCTGAATTATCCACTGTCTGCTGGCGGTTTTCCACTATGCGGAACTGCGGAAACCTGGCATTGCTACGCAAAACGCCAAAAGCAGCGGCGATGCCGTTGACTTTCGAGATGAAATCAAGTATACTAATGTACATATATCTCGCGGGCGAACGTTTCGCCCAACGCGGGACAACGGATTTGAGGCCAACCCAGGGCTCTGACAACTCAGCGTGCAAAGGCAGGCACAACACCCGTACGGAAAATCGAGTTCACGGCATTCAGGCATGCGTCTGAGCGGCATGCATTTGCATCTTGCAAATTGCAGCGTGCAAATTGCAGCGTTCAGCGTCGCCTCTTCAATCCGCCTCTCCCTTCGCCCCGGTACTTCGGGGAGAAGAACCGGGGAGAGGGGCTGAGTTGACGATCTGTCAATTCGCGTGCATGGTTGAGCAATCAACGCTGCGAATGATATTTTTCCGCGCGGCAATTCGCCGGCACTTGCATGAGACTGGTGGCAGGAGATGTCGCGTGGATGGTTTGCTAGACAAAAGTAGGTTCGCCGGTGCGCTGGCCGATCGAAATCGAACCGACGCGTGGCCGCAGTAAATAGCCGAATCCCAGTTGCAGCTCTTTGACAACTGAACCGGCGGTCGCTTGCGCCCAAGCAAGCCTGGCGACCGCTCACACACTCCGTTTTGCGAAAGTGCGATTCGGCGGGCAGCGCTTTGCGCTTGCGCGCCGGGGGCAGGGAGTTCGCAGCTTGCCCAATTCGTAGCCGACGCA
>JBBRCE010000063.1:0-29463 GCA_038205115.1 Pirellulales bacterium
CGCAGTCGTCGTTGGGATCGACCGAATGCGGAGGCTGTCACCGCGCTGGATTCGCTCGAGCGTAGCGGCCAATGGCAAAAATACTGGCCAACTCCTTGCCCCACCGCGGCTTAACACCGCCAAGCACTTTTGTCACACCCGCCGCTGGTCGCAGGGCAATCGTTCAAATCTTTTTCGTGACAAATTGTCGGCGAGCAGTTAGAATACGGGTCCAGCCTGAACACGACGTTTCGATTGCTCGCCACACGTTATTGCTCAAACACGCCTGCCGAGATTCCTGCGAATGGTATCGCTGCTCATGCGTATTGCAACACGCCGCAAGCTATTGATTCTGTTCATCCTGACGACAGGCTTGGGTCACTCCGCAGTGATTGCTGCCGATGACGATTTCTTCGAAGCTGCGGTTAAGCCGATTCTCAAGGCGAACTGTTTCAAATGCCACAGCCACCAAGTGAGTCAGCCCAAGGGCGACTTGCTGCTTGACTCGGTCGGAGCGATTCTGACCGGCGGCGAATCCGGTCCGGCGGTCGAGCCTGGCAAACCCGACGAAAGCGGCTTGCTTGACGCGGTGAAGCATCGCAACGGGCTGAAAATGCCGCCCGACGCTCCTAAGATTTCGGCTGGCGAGATCGCGATCATCGAACGATGGGTAAAAGACGGTGCTCGCGGCGGTAATGTCGCGGCGGGTGCTGCTACCGGGCCCACGAAGCGCATCGGCAAGATTACGGTGGCCGACCGGCAATGGTGGTCGTTTCGGCCGATCGCGCGCCCTGCCGTTCCAAACGTCAGCCAAGTTGGTTGGGTTCGTAACGACATTGATCGCTTCGTCTTGGCAAAACTTGAAACTGAGGGGCTGACTCCAGCGCCGGAAGCCGATAAAGCCACGCTCTGCCGTCGTTTGTATTTTGACCTTTGGGGATTGCCGCCGCGTCCGGAAGACATTGCCGCCTATGTCAGCGATCAATCCAGCGGCGCGTATGAGGCGCTCGTTGACCGACTATTGGCGGACGGCCGCTACGGCGAAAAGTGGGCCCGCCAATGGCTCGATCTGGTGCGTTACGCGGAGTCAGACGGCTACAAGCTTGACGACTACCGCCCCAACGCCTGGCGCTATCGCGATTACGTCATTCAAAGCCTAAACGATGACAAACCGTACAACCGTTTTGTCGAAGAACAACTGGCTGGCGATGAATTGTACCCTGATGATCCGCAAGCCCAAGTGGCCACGGGCTATCTTCATCATTGGATTTACGAGTACAACAGCCGCGATGTCGAAGGCCAGTGGCGATTGATCCTCACGGACTTGACGGATACCACCGGCGACGTGTTCATGGGCCTGGGCATGCAATGCGCTCGCTGCCACGATCACAAGTTCGACCCGATCTTGCAGAAAGATTACTTTCGGTTGCAGGCGTTTTTCGCCGGCATTCGGCCGCTGGAAGAAACGGTCGTCGCCACGCGGCAGCAAATTGCCGAACATGAGCAACAGTCGCAGGCCTGGAATCTGGCCACGGCCGAAATTCGTCAGAAAATTGACCAGATCGAAAGCAAGTATCGGGCGCACGCGCTCAAGGACGTTGTCGGCAAGTTTCCAGAACAAACGCAGGCGATGATCGCGAAAACGGCCGAACAACGTTCGCCGCTTGAGCAGCAGTTGGCGGAACTTGCCCTGCGGCAGGCAAGCTTCGAATACGACAGCCTGGAGGGCAAACTCAAATCCGAAGACAAAGAAAACGTGTTGGTCCTGCGGCGGAAATTGGCTGAGTTCGACAAGCTCAAGCCTGCACCGCTGCCCACGGCCATGACGGTTACGGACGTTGGCCCCGTGGCTCCTCCGATTGTGATTCCCAAGAAGGGCAAGCAGGCTATCGCGCCGGGCTTTCTGACGTTGCTGGATGAAAAGCCGGCGGAAATTGTGCCGCTTGAGCACAGCCCAAAAACCACCGGACGCCGCGCGGCGCTAGCGAAGTGGTTGACTAACAAGGACAATCCGTTGACGGCGCGCGTGGTGGTCAATCGCGCGTGGCAGTCGTATTTTGGTAAGGGATTGGCCGCCAATGCCAGCGACTTTGGCAAGTTGGGTCAACTTCCCGTGCATCCCGAATTGCTCGATTGGTTGGCATCTCGGTTTTTGGACGGTGGTGGTAGCCTGAAAAAACTGCATCGCGAGATCTTGTTATCGGCCACATATCGGCAAGCCGCCAATCATCCCAGCCCGCAGTTAGCTCGCCAGAAAGATCCTGAGAATCGTTGGTTTTGGCGCGCCAACACACGGCGACTGGAAGCCGAGCAAATTCGTGATTCAATCTTGGCGGTCAGCGGCGAACTCAAACACGATGTCGGCGGACCGAGCGTTAGCACGCAACAGCCGCGGCGCACGGTTTACTGCCGCATGATGCGTAACGAGCGCGACCCGCTGCTGGACGTGTTCGACGCGCCGTATTGGTTTCAGAGCAGTTTCAGCCGCGATTGCACCACCACGCCGGTTCAATCGCTGATGTTGTTCAACAGCCCGTACATGCTCAAGCGTGCGGATGCTTTTGCCGCGCGACTTGAAAACGAGGCCTTTAGCACCGACGCGCAGCGGATCGACCGCGCGTATCAACTGGCCTTTGGCCGAATGCCGCTGGCCGCCGAACGGCAACGCGCAATTCGCTTTTTTGCCCAACAGAGCGACCGCATCGACGTCAAAGCGTCGAGTTCGACGCAAGCCAAATTTCTGGCCGAAAAAATTCCGCACCGCGATGGCCAAGCCGCCGCGTTCTCGCCCACGAGCGCGCAGCGGCGATTCGAAATAGCCCCGAGTCGGTTGCTCGACACGCAGGACTTTACCATCGAAGCGTTTGTGTTGCCGCGTTCCGTATACGAAAGCGGATCGGTTCGCACGATTGCGGCCAAATGGACGGGCAGTGTCAAGCAGCCGGGCTGGGGCTTTGGGATCACGGGAGGAAAGTCGCGGCGCAAGCCGCAAACGTTGGTCATGCAATTGGTCGGCAAAAACGCCGACGGCAACGTCAGTGAAGCGGCGCTGTTTTCCGACCAAACCATTCAGCTCACTAAGCCCTATTATGTTGCGGCCGCCGTGCAATTGTCGCGTGCAGGCAAGCCGGGCAAAGCAACGTTCTTTCTCAAGGATTTATCGAACGACGACGAACCGCTGTTGACAACATCCGTCCAGCACGACATCCGCGGACCGTTGACCAATTCCCAGCCTTTGACCATTGGTGGGCGGATGACGGGCGACTCGTACTTCGACGGCCTGCTTGACGATGTGCGCATCTCCGACGCGCCGCTTGAGGTTGATCGATTACTTTACACCGCCGAAGGCGTCCAACGCAGCACGATCGGTTTCTGGCAGTTCGAGACCAAGCCGGACGTCCTGCGAGACTCATCGGACAACCATCTCGATCTTCGCCCGGAGACGTCGAGTGCGGCTGCGTCGCTCGAGAATTCCAAGCGGGTTCTGTGGCGAGATTTTTGCCATGTGTTGTTGAATTCCAGCGAATTTTTATACGTCGATTAGGACGTCATTTCTCATGTCCAACGCCAACGACTCACGCTGCCACCGCCATCAACCGGTCTACTCGCGGCGCGAGGTCTTGCAGTCCAGCGGTGTCGGGTTTGGCTCGCTGGCGCTGTCGTATTTGATGTCACGCGAGTGTGCGGCCGCCGTCAAAAATCATTCGAGCTCGCCGCTGCGGGCCCAGCCTCCGCAATTTGCCGCGCGCGCCAAGAGCGTAATCTTCTTATTCATGGACGGTGGCCCCAGCCACTTGGATTTATTCGACCGTAAGCCCGATCTGCGGAAGTTGGCCGGCAAACCGATTCCGGACAGTTTCGAAAAAGTGATTACGCCGATGGGCGAATTTCGATCGCCCATTCTGGCAGACCGACGCACCTGGAAGCAGCATGGCGAAAGCGGCTTGTGGATCTCCGATTGGCTGCCGCATACGGCCAAGCTGGCCGACGAGTTGGCGGTCATTCGCTCGTGTCACGCCGATGGCATCAATCACTCGTCCGGCGTTTGCCAAATGAACACGGGATCGATTCTCGCCGGTCGGCCGTCGTTAGGCGCCTGGGCAACCTACGGTTTAGGAACCGAAAATACCGATCTGCCGGCCTTCGTCGTGCTGCAAGATAACCCGACGTCGGTGGTCAACGGACCTCGAAACTGGAGCGCCGGTTTCATGCCGGCGCTCTACCAAGGCACGCGGATTCAAGGCGGCAACCAGCCGATTCCAAATCTTAACACGCCTGACGGTGTCACGCCCGCCGAACAACGCGGCAAGTTAGATTTGCTTACGCAGTTCAACCGCGATTTTGCGGCCACGCATCCCGACCAATCAGAACTTGAAGCCCGCATTCAAAGTTACGAATTGGCGTTTCGCATGCAGGCCGCGGCTCCGGAGGCGGTTGATTTATCGCAAGAGACCGCGGCTACGCAATCGTTATATGGTTTGGATGCCAAAGAGACCGCGGCCATGGGGCGACTTTGCTTGTTATCGCGCCGATTGGTGCAGCGTGGCGTGCGGTTCGTGCAAATTTATCACGGTGCCGGCAGTAAGTGGGACGCGCATGCCAAGATCGAGAAGAATCACTCGGAACTTTGCCGTTCCATGGATTTGCCGGTTGCCGGACTGCTCCGCGATCTCAAGCAGCGCGGACTGCTGGACGAGACGCTGGTGGTTTGGGGTGGCGAGTTCGGGCGCACGCCGATGAGCGAAAAAGGCGATGGCCGCGATCACAATCCCTATGGCTTCAGCATGTGGATGGCCGGCGGCGGCGTGCGCGGCGGTCAGGCGATTGGCGAGACCGACGCCTTGGGCCTGCATGCCGTGCAACAACCGCTGCATGTTCACGATCTGCACGCCACAATTCTGTGGTTGCTCGGCTTAGACAACATGGGGCTGGTTTATAAATACAAAGGCCGTCCCGAGCGCCCTACGCTCAACGAAGGCACGCCCTACAAGGCGATTGTTGGATAAACTTTTGTTCGATTCGCTTTGTCGCGGTAATTAGCCGGGTCATTTGCCGATCGTCAGTCGCTGGTTGGCTTTGACGCTGTGTTGCACAAGCTTACCTTTGCCGTGTGGAAGTAGGATCTCCACATCCACCGCGTCGAGCGTGCCCAGCCCGAAATGGGCGATGGCCTCTTGGCCTGAGCAGTAGCCGTAACCGATGCTAATTTCGCGACTTCCGACCAGCGCCGCAGGCTCACCACTGCGGCCGGCCAAGTAGAGTTTGACGTTTGCGCCCACGCCCATGCGGTTGACGCCGGCAGCGTTTGCAACCTGCACCTGCAGCCAATTGCCGCCGGGCGTCTCGTTATGCAGCAACAGCGATTTTGATTCCGTCCACCAGTTGGCCAAAAACAGATCGAGCTTGCCATCGCGATCGTAGTCGGCGGACGGCGCAGCGGCCATGTAAATGATCTTGTGTTCTTTAAGGATCTTGTCGAACTGCGTGCCGGAGCGTTTGATGGCACGATCTTCGGCTGTGGGATAATCGTTTACGGCCCAAGCTTCGTTACTAAATCGCGGCACACCAGCCACGATGCCTTGGTTCCGAAAGATCACCGGACACGGCCGATCTCCAGCGAATTTGACGATGCTGGTATAAATGTCCGGCCAGCCATCGTTATCGAAATCCTGGATTTCCACATGCGGGGCCTTCATCGCTAGCGGCATGAGGCCTGCCTGTTCGGTCACGTCTTTGAACTTCGGGACACCGTTGGTGACGCCGCGGTTGAGATACAACCGTACGCCTGCCGGCGATGTCCATGGCGATTTGAAATGCTGGCCGATGACGATGTCCGGCAGGCCGTCGCGGTTGACATCGCCCACGCAGACGCCGGCGGGCGGATCGTCGTTACTGGTTTTTTTCCAGCGAAAAACGTCGCGCAGGCCGGGCGGCTCAAAGAATTTGCCGTGGCCATCATTGAGCAACAGCCGATGTTCGCCGTCGCCACCGGTCAGGAAAATATCCGGCCAGCCGTCGCCGTTAAAATCGGCCACGGCCACGCCGAGCCCGCCGATACCCGCGGGCAGTCCTGCTTGTTGACTGACATTTTCGAAGTGGTAATTCCCCAAGTTACGGTACAGCACAGCGCCGGTTTTGACCTTGGGCGAATAGTATTGCTCGCACATCACCAGGTCGAGCAGTCCGTCGCCATCGAAATCCAGCGCCGCCAAACCGCGCCCTTGGTAGCCCACGGGACAAGCGCCGCTCTGTTGGGAGACATCGGTAAAATGCCCTTGGCCATCGTTTCGAAATAGCAAACTCGGCTCGGCAATTACGCCTTCGCTGCCGTACGCGCAATGCGAAACATACAGATCCAATCGGCCGTTATTAGTCAGGTCGACAAACAGTGCGCCGCTGTTGATGCCCGAGGTGCGAACCGCTGCTTGCTCGTCCAATCGGAATTTGCCGCGGTCGTTACGCAAAAGCAAGCTGGGTTTGGAGCCGGCGTTATGAAACGTGCCAACGAACAAGCTGGGGTAACCGGCGCCGTCCAAGTCGCCCCAGGCTGCGGCATGCCCTCGGATGCCGGCGGCGTGCGGCAACACTCCGGCCTCTTCGCCGGCATCGCGAAACACAAACGGATACCCGGCGTGCAAGTCTTTGCCAACCGACTGCGCGCGTGCCAGGCCGCTCATCAGCACCAGCGTCAACAGGCTGTTCAACACACTCGTCAACACGCTGACGGAATTTTGCATGATGCTGCTACTGCCGTTCGGACGTGGGAATATGAATGACGGTTAGGCCGCAGCAGTCCCAGACCTTGCCACCGGTGCGATTGATGTTCCAGGTGATGTACAGTTTGTCGCCCTGGGGATCGATGGCCGAACTGAACGTGCCGGAGAGCGTCGCGCCGAACTTGTCTTTGAAGTGGGGATGCAAAAAGGCGATCACCTTGCGGCTCTTCTTGTGTACATCAAACTGCACCACAGCGCTGCCGTCTTTTTCGCTGCCGCCATGAGCGCCGGGAACGTAATACAGAAATCGACCGGTAGGGTCGGCGTCAATCGAGGTGATATAATTATTGACGCCCACGGCCGCCGGACCGAGATTCTCGACCCTCTCCGTCTTGGTGTTGAATTCAAAAATTTCGGCGGCACTGGTTTTACTGCCGCTCGAAACTGTGTAGACCCGTCCTTGCGGCGTTTCCTGGGTTGCGGCGCGGAGACCGAGCGTGGCATCGATTTTGACCGGCGCGGCGATGTGCGATGGATCGAATTTTACCAGCGGAACGATCGCACCTTCTTTGCCGGGCGTGTAATAAATGCAGCCGGTGGAACTGGCGAAAATCATGTAGCGCGCCGGACCATCGGCCCCGGCATATAACCGCCGGCGGTTTTTGACGTCGTAGGCAAAGAATTGAATGCCGGCATCGTCGCTGGCGCTGCCCGGGGCGGTGCCGCCGTAAAAGATCATCCGCTGCGGATCGAGCACGCTGCAAGGAATGCAATGTTTTGGCACGGGCGCTTGGGCGACAACTTCGCTGCTGGCCGACTTCGGATCGCAGCGCATGATCCAATCGCCCAAATAGTGATTGGCATCGCTAGTGACGGTAGTCGAACCGCGATGTGTCGAAAAGTAAATCCAGCCATCGCTGCCAAGATCCAACCGGCCGTGAATTTTTCCGGGCGTGTAATGGCCGGCAGGCAAAGCCAGCGTCTTGGCAACATCGGCCAATTGCCGAAACGTTTTCTGCGCCGGATCGTACTCGTAGACAAACGCCGTGCCGCTGCCATGCTCGCCGGTATTCTTGCCGCCTAGCGCCAAGTGATTGCCGATCGAAGCATAATATTTGCCGTTGACTGCCAGGCTGTCGCCCCAATTCGACCATGGATTGCCCGCGTAATCCTGCCCGGGGTAGTACAAAAAATCAACTGTCGGCGCGGTCTTGGCAATTGCTACATTCGCGGCCAGCGAATCTGGCGGCTTAAGGAAATCGTCGGACTGCTCCGTGACAACCAGCTTGCCGCCAGGCAGCGCCGGCGGAAAAACGGCAGCCGCGGTTTTGGTCGCCTTCCGCGGTTGCGCGAGGGCTTGCGGCGCGAAAACGAATGTTAACAGACCGCTTGCCAGACAAAGGCAGCACGCCACGTTTTTCGATCGCGCGAGGCACCGTCTGTAATCTCGCATCACCGTGAGTTCCTCGTGGGCGAAGGAAAACGGGCAGGTGGGTTGAATCGATTGTCGCAATCGCGGCAGCCAACGTCAATCCGTGGATCTCGCAATGCGACGTCAACGCAGCACGGGGCAGCTATCGAACCAATCGCGGCCTTGATCGGCCATCCACTGGCAGGCTTCTTCCGGCCCCCACAAGCCTTGCTCGTATTGAAACAATTCCGGCGCCGCGGGGCTGTTCCAAGCTTGCATGATGGGGTCCATGATCGTCCAAGCACGCTCCACTTCGTCGGCGCGAGCAAACAAACTGGCGTCGCCCGTCATCACGTCCAGCAGCAGTCGCTCATAGGCCTCGGGCAATTCGTGGTTGAATTCTCGCCGGAAGCTGAAATCCAAATCCGTCAAACGCATCTCCATGCCGGCGTCGGGCACCTTGGTTTGAAAATGCAACTGGATGCCTTCGTTTGGTTGCACTTGCAGCACTAGCCGATTCGACTGCACCTGCACGCGTTTGTTTGTTTGAAAGATCAAATGCGGCGGTTGCCGAAATTGAATGACAATTTGCGACGTGCGGCACGACATGGCCTTGCCGCTACGCAGATAGAATGGCACGCCTTGCCAGCGCCAGTTGTCGACCCACAGCTTGATCGCCGCGTAGGTGGCGGTTTGGCTTTGCGGGTTGACGTCTTGCTCTTGGCGGTAGCCCTTGTATTGGCCACGCAGCGTATCGAGCGCAAAGTCTTTGCCGTTCATGGGCCGCACGGCCTGCAGCACTTTGACTTTCTCGTCGCGGACCGAATCCGCGCGATATCGGGCGGGCGCTTCCATGGCGGTGACCATCAACAATTGCAGTAAATGGTTCTGAAACATATCGCGTAAAATGCCGGCCGATTCGTAATATCCGCCACGGCGACCGACTGGCACTTCTTCCGCCACCGTAATTTGCACGTGATCCACGTAGTTGCGATTCCACACCGGCTCAAAGATGGTGTTGGCAAATCGCAAAATCATGATGTTCTGCACGGTCTCTTTGCCGAGGTAATGATCGATGCGGTAAACCTGCGATTCGTCGAAGAACTGGTGGACCTCGATGTTCAATTCCTTGGCGGTGGCCAAATCGGTGCCAAACGGTTTTTCGATCACCACGCGGCGCTTGCCGTGGCTTTCGTCGGCCATTCCGGCTTTACCGAGCCCGGCAATCGCGGGCGCGTAAAATCGCGGGGCCGTGGCCAGGTAGTACAGTCGCGTTGCTTCCTGCCCGCCCTCCATGTCTTCCAAGGTTTTGGCCAGCCGCTGGTAGTCGGCTTGCTGTTCCATGTCGCCGGCTTGATAAAAGATCGACTGCGAAAATTCGGCCCAGCAGGCGTCCTCGAACGATTCGCCGGCAAACTGTTTGGTGGTTTCGCGGAGTTTGGCGCAGAACTCTTCGTGCGTGAACTTGCTGCGCGCCGAACCAATGATCCGCGTGTCGGCCGGCAGTCGCTTCTTGTGGAACAAGTTGTAAATGGCCGGAATCAGCTTGCGGCTGGTCAAGTCGCCCGAAGCACCAAAAATGACGATCGAATTCGACATGCTATTTCCCTTTGTGCGGTGAATCGCTGGCGGCAGTAACTCAAAATGTCGGGCATTCGGATTGCGCAATTCAAGTTCGCTCAAGCTAAACCACCTGCCGGTTCTAAACAAGTATTGTGGTGGGCCAGGCCCGATAAAATGCGCGGGGTCGCCGGTCGCCCCTTGCGTTGATCGTGAACAGGTCGCAAGATAGGGATTATCCCAATTCTGGACGAAATTTCCCTGCGGGAGCCTGCCCTGTGAGTAAGCCCAACCAACCTTCGCGACGCACATTCATAAAGGCGTCGACCGCCGCGGCATTGGCCGCTCCCACGATTATCTCGCCTCGCGCTTTCGCCAAAGGCGACACGCCCGCACCTAGCGACCGAATCAACATCGGCTCGATTGGCGTGGGCGATCTTGGCCGACGACATCACTTGTTTGGCACAATTCTCAAGAACCCCCGCATGCGCTGTGGCGCCATTGCCGATCCCGACGCTGGCCACATGAAGCAGGCGCTCGAAGGACAAATGTCCAAAACCAAAAACGGCGAACAGCACACGCCGGGCATCATTGCGGTGCAAGGCAAGGAAGTGCCGGCCTATAAGGATTTTCGCGACCTGTGCGATCGCAAAGATATCGACGCGGTGCTGATTGCCGTGCCCGATCATTGGCACGCCTTGTGCGCCATTTACGCCTGCGAAGCTGGCAAAGACGTGTACTGCGAAAAGCCGCTGTCGTACACCATCCACGAAGGTCGCAAAATGGCCGATGCGGTGGCGCGCTACGGCACGGTGTTTCAGACCGGGAGCATGCAACGTAGCGACAAGCGCTTTCGGCAAGCTTGCGAACTGGTTCGTAGCGGCAAGATTGGCAAAGTTCAACGCGTGGACACGTACGTTGGCGCTTCGGAACTGGGCACCTGGCAAGACCCGGTGGCCCCGCCAGCCGAATTGGATTGGAACTTCTGGCTCGGACCAGCACCATGGTCGGAATACATGGAAAACTGCGTTCACTATCAATTTCGGTGGCGCGCGGATTACTCGGGCGGCAAAATGACCGACTGGGGCGCTCATCATAACGATATTGCCCAATGGGGCCTGGGCATGGATGCCAGCGGACCGGTCAAAGTTAGTGGCGAAGCCAAGTTTCCCACCAGCGGACCGTACGACGTGGCCTCGCATTTCGATATCGATTACACGTATGGCAACGGCGTCACGCTGCATTGCCATTCGGATGGCGACAAAGAAATGTCGCAAAAGTACAAAGACCGCAATGGTTCGAACGGGATCAAGTTCACCGGCGACAAAGGCTGGATCTTTGTCAATCGCGGCGTCATCGGCGCTTCGGATCCAGAAATTCTCACGGCCAAGGCGGCCGAAGGCGATGTCAAGCTTTACAACAGCAAAGATCATCACGAAAACTGGCTGGATTGCATCAAAACGCGCGAAAAGCCGATCTGCGATGTCGAAGTTGGGCATCGGTCCGCAACGGTTTGCCACTTGGGCAATATCGCCATTCGTTTAGGCCGGGAGTTGGCCTGGGATCCCACGGCCGAAAAGTTTGTCGGCGACGATCAAGCCAATCTGCTAACCAGCCGACCGATGCGCGCCCCGTGGCATTTGTAATCCGCACGCTTCAAAAACTTCATCGCCAAACACATACGGAATTCTCATATGGCTAATATTTCTGAACTCGCCACCAAGCTTGATTCCCCGCCGCCAGAAGCCCGCATTGCACAGCAGGCCATTCTGACCGAAGTCTGGCACAGTGGCGCAAAAGACCAGCAAAAAAAACGTGCCGAATTGGGCGAGCAGTTGACTGCCGAGTTGGCTGGCAAACACAAGCCCACGGCCAACATCAAATTGGCTGAGTACGCCAGTCTTACCGCCGGCGACAAGCAGGTGGATTCACTGCTGAACGTGGCCCAAACGTCCAAAGAAGCGCACACGGCGCATATGGCTTGCTGGGCGCTTGATCGTCTGCCCGGCGAAGCCAGTACGGCCGCGCTGGTCAAGTTGGCGGGCGCCGGTAAATCGGTGGATATGTGCGTGGCCGCCATCAACGCATTAGGTCAACGCGTCGGCAGTAATGCTGGCAAGGGCGTTGTTGACACGTTGAAAAAGTGCGCTGCGGAGAAGGAAGTCGAAGTCGCTCTGGCGGCCGGCGAAGCCCTGGCCAACCATGCCGAGGCGGCGCTCGATGCAACCATCGCAGGCATCAAGGCAGAAAGTGATCGCGCCAAGTTGCGGGTTGCCAAAGCCCGCATTCGCTTGGGCGAAGGCCTCGTCAAAGCCGGCAAAAAGGACGACGCTAAAAAAATTCTGCAGGCCGTCATTGATGGCGACGCTGAACCAGCGCAGAAGAAAGTCGCTAAAAAGCTATTGGGCTAGGCGGCACGGACGAACCTCGGTTGTCAAACGACCAACAATACACGCCGGCGCGTAACACGCGCCGGCGTTTGTGTTGGTTTCTGGATGTGCCGCAAATCGATCGATTTGCTGCGGAATTGTCGGCCAGCGACCTGGGACGCGTCCCTGCGCCCCATTGGTCGGTGCCGTCGATTAGCGCCAATCGTGTGGCGGCCAATCGCGCGTCGCAACCCGCTTCCGTCTTGGGAGCAGATTCGCGTAATCGACAACTCGGCCGGTGGCCAACGGTCGAGTCATCACGCAGACTACGCGCGGGGCGAACTCTCCTGCTCGCATGGATATCAAACAGTTTACTGATCGTGGTGTTGAAGCGTAATGAGATTGCTCGCGGCCGTCAGGCACCGGGCGAAAACGCGTTTTCAGCAATTTCGTCGTAGCGATCTTGCTTGACGTGCAGATAATCGTTCCAACGCCCGGCATCCCAAAGTTCGAGATGATCTTGGACGCCGAGCAAGATCGAATCGCGCTCGATGCCGGCGAATTTCGCCAGTTCGGTTGGCAGTCGAATCCGTCCTTGACCATCGATTTCGACTCGTTGTGCCTGAGAGAAAAACAGTCGATTAAACGCCCGAACATCATGTCCGGTGGGCGACGCCTGCGTGAGCCGCGCGGCCAGTCGATTGAATGCATCTTCGGTATAGACTGCCAACGAACCATCGGTGCCAGGCGCGATGAACAGCCATTTTGTCGGTGCGATCGCATCTCGAATGTGTTTAGGGATTGCAATCCGCTGCTTGTCATCGACCGCTCGCGAAAACGTACCGGTCATTAACATGCAGAACACCAATTTTCCCCACCGCACCCCAACTGCCCCCAACATAGCGGCGGATTTGCCTTCGTCAAGTTTTCTCACTCGTGTGGCGGTAAACCATGAGCCGAAAACATGCCGCAGATCGTTTCGTGAGTGAGACTTAACGCCACCGGAATTTTTTTGCGAGCGTCGCCAACGGGCAAACCAGACTGTCCGTTTGCCGTGCGAACGGCCAGCGGATAAAATCCGCTCTTCGACGTATCCGCTTTCAGATTCGTACTTTAGTGTCGCAGCCCCCCATGTCGCGTTACAACCCGGCTCAGATCGAACCCAAATGGCAACAGTACTGGGAGCAGCACCGCACGTTTGCGGCTCCACGGCTGCCAGGCGACAAGAAGTTTTACGCGCTGGACATGTTTCCGTATCCCAGCGGAGATGGCTTGCATGTCGGCCATCCGGAAGGTTACACGGCAACGGACATTGTCTGCCGTTTTCGGCGAATGCGCGGCGAGAGCGTGATCCATCCGATGGGTTGGGACGCCTTCGGTCTGCCGGCGGAGCAGCACGCCAAGAAGACCGGCACGCCACCGCGCGTGACCACCGAAAAAAACATCGGCACCTTCCGTCGCCAACTAAAAATGCTGGGCTTCAGTTACGACTGGGACCGCGAACTCGCTACCACGGATGTCGGCTATTTTCGCTGGACGCAGTGGATTTTCTTGCAGCTTTACGACACCTGGTTCGACCCGGCATTGCAGCGCGGCCGCCCAATCAGCGAGCTGTTCATCCCGCCCGACGTCAGATCCGCAGGCGAAGTCGCCACGCGGCGTTACCAAGATCAATTTCGGCTCGCGTATCAGAGTGAAGCGCCCGTCAACTGGTGCCCTGCGCTTGGCACGGTGTTGGCCAATGAAGAAGTTCAAGGCGGTGTGAGCGAACGTGGTGGTCACCCGGTGGTCAGGCTGCCGCTGCGCCAGTGGATGTTGCGAATCACGGCTTACGCGGATCGCTTGGAGCAAGATCTGGCCGATGTGGATTGGTCCGACGGCATCAAGGCGCTGCAGCGAAATTGGATTGGCCGCAGCGTGGGCGCAGAGGTCGATTTTTTTATCGGCACTCCGGCCGGCGGCTCGAATGGTAAACCGGCGCCGCAAGAATTCAAGGCTTGGCGGGCCGCGCGCGTCGAATCGGCTTTTCCGTGGCAGGCGGGCGAAGACGTCATTCGTGTGTTTACCACCCGCCCCGATACCTTATTCGGCGCCACATACATGGTCGTATCGCCAGAGCACCCGCTCGTCGCGCGGCTGTCCACGCCTGCACAACAAGCGGCGGTCACGGCGTATTGCGAAAAAGCGTCGCACAAGAGCGATCTGGATCGCACCGATCTGGCCAAAGTCAAAACCGGCGTGTTCACCGGCTCATTCGCCGCGAATCCCGTCAATAATCGTCCGGTACCGATTTGGATTGCCGACTATGTGCTGGCAAGTTACGGCACCGGTGCCATCATGGCCGTGCCGGCGCACGATACGCGCGACTTCGAATTCGCCAAACAATTTCAATTGCCGATCGTACCGGTGGTCGATCCCGGCAGCGATCAAAAAGGCGTGGATCGCGCGGCCGTGTTGGCGGGCGAAGTGGTTTATCCCGACCAAGGCGTGGCCATCAACTCCAGCGATTACACCGGCCTGCCAACACTCGAATTCAAGATGAAGATCATCTTTGATCTCGCGTCGCGCGGCCAAGGTCGCGAGGCCGTGAATTACAAACTGCGCGATTGGCTATTCAGCCGCCAGCACTTTTGGGGCGAACCATTTCCGATTCTGCACGAACTTGACGACGCCGGCAGACTCACGGGCATGCGCCGCGCCATTGCGCCGGAATGCCTGCCGGTCGATCTGCCAGAACTGACCGATTTCCACTCGCACGGCAGCCCCGAACCGCCGCTGGAGCAAGCGCCGCGCGATTGGCTCTACCCAGTGATTGACGGCGTCAAGTACAAGCGAGAAACCAACACCATGCCGCAATGGGCCGGATCGTGTTGGTACTACCTACGCTTTTTGGACCCGAAAAACACCGAGGCGCTGATCGATCCGCAAATCGAAAAAGCCTGGATGCCAGTCGATCTTTATATCGGCGGCGCCGAACACGCAGTGCTGCATTTGCTGTACGCGCGCTTTTGGCACAAGGTGCTGTACGATCGCGGTGTGGTCAGCATGCCGGAACCGTTTCGGAAACTGGTCAACCAAGGCATGATTCTCGGCGAAATGGAATTTACTGGCTACCAAGCGGCCGACGGCGCCTGGCGCTCTGCCGCTGGTGTGCGGCTCGACGCCGATCACAAGCCGATCGAGAAACTCGGTGGCGCGCCGGTCACGACCTTGCCACTGACCGCCGATGATGTCGTCAAGCACGGCGAGGGTTTTGTGCTCAAAAGCAACGAGGCCATTCGCGTCGAGAGTCGTTCGCACAAGATGTCAAAAAGTCGCGGTAATGTCGTCAATCCGGACGATGTGGTCGCGGAATACGGCGCAGACTCGCTCCGCCTGTATGAAATGTTCATGGGACCACTGGAAGCCGTGAAGCCGTGGAGCATGAACGGCGTCAGCGGCGTGCGAAACTTTCTGGATCGCGTCTGGCGGATGATCGTCGATCAACATGCCGAAGCCGTGACGCTGAATGTCGCCGTGGTGGATGAGCCGCCGAGCGTCGAGCAAAATCGAATACTTCACAAAACAATCAAAGCGGTAACCGGCGACATTGACAAGCTCGAATTCAACACCGCCATTGCCAAGATGATGGAGTTCACCAACTTTTTCACCAAAGAAACGCGGCGGCCCCGCGCGGTAATGGAAAAACTCGTCTTGATTCTGTCTCCGTTTGCCCCGCATCTGGCCGAAGAACTGTGGCAATTGCTGGGCCACATGGGTACGCTGGCATATGAGCCCTGGCCCACGTTCGACGAATCGGCCATTCAAGAAGATACGGTCGATGTGCCGGTGCAAGTCAACGGAAAATTACGCAATGTGCTGAAGTCGCCCTTGGGCCTCGGCAAAGCAGAACTCGAAGCGCTGGCGCGGGCAGACGAGCGGATTGCCGAACTGCTGGCCGGCAAGCAGGTGGTCAAAGTCGTTGTCGTGCCAGGCCGATTAGTCAATTTTGTCGTGAAGTAAGCGGGTGTGATTGCCAGCGGCAACCCGTTTCGCAAAACCGAATTTCCATTTCCAAACATTCCAATTGCAATATCAGACCCATGAAAAATGTTCTAGCGGTGGTGCTGGGCGGCGGTCGTGGCACGCGTTTGTATCCGCTGACCAAGTTTCGGTCGAAGCCGGCGGTTCCACTGGCGGGCAAGTATCGACTGATCGATATTCCGCTTTCGAATTGCATCAATTCCGGCATCAACCGGATGTACGTGATGACGCAATTCAATTCGGTCAGTTTGCATCGGCACATTCGCCGTACCTACACCTTTGACGCCTATAACGGCGGCTTTGTCGAGATCCTAGCCGCGCAACAAACCAACGATTCCACCGATTGGTACCAAGGCACCGCCGACGCCGTCCGCCAGCAGTTACGCTACCTGCAGCAGCCCGACATCGATTACGTGCTGATCCTCTCGGGCGATCAACTCTACCGCATGAACTACGCCGACATGCTGGCAACGCATCAGGCCATGAATGCCGACGCCACGATTGCCGCCATGCCGGTCACGCGCGACGCCGCCTCCGCCTTGGGTATCATGCGATTGGACGATACGGGGCGCGTCACCGGATTTTTAGAAAAGCCCAAAACCAAGGACGAGGTGGAAATCGTCAAGATGGATCCGTCGTGGATCGATGCTCGCGGCGTCAAAAGCAACGGACGCGACTTGTTGGCTAGCATGGGCATCTACCTGTTCAATCGCGACGTGCTGGTGGATTTGCTCACCAAGACCGACTATCGCGACTTCGGCAAAGAAGTCTTTCCGGCCTCGATTCGCTCGCGGCGGGTGCAAATGCATCTGTTTGACGGCTATTGGGAAGACATCGGCACCATCAAGTCGTTCTACGAATGCAACCTGGCATTGGCTTCGTCGAACCCGCCGTTCGAGATGGCGTCGCCCAACGCGCCCATCTACACGCGGGCGCGGTTTCTGCCGTCTTCGCGCATCGAAGGCGCAACCATTCGCAACAGCATCATTGGCGACGGTTGCATCATCGCGCCAGGCGCGACGATCGAAAACAGCGTGATCGGCATTCGTTGCCGGATTGGCCAGAACGTGACCATCCGCAACTCGGTGGTGATGGGTGCCGACGAATACGAAGCGCTCGAAGGCTGTTCGGCCGAGCGCCCCACGATTGGCATCGGTTCCGGCACGCTCATTGATGGCGCCATCGTGGATAAAAATTGCCGCATCGGTTGCAACGTGCGAATCGCGGATGCCGCCAAGGCGGAAAAAACCGAGACGGATCAGTACACCATTTCCGACGGCATCGCCGTGATCGAAAAAGGCGTCACGCTGCCCGATGGCTGGAAACTGGCGTAACGGCACCCGCCTGAAAACGATCCATCGGCCTAGAAGGCAATTTTTCCGCGAATGCACGGTAGAGTCGAGCGTGGAAAGGCACATGTATGTGCGAAATTAGCATCAGCGTTCAATTTTACGAATTCATCGTGCGCCAATCTGAAGACGCTGGCTTCGAAAATATCTAAGAATAGGTGGCCGATCTATCGGGCAACCACCAGTTGGGCGAAACGGAAGACCACGACCACCTCTTCACTCCAGAGCGAATAGCGCACATCAAGCGTGCGGATGCTGAAATCGACTCTGGGAACTTCTTTACAGCGAGCGAAGCCGACGACGAACTTGCCCGACTGAGAGAGCAATGGCTGTGAGCAAACCTGAGCGCGCGAACCGTGTTTTCAAGCTTCCAGCGGCTCAACTCGCTGCTTGACCAGCGGCAGCAGTTCGGCATGCAGTTCGGCCGACGCGGCCGCCACAAAACGCGGGTGCGTCATTCGAAATGGGCTGCCGTCAACGGCGGTGACCGTGCCGCCGGCTTCGCGCACCAGCAGAATACCGGCCGCCACGTCCCAGGCTTTCGTTTCTTTGGCCCAGTAGGCGTCGAATCGTCCGGCCGCCACGTAGGCCAGGTTGATCGCGGCCGAACCGGTGCGGCGGATGGCTTGGGCGCGCATCAGCACTTCGACAAAATCTTTGATGATCGGCGCATCGCGCCGCACTTTGGCGGCAAAACTGACGGCCACCAGCGCCTGACTGAGATGTTGAATGCCGCTGGTTTTGAGCCGCTTGCCATTGAGGTACGCGCCACAGCCGCGCTCAGCCGAAAAACACTCGTCACTGCTGGGATCGTAAACCGTGCCGCAAATCACTTCATCGCGATATTCCAGCGCGATCGAAACGGCGTATTGCGGCACTTGGTGAACGTAATTGGTGGTGCCGTCCAGCGGATCGACAATCCAGCGATATTCGGAGTTGCCGCCGGGCAGATACGGCTCTTCTTCGCTCAACAGGTTGTGATCGGGAAACGCGGCCGATACCACGCTCCGCACGGCTTCTTGCGAAGCCAAATCGGCATCGGTCACGAGGTCGGCCGGGCCTTTCTCGCGGACTTCGAAACGGCCAATCCAACTCTTTAAAGCGGCACCGCCGGCCCGCGCGGCCCGTTCGCAAACGTCCATGAATTCCGACATAAATGCTGATTTCCCAATGGCCTACGGCAGATGTTTGCGCGCGATTATAAAGCCTGCTGCCGGACGCCGGGAGAAGTTTCGCCATTTTTTTACAATTTGCTGGACTTCAATATCTCATTTGATATCATCAGGAGTAGCAGAGAGATTCGCCGGACACACACGCCGTGAAGGTGGCATTCGCAACGACCCAATCAAGAGTCCTGCCTCATATCCTCCTCCGTTGAAACCTTCGCGGAAATAAAAATCGGCCTCTTCTCTGTTCCGGCCCCGCCGTCTTGCCTTGTGTGAGCGGCGGGGTTTTTTTATTGCTGCAGGCTGATGTTGATTTACTTCACGTAGGGCAAAGCCGGTCATGGCCGACTCCGTTTGGCATCTGGAAAACGATACGGCCCTGTTGCAGCTTGGCGAACTCAGTGGTCATGTGCCGGTCCGATCACCGGTCGTCACAAGCCTTACGCATCAGGGCGTGGCATTGGCCGGGGCGAAACTCCTGGCCGTCGACTTTGACCCCTGGTTTGCGGGCGGAGTGTCAGCGCCGCGGCAATCGCCGCCGCTGGTTGAAGCCTACGTTCGCGGCAACGATCTCATCGCCACGTACGAGCAACATGCGGATCGTCCGTTGCGAGCGCAAATTTACTGGCGCGCGTTACATCCTCCGCAGTTGGCCGCTGATGGCGCAAAAGTCAATTTGCTGGGCGGATTGGAACTGGTAGTCTCGGTGCAAACCAGTTTATTAGACGTCGATCCGAGCGTGAATGTCGTCAGTTGCGCCACCTCGCTTGCGCACGTCCCTTGGAACGCGGCCCAACAGGCGTTTGTGGAGGGCAGTCCGGCGGGGCACTCTGTACTCGTGCAGCTTGGCGCGCAACTCTGGTATTTGGAAATGATCCACCCGCGCGATGCTAGTCGCCCTGTCGCGTCACAGACCAACGACCAGGTGCGAATTCAGCACCACTTGTTCGCCCAGCGATTGGAAAAAGGCGTCATTCTGCGATCCCGAATTCGAGGCCTGCTGATGCGCGGTGAACAGTCGCCGGTTTTTGCCGCGGCCACGTCACTTTACGATCAATTCGCCGCGAGCGAGCCGCCGTTGACCACTTAGCCGAATCCTTCGCGCGGATTATACTATTTCAACGCCTCGACCGCAGAGCGATAAAACGCCGCTTGTTTTTCAAGTTTGTTCTGCTGGCAAAACTCGGCCAGCGATTGGAAACGTTTTTTCGCGTCCACGCCGGTCGCAAAGCAAATCTTCGCCAGGCATTCTGGGCAAACTTCGACAGGCTGGCGGTCGGATTCTTCCAGGCTGTTGGACCCGCACATATTGCACTCGTACTTTGTGCAATGCTGAATCGAAAACATATGCCCTGTTTCATGCGTGGCGGTTTTGAGGGTTCGCAGCAGGCAGGTCGCCAAGGCGTCGACTCCGCCGCGCGGGTCGCCATTGCGGGCGATCGACCAGACGCCCACCCGATCTTGAAGCGACGCTTGCCCAAACACAAAGTTCCAGCCTTGGCCGGGCCATAGGTCCGTGGCGGTAAAGGCGATCAGCGCCGCCGCTTCGTCCGGCAATCGCGATTTCAGTAATGGGTCCAAGACATGCGTCGAAAGGATTTGCTGCTTTTGAGTGGCCGCGTTGATGCGTTGCGCCGAGTCCGGAATCAGCGACAGCGGCAGATCGTCGCGAATCTTAACTTTGCAGCCGAAATAGCGTCCCATGAAATCGGCCGTCAAACTGACGATTTTACGTTGCGGCTCGTTGAAATCGCCCAGCGGCTGAATGTATATGATTCTGCGTTTGCCGCGCGGCATGACGGGGTCGCTACGCACGTACTCGGCAAACGATTGGCCGGCTTCTTTGTGCTGATCCAACCACTCGCCGGCTTGCGGTTTGCCCAGTGGCCTGTGCAGCGGCTTGAGTTTTTCGATCATCGTCTGATAAGGCTTCAGGTCCGGCGGCGCGGATCGCAGCGCACCAATCCCAATCGCCAAAATTCCTACCAACAGCACGATCGGCAGCGTCAGAAACGTCCAGCCATTTTTGATCATTACCATTCACCTGTGCGCTGAGGTCGGTGCCGATTTCCCTTGCGGCAATCGATCATACGCCAACCACGCGCCAAGTGGCAACGGATTTGCTCAAGCTATGGGCTGGGCTGCCGCGTCGGTCCGGCGCGGATTGTGGTTAGAATGGACGTCGGCAAACACCAGTCAACCGGGCCTCAGTAAGCACGAGTCAAATGTCGGAAGTTGGCATCGAAGCGATTATCCGAGCCATTCATACGCAGCCCATCCGGTTGCTACTGGCAATCACCGGCGGCGGCAGCCGGGCGATTGCCGAATTGCTGGAAGTTCCGGGCGGATCGAGCTGTTTGATCGAGGCGATCGTGCCTTACTCGGCTGCTGCGTTGCACGAATACCTGGGCGCTGTGCCGGAAAAATACGTTGCCGCCGGCACGGCGCGGTCTATGGCCGCGGCCGGTTTCCGAAGAGCGCGCCGGCTTGTGGAAGTCGAAGCTCGCCGCGAATCCGATAGCGTGGCCTGTATCGCCGCGACGAGTTCGCTGGCAACCGACCGGCCCAAGCTGGGCGAACATCGCGTGCATCTCGCGTGGCAAACGGCCGGCACAACATTGCAGTGGTCGCTGGTGTTCAACAAAGGCGCGCGCACACGCCGTCAAGAAGAGCAGCTCGTGGCGGCAATCATCCTCAACCAGATTGCCGCGGCCACCGGCATTGAACTGCGGTTGCCCATCAACTTGCTGCCGGGTGAACAAGCCCACGAAGATCGGTTTGACGCACCGTCGAGTTGGCGTCGGCTGCTGCTCGGCGAATCGAATTTGGCAACCGCCGGAGAAATGGCGGCAATGGGCGGTGCCGCTTGGCCCGGCGAGCGCGCGCTGATTTTTTCCGGCGCTTTCAATCCGCTCCACCACGGGCATCGGCAAATGGCCGATATCGCCCTCCGGCGGTATGCGTTGCCCTTGATTTACGAAATCTGCGTTCAAAACGTCGATAAGCCGCCGCTCGACTTTCTGGAAATGCGAAATCGCGCGCGGCAATTCGAATCGCTCGGTCCACCGCTAGTCTTCACGCGGGCCGCGACGTTCGTAGATAAGTCAGCAATCTTTCCGAATTCGATTTTCGCCGTCGGCGTCGATACCGTGGCGCGAATTGCCGAACCGCGCTACTACGCCAGCGCCGCGGCGCGCGATCAGGCGCTGGTGGACATCGCCCACCGCGGCTGCCGATTTTTAGTCTTCGGCCGCATGCACGACGGGCAATTTCGCACGCTGCGGCAGCTTGAACTGCCTGCCGCGCTCGCCGCGCTTTGCGACGAGGTGCCGGCCCAGGAGTTCCGCGTGGATCAGTCGTCTACCGAACTTCGTGTGCAAACTTCCGCCGGCGAGTGACGATCGCGCGGTGTTCGCCTGCGACTGTATCTAGCGCTGCGCCAACAGCTCCGAGAGTCGTTCGACGGCCGGCTGAAGTTTCGCCCCAACGGCTTCGATGGCAAACCGTCGCGAAAACGGGCCGAGCACTTCGATCCGAATCAGCAGGTAATCGACCGGCAAGCAGCGTTCGACTTTGTCCGCCCATTCGACAAACGTCAGGCCCGCCGACTCGAAATACTCGTCGGGACCGAGCTGCAGAAACTCGTCGTCGTCCTTGAGGCGGTAAACATCGAAGTGGTAAATCGGGCGTTGGCCCGGATACTCGTGAACCAGCACAAACGTGGGGCTCACCACCAGGCCTGGCGCCACGCCGCTGGCGGCCGCCACGGCTTGCACCAGCCGCGTCTTGCCGGCGCCCAGCGTGCCGCACAGCGCCACCACAGCGCCGTCCGGCAAACAGCCGGCCAGCGCGTGGCCCAGTGTGGCGGTTTGGTTTTCGTCTTGAGCTTCATAAATGATCGGCATTTCAAATTCCTCGGTGTTCCCAGCCGCGCGGCATGATCGGCTGCCGTGTACCAACAGAATCTTCGGTCCACAGCCCTGGCTGCGAGACAAACCGGCCAATGCAGGTTAGCGGAATATTGGCCAGCGCGGGATCGGCGAGCATTGCCGGCAACTCGTCGGCAGGCAGCGTCAGTATCAATTCGAAATCTTCGCCGTCGCCCAGCGCGTGATCGAGGGCCGATTGATCGTCGCCGGCACGCTCGGCCAATTGTCTGGCCGCGGCCGAAATCGGAATACTGTCCAAGTTTAGCAGCGCACCGCAACCACTCCGCTCGCAGAGCTTGGCCAAATCGAGCGACAGACCATCGCTGACGTCGATGCCGGCCGTTAGCGGATATCGCTGGTAGATTCGCAGCGCCTCATTGACTCGCGGACGGAAATCGAATTGATGTCCGAGAATACTACCGCCAAAATTGCCCGTGACGATGATCGCTTCGCCCGGAGATGCACCGCTGCGCGTGAGCGGTCCGCGATCGGTGGTTTCGCCAATAGCGGTGATGCTGATCGCCAGCGGGCCGTCCCAAACGTTGGTGTCGCCGCCGGCGATGCAAACGCCAAATTCTTCGGCCAGCGGCAGCAATCCTTCGAACAACTGCAGCGCGAGTTTCAGGCTGTTGTGCCGTGGCAGCGCTAGCGAGACCAGCGCCGCCAGCGGACGGGCAGCCATCGCTGCCAGATCGCTGAGATTCACAGCCAGCGCTTTGCGGCCGATTCGTCGCGGGTCGTCGTCCGCCACGCGAAAATCAACGCCGTCGTTGAGCATGTCGGTGGTCAGCACGCAATCGGCGCGCTGGGCCAATCGCAACACCGCCGCGTCGTCGCCCACGCCCAGCAGCAATTGCGGATGGCGCGGCAATCGAGCGCGCAGCCAGGATATCAGTTCGGACTCCATGCAGCTAGTTTAGCCGCTGATGCCCTGCAATCAATTGGCGTGGGCATTGGCGGGTGCAATTGCCGTGGTCGTCCGTTTGGCGATTCGCTGTACCTGACAGACTTTCTGCCACACCAGGGCGAATCTTCGGCATAGCCTCCCGAAAACCATTAGGCCGCGCTGGATTGGTTGGAAAAATGGTGAAAGTATCGCTCGATAGCACAGCATCGGCCGCGTATCTCGCTGTCAAAATCGTCGCTGCAAATTCTGAACGCGGCGCTTTCGAACGCGTTGCTAGCAGCAATTCTAGTGTTGCGGATTTGACCGAATCTCGATACGGTTTGGGTGCAAAACCGCGCGCCTCGATTTTTCTAACTGAACCGTACCATGAAACTGCTGCAGCGTTATGTGCTAGCCGAAATGCTCAAAGTGTTTCTGGTGGCGCTGACCGTCATTACGCTGATTATGGTGCTGGTGGGCATCTATCGGGTGGCGCACGAACAAGGGCTGGAGTTCGCCCAGGTCATGCCGCTGATTCCCTATCTGCTGCCGGATGCGTTGCGGTTTGCCATTCCGGGCACCATCCTGTTTGCCGTGTGCAGCGTGTACGGACGGCTGGCAGCTACGAACGAACTGGTGGCGATGAAGGCCTTGGGCATTTCGCCTTGGGTGGTGCTTTGGCCAACGTACGTATTTACGTTTTTGCTGAGCATTTTTACCGTTTGGATCAACGATCTGGCCGGCTCATGGGGCCACGATGGCATCCAGCGGATCGTGATCAGTGAGGTCGAAGACATCGTTTACAGCATGCTGCGAACCCAGCGCAATTACACGTCCAAGTCGTTTTCGATCAATATCATTCGGCTCGATGGCAAGACGATGATTTCGCCGGTGATTACATTTAGCGGCGGTAACGACGCCACGGAAAACACGATCCGCGCCCAAGAGGCGGAACTTCAATCGGACCTGGACGACGGCACGTTGAGCTTTGTCTTCAAGCAAGCTCGGATCGATGCCCAAGGCAAGCTCGGCGTTTACGTGCCTTCATACACGATCACCATGCGGTTGGACGAAGCCAGTCGGATGGCAAAATCGACCTCGCCGGCGTTTTTGCCGATGAATGCGATCCGCGGTCAGGTGATCAAGTATCATCAGAAAATTGACCGCTGCGAACAAGAACTGGCAGCCAAGTCCGCGTTTACGATGGCGTCGGGCGATTTCAATTCGCTCACCGGCGGCGGGCTGGGTGGCGAAGAAAACGCCATTCGCGAAGCCACGGAATACCTGTATCGGCTGAAGGTCGAACCGCCGCGGCGCTGGGCAAATGGTTTTAGTTGCCTGTTCTTTGCCATACTCGGCGCGCCAGTGGCCGTGTATCTACGATTCTCGGACTTTCTGTCGAGCTTTTTCGCCTGCTTCTTGCCGATTCTGTTGCTGTACTATCCGCTACTGATGTATGGCACGAATCAGGCCAAACGCGGCACGCTGCCGCCGGATTGCGTCTGGCTGGGCAACCTGCTGCTGCTGGGCGCCGGCGCATGGATGTTGCGAAAGATCTTCCGCTACTGATGACAGCACCGGCAACGCCGCACGCCATACGACCGCCTAAGCTGACGCTGCTGGGGAAGCCGACAAAGCGGGCGGCAAATTAACGATCAAAAAACCGTTTGATGGTGTACACCGTTGCTGCCCGTCCGGCTTGCGCGATGGCGCGATCGAGCGGAATGTGCTTGGGACAGACCGACACGCAGTTCTGCGCATTGCCGCAGACTTGCACTCCGCCTTCGGCCGTGAGCGCTTCCAAGCGCTCCTTGGCGTTCAACCTACCGGTGGGATCCTGGTTAAAACGCATCGCCTGCGCGATTGGAGCCGCGCCCAAAAATCCGGCGTCGTAGGCTTTCTTCTGACGACTCGCATATTGCTCATCGGTTTCGCCGTCGCGCCGCGGCACTTCAATCTTGGCATATTGCGGACAGGCTTCCATGCAGCAGCCGCAACTGATGCATTCGGTCACCGGGTAAATGGCTTGCTGGGCCTCGGGCGCTTGCCGCGGACCCGCGCCCATGTCGTAATAACCATCCACGTTGACCCAGGCCTTGACCTTCTGCAACGAACGGAACAAACGGCCGCGATCGACCACCAAATCTCGAACCACCGGATATTTGGTCATCGGCCGCAATTCGATTTCGCCGGGCTGCTCGGCCAGCAATTTATCGACCAGCGCCGTGCAGGCCATTTGCGTGCGTCCGTTGACCAGCATGGTACATGAGCCACAAACTTCTTCCAGGCAGTTGCAATCCCAGGCCACCGGTGCCACCGGCTGCTCGTCGGCCGTTTTGGCTTGCGCCGCAATGGTTTGCAGCACGCTGATCACGTTCATGTCGCGCACATATGGCACGCGGTGACGTTCCCAGTAGCTGGGACCGTCCGGCGAATCTTGCCGCAGAACGCGAACTTCGAACGTGCGATGCGAGACGGGAGTGCGATGAGCGTCGGTCATGATTCAACGATCTGTGCAGGCGACGAAGAGTTGCTACTTGATAACCGATTTTGGCAAGGCGATTTTAACTCGCGGTTGCCGTTTGCTTGACAAGCGACGCTTTGGCCGCCGCGCGTTTATTCCAGACGTCTTCAATGACTTCCGCGCCAACCAAGCCATACATGCGGGGCCGCGGAGGAATCAACGTGGTGTCCACGTCTTCATAGCTCAACTTGGGTTGGCCATCCGCACCCACCGTGGCAATCGTCGACTTCAACCACTTGCTGGTATTCGCTTCGAACCGATCGCACCAAGCTTCCGCCGCTTTGACGCGTTCGGTCGGGTCGGTCACTGTAATGCCAGGCATTTCGAATTCCGGCTTGTAGTGCGCGCCGCGGCATTCATCGCGGGCAATGGCGCCCATCAAGATCGTTTTGGCCAGCGGAATCATATCGCGCAGCGACTTTGTGAACACCACGTTTTGATTGGTCCAGTTGCCGGTATCGGAAAGCGAACAGCGATCGGCCCGCTGCTGCAAATCGTCAACTTTACTGAGCGCAGCGATCATCTCGTGATTCTCGCGGACCACCGTGGCCGTGCGGGTCATCACCGCGCCAAGTTCCTGGTGAATCAAATACGGATTTTCGCCGCCGCCGGGTCGCCGCAGCAATTGATCGTGCGCGTCTTGATGCCGTTTGCGTTCGCGTTCAAACAGCGCCGGACTCTGCTCGCCAGCCGCGCCGCCTTGAAGCGACTTGAGCGTGCTGGCGACACTGGGCGCCACGATCAAACCGCTGAAAATGCAACTCAGCAGCGAGTTCGCGCCCAAGCGGTTGGCGCCGTGATATTGGTAGTCGCACTCGCCAATCGCATACAGCCCCGGGAGGTTGGTTTGCTGGTTGCGTGGCGAGCCGAGCAGCAAACCGCCGTTTGCGCTGCGTTCATAATCGGCCCACAGTCCACCCATCGAGTAATGCACGGCCGGAAAGATTTTCATCGGCACGTCGCGCGGATCGACGCCTTGAAATTTTTCGTAAATCGCCAGAATGCCGCCGAGCTTAACATCCAGCGTCGCCCGCGGAATGTGCGTCAAGTCGAGATACACACAGAGCCGATCGGCTTCGACGCTCAAACCGTCTTTGGTGCAAACGCTAAAGATTTCTCGCGTGGCAATGTCTCGCGGCACGAGGTTGCCATACTTGGGATAGCGTTCTTCTAGAAAGTAATATCGCTCGGCCTCGGGAATTTGCTTAGGATCGCGCGGATCGTGCGGCTTGCGCGGCACCCAGACGCGGCCGCCTTCGCCCCGGGCGCTTTCGCTCATCAGACGCAATTTATCCGCGCCTGGCACCGCAGTGGGGTGAACTTGGATGAATTCGGCGTTGCCGTACTTGGCACCGGCCCGAAACGCGCGACTTGCGGCGCTGCCGGTGCAAACCATCGACATCGTCGATCGGCCGTAGATCAGCCCGTTGCCGCCGGAAGCGATGATCACCGCATCGGCCGGAAACGCGCGAATTTGCATCGTCACCAAGTCCTGGCCCACGCAACCGCGGCAGCGACCGTTATCGTCGAGAATCGGCCCCAGAAAGTCCCAGAATTCGTACTTGGTGATTCGCCCTTCGGTTTCCCAGCGACGCACTTGTTCGTCCAGCGCGTACAGCAATTGCTGCCCGGTGGTAGCCCCGGCGAATGCGGTGCGTTTGAAAAGTGTGCCGCCAAACCGGCGTTGGTCGCGGAAGCCTTCTGGCGTGCGATTGAACGGCACGCCCAGACGGTCCATCAAGTCGATGATTCGCGGCCCCCACTCGGTCATTTCCTTGACCGGCGGTTGATGCTGCAAGAAGTCGCCGCCGTAAACAGTATCGTCAAAGTGCTTCCACTCATTGTCGCCCTGCTGACGCGTGACGGCGTTAACGCTATTGATTCCGCCCTGAGCGCAAACGCTGTGCGAGCGTTTGACTGGCGTGAGGCTCATCAAATCGACATCGATGCCCGAATCGGCCAATTGCATGGCCGCGGCCAGTCCGGCCAATCCGCCCCCGACAACCATCACCCGCTGTTTCGCCATGCCAATTCCTGCTGCCGTTGACTTTGTAGGTTTCTTAAAACGCGGCGTCGATCTGCACTGCGTTGCAAATTCGTCCTGAGGCGTCGATCAGCGCTGCGTGGACATTTGCGGTTGCGGCGTTATTTTTTGCTATTCACGGTTTCGTCGGTCTGCGCCGTGCCGAGTTCGGCGCTCATTGACTGTTGATGGCGATCTTCGACCGCTTTTGCCGCTTTGGTATCCAGCGTGCTAAACGATTTGACCGTCATCATGCCCACCGCCGCAAGCGCCAGCCCGAACGCCAGGCAAGCGTACGAAGCCCGAGTTTGCGCGGCTTTGCTGGTCCAAATTCCCCAGGTGATGCCAAATGTCCAAATGCCGTTAGCCAAGTGATAAACGCAGGACAGCACTCCCACGATGTACAGCACTTTAATCGCCGCCGGCGCCAGTGCCGTGGCGGTGCTGCTGGCCGCGTGTTCGGCATCGAACCGACCGCCTCCTAGCGCGCTGCCCAAATGGTGCAACTGCAGCACGTGAAACAAAATGAACACAAACGCAATCATTCCGGTTGCGCGTTGCAGCGTATAGCGAAAATTTCGCGTCAGCGGATAGGACGATGTGTTGAACGAACCGCTGGCGACGATGATCATGCCCATCGTGGCATGAAAAATCAGCGGGATGAAGATGAAGATCCACTCCACGGCCGGCAGCGCCACGCCCAGGCTATGGATGGCATCGACATTTTTCTGAAAGGCCAGCGCCCCGTTGACCAGCGTCACGTTGGTCAGCAGATGCACGCACATATACGCGCCGACCGGAATCAGCCCGAACAGCGAAAACAGGCGATAAAACAGGAACTGGTTACGACTTAAGAACGAGGGATTGTCGTTGGCCAAGGGTTGCCACCGCGGTCATGAAGAGAGTTTGGAGCCGAGCCTTTTACGAATTGTATAAAGTCCAGTGCCGGGATGACAAGGTGGCAAACGACAATCGACGTTGCCGCTCACCGCGCAAACCGCACAATTCGATGACGCCGGGATCCGCTCAATCGCGCAATGGAAATTTCGATACAATTATTACCGCCGATCCATTCTGCCATTTCACTTCCGGCTGGAATTCCCGAACTCAACGACCGCCAAGTGCTTGGGATGGGGCGGAGCGTTCGAATTCGCTGGCAAGAAAATCGGCGTCGCGCATGGGCACATGACCAGCGACATTCGCCAGGTGTTAGCCGTACAACCGAGTTATTTGCTCACAGGCCACGCCCATTATCCTACGGACCAAATGGTCGGCACCGTGCGACGGAGCAACCCAGGCGCGCTGTTCCGCGCCGACGCATTCACCGTTGCCGTTCTCGATGTAAGTACGGACCGATTGCAGATACTTGCTATCGACGGATAACAGACCGTTGAAGTATTCCCAATTCCCGCGCGGTTGATACACTGTTGGCCTGGTGGGCAATGTCAGTCAAAGGAGTACCTGACCGTGGCGATGGGCAAGCGGAAGCAACTGCAACAAGAACTGTTTCTGGCCGCGGAGATGTTGC
>JBBRCE010000064.1:0-28926 GCA_038205115.1 Pirellulales bacterium
CCGACACCAAACTTGCCGGCGCAACCTTGGGCGTAGACATCGCTCACTCCTTGATTCGGTTTCATGGGGGAACTCCTCTCCGTGACTCCCAGCAGTCTACCCACACCCCGCAGATTGCGCCAGTCAATTTTGCCACACCCCGAGGCTGGTGCGTCTTGACGTTCGCTGTGCTGACGGTTAAAATCCGCCCAAACATGAATGCGCGTATAGAGTTGTGTTGAATCCGCTCAAGACCGTTGCTGGCCAGCCTGCCACGGGTTTTGATCTCGTCGGCATCTGCACAAGCTTGCGCACAATTGCGATACTCGATCATCACCGGCTGTCTTGGCGGGCAGTCTGGTGCAACGTCTATTGGCCTGGAGAACTGGCATGGCGAGCGTGGGACCGAATTCCGGCGATATCTTCGACGTCAAAAAAATTCGTCGGTTGGTCGAGCTGATGAAAGAGCACGATCTGGCGGAGATCGATCTGCGGCAGTCCGACCAGCGGATTCGTTTGCGTCGCGGTGGCGAGCCGGAAATGACGATGGGTGCCGCTCAGCCCTACAATCCGCCGCCGATGGCACAAACGGTTCCGCCAGCCGCGGCCGCCGCGCCGGCGGCTGATTCGGCCAGCATCGCCGTGATTAAGAGTCCGATGATTGGCACTTACTACTCGGCCGCCAATCCGGAATCCAAGCCGTTCGTCAAAGTCGGCGACCACGTCGGTCCCGAAACGGTGATTGGCATTATCGAAGCGATGAAAGTCTTCAACGAGATTCCGGCCGAGATTTCCGGTCAGATTACGGCGGTGCTGGTCGAAAATGGCACGCCGGTGGAGTTTAACCAGCCGCTATACAAAGTCGACACCAAGAAATAGTCGCTGCCCACATTCGGCCGCTTGGCCCGCCGCGCGCCAGCCTGTTGGGCGGCCAGACGACTTCGTTTTTCCCCGTTTTCGAGTGATTTGCCCGCCATGTTCAAGCGTATCTTGATTGCCAATCGCGGTGAAATTGCGCTGCGCGTGATTCGCGCCTGTAAAGAGATGGGCATCGAAACGGTTGCCATTTTTAGCGAAGCCGACCGCGGCGCCCATTATCTCTCGCTGGCCGACGAAGCCTATTGCGTGGGTCCGGCCAAGGCCAGCGAAAGCTATTTGAAGATCGACCGCGTGATTAGCGCCGCCGAAGTGGGCAACGTGCAAGCCATTCACCCGGGCTACGGCTTCCTTTCTGAAAATGCGCACTTCAACGAAGTTTGCCGCGCTTGCAAGATCGACTTCATCGGTCCTTCGCCCGACGCGATGAGCCGCTTGGGCGACAAGAACGAAGCCCGCCGCATGGCCCGCGCCGCCAACGTGCCGGTGGTGCCCGGCAGCGATGGCCTGGTCAAAGACGAAGCGGAAGCCGTGCGGATTGCCCGCGAAATTGGTTATCCGGTGCTGATCAAGGCTACGGCCGGTGGCGGTGGCAAAGGCATGCGCGTGGCCGCCAGCGAGCAAGTGCTGAAAACCGCGCTGCAGCAAGCGGCCAACGAGGCCCAAGCGGCCTTCGGCAACGCGGCCATCTATCTCGAAAAATACATCGAGCGGCCGCGGCATGTGGAAGTGCAAATTCTGGCCGACCAGCACGGCAACGTGGTGCACCTTTGGGAGCGCGACTGCTCGGTGCAGCGCCGCCATCAAAAACTGATTGAAGAAAGCCCCGCGCCGCGGCTTTCGGAAGCTACGCGTACGGCCATGTGCGAAGCGGCCGTGCGGATGATCAAAGCGGCCAATTATCACAATGCCGGCACGTGCGAGTTCATTGTCGACGCGCAGGGCAATTTCTACTTCATCGAAGTCAACGCCCGCATCCAAGTTGAGCATCCGGTTAGCGAAATGGTGACCGGCATCGACCTGATCAAAGCGCAGATTCGCGTGGCCGCCGGCGAAAAACTGTGGCTCAAACAAAAAGACATCAAGTGCCAGGGCGTGGCCATCGAATGCCGCATCAATGCCGAAGACCCGGCTCGCAACTTCCAACCTTCGCCGGGCAAAATCGAACGGCTGATCGCGCCGGGCGGATTTGGCGTCCGCTTTGACTCGCACGCGTACGGCGGTTACACCGTCTCGCCGAACTACGATTCGATGATTGGCAAATTGATCGTGCACCAGCCAACGCGAACAGAGGCCATCGCCTGCATGCAACGCGCGCTGGCCGAACTGACCGTGGTGGGCATCAAAACCACCGTGCCGATCCACCAGGAAATTCTCAAAACCAGCGCGTTTGTGGAAGCGGAGATGGATACCACGTTTGTGGAACGCACGCTGCTCGCGCCGCCGGCGGCAAAGAACGCTGCAGCGCTACCAACCTAGCGCAGCCCGTTAAGCGGCAGGGCGCCAATCCAAGCCACGCCGCCGACGTACAAGCTGAATACGATGATCGCCAGCATGCTCAGGCAGATCCAGCGCTCCGCGCCCTGGCCGTTAAAGCCTAGTGCCAACAGCCCCAGCGAGAAAATCGCGGTGCCAAACACGAACAGCAATTCGCGCCAGTAGGCGGACATGACGTTGTTGGCCGCGGCGTCGCGAGCGTCGATTTCCATCGAACGCCATTCGCCGGTCGTTTTTTCTTTGCTCTGTTTCGTGCGATCTTTTTCGATGTCGCTGAGTTTCTCGCGCAATTCTTTGACGCGCGTATTGTCCTCTTTGGACGAGTCTTTCTTATTGTTGAGATCCTCGATCTGCGCTTGGATGCTGCTTCGTCGCGTTTCGAACGTGTCGTTGAACTGATCTTTGGCCAGCTTGGCCTTGGCTTGTAGGCGAGCCGCTTCGCGATTGCCCAGCGTGTCGCACCCGCGTGCGCACAGCACCAGCATCAGTCCCAGCATTAAGATCGCCTGCGCGCCGTAACGGACGGCGGTGGCGACTTCAATCTGCGGCATGCGCGATGCCTTTTTGCGTGGCTTGACGGGCGCGGCTGTGGCTTCGGCCAGTCCGGCCAGATCGTTATCTTTGAATACCGGCGGCGGCGAAACACGCTGCTCCGGCACCACAAACACCTGTTGGCAGGTGGGGCAGCGGACTTTTTGATTCATCTGGTCCGGCATGACCTGCAGACGATGTCCGGCGGGGCAGAGAATCTCCAGCGGCATACAAGGTTCCTAGCGATGGGCAATTGCGGATGTTCCATCAAGGCTAATCGCCGCCTCGTCGGCGTGCAAGTTGGCAGGCAAATGCCGGAAAAACGGTATTCCCGCCCCTTGCGTCGCAGTCGCGTCGCCGATGAAATGGAGAACTGCCACGCACCGCCGAATTCTGCCTGCCGAATCGAGTATTCATGACCCGCGTCGTCGAAATTACCGCTCCCAGCCGATTGCACTTTGGCATGTGGGCGTTTGGCGATCCGCGACGTCGTCAGTTTGGCGGGGTGGGCGCCATGATCGACCAGCCAGGCGTGCGGTTGCAATTCTCGGCCGCCAGCGAACTCTCCGCGCGCGGTCCGCAGGCGGAGCGCGTGCTGGAATTCGCAGGCCGCTGCCTGGCCGCCGAAGCCACTGCAAAACCGGACGAGCCTGCGCCGCGCGTGCTGATTGACGTGCTACAAACCGCGCGCGATCACGTGGGCTTGGGCAGCGGCACGCAACTCGGACTGGCGGTTGTGATGGGTCTCGACGCTTGGCGCGGACACCTGAGCAGCGATGCTCAAGATCTTTCGCGGCGCGTGGGTCGCGGCTTGCGCTCGGCCATCGGCACGCATGGTTTCCAGCGCGGCGGAATGCTACTGGAAGCCGGCAAGTTGAGCGGCGATCAAATTTCCCCGCTGCTCGCACGGGCCGATTTGCCGCCCGCCTGGCGATTTTTGATCATCACGCCCCGCACGGCCCAAGGTTTGTCGGGCGAGCCCGAGCGAAAGGCGTTCGCACAGTTGCCGGCGGTCTCCGCGGCCGCCACGGACGCAATGTGCGGCGAAGTGCTGCTGGAGTTATTGCCCGCGGCGTGCGAGGCCCGCTTCGAACGATTCAGCGAGAGCCTGTATCGTTACGGACAGATGGCCGGCATGTGCTTCGCGGCGCAACACGACGGCAACTTTGCCCGCGCCGATTCGCTACAGTGGATTGAACGAATGCGGCAGTTAGGCGTGGTTGGCGTTGGCCAAACGTCGTGGGGGCCGACGGTGTTCGCCGCGCTGCCCAGCGACGCCGACGCGCGTCAGTTGAGCCAGCAGTTGCAACTCGAAGGCGACGCGGACTGGCAGGCGGTCATCGCCACGCCCAATCGTCACGGCGCGGCCATTCGGATTGTCGACGCCAAGTGAGATGCGGCGGGGAAATGCTCGCTCGTTGGCGACGCAGCTTGCGTCGGCGGAGTTAAGTCGATCAGCGCTTAATGTTCCGACGCTGGCAGCATCGGCAACGAAGACGCGTGAGCGTGCGGTTTTAACCGGCCAGCCAATCCAAGCCAATGTCTAACGCCACGGCCGAGTGCGTCACCGCGCCCACGCTGATGCGGTCAACACCGGTGGCGGCAATTGCGGCGACGGTTTCTAAATTCACTCCGCCGGAAGCCTCCAATTCGACACGGCGATTTAGCGCATTCCGCCGTTCCACGGCCGCCAGCAGTTGCTCGATCGACATATTATCCAGCAGCACGATATCCGGATCGGCCGGCAGCACTTGCTCCAGTTGTTGAAGCGTATCGACTTCGACTTCGACAATAGTTTCCGCGTCGGACGCGGCTGCGGCGCGGCGGCGGAGAAACTCGCGGGCGTGTCGCACGGCCTCGGCCGGCGTAAAGCGGCGGCCGGCAACACCAGTGGTTGCGCCGAGCGCCAGGTGATTGTCTTTGATCAGCACGGCTTCGCTCAGACTGCCGCGATGGTTCATGCCTCCGCCGCAGCGCACGGCGTATTTTTCCAGCAGTCGGTAGCCGGGCGTGGTTTTGCGGGTATCGTAAATCCGCGCCTTCGAGCCGCGAATGCGCTGCACGTATTGACCCGTCAACGTGGCAATGCCGCAGAGATGTCCGACAAAATTCAGTACGATCCGCTCGGCTTGCAGCAAACTGCCGGCGGGTCCGCTGAGCACGCCCAGCGTCTGGCCAGGAGCGAGCGCGTCGCCATCGGCCAGCGCAGGGCTCCACGCCAAGCGCGAATCGACTTCGGCAACGATCACCGTCACGGCCAGAATTCCGGCGGCGATACCAGGCTTACGGGCAACCACCGCGGCGCGCCCCTGAGCGTCGTCCGGAATTAACGCGGCGGTGGTCCAATCGATGCCGCCGGCACCCAGATCTTCGCTGACGGCCATGCGCGTCAGCTCACGGCAAGAAGCCGCAAGCTGCTGGTCCCACACCGTCTGGCAAAAATCGCGCGGCATACGTGCTCCGAACTGAATCGAGACATTCCGAGATTGGCAGGTCTAAGTCTCATGAGCAGCGCGTAAACTGTCAAGCAACGCGCCTGCCGAGGTTTGCAAAACCTGCGGCGCGGGCGAGCGTTAAATCAGCGTTAGAACGGCTTGGTGAAGTCCTGCGCCAAAGCGTTGGCCAGAATTCCATTGGCGATGTTCACGTTGTTCTTGTCGCCGGCGGTGGGCAACGTCATGCCAAAAATGTAGTCGCCGGCCTTGGCGGAGACTTGGTCGTTGCCGATATAAATGGCCGTATCGGAACCGGCGCCGGTGCTCAGCAAGTCGCCTTGCACGGTGTCGCCGGTGAGGGTGCGACGAATCGGATTACCGAAGTTGTAGTCGTAGTCGGCAAATATGAAATCGTTGCCGGCTTGGCCATAGAGCGAATCCTGGCCGTCGCCACCGAACAGCACATCGTTGCCGCTTCCCCCGACGAGAACATCGGCGCCAGCGCCGCCATCGATCAGTGAATTGATGGCGGTATTGTTTTGCAGGTAGTCGCTGCCGCCGAGACCAAAAATCTGCAGGGCGGCCAGGTTTTGCGCGCGATACTTATCGCCGGAACTGCCGTCGCCGACGACGATGATATCGCCCGCGTTGGTGCCGGTGATTTTGAGCTTGTTGACGCCAGTTCCGCCATCCAGGGCGAAGTCCGGATTGGCCGTCACGGCCGAAAGTTGCAGCGAGACGTTATCGTTACCGCCGCCGGTGTTGAGCACGATGCTTTCGAGACTGCTATATGCTATGCGGGTCACGCCATTCAGCGCTATCTGCGTGGCATAAACCAGCACGGTATCGTTGCCATCGCCGGTGCTAACATTCATGGTGTCGAGGCCGCCTTGCCCAAGCACGGTGAGCGGAGCGGTGGGCAAGTTGGCGATCGCAATCGTATCGTTACCTCCACCGCCCACCACGTACAAGCCCGGCGCGGTGACCGTACCCGCCAGCGAAAAAATCGTGCCGGTCGTGGTGGTGGCCAGACTGGCGATGGCGATTGTGATCGACGACTTCAGCGCGCTGCCGGCTGCGGTGTTGATCCGGTCGGCCGCCAGCAGATACATGAATCCAGGGCAGTCCAACACCACGTTGGCCGCGATGTCCAGCGAATCTTCGGAAGCCGTGCTATTCACGGCGTAGATCAAGTTGATCGTGGCATGAACACTGGACGTGATGGTGTTGATGCCGCTGGCGCCGATGTTGAACACCGTGAGCGCTGCGGTGCCACCGACAACATCGTTGAAGTGAACGGGCCCGCTGACCAGCGTGGTCAGCATGAACTTACCGTTAACTGTGCCGCCGAATGTGACCGACGAACCGACGATGGACGAACTGCCGCTGAGCGTCAGGGCGTCGCCAATGCTGACCGTGCCAGAGGTGATTCCGCCAGCCCAGATGGTTGTGCCGGCGGCATCGGTGGTGAGCGAGCCTTGGGCGCCAAGGTTGACGTTGTGCAGGGTTGTCACCTGGCCGCTGTTGATGGTCAGATTCGCATCCGCGCCCGTGATGATTTGATCGAAGCTCACGCTGCCGTTGGCGCCGGCATCGAGCGTGGTGGTCGAACCGATCGAAACCGCATCGTGATAGCGCTGGTCGCCCGTGGTGGTGATATTCGATTTGTTCAACCGAGTGATTCCGGGTGCGTCGGTGGTGAGGCTGGCCAGCGTAACGGTGCCTCCAAGCGTGAACGTGGTGACTCCGCCCGTGTTGATGGCCAACGCGGTTCCGGCGCCGGTGACCGACTGATTAAAGGTGATGTTGCCGCTGGCACCGCCGCTGATGGTGATGGGCGTGACGGTCAGCGTGACGTTGTCGTTATAAGTTTGGTTGCCCGTGGTAGTGACAGTCGGACCGCTGATGGTGATTGTGCCCGCGGCGTCGGTTGTGAGACTGGCCAACGCGGCGGCCGCGCCGAACGTGGTTGTCAGTCCGCTGTTAATCGTGAGCGCGGTGGACGTGCCGGTCGAACTGCTGGCGAAGGTGACGTTTCCGTTGGTTCCGGCATCGAGCACCGTGCTGGCCGCGCCAAACGTGACGGCGTCGTTATAGATTTGATCGCCGGCGGTGGTGATGCTTGCGGCATTGATGGCCGTGGTACCCGTCGCATCGGTCGTCAAACTCTGGAAGGCGATGGCCGAGCCGACATTGCCGGTAAAGGTGGTTGCGCCGGCGGTGTTGACGGCTAGCGTATCGGTCGACGTCGACCCATCCAGCGTGGAGTTAAACGTCACCGCGCCGCTACCGCTACTGGCCAGGACGACGCTGCCGGTGATCCTCATGGCGGCCGAATAAATTTGGCTGCCCGTGGTGCTGATTGTGCCTTCGATCAGTGCAGCGTTGGCGGCCGTGTTATCGTCCGAGACCGACAAACTGCCGACCGTCAAGCCGAGCCCGCCGTCGCCAATGGTGATGGTGTCGCTGCCGGTGTTGCCGGCAATCGTCAACGCGCCTGCGACGCTGATGCCTGAGGCGGAGATGGTGTCGTCGCCACCTTGCCCGTCGATTGCCAGCGACGCCACATTGACCATCGTGATGGGCGTGCCGTTGCAACTGATGACCAAGTTGCTGACGTCAATTGCGTCGGCCATGCTCGAACCGTTAACGGTCAAGGTGTTGCTGCCGCCGGCCACGCCGACAAACGAGATGCTGGTCACGCCGGTTTGTTGCGTATCGACGCCGGCGATGGTGTAGGTGACGTCGCTGCCGGTGTTGTCCGCAAACGTCAACACCAGTGCGTCGGCCGGATCGTCCGCGGTAAACGTCAGAGCGCCGGCTACAAAGCTGGTGGTGATGGTCATCAACCGGCGTGCTTCCAGCGCTTCGCAGCCCAGTTGCCGCGTAAGACCGCGGCCGAACTTTCGCCGCGTGGCGCGGACAGTTGGGATTTTTGCGTCACGCTTCGAGAACAGATTTGCGAACAAGGACATTTTGAAACCCATTAAAGCCCGGGAAAGATGCTACCGCCTGCGGTTGCCCTGCCGGAACCGCTGCCGAAGTTCCATTTTATACAGGCGGCTGCATTCGCCAAATTTGTGGCTAAAAATTGACGAATGTTCCGTTCGCATCGACTGTCGGCTCCGCGTAATCGCTCCAACCGGGCTGGCTAGTGTCGTTACTTCGCCGACGGTGGCCAGCGGTTTGCGAGATTGGAAGTTCGCGGTCTGATGCACGACGCCGCAAAGAACACCAGCGGGTTGAGCGTGATTGAAAGCAGTGCCCCGCCGAGAATGAGGCTGCGTCCGGCTGGCGGTAGCAGTTGCAATTCCACACCTAAGTCAGACAGGATGAACGAAAACTCGCCAATCTGCGCCAGCGACGCGGAAACCATCAGCGCCGTCGACAGCGGCTTGCGCAGCGCCAGCACAATCAGCAGCGCCGCCAACGATTTTCCGACGACGATGATCGCCAGCACGGTCAGCACCGCGGCGGGCTGTCGCAGCAGCACGTGCGGATCGAACAGCATGCCCACCGCCACGAAGAACAGCGCCCCGAACGCATCTTGCAAAGATTGCAGATCGGCGGCCGCGCGGCGACTGAGCGCCGATTCGTTGAGTACCACGCCCGCAAAAAACGCACCCAGCGCGACCGAAACGCCGAACAGTTTGGCCGATCCATAGGTCACGCCCAGCGCCAGCGCGGCAACGGCCAGCGTGAACAATTCGCGCGAACCGCTGCGCTCGACACGGGCCAACAGCCACGGAAAAATCCGCGTGCCCACCAGCAGCATCAGTGCCACAAACAACGTCACTTTGCCCAGCGTCAGCCCAACCGACCACCAGACGTTCTGCGCGGCGGCTACCGGCGCCGCCACGCCGCCCAACTGCTGGGCAAAGGCCGGCAACAACACCAGCGCCAGAACCATTACCAAATCTTCGACAATCAACCAGCCAATGGCCAACCTTCCGTCCGGCGTCTCGACGGATTTGCGGGCGTCAAGCGCTCGCAACAGCACCACCGTGCTGGCGACCGACAGCGCCAAGCCAAACACCAGTCCGGCGCCGAGCGACCAACCCCAATACCAGGCGACTGCCATGCCGAGCGCCGTGGCAGCGGCAATCTGCACCAGCGCGCCTGGCACGGCCACTGCCTTGACGGCCCACAGGTCGTTGACCGAGAAGTGCATGCCGACGCCAAACATCAGCAGCATGACGCCAATTTCGGCCAGTTGCGAGGCGATCTCCGGCTCGCCGACAAATCCCGGCGTGTAGGGACCAATCGCAATGCCGGCCAGCAAATAGCCCACCAGCGGCGGCATACACAGCTTCAAAGCCACGAATCCAAACACGAAGGCAAACGCCAACCCAATGGCAATCATGGCTATGAGTGGTGTTTCGTGCATGACAGGCGGCGATCCGAAGAGGGTTCAAACCAAACGGAACGGTCAACGCAAAGTCCACTTCGCAGCCGGCCGTGTCGTCGCGTGTACGATCGTGGGGCTTATGATTTTTCGCGCACGGCCAGCACCGGAATTTTCACCGCGTGCCGCACCGCGCCGACGGTTTCGCCGAACATTTTATCGCCCACATAGCCATGCCCGTGGCTGCCGAGCACCAGAAAATCGATCTTCTGATCCGTCACCGCCCGCGTCAGTTGTTCGCTCGGTTTTCCGAACACCAGCGTCGCTTGGGCGGCGACGCCGATTTTTCGCAGCGACTCGGCGACCTGGTCGAGATAAACCTGGTCTTCGCGCCGCTCGCGATCGGCAGTTTGATCGCCAAAGACTTGCCCGCCCACGCCATCGACGACGTGAATGAGCACCAGTTCCGCGCTGTGCGCGCGAGCCAGCGCCACGGCATGCTTGAGCGTCACGGCGTCGCTGCGTTTGTGATCCAGCGCAACGCCAATTCGTTTGTAGAGCGGGGCGTTCAGACCGGCCGTGACTTCCAAGGCCGTGGCGGTGGCCGTGGCGCCCTCGGCGTCTTGCTGGCGCGCTTTGAACAGCCACGGCGTAACCAGGATATAGCCGAGTAGCAGGCCGCAGGCAATCGTAAATGGAATGGCGGTGAGTTGCACCCAAATTGCATACGCGCCGGCGGCGGTCATCCAATCGTTCAATTGGTCGACGATCATATACACATCCAGGCCTATGATGATCGCGGCGGCCATCCAGCCCAGAACTTTGACCCAGGCCGGCGAGGCGAACTGTCCCATCGTTCGCTTACTGCCTGTGAATTGCAGCAGCGGCACGATCGCAAACGGCAACTGCAGGCCCAGCACAACCTGGCTAGCCACCAGCAGGTCCATCATTTTGCTCTCTTCGCGTAGCAGAATAATCACCATCGCCGGCAAGATCGCCAACAAACGTGTGATCAACCGGCGCAGCCAAGGGCGAATTCGCAAATGCACGAAGCCTTCCATTACGATCTGTCCGGCCAGCGTGCCGGTCATGGTGGAGCTTTGGCCGGCGCAAAGCAGCGCGATGGCAAACGCCTTGGGCGCGGCCGCGCCGAGCAAGCCGAGCAGCTTATAGGCGTCTTCGAGTTGGATATCGGCAATCTGCTCCGCCGGCAAATGATGAAACGTGGCCGCGGCCATGATCAGAATGGCCGCGTTCACAAAAAACGCCGCGTTCAGCGCCAGCACGGAATCGATCAAGTTGTAGCGGCAGGCTTGCTTGACGCCGGCGGTGGTAGGCGTGATCTGCCGCGACTGCACCAGAGCTGAATGCAAATACAAATTGTGCGGCATGACCGTCGCGCCGATGATGCCAATCGCCACCGTCAACGCGGCCATGCTCGGAAACACAAATGGCGCGCTGCCGCTGAACCGCGGAAACAGGCCGCCGAACACCGGTCCCCAAGCCGGACTGGCAATGATAATCTCCAGCACGAAGCAAGCCCCAATCGTGCTGACCAGCACGATGATGAACGCTTCCATTTTGCGGATGCCGGCTTTCTGAATTGCCAAAAATAGGAACGTGTCGAAGGCGGTCAGAATCAGCCCGTAAATTAACGGCAACCCAAACAGCAGCTTCAGGCCGATCAACGTGCCGATCACTTCGGCCAGATCGCAGGCCACGATCGCCACTTCGCACAAAATCCACAACACCGTGGTGATGGGCCGCGAATAATGATCGCGGCAAGCCTGAGCCAAGTCGCGACCGGTGACAATGCCCAACCGCGCGGAAAGTGTCTGCAGCAAAACGGCCATGCCGTTGGACATCACCAGCACCCACAGCAGCGTGTAGCCAAATTTGGCGCCGCCTTCGATGTCCGTGGCCCAATTGCCCGGATCCATATAGCCCACGCTGACCATGTACGCGGGGCCAGAAAAAGCGAACAACCGCCGCAACAGGCCGGGATATTTTACCGGCACGCTGGAATGCACATCTTCTAGCGAGCGGGCGCCCTGCGAATTTACGTCCGGTGGCAAGCTCTGCGAAGTGACTGACTCCATACACAATCCTCACTCTGTTTCTGCCGCTTTGACAAAGCGCAAAGCAAGAAACCGTATTACGTTAAGTCACGGGCAATTCGTCGGCGAATGAGCCATGCAATCACATTCAGCGGCCGTCATTATGCCAAAAAACCAGAAGTATTTCAACGTACAAAAATATCTTTTTGGTCAATCAAAATCGGGTTGGTAATTCGTCATAACCTATTGTTGAGTAAGTCGCTAACGGCAACAGTGGCAGCAAGGCGGTCGGCAGTACGCGGCACTTACCGAATTCGGCGAGCAAGGTTGCCTTGAGCTACGTAGAACACAGGCAGGATTGCATCGAAAAAATTTGACGAACGGGCGTTTCACCGATACATTTGATTTCTGCGAGCTCGCACGCGGTTGAGGCGGGCGATAGCACTTTGTCGAGCGGTTGAGATCCATGAGCTTGAACTATTTCAAACGCTTCCGCATGGAGATCGACCTCACTGGCCGCGACTTTTCTCGCTTCGCCTTGCCGTCCGGATATCGCTTGGTGGCTTGGGATCCTGGGCTGGTGGATTTGCACGGCGAGATCAAGTACCTCAGCTTTCGCGGCGAGTTGGACTCCAACGTGTTTCCCTGCCTGGGAGAACTCACCGGCTGCTTGCGTCTGATGAACGAGATCAGCCAGAAGCCGGGCTTTATGCCTGGCGCTACATGGTTGATTGCCCATGTGCCAGCCGGTCAGCAGCAATACGATTATTGCGGTACGATCCAGGGTGTGTGCGACCGTACCGGCATGGGTGCCATTCAAAACCTGGGTGTGCTGCTGGAGCATCGCTGTCATGGTTTGGGCGCGATTTTGATGCAGAAAGCGCTGGAAGGCTTTCAGCGAGCTGGCATTCGCCAAGCGTTTCTGGAAGTCACCGCTCAAAACGAAGGCGCCATCCGCCTGTATCGCCGCCTGGGCTTCCGAAAAGCCCGCACGGTTTACAAGGTGGTCGAGGTTGCATACTCGTAAGGCAAACGCTACGTTGGCGACGAGGGAATTGGCTGCCTGGGCGAACTGCGCAGTGACGTCGATCGCGGCGCAGCGGCGGCCGCAATCGCAACCTGCCGCCCGCGGTTTTTCCTGCTCATCGGACGTGTCTTCCGCGTGGGGAAGGGAGAACACGATTGTCGATCATTAAGCACTAGACGGAGCTTTCGTGAGTTCGATTCATTCACACGTTTTTTCCAACGGATTGGCGCTGCTGGCCGAGCCGATTCCATCGCTTGAGTCCGCCGCCTTCACGCTGTTTACGCCTGCTGGTTGCGCTTACGATCCGGCAGAACGAGGCGGCTTATCGGCCATGGTCTGCGAGATGGCGCTTCGCGGTTGCGGTGCCCGCAGCAGTCGCCAATTTATCGAAGACCTTGAGAACCTGGGCGTCGAGCATGGCGAATCGGTCTCCGACGCACACACCAGTTACAGCGGCGCCACACTGGCCAAGAATCTTCCGCAGGTGCTGAGCATTTACGCCGATCTGTTGCGCCGCCCGCACATGCCGGCCGATCAGCTCGAAGCCGGCCGTCTAGCAGCCATTCAAGAACTGCGCGCCATTGAGGACGAGCCAGGCCACAAGGTGATGCTCGAATTGAAGCGTCGGCATTATCCCGCGCCGTACGGCCGCCCCAGCGAAGGCGACATGGCATCGCTGGAGGCAATCACCATCGACGAAATTCAGGCGCAGTACGCCAAGACCTATCGGCCCAACGGCACCATCCTGGGCGTCGCCGGCCGTATCGATTGGCCGCAACTCCGCGATCAAGTCGAATCGCTGCTGGGCGAGTGGCCGCGTGTGGACATGCCTGAGTTGCAAGTGGCTCGGCGTGGCGTCCGCCGCGAGCATTTGGATTATGAATCGATTCAAACGCAAATCGGCATCGCCTACGACAGCATCCCGTATAATCACCCCGACTATTTCCAAGCATCCGGTGCGGTGGGCGTGCTCAGTGGCGGGTTCAGTTCGCGGTTGTTCAGCGAAGTGCGCGAGAAGCGCGGCCTGTGCTACACGGTCTACGCCAGTTATCACACGCTGCGCGATCGCGGCAGCGTGATGTGTTACTCGGGCACAAGTTCCGAAAACGCCCAGCAAACGCTGGATGTGATTTTGCAAGAACTCAATCGCTTGCCGCAAGGCATTTTGCCCGACGAACTCAAGCGGCTGAAAACGCGCGTCAAAAGCGGGCTGGTCACACAGCAAGAGTCGAGCTACGGTCGCAGTTCGGCCGTGGCCCGCGATTGGTATCATTTGGGCCGCGTGCGCACGCTGGAAGAAGTTGGCAAGATCGTCGATGCGCTGACGGTCGATAGCATCAATGCGTATCTCGCCAAACATCCGCCGGGCGATTTTTCGATCGTCACGCTTGGCCCTAAGCCGCTCAACATGTGAATGTCGTGCTGTACCGAACACACGGAGCTGTTTGGTCGGCACTTGGCTGGTTAAGAATTTCAGGAAATCAACATTATGGAATTTCTGTCCACCACCTTGGACAACGGTTTGCAAATCATTGCCGAAACCAACAGCGACGTGCATTCGCTGGCCGTAGGCTTTTTTGTGAAGACCGGCGCCCGCGACGAATCGCCCGAGTTGGCCGGCGTGAGCCACTTTCTCGAACATATGGTGTTCAAAGGCACGCCCAGCCGCAGTGCCGAGCAAGTCAACCGCGCGTTCGACGACCTGGGCTCGCAGGCCAATGCCTTCACCGGCGAGGAGAGCACGGTCTACTACGCCACCGTGCTACCTGAGTTTCAAGACGATGTGGTCCATTTGCTGGGCGATATTTTGCGGCCGTCACTGCGCGAGACGGACTTCGAAACCGAAAAGAAAGTCATCATCGAAGAAATTCAGATGTACTTGGATCAGCCGCCGTTTGGCGCGGATGATCGCTGCCGCACGCTGTTCTACGGCGACCATCCGCTCAGCCATAGCGTATTGGGCACCGAAGCCAGCGTGGGCCAAATGTCGGCCGAAGGCATGCGCGGCTATTTCCAACAGCGCTACAGTCCGGCCAACATCGTGCTAGCCGCGGCTGGTCGACTGGACTTCGATGCGTTGGTCAAATCGGCCCAGCGCTATTGCGGCGATTGGATGCGATTCGATGCGCCGCGCACAATCAACCCGCCCGTCACACGCACCGGTTTTGACGTCATTCAAAAAACGACGTCCACGCAAGCCTACTCGCTGCAGATGGCCAACGGACCAATGGCCACCGATCCGCAGCGGTTTGCAGCCAAAGTGCTTGCCACCATCATCGGCGACGACTCGGGCAGCCGGCTGTACTGGAAGTTGGTCGATCCGGGGCTGGCCGATAACGCCACGCTCGGCCATCACGACCATCACGGCGCCGGGCTGTTTTTCAGCTACTTGAGTTGCGAGCCGGAGATGATCGAAGAAAATCTACGCAGCATGCACGAGGTGTACCGCGAAGCCGGCGAACATGGCATCACGGCCGCCGAACTTTCGCAAGCCAAAAACAAGATTTCCTCGCGACTGGTGCTGGGCAGCGAACGTCCGCGCGGCCGACTGTTCAACATCGGCAGCAATTGGACCTACCGCGGCGAATATCGCAGCGTCAAGAAAGATCTCGACGCCGTCGAAGCCGTCACCGTGGAGCAAGCGGCGGCGGTGCTGGCCAAGTATCCGCTGACACGCAGCGCCACGGTGGTGGTTGGCCCGTTGGCAGAAGTTCACGCGCCGGCATAGCCCATCGGCTCCCTCTTCGTCGGGAAGAGGGAGCCGCAATCCTACGCCGACAATGGCACGTTCCACAGCGCAACGACCGTGGCGTTGTAAATGATATGCACCACGATCGCCGGCCAGAGGCGACCGGTCCGCTCCACAATCCAAGCGTTCGCCAGTCCCAACGTCAGCACGCCGGGCAGGCTCAGTAGCGGATGAATGGCGGCGAAGAAAATCGCGCTGAGCACGATACTGCTCCAGGCCGAGTAACTGCGGCGCAGACTTTGGAACAACAGTCCGCGGAAGATCCATTCTTCGAACAAGGGCGCCAGCAGTACTACCACGGCCGTTATTGCCAGCCACGAACCAAGCGCATTCGGTGCGGATGGCGTGCCGGCAAACACCAGCGAACCGCCGCGTTCCGGCAAAAAATGCCGCAGCGCGCCAACTAAGATCAAAGCAACCGAGCAAGTTGCGCCGATGGCAATGGCCAGCGGCCGAGCCACTGGTGCCGTTGGTGCGGTTTGGAACAAGCGGAACTGATGGCTCCGCATCCAGCGCCAGGAGATCAATCCGACAATCAAAGCCGCGCCGACATACGCGCCGCTGAATTGCAGACTTTCGTCCACGTCGAGCTTTTTCAAAACGCCGGTGAATAGGCCTTGCAGAGTGCTAAAGCCAAAGTAGGCGCCAATTCCGTGAATGGCAGACAATCGCTTGGGCGGAACTTCTACCGGTTCGCTCAGCCAGGCCAGTTCGAACTGCTGTTGTTGCCACACGGCCGCCCGCAGCACCAGCAGCATCACAAACATCACCACTTGCTGCCAAAGGTCGGCCGTCGCGATGGCCGTCGAGACCCCACTGGTGGTCAGCAGCGGCAACAGCATGGCCGAGCGACGGAACGTCACCGTTCGCTCGCTCATCAGTGTCGCGCTCAGCGCTAACATGCCGAACAGCACTTCGGACAACATCCAGATGGCAATCAGAATGAACGGCAATCGCATCAGCACGTCGCCCGCCTCGCTGGGCCGTCGAATCATCACGGCGATCAGCAGTGCGGACGCCATAATCACCGACACCACGCCCCAGACCCGCGATTTGCTGCGGATGCTTTCGGCCAGCGAGCGCGGTTGGCATTGCAGCAACCACAATGTTTTCATTTCGCTGGCCAGCGAACGTTGGCCGGCGGCAAAGATCACGTACACCGACGCCACGAATACCGAAACGCACACCGCGCTCACATCTTGCGTGGCCAGGTTGATTGACCAGGAGGGGAGCAGCATGTAAAGCATGACCATCAGCCCCAGCATGGCACCCACGGTGTTGCCCAGATATTCGGGCTGCCGTGTGAGTTGCAATAGTTCTTTGCGCACCACGCCACTGAACCGCGTGGCGCGATCGAGCAGCGAGCTTTTCACGGGGCGATCGCTGCGTCCGCTTTCGCTGGCGGTCAGCAAACCATATCGCGTTAGATTGACGGCCAGCGCAATCGCGGCCATCGAGAGTCCAACTGCCATTACCGGGGCGATCAACCACCAGCCGCTGCCCATTCCCCGGTCGATCAGCGAACTGCCAAAGCCTAGCGAAAAGGGATTCAGAAATGCGTAATCTGGCATCCGCCCCGCGACGTTGGTGAAGCTTTGCAGCAGCGTGAGCGAATTGGCGGCCGCCAGCACAAAAATGCCGGCCATGTTGCCCACGGTAAACGACGTGGCGACCACGAGCGCTCGCGTCTTGCGATTGATTTTTTGCAACAGCACGATTTCCGTGCTCAATCGCAGCGCTGCGGACGTTACTGCGACAGTCACGCCGAACGCCAGCGACACGGCCAACGCCAACCAGAACGGGCTGCCGACCAGGTAAAGGAAGATACCGTTTAGCGCCGCCACGAACACGAGCATCGGCGTGTCGAGCGTGTATTCGATCAGCTTCGAGAGAAACAATGTCGAACGGGATACCGGAAATTGAAACAGCCAGCCTAGGCTTGAGTCGTTATTGCCGAGATTGCCATTCATCAAACCCAGCGCCATGCCGGTGGCCGCCACGCCCAACAACAACATGAACAACCCGATGGATTTGAGGGCTTGCGTGCGCGACTCGGGCGAGAGAACGGCCAGCTCGCCTCGCCAAGGCTGCTGTGGTTCAACCGCCTGAAAGCCGGCCAGGCCGGCGTCTGCGAAGCGCTGCTTGGCCAACGTCAGCGACTGGCTGCCGATCAGGCCGGTTTCCGTGCCCAGCAGTTGTTTGAAGACGTCGTCGGCCGCCGCTTGCCGCTGTTCGGTGTTTTCGATTTGCGCAGCGGCCGTCAGGCTTTTGAATTGCTCCGGCCACAGCGGCAGCTTCGTTGCGGCCCGCATTTCTTGCAGCCGATACAGATCGACCACGCTCATGATGAACGCCGAGCAAATCAAGATGCCGCCAAAAACCATCATCGTCGGCAGAACTTTGGCAATCATTCGGCCCAGCCGCGACGTTTGCAAACCGCGATTGAGCGTGGCGGTGCGCGGTCCTTCGACCGCTGCATCTTGATTCTGTTTGCCGAATTTCATGTTCTGCGAGCGATTCGAAAACCGCCGCAACGCCGTGCGCGCGAACAACCACAACACGGCCAGGCTGCTTGGGCGTTTCATGATGGCACCGATTCCTGGCCAGCGGCCGTGGGCAGTGCATCGGTTTTGGCTGGCTCGGTCAGCAAGAAGAACAGTTGTTCCAGACTTGCGTCGGCGCCAAACCGGTTACGCATTTCGGCCAGCGTGCCTTCGGCGGCCAGGCGGCCATGGCTGACCACCGCCACGCGGTCGCATAGACGCTCGGCCTGATCGAGCAGATGGGTCGAAAACACGACCGTGCTGCCGGCGGCGGCCGTCTCGCGCATCAGTTCGTGCAAGACTTGCGTGCCATGCGGATCGAGTCCGTTGGTGGGCTCGTCCAAAACCAACAGTTGCGGTTGATGCAGCAAGGCCAGGATCAAGCCGAGTTTCTTTTTCATGCCCCGCGAGTAATTCTCCGCAAACTCTTCCATCGCGTCGCTCAGATTCAGCCGATCGGCCAGTTGGCGGCCACGGGCGTCGATGGTGGCGCGATCGAGTCCGTGCATTTCGCCCACAAACCGGATCAGCTCGCGGCCACGCATGAAGTCGTAAAACGCCGGCTCGTCAGGCAAGTAGCCGACCAGCGCTTTTACGGCCACGCTGTCGTTAAACGCATCCAGCCCGGCCACACGGATCGATCCGCTGCTCGGTTGTAACATGCCCATCAAAAGTTTGATCAGCGTGGTTTTGCCGGCGCCGTTGGGGCCCAGTAGTGCAAAGATTCCGCCGGCGGGCACACTGAGCGACAGCCCCGCTAGGGCAGTGAAACTGCCGTAGCGTTTGACGAGTTGGTTGATTTCAAGGATGTTTTGCATGAAGATGCTTGCGTGTCGAAAGTTTTACGGAAGATAAAACACCAACGAATGCGTTTGCATTCGTGCCCGGCGGTCACGCCCGCCACAGATTACAAGCGGAATGGCTGGCCGAATGTTACAAGCTATTTTATCCAGCCTGCAAGCACTTCGCGCCATTTTTAGTGGATGATCGTAACGTGCTGACTGCTTTAACGTGACGAAACGGCGATCCGGACAGATTCATGAAATCGAAAACCGAATATTTGACCTTCAACCTGCCCGCGCGGATGGCTTTTTTGAACATCACGCCGCAAGTCGAAGAGATCGTCCGTCAAAGCGGCGTGCAAGAGGGCTTGCTGCTGTGCAACGCCATGCACATTACGGCCAGCGTGTTTATCAACGACGACGAGCCGGGCTTACACCAAGACTATCGGCGGTGGTTGGAGCATCTGGCGCCATTTGACGCCTCGCCCGCGCGTTATGCGCACAATCGCACCGGCGAAGACAACGCCGATGCCCACATGAAGCGGCAAGTCATGGGTCGCGAGGTGGTTGTGGCCATTACCCGCGGCAATCTCGACTTCGGCCCCTGGGAGCAAATCTTCTACGGCGAGTTCGACGGCCAGCGCAATAAACGCGTGCTGGTAAAGGTGATTGGCGAGTAGCGATCCGTGTTTGGCAACCAGCGCCGACGATTCGTCACGCGTTGTCGTGCTCGGCCGAGATTCCAGGCCATTGCCGTCGTAGCCGGGTCGAGATCGGTGCAATGTGGCGGCGACCCTTGCTAGACGCGGATCGGCCGAATGCAGAGAATGGGTTCACCGCGACGCGGCGCGGGTGGCTCGCGTCGGCTGAAATGGAGAGTCATGAGATCGCAACGAGTCTCGTTTTCGTCGCGCGCTAGCCACGCGGTGCCGATGTCGTTTGTTTCCAATTGACTTCACGATTTTGCGATATTGCCGCATGCGTTCCTGGAGATCTTTGCTGGCCAGTTTTCTGGCCGTTTCGTATCGGCCCGATGCCGATGATCGTGGATATCTAGATCGCGCGCAGATGCAGTCCGACGATGTGGCCGAAGTGACCGTGGCCGTGTTGGATAGCAGCGAGAGTCGCCGGGTGTTTGGCGTTTCGATGGCGCGGCGCGGCGTGCAGCCGATTTATTTGCGCGTGGTTAATCGTTCGCAAGCGCAACTCCGATTGCAGCTATTGAATGTCGATCCGCGATATTTCACTCCGCTGGAAGCCGCGGCGGTGACGCACTATTCGATCTTCCGGCGGTTGTATGCGTTCGGGTTTTTGAGTTGGCTGTTTTTGCCGGTGTTGCTGCTGCTGGCGGTGAAGTTGATTTCGGCCAAGTTGGCCAATGCGCGGATCGATGCGTTTTTTCGCGAGCAGGCGTTTCGATTGCGGCCGATTGCGCCAGGGAAAATCTCGGAAGGGTTCATTTTTACGCCGGTCGATTTTGGAACCAAGATCGTGCAGGTGAGTTTGCACGCCGCCGGCGGATCGCTGGCCAACATGGTGCGAGCCTTTCGGGCGGAGTCTGCAGAGCAGACGAGTCCAATGCCGCAGGCCACCGACAAGCCGGCCGCGCAGTTTGTGTTTTCGATTCCGGTGCCGGGACTGAAAGCCGACTACTTACGCCGCGATTTCGAAACCATGATTTCGCCCGCCGAAGTAATTGTTTGCCAGCCCGAAGAACTCGCGCACAGGCTGCACGAACTGCCGGCCAGCACCACCAATCGCCGGGGCACGGGCAGCGGCGATCCGACCAACCTGGCGATCATCGGCGATTTTCCGACGATCCTCAGCGCGTTTTCCGCCCGCTGGGACGAAAGCGAAACCATCACGCTGGGCACCTGCTGGAAAACGCTGCAGGCGTTTTTGTTCGGCGCGCAGTATCGGTACTCGCCGGTCAGTCCTCTGTATCTGTTTGGACGCAGCCAGGACATTGCATTGCAGCGGATTCGCCACTCGATCAACGAGCGATTGCACCTGCGGCTCTGGCTTACGCCGTATCGGTTAGGGGACCGCCCCGTGTGGCTTGGGCAAGTAAGCCGCGATATTGGCGTACGATTGACGACCAAAGTTTGGAATTTAACCACGCACCGCATCGACCCGGATGTGGACGAGTCTCGCGATTACGTGCTGGAAGATCTGCTGGAGGCCGAACGCATCGACGCGGCCGGTTACCTCGACGGCGTCGGCCCGTGCGAGGCAACCGCTCCGCGCCGCAACTTAACCGGCGATCGCTATTTTACAGACGGCAAACGGGCGATCATCGTGCTCTCCGAGGCGCGCAGCCAACCGCGATTCAGCGGCTGGTCGTAGGAAACGCCTGTTGATTTGCTTTGACTTCGCGCGTGTTTTCTGTTCGCCTGCGACTACTTGACCGCGCGGAGATCGACGCACAGAATTTCGTTTTCCGCGCGGATGTACAGTTTGCCGTTGGCCAAGGCAGGCGCTTGACGCGTGGTGTCGAACAACTGCGCGCGGGCCAGTTCTTCGAACTTCTCGGCGGTGGCGCGGACGATCACCAGTTCGCCCTTCATGGTGGTGATATAGAGTTTGCCGTCGGCGAAAATCAGGTTGCTTTTGCCGAACCGCGTTTTTTGCCAAACGCGCACGCCGGTCTTGGCGTTGACGCAATTCAAATTGGTGATCGAGCCGGCACTACCCACATTGTCCAGGCCAAACAGCAGTTCGCCCTGCGCGATGCAAGTTTGCCACTCGTTGCGCATCACGCTTCCGGGACCGAGCGATTTCCAAACTTCGCTGACCGAGAAATGCCCGTCTTGCTGTTTGAGGGCCAACATCGCGCAGCCGTGATTTTCGCCTGACGAAATGAACACATGATCGTCCAGCACAATGGGCGTGGCGGTGTTGCAATCGTAATCGGTCTTCCACTCGTAGCGCCAAAGCAGCGTGCCATGTGTTGGGTCGATGCCCAGGGCCGATTTGCCGCACAGCGCCACAACCTGCCGCTGGCCAGCCACGGTCAGCAGCGCGGGCGACGAGTAACCGGGCGTCTCGTCGCCGGTTTTCCAAACCAGCTTGCCGGAATCGACATCGTAGGCAACCACCGCGCCGGCTTTTGCGCCGGCGGTGACAACCACCAGGTTGTCGTACACCAGCGGCGAACAGGCCATGCCATATTCGGCCACTTGCCCGCCCAGATCGACTAGCACGTTGTGTTGCCAGCGCGGTTTTCCGGTGGCTGAGTCGAGCGCCACGAGCACGCCGTTTCCGGAATACGCAAAGATCGAGCGAGCGGCGATGGTGGGCGTCGCGCGGGGACCATCGCCCTGCGTGTTTTGATAACCGTCGGCAATCGGCGTGCTCCACAGCGGCTTGCCAGCCAGATCGATGGCCACCACCTGCTGCTTGCCGTCTTGCTCGGTCATGGTGACCGCCAACTTGTCATCGACCGCAACGCCGGACATGCCGCCGCCGACTTTGGCGCGCCACAACACCGCGGGGCCTTTGGCGTCGAATGTGTCGATCAGCTTGGTCTCGGTGGAAATGCCGTTGCGCGTTGGTCCGAGAAATTGCGGCCAGCCCGCCGAAGGTTTATCTTCCGCATTGATGCGACCGACGGTTCCGATTATCAGCAGCACGCTTGCCGCCACGATGACATGTCGCAAATACATCGCGGAAACAAATTGGCGGGCAGTAGCGCGAGACATAGACAATTCCTCGTGTCGGATGGGCGATGATCACTGGCCGCATTGTAATCGCAGTCTGCGGCCGCCAGCTACCGGCGCGCGGACGACGATTTTGCGGGCAAGCGGCTTTTCATGCAGCGCGGTTGCCGCTGCGAAATTTCCGCCGCTCGGTATATAATGAGCCGACGATTGAGAGCCCAGTTGTCGCGGCTTGGTCACCAACTCGATTTCCGTTCTGAGGAACAGCCATGCACGTTGCGCATTTCGAACAAGTCGCCAATCACCCGGTCACTATGGAAGGCGCCAGCGGCTGCTCGGTGCGTCAACTGATTGGCGAATCGCACGGCGCCCCGACGTTTGCCATGCGGCAGTTCGAAGTCAACCCTGGCGGCTTTACACCGCGTCACTTTCACGACTACGAGCACGAAGTCTACGTGCTGGAAGGCAGCGGCGAAGTGTGGGAAGGCGATCGGCCATATCCGCTGGCGGCCGGCGATGTGATTTTGGTTAAGCCCAAAGAGGTGCATCAATTTCGCAACACCGGCAATCAGCCCATGAAGTTTCTCTGCCTGATTCCCAACACGGCCACCGGCAAAAGCGTGACCGTAGCGCCGGAATGCGGGCGATAAGCGGCGGCTATAGCTTTCACAAGCTATGAAGTTCCCGTTGTTCGATTAACTCCTGCTGCTCGGCCCAAACGGCCAGTTGCTCGCGAAAGATTTTCGAGTTGTGCCGAATATCGACAGGTAGCGCAGGATGAATTCGAATCGTGGCGATGTCGCTCGTCAACGGAGATGTTTTTGCCAGCGCACGCAATTCGCGCAGTAATTGATCGCGTGCGGTTGCTTCGCGTGGAAATTGTCCGGCATAGGGTTCCACAATTATCTCCGGCTGCTGCTGCCCGCGCGGACCGATGCCGACCAGCGCCGAGCGGAACACCTGCGGATGCTGGTTAAAAATGGCTTCGCAGGGAATGCTGAACAGCGTTTGCGTGGCGGTCACCACGCGATGCGCCATGCGGCCGCAAAACCAAAATCGGTCCGAGGAATCGAGATAGCCCACATCGCCCATGCGGTGCCAAACCGACGGGCCGTCGGCAATTTTGGCCGTGGCGTTGGCTTCCACACGTGTTACGTATTGCCGCGTAACCACATCGCCGCGGACGATTAATTCGCCGATCTGACCTGGCGGCAGTTCGCGAATCTGCGACATGTCGGCCAGCGGTCCGTCGTCGATTTCGATCACTTTCCACTGGATACCGGCGAAGCGATGACCGACGCACGTGCCTGCGCCTTGCACGGTCTGGGCGGCCGTCTCGCCGAGCACTTCGCTGGCTGAAATTGTAGCGATTGGCAAGCTTTCGGTCGCGCCGTAGGGCGTGTGCATTTCGCCTTGGGGATGGATGCAGTTGCGCATCCGGCGCAGCGTATCGACGGGCACCGGCGCGCCGGCCGAAAGCACGCGCCGCAACGTCGGCAATCGCTCGCCCGTTTGCTCGCAGTGCCGGCCCACGCGATTCCAAACGGCCGGCGAACCAAACGCCTGGTTGATGTTCCAATCGGCCACAGCCTCGATGATGTTTCGCGGATTTACCTGCGCGGGGCGCGTGGCGTCCATGTCTGGAATCACTGTCGTGACGCCCATCGCCGCGTTGAACAGACCGAACAGCGGGAAGCAAGGTAGGTCGATCTCGCCGGGACGAATGTCGTATTGATCGCGAATTTCGCAAACCTGACGATCGAAGATGCGATGTTGGTAGAGCACGCCTTTGGGCGGTCCGGTGCTGCCGGTGGTGAAAATGATGGCCGCCGGATCGTCAGGCGCGGTGGCTGCAATTGCGAACTGCGCGGCTTCGGTGCGGCGTAGTTTGGCCAGCGTGCTGCCGCCCCAGAACCAGCGGCGACCGACCGTGACGTTGATGCGGGCCGCGCCAAACCGACGTGGCAGCAATGCGCGAACCGCCTGCACCGGCGGAATGGCCACGAAGCCGGCGGGCCGCGCGTCTTCCAGACAACGCAACAAGTTTTTGCGGCCCATGCCGGGATCGATCAAGATCGTAACCGCGCCGCTTTTGAGCAAGGCAAACACCAGCGCGACGAAATCGATGCTGGGGCGCACCAGCAGCGCCAGCCGCTCGCCGTTTTCAACACCCACGTTCCGCAGCCCGGCGGCAATGCGATTGGTGTCGTCTTCCAACTGCGCAAACGTCACTTGCCGATACTTGCGACGTCCGCTGGCTGTGCGACCAGCCGTTTCGACCACTGCCGCAAGGTTTGGCTGCAACGCCGCCATCTGCCGCAGTCGGTTGGCGACATTCACCGTGGCGAGATGGTCCGTGATGATTGCGGCGGCAGGAATCATACAGAATCGAAAGTCGAAAAAGTCCGTCGAGAGCGAAATCGATGGCCGGTTGGCGAACTCCGGCTGGGCTTGAATAACGGCGTAGTGCGATTGACGCCATGCCGCGGCAATTTCAACGCGGCAGCGATCGAACGTATTCTAACACCAGTCGGGCGACATCGACATGCAGCGTGGCGGCCAGCGCTTTCCAGCCGGGTACGGCGTTGACTTCAATCACCCAATTGCGGCCGTGCAGGTCGGGCAGCACGTCCACGCCCGCCAGCGGCGCGCCAACAGCGTCGGCCGATCGCAGCGCCAGTTCGGCCAGCTGGGGTGTGACTTCGATCGGTAGGGTCGTAGCGCCGCGACTGACGTTGGTTCGCCAGTCGCTGGGGTTGCTACGCCGCATGCCGAGCACTTGGCGACCGATGACCAGCAAGCGCAAATCGGCGCCGGCGTGCGGCACAAACTGCTGCAGATAAATGATGGTGCCCAACTGTTCGAGCAGTCGAAATGCCCTGTCGGCCATGGCTGTGTCTTGCAGTCGCGCGATGCCGCGACCTTCGGAACCGAACAGCGGTTTGACGACCACGTCGCCACCCAGCGCGTCGAAGGCGCGCCGCGCGTCGGCCGCCGTTTGGCAAACGATTGTGGCCGGCATCGGCAAACCGGCCGCCGCAAGTTTTGCCGACGCCAGGTATTTATCCACCGAGGCTTCGACCGCGCGCGGCGGGTTGATCACGGGGCAGCCGGCGTCTTGCAATCGCGCCAGCAGGTCCATGCGAAACACCACCTGCTCCAGCGAGCCCGGCGGCATGGTGCGGACCAGCACGGCGTCGAAGTGGCGACAATCCATGTCGCCAGCATATATCTGAACTGCGTGCGCGTCCGTCCGTGGCAACGAAATTTGCGAGTGCAGCTCGCGAAAATCCAGCGGCACAATCTCATGCTGTGTGGCCGCCGCGCGACGCAAGTCTGTCAGGTACCAACTGTCTGTCGCGGCCAGCACGCCAATTCGCATTGTCGAAACAGATTCCGGGGGACGAGAAAATCTTTTGCGCGGCGGCGCCACGAACCGTTCGAGTCGCGCCAGCGGCTAAGGCATGAACGAGCGATGAATCACACGCGGCAGCGTGTGGCCAAACCGAAACATTCGGCCGCTCGCCAAATTGGAAATCGACACCACCGCCGGGCTGAACAAGTGCGGGTCGATGTCGTAAAAGTTGAAATTGTAATGAGCGAAGATTTCGGCAAACGGCTGGCCATAATCGCGCGATGCGCTGCTGGGAATCTTTGGCCCCAGCGTGGCAATCTGATCGTCGTCCGCGTTGACAAACAGCAGCACTTCGCTGCCGTAAAGAATGGCATCGTTGGTACGGCCAATCGCCGCCAGATCATCCTTGGCAACCGGCGGCAGCGGCGCCGTGCCGTATCCAGAAATCACGTTGTTCAAATCGAAGCCCAGTTCGTGCAGTTTGTGCATCGCGGTCTCGACCGAGCGGGCAACAATCTGCACGCCGCCCGCCAGGCTGGCCGTTGGCGCCACGAGCAACGTCAGCGCGCTGGGCGGTAACTCGCAAGCGGCGGCAATTTGCTGACAGACGGCGTTCGGCGGCAGCTTGCGCGATTCCAGCACGCCCACCGCATGCTCGGCGCGCTCGGTCTGGCCAATGGTCTCGAACAGTGCCTCCTTGCCAGCCGCTGCGCGCATCGGACCAGAGCCCATGGCAAAAAACTTTTCGCCTTCGATCTTCCAGCCGGCATATTGCGAAGCCATGCAGGCGGCGAGCGGATGGTCGGTGGTGACGCAAACCGCTGGGCCGGACCAGAGTTCCGGATTGCTGTTGGTAAACGACACCGAACCCAGGCCTGCCATGCAGATTTCGGCCAGCAGCTTACCCATTTGCAAGCCGCCGCGATTCTCGCTGCCGCAATCGATCAGCGTGGCACCGAGTTCGTTGGTTCGAGACGAAACGCGCAGCACCCGCGCGTTGGCGATGACGTTCTGACAGAGTTCGAAAGCCGTGGCGTTGAGCTGCACGTGTAACCTAAGCCGAGTGTGAGAGTCGAAATAAAGGCGCTGCCTAGGGGAGTTATATCGCGATTGGTCGCGACAATTAAGTGTTCATCTTGTCAGAACGTCCGGAAAAGTCAGCCGGCTTGCCGTAGTTTTCGTGATTGCGTAAGTTTATCGCAAGTTGCCCAGCCTGCCCGTTGTGCGATTAAATCTATCGAGCCACGTATCTGCGGATGCCGATTCAATCAGTACCGAGCGGATTCATCGTCGGTTTTGGCCAAGGAGGGCATACAGATGAGCGATTCACAGCGTCGCGGCAATTTTTTGATTTCGGTGGATGTCGAGCCGCACGATAACGACTTGGCAGCGGCTCGCAAAGCAATGTCGGCCGCCGATCAGATTCTCTCGCTGTTCAACCAACATGCCATTCACGCCACGTGGGCGCTCACGGACCCTGCCAGCTCGCCGCTGCGAACCAAACTTGCCGCAGGCAAACAAGAGATCGCGCTGTTGGGCGATCCAAGTTGGGTAGGTCGATCGGCGGGCCGCACGCGATTCGCTCGCGAACTTTCGCGCCGCGTGATGGCGGCGCGATCCGCCCAATTGCCGATCACCACGCTGGCGCTGCGCGATGTGGTGTTGCAAGAAGGACTGGACCTGGTGGTCCGCAACGGAATTTCCGCGCTCCGCGGCGAGACGGCCGGTTTATCGCGTGATGTCCAACGTCGCCCGGCCGGCGATCCTTGCCGGCTGCTGCATTTTGGCGTGTGGGAATTTCCGACCAGCCTGGTGTTGCCTGTCGGCGGCGGGCCGATCTGGCGAAACAGTTGGTCGTGGCGCTCGCGCCGCCGCATCGACAGCATCATTCATCAGCAAGGCTTGCTGCATGTGCTCATTGAAACGCACAAGCTGGCTGCCGATGCCAGCGGTTTTATGGCAGGACTCGATCGCCTGCTCCGTCATGCGGCCCAGAGAATTCAGCAAGGCACGCTGCTGAATGAAACGCTGTCGCAGGCGGTGGCCAGATTGTCGCACATTCAACGCGCGGCGCCGGTGCGTTCGATTTTGCGCGCCGCTTAACCACGCCTTCGGCTAGCCAGCCAGCCAGCGTTTTCAAGTGCGTGCGTCATTGAATTTCGCGCAGGGTCAGCCAACTGATCAGGGCCAATACGGCGCAGGCGGCGATAAAGCCGACATCCATGACCTTGCTCGCGCCCGAGAAGGGCGTGCCGACCGCCAGATCGGCAGCAAACAGCAAGATCAATAGTCCTGCGACTAACATTCCCATGATGGTAAGCACTTTGGCCATTCCGGCGATTCCCCTCATCCCTAGTTGCGTCGCAGTAGCTTTATCAAACTACTTAGTATAGTTCAAGGCAAATCCGATACTACGATTTTCCGTAAATGCCTTATTTCTCGGCATTTACGGCGACTCGAAAAGCCCTAACTATCGCCCGTTCTCGCCAATTATCGCCCGTTTTTGAAAAAGCGTGCAACTTTTCGTGCAACCGGAAACGGATGGCGAAAGCAACTCGGTTCGCTCCACAACCGAGTAATTCTGCGAGGCTGGAATCTACCGCCACGCTGCCAGCATTTCAACCCGCTATTGCCGAGCGGATTTTAATTTTTAACTTTCCAATTCGGCGGTCGGCTAAAATCATCGGCTCGACGTTCTGAAGTCGCCAGCGAGCGAATTTGAATGCCAGCATCGAAACCCAAAAGAATCGACCGATGAACCGCAAGCAGAAATCAGATCGCGTCCGACTTCGACCAATCGGCGAACTGATGGCGAAATGTCTCGATGCTGATCATTCTGCCGATTTCAAATCTGGAATCGCTTTCGCAATGCGACTGACGACCGCCGAACTCGACTCACTGTTTGCGTAACCAAGGAACGGCAACAGCCTACGGCGAACGAAAGCCACTAAGGAACGACCGAAAAATAACTTCCGTTTTTCGTTCGGGTCGACGCGCGCTATCACGAGCAGCGGGCGTCTCACTCAGAGGAAGTTATTTTTCGGTCGTTCCTAAGTCTTGCCCAAAAAAATGGTTGACTAGAATTAGGGTA
>JBBRCE010000065.1:0-26949 GCA_038205115.1 Pirellulales bacterium
TGGCGCACGCGAGAACGCTGGAAAAATACCCGGACTGGTTGGATCACGAGTGGGTGATCGAGGAACCCGGCTGGCGGCAAGTCCATTTCAAATCCCCACAACGGCATCAAGCCGAGGAACATTGCGATTCTCTGGTGCGCGTAATAGCCGACAGCGGCGAGATTGTGCTGAGGGAGTCGCTGACAATCAAGCCCGGCAAAGAATGCAAGCAATTATTGCTTCTGATCCGGAATATTCCGGAATTCGACAAAGCGGCGCTAGATGCGATTATCCACGGGATAGAAAACGGGAATGAACCGTCGATCGGTCGCGCCGATCTTAAACTCGGATTCGAGGAAATTGCCGGTCATATCGTGAGAATGGATGAGCGAATGCTGTCGCTCCTCAATGCCGAGGATGGCCGGACGCAATTGACTGAAGCCGATAAGGAATTATTTGATGCGGCTGATTCCCTCGACAAGTGCCGTATGGAAACCGCATTGGCCCGCGGCGCAAACGTCAACGCGGTTGATGACGGCGGCGAAAGCATCCTGACCCGTGCTGTTGGGGCGTATTTGTGGGCGCACCTGATCATGGATGATAATTATGAGAGTCTGCGGGCTAAAACCCCCGACTACCCATCCGAGCGGCGCCTGGCCGTAATCGACTGGCTTCTTGAGCGCGGCGCGGACATCAACCTATTTGGTTTCGAGGGCCTTTCGCCCCTCTCGGCCGCCGTGCTGAGGCACGAGCCGGAACTTGTCTGCTATCTTTTGAGCCGGGGCGCTGATCCTGCCAGCGATCAATTCCCCGAAGATCACTTCATCGCAGAACCGACCGCCTGCTATTTCGCTAGTGGTGATCTTAACTGCGTCGACAAGGGAAGCGCGGAGTATGTCGATTTATGGGAGATCAATGCCCGACTCGACATCGGGATCTTCGACACGCAATTATCAAAAGGCCGGTCACTTCACGACCTTTTTGTGCATCCACACTCGACGCGACTTTGGGTGGGCAAAGTCGATGCCGCCTACTTGTTCGCCCTAATGTGGAACCGCTCCGATACCGATGTTCTCGAGCCGTTTCTCTCCGAAGGCATCGTCTACAAATCGCAGGATGTATCGAAACCGTTGATGGGCAAGCCAGCGGTCATGAAATATCTGAAGGGGAAAATGAGAACGCTCCGCCGTGGCGAAGCAGAAACGAAAGTGTTTGCAGAGTTGGGCATCAACGAGCAAGGCCCGTGTGTCATCTCCGCCCAAGGTCATCCAGAGAAGTTGGCCAAGGCGGTCCTTATCCAAATCCGAGTTCAGGATGGCCACATCGCTCGCGTAAATGTATTCGGCGTTGCCCGAATGCCGCTTAATGCGAGGGCGTTGGGCATCATTCCCCGATAGGACGAGAAACCAAATTCGCCCCAAGCGGGTTGGGGCCCTCCAAGCTTCATGGCGAACTTGACCAACCGGTGTTTATCCTTGGCCGTGACCGTCATCCCGCCCTGTGAAAAAATAAAATCGCACGCAGAAACGAGAAAGGTGGCTGCCGGTTCTTTCTTACCGGCCCAAAATTAAAGCGTGATGAATCGAGCACTCGACGCGGTCAAAAACGGAAAAGAACGACTGACAAGCGAGGGCGCAGCGAAAATGGAGACAAGATTATTAAGCGATTCAATTGAACCGAATGCATCAGGCAGCTTTGCGATAATAATGCTTCAATATCGTAAACACGTTCGCGGCGTAAAACGCAAACCGTCACCGCGCAGCGGCAGTTCACCGCATGTCAGCACCGCCCGCCTGCTGGCCCGCCCCGACAAATGACAGCTTGAAAGGGATGGTTCCGCTTTCCAATCGCTTGTACCACAGCACCAGTCCATCGCGTTCCCAGAACAGGGCCTTGATGCGATCGCGGCGGCGATTGAGAAACAAGAACAGATGCCCATCGAGCACATTGCGATCGAAGACCGACTGCACCAAACCGCACAGCCCATCGAAGCTCTTCCGCATGTCGGTCGGAGTGACGCACAAATCGACGTGGGATTGGATCGGCAAGCTCAGCATGATCTGGCCTCCGTCGAGATTGTGCCGTACGCTCGGGCTGCCGATTCGATGGCCACCCGCAGCCACTGGGTGTCGCCGCCTGGCAGGCACACGCGGGCGCCGTTGGGCAAATGAATTTCGATTGCCGCCACCGCTGCCATCGCCGCCGCCGGCCTGACTTGCACCGGCACGAACGGCAGGCTGGGGACGAAAGCTTTTTTGATCGCTGGCGTCGCTCTCACCGGGACGCGGGCCGGATTCAACTTGCAATCCGCCTGCTTCGCCGCCAGTTGCTTCCGCCAATGGTAGAACGAGGCGACCGAAATCCGTACGTCGTCGCAGAACTTCGTCACCGTCAAGCCGCTCGTCTGGAAACGCCGCAGCCGCTCCCGCCACAACCGCCAATTTTCGTGATCCACCATCCGCGCCATCGCAGGCTCCTTTGCCAAGGGACAACATCAAAACGTCCTTGGCAATCGACTCCACCCGTCAAGAATGGCTCTGGTGGGCGCTTATGTAACGACGCAGGCTGCATCGGCAACGACGTGGAGCAGATCGATTTCACATGGCAATTTGGCATGCAACTGCCACGGCTAGGATCGGCTTCTGCAAACTGCTAATCTAAAAGCGTTACGCTTTCTCTCATTACTCTCGGCCGCGCCGATTCATCGCAGCGACTGTTCATGCCTGTTCCCGCCGAAATTCTTGGACCGGACGGCCGAATTGCCGCAAGATTGCCGCACTACGAGCAGCGTCCGGAGCAGTTGCAGATGGCCGATGCCGTGGCGTCGGCCATCGCCGGCAAACATCATTTGCTGGTGGAAGCCGGCACAGGCGTCGGCAAGAGTTTTGCCTACCTGGTGCCCGCGATTCAGTTTGCCGCGCAGCCGCCGGACGATCCGCTGGACGAACGCCGCCGCCGCGTCATTGTCAGCACGCATACCATCAGTTTGCAAGAACAGTTGATGCAGAAAGATCTGCCGCTGCTGCGGAGTGTGATGCCGCAAGAGTTCACCGCCGTACTCGTTAAGGGGCGCAGCAATTATCTGAGTTTGCGGCGAATGCGGACGGCCATCGAGCGCGGTGCGAGTAACTTCCACACCGAAGACGAGTTTGCGCAGGCACGTAAGATCGTGGCCTGGTCGAAAGAAACGGGCGATGGTTCGCTCAGCGATTTGCCCTATCGACCGTTGCCGCAGGTTTGGGACGAAATGTCCAGCGATAGCGCCAACTGCATGGGACGGAACTGCCCCACCTACAAAGACTGCTTTTACTATCAGGCGCGGCGACGCGTGCAAAATGCGCAAATTCTGGTCGTCAATCATGCGCTGTTCTTCAGCGATTTGGCGCTGCGCCGCTCCGGCATCAGCATTCTGCCCGAGTACGACACCGTCATCTTCGACGAAGCGCACACCATCGAAGGCGTCGCCGGCGATCACCTGGGCATTGGCGTCACGTCCGCGCAAATCGATTACACGCTGAATAAGTTGTATAACGACCGGACCAATCGTGGCTTGCTGGTTCACTATCATTTGACCGAAGCGCAAAAGGCCGTCGAGAGTTGCCGTGTGCTGGCCGACGAATTTTTTCAGGAGATTTACTCCTGGCATGTCGGTCGCAAAACCAGCAATGGCCGCGTGCCTGAGCCGCAGAATTTCAACAATCGCATCACGCCGGCACTCAATCATTTGGCCGGGCTGCTCAAACGCAATGGGCAAGATCTTTCGGACGATGCCCACAAACAGGACTTTGTGGCGGCCTCCGATCGGTTGTCGGCGCTCGGTGGCCAAATCGAAGCCTGGCGCACGCAGGCAATTGCCGATTCGGTTTACTGGATCGATGTGAGTTGGTCGCGACGGGGGCAAATGCGGATGTCGTTGGAAGCGGCGCCGCTCGATATTGGACCTGCGCTTCGCGAGCAACTGTTCAACAAAATTCCCACCGTGATCATGACAAGCGCCACGCTGGCGGTTGGCAGCAGCAGTTCGTTTCGCTTCATCCAATCGCGCGTCGGGCTATCGCAGGCAGAAACCCTGCGGCTGGGCAGTCCGTTCGATTACAAAAAGCAGGCCGAACTGATCCTGTTGGACGGCATGCCGGATCCGGCCGAAAAGCAAGCCTACGAGCGCGAATGCGTGGCCATGATCAAACGTTACGTGGCCCGCACGGATGGTCACGCATTCGTACTGTTTACCAGTTACGAAATGCTCAAATCCGTGGCGGCCCGGCTGCTGCCCTGGTTGGCGGAAATGAATTTGGCGCTCTACTCGCAAGCGGATGGCCTGCCGCGCGGGCAAATGCTCGATGGCTTCAAGGCGAACCCGCGCGCGGTGCTGCTCGGCACCGACAGCTTCTGGCAAGGCGTGGATGTTCCGGGAGACGCCTTGCAAAACGTGATCATCACTAAGCTGCCGTTCAGCGTACCGGATCGGCCGCTGCTCGAGGCGCGGCTGGATGCCATTCGCGCGCAAGGCGGCAATCCGTTTGCCGATTATCAACTTCCCGAAGCAGTGCTCAAGCTCAAGCAAGGCTTCGGCCGCTTGATTCGCACCAAGCGCGATTCCGGTTTGGTTGTGATCCTCGATCCGCGAGTTCGCAGCAAACCCTACGGGCGAACGTTCTTGGAATCGCTGCCAGACTGCCGCAGGACGATCGAGCGTGTTGCCGAAACGGCCCAGCGTTAACGCGGGACGCAGTGTCCTGCTGGCTTGCCCTTACAGCATTCTCGGACATTTTCCGAGATCGCTGCTGAAATCGGCGGCGGCGATTTGCGATTTCTGCAATCGTTGTTTAAGCTATTCGCGTAGCCAGCAGGTTTGTCGTCGCCAGCGTTCATCGGGGCTCCTTTTTCAACGCGAGAATTACAATGCCGATCGTAGAAGTCAACTTCGATGATGATCCCGCCAACCAGAAGATGTACGACGCGTTCAAGAAAATGACGATGCGACAGTTCTGGAAAAAAATCAAAGGCGCGGTAAAGGCCAGTGGCGATGCTGAAGAAAAGGCGGACTTCATCAAGCTCTATAAATCGTTCGACATGGGGCTCGGCAAAATCCTCGACAAATTCGATAAAGCCTTCCCAGAAGAGGCCAAGATGAAGAAGCACGTCTCCGAGCTGGAGGCAATTTACAAAAACTACGAAAAAAAAGTCGATGATTCCGAGGTCAACCAAAATGCCCGCATGGGGTTAAGTGGCGCCATCGAAAAGCTGCAGGTCGAAACCAAACGCCGCATGGCCTGGGTCAAAAAGGCCGTGAAATAGTTGGCCGGTGTTCGAAGTGTTTTCCGTGCCTGAACGTTACGCCCTACCGCTCCTCGGGCGATACCGCTGTTTACGTATCGCTCGAGGCGGGATGCGGCGACTACTTTTTGAGCACTTCGGCCACATTCCAAACGTCGATCGCGCCGTCTTGACCAGCGGATAAAAGCTGTTTGCCATCCGGCGAGAATCGCACGGCCAGCAAGTCCAGACAGCCGCCTTCAAGCGTGCGGAGTTCTTTGCCACTGACGGCGTCGAAGATCCGTGCGCGGCAGTCGCGGCTGGCCGCGGCGATCAACTTGCCGTCGGGCGACCAATCGATATGCATCGGAAAATCGACGGCCACCGTCGTCGTTTTGCTCCACGTCGCAACGTCAAAGATTTCAATGTGGTCGTTGGTCGTGCATGCGAGTTGCTTGGCGGTTGGACAATATCGCACCGTTGGGTTTTCCGCGTCGTCGGTCTCAATAGCCTTGGTCATTGTGCCGGCATTGGCGTCCCAGATCCGCAATTGTTTGTCCTGGCAGATGGTCGCCAAACGGTTGTCGTCGATGAAGCAAACGCCCCAGATACCTTGTGGGTGATTCAGTAACAGCGTGGCCGCGTCGTCAGCAGTCTTCCAGACGCGTACGGCCAAATCGGCTCCGCAAGTTGCCAGAAGATCGCCACTGGGCGAAAACTTCGCGTCACGAATTTCTTGTTTATGCCCGGGCAATTCACGTACGCTTTTGTCGGGCAACCGCAGGTAAAGCAGTGATGTCTTCTGAGTAAAATCTTTGCCTCCGAAGACCGCCATTTGGCCATTCGGAGAAAAACAGCCAACCAGCATTTGGGCCGTGTTCGGGACGTTTGCGAATCCGCGCAGACTCAGGTTGGCAGCGTCGTAAATCCGCACGCTCTGCTCGTAAAAATCGCCGCAGACCAATAGCTTGCTTCCATCGGGCGAATACGCCAAATCCGAAACCGTCCGCGTGAGCACAATGCGCCGCGCGGGGTGGTCTGGCGGCAACGGTCCAGAGTAAACGCGCTGGTAAAAGTCCTCATTGCCCTTGGGCCAGGCGTGATTCAGCCGAACTTTGCCCATCAATGGCCAGCACTGGTGCGCGTAGGCGTAGTCAGAATTTTCGCAGGCGAATCGCGTCGCAAAGTTGGCGTACCAGTTTGGGTTCGGCATCCGCTTACGCAGCGCATCGAAGCCCAGCTTAAGTTTCTGATAATCGAACTTCGTGTGCAAAAAGAACGTGCCGGCTTCGAATGAGTACGTCTCGGCGGCGATCACAAAATATTTATCCGGGCCGAATTTCTCCGCACAGCGGTCGGCGAAGGCTTCCAAATCGCCCGGATTTCCATGCCAGCGGGGCAAAAGATACTGCGCCACGGTGGCATACAGTCGTTCGTAATTTGGATCGATGGCCGTGCCTCGGTCGAACAGGGACATCATCGTGGCGAGGTCTGCGCCGGAGCCAACTCCCTGATTCAGCACAATCGCATAAATTTCCGGGTCGTGTGGCTTTTGATCCAATATTTCCTCGATCAGCTTGCCGGTATATTCCAGACGCTGATGAAACTGTTCGAAGTTCTTATCAGAAACCGTTGAGGCGAAACCCGATCCTCGCACCGACCAGGCCCAGGCAACATAAGCGCCGGCCAAAACGATTCTTGGACTGATCGATTTCGGAAATGCATCGCGCCACTTATCGACGCGAGAAAAATACGCGTCCCACTCGGCAGGCGACTTGCAATGAGGCGACATGATCGTGTAGCAACTGCGCAGCACGGACAGAGCGTAGTCGTTGTAAGGCAGCTCTTTGCGTAGTTCGGTGAGCTTGTCTTCAATGTGCTGAAAATCGTCTGCTTGCCACCAATTTTTGAATTCGCTCGCCTCCGCGAACCGCAGTTTGAAGCTAGGCCGCTCTTCAAGGTTCTCGCTGACCTCGGCATTGGCCGCACTTTGCGGCGGGCGATCCGATTTGGTGGGCGCGATCGCGGCATCTTCTTTTTTAGCACAACCCGAAAGTAAGATGCTCGTTGCCAATGACAGAGTCAGTAGCATAATTGACCGAGCGAGTAAGCTCGGCGCCGAAATCCGTTCGAGTCGATTGGCCACTTGCACAACTCCAAAAGTCAACAATTCACGCAACTTGCAAACCACCCAAGTGGGCGACCGCACAGTATAGTGTCTCCCGCTGCGACAAACAAATTTCTCGCAATGCGAAATATTATGCCTGATTGGGTTTGGATTGGCCACGCTGGCGACCTGCGGGATGTGCAGGCCACGTTGGCCGTTGGCGTGCGCGCGGTTGTCGATTTAGCCGATAGCGAGCCAGCCATCCGGTATCCTCGCGACGTCATTTATTGCCGGTTGCCGCTGATCGACGGCGCCGGAAACGCTGCCGTGACGATCCAAATCGCGGCGCAGGCGACCGCGCTGCTGATTCGTGCCAAGCTGCGGGTAATGGTCGCCTGCAGTGCCGGCCTGAGCAGGTCGGTGGCAATCGTCGCGGCCGCGTATGCCCAGGTAGACGGTCGATCGCCGGACGATGTTCTACGACAAATCGCCAGCAGCGGTCCAAGCGATCTGTCGCCGGCACTCTGGTCGGAGATCAAACGCGCGGATTTTTCAGACGATACGCCGATTGTCGCGAATCGATTGCCGCCGAGGCCTGCTGCCGATTGATTGCTTCTGTTCGGCCGTTGCGGCATCAAGCCGTTTCGCGCACAAACGCGGCCGTCTCCGGCTTGAGGGGTGCATCGAAGATTTGCCCTGGCGGACCCGACTCGAGCACCATGCCGTCGCGAAACACGTGTACCTTGCTGGCCGCTCGACGTGCGAATTGCATGGCGTGCGTGACGACAATCATCGTCTGGCCACTGGACGCCAAATCGGCCAGCACGGCTAGCACTTCGGTCGTCATCTGCGGGTCGAGCGCGCTGGTGGGCTCGTCAAACAACATCGCTTTGGGCTGCATGGCCAGCGCACGGGCAATGGCCACCCGCTGCTGCTGTCCGCCGGACAAGCGGTCGGGGCGCTGCTGGAGTTTGTCAGCCAGACCAACGCGTTCGAGCAGCGTTTTGGCGCGTTGCAATGCCTCTTCACGATTCAAGCCTAACACCTGCTGCGGCGCCTCGGCCACGTTTTGAAGCACCGACAAATGCGGAAAGAGATTGAATTGCTGAAACACCATGCCCAACTGGCGGCGGACGCTCAGCAATAGCGGCTTGCTGGCCGAACTGTGTGGCCCCGGCGGCAATTGATGCTCGCCAATGGTGACCTGTCCGTCGTCGAAGGTTTCCAGTCCGTTCAGACAGCGTAAAAACGTGCTTTTACCGCCGCCCGACGGCCCAATGATGGCGGCCACTTCGCCCTCGGCAACGCTCAGCGAAATGCCTCGCAGTACATGCAGTTGGCCATGATGTTTGTGCAGATTGACGGTGGAAATCATCGTGCGATCCTCAAGCTGATAGTGGGGCAATCTTCCGCAGGCCGAACGTGGCGATTAATCTTGCCGATCGGCCAGTCGGCGTTCGCTCCAACGTGCGAACAGCGACAACGGATAGCTCATTAGCATGTACAGCGATGCCGTGACCAGCGCCAGTTCGACGATGGCGCCGGTGTTGGTGGCCAGCACGTTGTACTGCTTGGTTAATTCGACGACAGCCACAATCGAGCAGACGGACGTATCTTTGAACAACGCGATGAAGTCGTTGGTGACCGCCGGTATGACAATCCGAAACGCCTGGGGTAGCAAGATGCGACGAATTGCCAAGCCGCGACTCATGCCCAGCGACAGCGCGGCCTCCATCTGGCCGCGCGGAATTGCCTGAAAGCCAGCGCGATAGATTTCGGCTTCGTACGCGGAATAATTAATCGCCAACCCCAGGATGGCGGCCAGCAGGTCCGGCACGACGATGCCGATGCGGGGCGGAATGAAATAGATTGTGTAGAGTTGCAGCAACAGCGGCGTTCCCCGCAAAACTTCCACGTACAGCGTCAGCGGCTTGGCGAGAAACCACGGTCCGTACAGACGGCCAATGGCAACCAAAATTCCGATCATCACCGCCAGTGGCATGGCGGTAACACTCAGCAACACGGTCACGCCAGCGGCTTGCAGTAACGTGTGCAAATTGCGAAGCACGACTTGGCCAAAGGGCGTATGCTGCTCGGGGATTAATCGCGCTGTATCGTCGGCTTCGCCATGCCAGACTTTAAACAGTGCGTCCAATTTGGGGTCGCTGTTGAACTGTTTGAGGTCTTGCAGCAATTGCATCTGCTTGCCGCCATGCATGCGATATTTGTCGTAGAGATGTTCGAGACGGCCATCGGCAATCAGCCCAACAATGGCGCGATCCAGCGCCGCCTGCAGACGCCATTCGCCCTTCGGCACCAAGGCCACGTAATAGCCCAGCGCCACAGGCTTGCCGATTGGCTGCAGTTTTGGAAACCGCGATGCGTAAAACTCCGCGATGCAATCGTCTTGCAGCGTTCCCTCGACGACTCCAGTGCTGGCTTGCTCCATCGGGTCGGTGGGCGAGTTGTAGGACTTCACACGGACCGCATTTTTGAATTGCAAGTTCATGTAGGTTTCGGCCGCGGAACCGGCGAGCACGCCAATTGTGCGTTGCACGCCCGGCTTTTTGGCGAGATCGTCCCAGTTTTTGATTACGTCATCGCGCGGCGCAAGCAACTGCAAACCATAGCAGTAATACGGCCGCGTACAGAGATAATGGTCTAGACGATCCGGCAATAACTCGTAACCATTCAGCACGATATCCGCGTTGCCGCGATCCATCAGCGGACCCAATTCGCTCCACTCGCCCTGCTTGAACTCGGCCTTGAGTTTTGGATCGATCGCCGCGGCGAGCATCTCCGCCAGTTCGACTTCGAAACCGGGCAATCCACTGGAATCCGCTTCGGTCAGAATATACGGACCGCCGCCCTCTTGGTCGCCGCCCCAACGCAACACGCCGCGTTTGATAACGTCATCGAGTTTGTCCGCACGGGCAGCAGTCGGCAGCAGGCACAGCCAACCCAGCGCCACGCACGCCGACAGCCAGCCGCAGCGGTTACCAAAAAACCAACGAAACAGCCATTGCCGCGGCAGGTCAAACATGAGCGTGTTTTCTATTTCGCGTGCCAAGAGACTCGAAACATCATTGCTGCGTCCATCGGCGGCCGCTTTGCGTACCGCAACATCACGAGCGAATCGAATTCTAACGAATCGGCGACGTTGCGAACACATTTCGCCCGTCCCGCATTTTTAATCACTGGCAAAATCGAAAACAGACACCGCTGTACGACCAATGTTCACGCAATTCACCGCCGACCGAATCGATTTTAACTGCCAATAGTTCACAGCCTGACGGCACCGCCGAAAAAGGCCTGCCGTCGTCGCCAGCCCTTGGACAAACGGCGGGCGACCGATTAGAATTTCAGCACGCATGTTCCGCGGGCGATTAGCTCAGTTGGTTAGAGCATCTCGTTTACACCGAGAGGGTCGGGGGTTCGAGTCCCTCATCGCCCATTTTTATTGTCAGCAAATTCTCCCAAGTGGCGACCACTACGTGCATGGGCTGCTGCCCAAGGCTTTTGCGTGCTGCGAAACGCGTGACGACTTGATTTCGTCATGCCTCGGCTGCGAGTGGACAAAGTTGCCGGTTGGTTAAGCAGCCTGCTGACGTCCTCGTAACTCTCCGGCGGTTGATCCACTGTTGGCCTAAATTTTGGCCAGAAGAGTTTGTTCACCATGATACGCGCGACGTTATTTTTGGCCGGCGTGGCTGTGCTCTGCGGGTTTGTTCAAGCCGCGGAACCCGGCGGCGCAATTACCGTGGATAAAGACAAGAAAACGGTCAGCGTGGCTTGCAAAATCGCCCCGCGAAAGGTGCTGGACAAAATCTATCCGATCGAAGTCATCGCCACCACGCCCACGCCGCAGGGGCAAAAAGCCCATGAAACCGTGCTGGTTTACCAAGCCAAGGCCAGCGATTTGCACAAAGCGCTCGAAGAACTGGGCCTCAAAGCCGGCAAGCCGGTGAAAGCGTCGAGCCCGGAAGGCTCAAAAGCGGAAGGTCCGGAAGTCAAAATTTGGATCGAAATTCCGGCTTCCGACGGAAAGCTCGCACAGCGGATTCCGCTGGAAAAATCGCTGGTCGACGTCAAAACGGGCAAGCCCATTCCCACGCTGCATTGGCTGTTTACCGGATCGGCCATGAGCAAGCCCAACCCCGACAAAGACGAAACGGTCTACGGCGCGGATGTGACCGGCACGCTGATTGGTATCTTCCCCGTGACCGACGAAACCGTCATTCAAACCACGCTGACCATGCTGGACGAACCGGTGCTCAAGCTCGAGACCAACACCAAGCTGCTGCCTGCCGAAGGCACTGCGGTAAAACTGGTCATCGCGCCCAAGTAGATCGCCACAGCGCCGGCGTGCCTCGCGGGTCCATCATGCGGTGCTTGTAACCGCAAGCGGCGGCATTTCGAGCGCCGCTTCAAACGCCATCAGTTGAACAAGAAGTGGCAGATGTCGCCATCTTGCATGAGGTAATTTTTGCCTTCGACACGCAACTTGCCGGCGGCGCGAATCTCTTTCTCGCTCTTGTAATGTTCCAAATCGGGCAGCGTGTAGACTTCCGCGCGGATGAAGCCCTTCTCGAAATCCGTATGGATCACTCCGGCTGCTTGCGGTGCGGTCGCGCCAACCGGCACGGTCCATGCCCGCACTTCTTGTTCGCCAGCGGTGAAGTAGCTTTGCAATCCGAGTGTGCGATAAGCTTCTCGGGCGAGCAGCGCCAGCGCAGGTTCCGTCAACCCGCTGGCCTCCAGCATGGCGTTGCGGTCGGCTGCTTCAAGTTCGGCAATTTCCGCTTCCAACTTTGCGCACACCGGCACCACGCCAGCGCCAACCTTGGTGGCAAAGTCGCGCACCGCCTGCACCAATTCGCCTGTGCCGTGAAGGTCCGATTCATCGACATTGGCCACGTACAGAATCGGCTTGGCGCTGAGCAGTCCGTACGAACTCACGATCCGGCGTTCGTCTTTGTCCCACTTCAGTTTTCGCAGCGGCTCGTCGAGCGCCAACTGATCTTTGCATTTTTTGAGCACGGCGACACGGGCGACTATGTCTTTGTCGCCACTTTTGGCCGCGCGTTCGGCCTTGGAAAGAATCGCGTCGATCGTTTGACCATCGGCCAAAAGCAATTCGATCTCCACGGTTTCAATGTCCGACACCGGATCAACCTTGCCGGCCACGTGGATCACGTTGGGATCATCGAAGCAGCGGCAAACTTGCAGGATTGCGTCGACTTCGCGAATGTGCGTCAAAAACTTGTTGCCTAACCCTTGCCCTTCGCTGGCACCTTTGACAATGCCCGCAATATCCAAGAGCTTTAACGCCGTGGGCACGATTTTCTTAGGGACAATATATTGGCTGATCCGTTGCAACCGATCGTCGGGCACGGGCACAATGCCCTCGTTTGGTTCGATCGTGCAAAAGGGGTAGTTGGCACTTTGCGCTTGTTTCGACTGCGTCAGCGCGTTGAACAGAGTGCTCTTGCCGACGTTAGGCAGTCCGACGATGCCAGCTTCCATTGTTTGTCCGTCTCGTGAGTGCGTGACCGATAAACCAATAGGATAACCGCGACAGGGCCGATTCGTCAGGGCACTTTCGAAAACGCCAGTCGCGCCTGGCTGCCACCACGGCCATCGCAACTCAATCAGCGGCAATCTTGCAAACGACTGAAAATCGTCAAGCAGCCTCGCCCGCATGTCTCTGGCAAACAGCTTTTGCGCGGCCTGAGTTTGTGGCTTTGCCACGCTTTATCAGATTTTTACGCCTGGAATGACTTACCGAGCCACGCATCACCGGCAATCGCCGGCAAGACTTGCTGGAGGTTGCCGTCGCTGATGCCGCGTGAAGCGAATTTTGGCGGGAAGTCTTGGATCGACGTGCAGCAATTGGGCAAAGCGCGGCTGGCCTGGCTGACAATGTTCTTAATAATCCATCACGCCATTCCCTCCTCGGCTTACCGTGCGACAGGCCCAGTTGCTTGTTCATGATCGCCAGAGCGGCGTGAATGTTCGCGCCGAGTTGACTGGCCGCCGCGCCGCGCGCCGTCGAGGTTTGCAAGGCATGCCGGCCTTGCACCGTGTGCCCGCAGTGCGCACAGATGCCGATGTGCACGTCGAACCGCCGGTCGATGATGGTGCGGGGAATTTCGGTTTGGCACTGCGGCGCGACGTGGGTTTCGCGCAGCAGGCGGTCGCCGCAACACGGACATTGCGGCGGCAGCGGCGGCAGCGGCACGTCGTCGGTTTCGTCGATCCGCGGCGGCATGGCACGCTGGGCGTGCGGAACATGGCGACGGCCCGACTTGCGGCCCGGCCGAGCCCCCGCGTCGTCGTTCATGTCCTCTCGCGTCGCGCTCATACCATTTCTACGAAGCAAATCCTGCAAGTGGACTGGCTAGCGCCAAAAGATTCCAGCGAATGTGGTCAACAAGTACTAAAAAGCGATACCTGATCGCGGCCGCCGCGTACAATCTGGGCCGCATCCTGCTGAAGCTGCTGAACGTCGGCGAGCCGCGAGCGCTGCAAAGCGGTCTGTTGGCCGCAGCCTTACGATTGAATGCAGACATGCGGTCTACAGCACCTCTTCCAACTGAGTTCTTATCGGTGGGCAGCGGATTCGAGATCGACTTCACACAATCGCCACCCGACCGCTCGCAGGAGCGCGAATTGTGCCGTGTTGTAATCGATTACTGCTCGCAAATACTCGCGTTGCGCGCCGGTCAAGGCTTGAATCGCTTGCAAAGTTTCGATTGGCAGCCCTTGCACATTTTGGATTCGCGTTAGATTCGCTTGATACGACGTTTGGGCGGCAAGAATGCCTTGCCGGGCTGTGGCTATTTGACGGCCGCGAGCCCGCACTTGAGCATACGCTTCGGCGATTTCTCGCACGACGCGGTCGGTGACTATGGACCTTCTTAAGGACGCAATCCCCACCTCCGATTGTGCAGCGCGACGCGCCGATTCGTCGCCGAAGCCGAGATTTCGAAGTTCCCAATAGGCGCCGGCGTCAAAATCGACGCGGTCACTGAAATCGGTGATGCTGCCTGCCATGCCGCCGCCGAATCCACCATAACTGGCTCCTACAGCGACGTGTGGAAGCTTCCAACTGGCCTCTTCGCGATGGAGGTTTTGCCTGGCCTCTTCAATTAGCGCCCGACTCTCTGTCAGTTCTGGTCGATTACGGTACCCTCGATCGATTAAACACGCCAGCGGAGTATCGACATTGACCAGATTCCAAGGGGCGACGACCTTTTCCACCGGCTTTAATTGAATTCCGGGCTCAAGGCCCAGTAACTCGTTGAGTCGAGCCGACGCAACGGCACTCGTTTCTTCGGCGCGTTGTATGTCATTCTCTCGCAACGCAAGTTCCGCTTGCATGCGATCAGCATCGGATTTTAATCCCTGGCCGGCGCTGGCGTACTTCCCGGTTAAGTCCACAAGCTGTTTGGTATGCTTGTATGATTCGACCGAGATGACTGAATCCTGGGAGGCGCGTAAGAGCTCCAGATAACCTTGGCAGACTTGCAACAGAGTGTTATTGAAGACGGCTGCGGCGGCAGCCTGGCGTGCTTCTCGCCTTTGGCGCGCTGCTAAGGGTCGATACAGGGCTTCGGCAAGATTAAAATTCGCCTGCAGCCCAGGTACGACGGGTGAACCTGCGCCGACCGCACCATTGCCTAACCCGGTGTAAAGCGAGTTGCGATTGGACTCGATGATATTTCCACTTGTGTCTTGCAGCGTGCCTTCGTGGCGATTCCAACTGGCGCCGGCATGGATCGACGGCAGCCAAAGTGTTTCTGCCGCTTCTTGAATTGCCATCGCCTGACGTATTTGTTCCTGAGCCAACGCAATCATGGGATTCTGGTCGCCGGCAAGTTTAATGGCCGTCGAAAGATCGAGTGGATACTGATCAGAATCGCGGAGCGCATTGGCCGGCGGTAGCGGTGTGGCAATGTTTTCGGCGATCACAGCGCCTGAATCGGCGGGTGCATTACGCGGTGTTGGTAGGGTTGACGGATCGCCGTTTTGCGACTCGACGTAGTGAACGGGGACTATCGTCGAAGCAGGTCGTGTCGCCGAAACACTCGGAACTGCCAATTCTTGCGCCGCTCTGTTTGAGTTAGACGGCTTCGGAGCCACCTGCGTACGCTGAGACGCGCAGCCGCCGATCATCGCGACGCCAATTCCGCAAATCCAGGTTATTCGCCACAGTGACAGCATCGAACGTCCCATTTCGACGAAACTTTTCGAAAGCCTTGCTCGATACGAGCAATTCGTTCTCGAAAAATCATCGGACAACGATTGGGACGCTCGTTACGAAAGTTCGTGAACGACGGCTCATGCGACCTACGTAAATTGTGCGGAATACCTCAGTCGCTATTTCGCCAATTTCCCGTTGCAGTCGATACAGCCTGCATCTTTTAACAACTGAAGAAATTGTTAGGGTTGCAGTCCGCCGATCACTTATTAGCGGCGACCGATGGAGCAACTTCTACGGTTTGCCCAACCGTCAGCGTGCCAGGGTTAGCCGCTACGAGGTTTTCGTCACCGGACAGCCCAGACGCCACCTCCGCCTCGGTACCGACGCGAAGCCCGAGCACCAGCTCTTTGCGAACGACTTTTCCGGACTCGATGCAATAGCAACTCGTCTTGCCAATGTCAGTCATCACGGCAGCAACCGGGATCACCAGAACTTGCTTTTTGGATTCCAAAGTCAGCGTCGACGTGACATACATTCCGGGACGCAACTCGCCGGAGTCATTCGCAACATCGATCTCGACTTTTAGCGTGCGGTTCGCGGCATCGAGCGCCCAAGCTGAATGCGCAATTTTGTCGTTCGACAACGTCTTGTTGCCGAGTGCAGGAATGTTGATCTCTACGCCATTTTTTGGGTCGGCGAAGCGGGCTTCCTTCTCAGGCACGTCGATAAATATGCGCACCTTGTCGATTCGGGTCACGGTGAACAGTGACTTGCCTTGACTGCCGATGGCCGATTGCACGAGGTGCCCCGTGTGTACGTGCCGTCCGCTCACCACACCGTCAAACGGCGCACGGATTTTCCGGTATTCAAGCATGGCTTCAACACGTTGTAGTTCCGCTTTGGCGACCTCGACCTTCGCTTCGGCCGTCGCCTGGTCGGCTTTCGCTTTTTCTCGCTTGGCGTCGCTTTCTTTGACGCCGGCCTTCGCCGACGTGAATTTGGCCTGCGCTTCATCGCGGGCAGCGTTGGCTGCCGTGGCTTGACTGCGGGTTTCGTCCACCACCTTCGAAGTCACTGCCGCCTGCGCAGCCAGTCCCGTGAGTCGAGTCAACTCCGATTGCCATCGTTCGTAAAGTGCGTCGGTACGCTTGATGGCGGCCTGCGCCTCCGGCTCAAGCGATTTGGCCGATTCGACCAGAGCCTCTGCTACCGTCACCGCGGCTCGAGCTTGTTCGACCTCTGCCTTCGCTTGCAGAACCAGCGACTCTTTCTGAAGGCGCTCTTCGACCATCTCAGGAACGGTGAGTTCTGCAAGGAGTTGCCCCGGCTCAGTCATTTTGCCGTCGGAATCATAGACGGGGCCCTTTACCAGGTCGCCCATCTCCACGTAGATGCGTTCGATGAAACCGGAAATCTTCGAAACGACTTCGGTTTCTTCGAACGCCTCGACTCGGCCTGGCTGTTCCGTTTTACGATTCAGTGTTTTACGTTGTGGTTGCACAACCGTCACACGCGTGACATTAGCATTCGTGGCGGCTTTGTTGTTAGCGAACAGGGTTTCCGATTCGCTGCTCTTGGCGTTGCATCCGCTCAATGAAAGCGGAAGCACGATTATCAGCCAAGCCGCGAATCGTAGCGTCATATTTGGCATTATGAATTGCCCTCCGCTGCGCCGATTGAACCCGATGAATTCGGACCCACGAAAAAACGGCTCGCTGGGTCATCCGGATCGAGCGACACCGTGTTGCGGCTGGCGTCGCCTTGCACGAGTGCGAAAATTGATGGCAGAAACAGCAGCGTGGCGAATGTGGCGGCAACTAAGCCGCCGATGACTGCACGCCCCAACGGAGCGATTTGCTCGCTGCCTTCGCCATGACCAATTGCCAGTGGAATCATACCGGCCAGCATGGCCAGGCTCGTCATCAGGATGGGACGTAGTCGCCCCGCCGCGCCGTTCATCGCCGCCTCGCTGGCGGAATCGCCTTTCATGCGATTGTGCTCGGCGAACGTGACCAACAAGATTCCATTCGCCATCGCCACTCCCATGGCCATGATCGCCCCAATGAATGACTGGATGTTAAGTGTGGTACCGGTAATCCACAACGCCAGCAGAACGCCGGCAATAACCGCCGGAGCGGTGGAGACCGTCACCAACGACAGCTTCAGCGATTGGTAGTTAGCTGTCAGCAGCAGAAAGATCACCACCACTGACAAGGCCAAACCCGTTGTGAGTCCAGAGAACATTTGTTGCAGTGGCGGAATCTGGCCGCGTACCTCAACCGTAACTCCTGGCGGCGGATCGCCAACCTTCTTTAATGCCGCGGTGATCTGCCGCGACACGGAGCCCAAATCCGCATCGCGAATATTTGCAGTCATACTGACTTGCCGTCGCATATTATAGCGATCGTATTCACCGGGCATGGTGCCAGGTCGGACGTCGGCCACGTCGCGGAGCAGCAATTGCTTGTCCTTATGGCCCTTGACGACCAACGATTCCAAATCGGCCGTCGATTGCATTTTCAATTGCGGGATTTGAATCTGCACTTGGTACCCGATGCCGGTCGCGGGATCGGGCCAATAGCTTGGAATGACAAAACGTGACGAGGAAGTGGCCGCCAGAGTCGAACGTGCCACGTCGGACGCGGAGACTTGACTTAATCCCGCCTTCGAGCGATCAACCTTTACATCAATGGTCGGATAATCTAGAGGCTGCGAGATTTGCAAATCGGCCAGCGTTGGCAACGTCGACAGTTGTTCGAAAACCTTACTGGCGAAACTCCGATTGTCCGCCATCTTCGGTCCGTTCACCGCAATTTCGATCGGAGTTGGCGATCCAAAGCTCATCACTTCGTTGACAATGTCCGATGGCTCGAACGAAACACGCAAATCCGGATGCGTGGTCCGTAATTCCGCACGAAGTTCGCGTTTGATATCCTCGACGCGTAATCCACTCTTCGGCTTTAGCGCCACACGCAAGATCGCTTCTTCCGGGCCCCGCGACCATTGATATACGGCATTGATCGGGTAACTGGTCGGCACGGTACCAACATAGCCTAAAGTCACCTCGATATTCTTTTGACCGACCTTCTGTTCGATCAAATGCAAGACATCCAACGCGACCTGCTCCGTTCGGTCGATATGCGTTCCGTCCGGCGCTCGCAAACGCACGCGAAAATCTCCGGTATCGACGACAGGGAATATCTCCTGCCCTAAACGGCCGTATATAAACCAAGCTACGCCAAAGCACACGGTAAGATACGCGGCGACCGTGATCCAGCGAAAACGGATCAGCCTGCCTAATAATCGATCGTATCGATCCTGAAGTCGACTAAACAACGAGCGTTGCCCCGATGAGGCCTCATGCGGTGCCTGTTTGCCCATGATCCACAGCGACAACACCGGCACGAACGTGCTGGAAAGAAAGTATGACGACAGCATCGAAAAGCCGACCGCCAACGACAACGGCACAAACATCGATCGCGCGGCACCTTCCATGAACAATGATGGAATAAACACGGCCAGAATGCAGAGCATTGCCAAAAACCGCGGTCCTGCGGTAACCATCGCGCCAGCACGTACGGCCAACGCCGCCGAAGCATGCTTGAGTCGCTGCGAGTGAATATTCTCGACTTCGACGGTCGCCTCGTCAACCAAGATGCCGATCGCCAACGCCAGACCGCTCAAAGTCATCAAGTTAATCGTATTGCCCGTGATCCACAGCGCGACCAATGCGCTCGTCAGAGCGATCGGTATGTTGAGGACAACCACTAACGCGCTGCGCCAGTCGCGGAGAAATAACAGCACCATCAATCCGGTCAGGGCGGCCCCCAGCACGCCTTCCGTCATCAAGTTGCGGATCGCCCGCGTAACGAATGGCGATTGATCGAATTCGAAACTGACGTGGATATCCGCAGGCAGAAGCGCCTGCATTGACGGAATCGCTTGCTTGACGCTCTCGACCACACTGAGCGTCGATGCCTCCGCCCTTTTGGTCACCAGAATGTAGATCGCTCGCCGGCCATTCATCAGCGCATAGCCAGTGGTCAAATCGAATCCGTCTTGAATGTTGGCAATGTCTCGGAGCGAAAGATTGACGCCCGGCTTCAGTGGGATATCGCCAAAATCGTCGAGCGTGGGCGCAAGCGAATTCATGCGGACGACCGGGTATTTGTCGCCAAAGTGGACATTGCCTGAAGGACTGATGGAATTACCTGCGGTCAACGCGCTAATCACATCGTCCGGCGAAAGCGAATAGGATTGCAGTTTGTCGGGATCGACATTGATTACGATCGTGCGGGCGCTGCCTCCGAATGGTGGCGGAGCTGATACGCCGGGCAGGCTGGCGAATTTCGGCCGTACGCGAAACAACGCCAGATCCTGAATCTCGCCTAGGCTTCGCGTTTCGCTCGAAAGCACCAGGTAGCCGACCGGAACACTGCCGGTATCGAAGCGGGTCACAAACGGCGAGACGGTTCCCGGCGGCATGAAGGCCCGCGCACGATTCACGTAGCTGATCGTCTCGGCCATCGCTTGGGCCATGTTCGTGCCCGGATGAAAGTATAACTTCATCAAACCCAGCGATTGCACGCTCTGGCTTTCGACGTGATGGATTCCGCTGATGTAAAGGAAGTGATACTCGTAGTAATTGGTCAGCAGCCCTTCCATCTGCGCAGGGTCCATCCCGCCATATGGCTGACAGACGTAAATCACCGGCAGGTTCAAAGTCGGAAAGACATCGACTTCCATCCGCCGCACTGCCAGCCAACCACCCAGCGCAATTGCCGCAATCACGACCATCACGGTCCAAGGTCTGCGCAGTGCGAGAAAGGTCAAATTCATAGACAATACGAAAGGAGTTATCCAGATTGACTAGCGGGGCGCCAGCGAAACACGAATGTTAGGATCGGAAGGCAGTCGAATTACGAATCACCGGCGAATGCAATTCATATTCGAGTGATCCCACTCATTCGACCCGTTGGTCAGAACAGGGCTGAAATCGTGTCGGGACTATCCCGGGAATGTCCAGGTAGATGATAGTCAGTTTTCCTGCACGAGTCAAAATTGTCGCAAGTCCGCCTATGCTCCGCAGCACATGCACGAAATGGAGGGGTTTTCTGCGCGCGGCTCATTTGGCGCGATTGCGATGCGTCCCGAAAGAACGACGAAACTACACCCAAGCGGATCAAAATCGGACGATCCAACTTGTGTCCGCAAATGATCGATGAGGCGGTCCCCATTCTTCGTCGACCGCCATCATGACGCAGCGTACCGGAATGCGGCCAACAAAAGACGGCTGGAAGTGCGTTAGCATGCGGACGCAATTCCAGCGGATTCTCGACCGGATTGGCGTGGCCCACTGGCCGAAGTTGCTCCACGCATTGCGCTCGAGTCGTCAAGCGGAACCGGCGGCGGAGTATCCGGTAAACGTGGCCGCCGCGTGGCTGGGCAACTCACCAGCGGTTGCGGCCAAGCACGATCTGCTGGTCCGTGAAACCGACCTTCGAAAAACGACGCAGTCAGTGCCGGACACGAAACGAAGCGAGCCGCATCCCGGGCAAAAAATGCCTGAATACGGCTCGGTGCGATACGGTACAAATGTTTCAGTGGAGACGAAGGGGATCGAACCCTCAACCCCCGCGTTGCAAACGCGGTGCTCTCCCAATTGAGCTACGTCCCCAAATTCACTAACCGAAGCTCGTTCGAAGGCAAACCCTCCAACGGCTCGAATGCGCGCACTAAGATTCGAACTTAGGACCTCGTCCTTATCAGGGACGCGCTCTAACCAACTGAGCTATGCGCGCCTGCGATGCAATGCAGGCGTGTGCCGCAGGCAATTTTGCGACGCTCGCAACGCTTGCCGACGGCGACGACCCTGGAAGGGTCGCCTGACGAGTAGAGTATTCTAAATCCAAGTCCGCGCCTGTCAAAGGGGAGTCGGGGCAAATTGCGAACTGTTTTTTGCCAGGCCGTGCGTTTTCGCGCACGCTCGCCGCCGCAACAACGGTTTTTGTACTTCGAATCTCTTCGCGAAGAACTGTCGCGCATGATGCTCGCGGATTCGCGACGGCCCGCCCAGTGCAATTGCAGCGGCACAATCGTCATCAAGCGAACGTCAATGCCGCAAAACGCTGCACTTGCGCACCGAATGCCCGCAAATTTCCGGCGGGCGTCCAATTTTTGTAATTGTCGGCGGCGGCAGCCATGCGAGTCAGCACGTCAGCGTTGACACCCCCGCAGGCGACCCTATAATTTCGCACAGAGCAAGAAAAGACACGTTTTCCAGTATTTTCGAGGGGAGATCGATCATGGCCGGACAAGTCACGGAATTTACGGATGCCAATTTCGAAGCCGAAGTTTTGAAGTCCGATCACCCGGTTTTGGTCGACTTTTGGGCCCCTTGGTGCGGACCTTGCCGCATGATTGCGCCGATGGTCGAAGAATTGGCCAACGAGAACAAAGGTTCGTTCAAAGTCGGAAAAATCAACATCGACGAGCATCCCGGTGCCGCACAAAATTATGGCGTCAACAGCATTCCGACCCTGATCGTGTTCAAGGGCGGTACGGAAGTCGACCGTTTTGTGGGCGTGCGACCCAAGAATCAACTGCAACAAGCGATTGACGCTGCCAAGGCGTAGCGTCTTGTTGATCAATCGGAGATCGAAGCTTGATTGCCGCTGCAGATTGCGATTCGCTTGCTGTTTGGGGTGAGAAGCTATTCGGCTGGCTGCGCGGAAACAGTTGCGAATTAGTAAGAAGCAGTTGCGAATTAGTAATTGGGCATTGAAAACTGCATATTTCGAGCGGTTGGCTGGTCGACTTTTCTGTGATTTTTCAATTTTCATTTGCCATTTGCCATTTACTAATTCTCAATGGCTTCGTCGGCATTGTGTTTGCCGTTGTGTGGAACCGCAACTGTAGCCGCGATCTCACTCAAGCGGCGTTTTTTTGCCGCTCGCAAAAACATCATTCGACGCTGCGCCGTACGTCATTTCGCAGCCTCACGGTTGCGGCCACCGCTAGCACCGTGAACAGGGCGACGCCGGCGTAGCGGATCGGGCCAGACTCAAACACGATCATGCCGTTGAAGACCATCAGCAGCATGAAACCGTGCAGCAGTCGGTCAAACGTTACCCCGCGCGCTGCGTATCTCTGGGGCGCGCACCACCAGTAAGTAACATCCGCGGCCCACAGCAAAACGAACATGTACGAGACGTAAACGCCGGCGGCGACGCCGCTGGCCGCGCGGGTGCGTTCCAGCGACGCGGCATGCGACCAGTGGTCGAAAAAGTGCATCGCCATCGCCACGTGTACCAAAAATCACGATTGCCGCCGACGTCCAGCACCAGCGGACCGTGGCGCCCGCCAGCGTCGCGGCCTGCCAATCGTCCGGCCGCAACCACAGCATGCCGAGTAGCGCCGCAGCATACCAACTGAGCGAAAGTCGCACGGTGTTGCGCGTGAGTTGATCGCCCACATTCGAACCGTCGAGGCATGAGATTTCCAGCACCGCGGCAAGCGTCGTAAATCCTGCCGCCGCCATCAACAGGTGGATTCGCTGGCGTCGCGAAGCAATCTCGGTTGCGAAGTGCATAAAGTTGCGCGAAAAGCGGTCAGACGAGATTGCTTGTGCGACATCCGTCAAAAATTATGCCTAATCTATTTATAAATGTCGAGCTTGGCGCACGAGTCCGCTGATCGCCAATTTGCCTGAGTGAAGTACTGCTGAAAGAATCGAGCTGCGCTGGTCCAAGATTTCGAGCAGGCGACAAACATTTTCGCGCCCGGCGGACTTTCGCTAAAGGTCGTCGGTTTTCAGCCATGCCATATTGAGCGGTGGAACTGGTTCCGCGTTTTCCGTTTCTTAGCATATCCGCCGGCTAGCAAGGTTTTGTCGCCAAGATGATTGACGCCAGCCGAGGCGGAGGCGATATTCAAAGCGCTCCACCCGCCTTGAAAACCTCGATTCAATCTGCCGCACACGTCGATTTCATTCGCTCCTTTGCCCCAACGAGTTCCCCATGATAAACCATGCCTTGCTGCGCTTCTGCGTCGCTGGCCGCAAAAGCGCCCGCCCGTTGATGTATGCCATCGCTGGGTTCGCGCTGGCGACCATGGCCTGCCGCGCTTCGGTTGACGCAGCCGAAAAGCACACGTCCATCGAGATCAAAGACGCGCCCAACGTCATCTTTATTTTGGCGGACGACATGGGCTATGGAGATGCGGGCTGCTATGGGCAAAAGCTCATCAAAACTCCTAACATCGATCGCATTGCCGCCGAGGGCGTTCGCTTTACGCAGGCGTATGCGGGCACATCCGTTTGCTCGCCAACACGCTGCGCGCTGCTGACCGGCAAACACATTGGGCACGCCGCCATTCGCGCCAATCGAGAGATCAAGCCAGAAGGCCAAGAACCGCTGCCGGCCGGCACGTTCACGGTTGGCCACCTGTTTAAGCAGGCCGGCTACACGACCGCTACCTTTGGCAAATGGGGACTCGGATTTGTTGAATCGACCGGCGCGCCCGACAAAATGGGCATCGATCATTTTTTTGGCTACAACTGCCAGCGAATGGCGCATAACTACTATCCGGATCATCTGTACCGCAATCACGAGCGAGTGGAACTCGATGGCAAAACCTACTCGCACGATCTGATTGCCAAAGAGTCACTCGCCTGGCTGCGCGAGCATGCGAAAGAGCGATTCTTTCTGTATGTGCCGTATACCATTCCGCATCCGAATTATCAGGTGCCCGACCTGGGACCATATGCCGATCAGCCCTGGCCGGAGCAACTCAAAAAATATGCCGCAATGATGACCCGCATGGATTCCAGCATCGGCGAAGTGCTGTCGCTGCTCAAGGAATTAAAAATTGATGACAACACCTTGGTGATTTTCAGCAGCGATCAAGGCGCGGATAATAAAGGAGCCTTGGAGACGTTTCACAGCAACGGAAACTTCCGAGGCATTAAGCGTTCGATGTACGAAGGCGGTTTGCGGGTGCCGATGGTCGCGCGGTGGCCAGGCAAGATCAAGGCCGGTACCGTGAACGACACGCAGTTGGCGTTCTACGACTTTTTGCCCACGATTGCGGAGCTCATCGGAAAGCCGCTGCCAGCCGCTGTCAAAACCGACGGCGTCTCGTTCTTGCCGGCGATGCTGCGTGGCGAATCCATGAAGCGCGATTTCCTGTACTGGGAATTGCACGAGGGGCCGTTCATTCAGGCTGTCCGCATGGGCAATTGGAAAGGCGTGCGCGGCGGTCCTGCCAAGCCGATCGAACTATACGATCTGGCGAAAGACGCCGCCGAATCGAATGATTTGGCCAAAGCCCATCCAGACGTCGTGCAGCAGATCGCGGCCATCATGAAGCGCGAACATACTCCCAACCCACTTTGGCCCGATGAGGTGGCGAGCGGCGCTAAGTCCAAGCCCAATGCCAAGTAAACTTTTCGGGTAATTGTTTACCGCGTCACGCTGGCAGGAGCTTGGGCGTGGCGATTCGCGCCAGCAGTGTCATGACAAACGCGCGGACGGCCGGCGTCATTTGCGCTTCGAGTTCCGGCGGAATCACAATCGGAATGTGTTGTGCGGACGACATAACTCCTGTCGTCGCCAAAAATGCCGCTCAAGTCCAGATTAGTTTTTGCAAAAATCCCATCCCACCCCGTGAACGGTTACGTTCTACGGCCTGTTTTCAAAACGGCCTGAATAGCTTTGATAGTTGAATCTTCCAGCGGATAAAGCGGATGGTCATTGTTCTCCCAATATTTGAATACTACTGACGACTGCAGCTTTTTCAAGTCCGAAGTTATCAAAGTAGTTAAATATACGGTTTCTGTAAGTCTGACGCCATCATAGTAACCAAATCGAACCGTTATCGTCGCTGTGTCACTCAGGTCATCGAAAGGGAGTTGACGAAGGATGAATTCTGTGTTACTTCGCGAAAAATTAATCACGAACTCTGCCGACTCTTGTTCGAGAAGGCGATGATATTCACAATTAATAATTAAAATATTAGATCCTTGGGACGTCCCTCTGGCAAACTTCCCTTCGGGCAGCGGTACGAAACCACCGCCAATCCTCCCCATAAAATTTCCGGTTCCTAGCACGTCCTTAATTTTATCGATTAGTTCGCTCATTTTGGCCTCACATTCACAGGCGCTTCGATTGGTAATGCGTTAGTGGGCCGATACTCACGCCCTGGAAAGCCGCCTGGAAGGGCGTGCGACGCAATTTCGCCAGCGTCCCCAGAAACCGCATGCAAAAAGTTTGCTCCGCCTTGTTGACCACCTTCCGCAAGACCACCAATTAGCATTTCAACTTTCGTAGGTGTCAGTTTTTTAATGTCGCCGAATCTAACTAAGGAACGACCGAAAAATAACTTCCTCTGAGTGAGACGCCCGCTGCTCGTGATAGCGCGCGTCGACCCGAACGAAAAACGGAAGTTATTTTTCGGTCGTTCCTAAGCTAGTCCCAGATTTTAAAGTGCCGTCAGCAATTGCATTTGGGGAAAAATGAACCAGAGTGTCGTCCGCGATATGCGAAGCGATTTCCCCAAGAGTACGTTCAGGTGTAGTCAATATACTAGAAGCGTTGCCGGCAGCCGTTGAAGCCGCACCGGCGGCACTTGACGCTTGACTGGATGCATTCACCGCTCCTCGTAATCCGACGTACGCTCCGATTAATCGCAGGAATGCTTATCCAATATACCCGGCGGCCTGCCCATTTTCTCCGGCTCGAATTGCCTGACTAGCTTTGACGCCGTCATACACTGCGAGAGAAAGCTCAAACGCGCCTCCGGCAGCGTAAGCTGCCCGCGCTAGAGTCACCGAGCCGGCGCCCTTAGCCACCGCGGCAAGTGGTCCTGTCAAAAGGAAGGCAACGTCGCCAGCGAGTGACCATGCAGTTTCGCCTGTGACATCATGACTCATAACGTCATCGTCAACTTTACCAAAGGGGATCGCATGCATAATGAAAGTCAGGCTAGCCTCCACTGGCTTGATCTGAGCAAGTTCTTGCTGGCCTTGATATGCTTCGACGACGAGGTCAATGGAGATTTTGTTTGATCTCTGTCGATTAGTCAATGCCTTTACGTCGTCAGTTGAAAATCCCTCAGGAATTTTGTAAGACTTTTGAGAGACAAGATAATATTGACGGCTCTCAATCCATCCCTTTCAAGCTGTCATTTGTCGGGGCGGGCCAGCAGGCGGGCGGTGCTGACGTGCGGTGAACTGCCGCTGCGCGGTGGCGGTTTGCGTTTTACGCCGCGAACGTGTTTGCGATAACGCCGCAAGTCTGTGTGTTGCGCCATGTTCAACAGGCTGGTCGCTAAGCGGGTCGGCGGCAGCGCGCCGAAACGAGAGTTCCACTCTTCCGCCGGCACAGCGATTTCCAGGCCCGAC
>JBBRCE010000066.1:0-26261 GCA_038205115.1 Pirellulales bacterium
CGAACAACTTCTTGCGGATTCCGGCGCAAGTTGTGAGCAGCGGCCGACGCGTGATCGTGCGGCTGTTGGCCTGGAACCGTTGGCAGCCAATCTTCTTTCGCTTGGCGGCACAGTTCACTGGTCCGCGCCGTTGCTGAGCCAGTGGCGCGCCGGCCTCGTGCGGCCGGTCTCCGGCGCGCCACTCAAGAGACAAAGTACGTAGGCTTTGTTCCGCCGCCACATCTCACACAGAAAGGAACCTCGCCGTATGCCCAACACACAACTCGCACCCTCCTCACCGCCGGATCGCGCGGTCCGTTCGCCATGCGCCGCGCGCGTCGCGTCGCAAAAGCAAGCGGGGTACGCTTATTTAAGGGCTAGATGCTGTTGTTGCGGCAAATTCAAAAACGGAATGTATGCAAACAAAAAGGCCGGGTCGAAACTGTTTCGACCCGGCCCCCCGTTTTTTGATTCGGTACGTCTGCTAGGGATTATTCGTAGTTGCTGTCCATGCCCAAGCGGTATTTGAGTTCTTCGAACTGCTGGCAGTAGATATCGCTCGACGAATGGACATGCTCGGCTTCGGTGATGAATTTCATCGAATCGTCGCACTTCATCCGCCGGCAGCGCAGTGCGTTTTCGAACTCGGTGAGATTCGCGCCGTAGGCAATCAGCAGCTTGTGTTCGTCGAATTGAACTTCCAGCGGAGCGTGCGGGTTGAGAATGGCAATGCCCGTGCAGCCGTCGTTCAACAGCAGATCTTCGAAATCGTAAAGGATGCTTTTCAGCACTGGCATGTCAATGTGTTCGCGATACAGATCGGTGTGACCCCGTCCGTCTTGACTGTGGCTGGTTTCGAGCACCACATCCACTTCCGTGCCGAGCGGGTCGAGCATGTCCATAAAGGTTTCGAACAGCTCGTCTTTGCTAGCAGCGGCCATCAGGACCGGCACTTTTGTTTTCGATTGGTCGTCTTGATAGCAGTCGTGTCGGTAGCCTTGGCGCGGCACGACTTGCAGATCGTACGAAGGACGAATCGCGTCGGTGAGGATGAATTCGCCGTAGCGAGAAACTCCCAAGTGAGCTTCCAACTCTTCCTCCGAGAGCCGGGCAAAGCTGCTGGTGGTGGCAGTTTGCGTTCCGTCGCGAAACACGTTACGGATGAACCGTTTCAGAAAACCCATCGGCGACCTCAGTTCATTCTGCTCGAGTTGATAATGTCGATCCAAGCCGCCAAGGGTCACAAGGCACACTGGATAGGCAAACTTAGGTTACGTTTTTTGGCGGTTTCGAAGCGGGGGGTACTGTTCAATACGCAACGTCGCGAACTTCGTTCAGATCGATTCGCCCCGCCTGTTGCCAGCACGCAGATCCATTTGCGGACGGCTGCCTGCCGGTTATAACTGAAGTCTAGCATCGGACTTGGCGCGCAAGTGTGGTGGCATTCGCATCGATTTGCTGAAATCTCGTCTGCCCACGTCAACCTCTGGCAAGCAGGCAATTTGTGCCTGCGACACGGCTTGCCAAGCTGGCGTTTGCGGACTTTTCGTCAAACTCGGCGCGTGGCTTTTTTTGCTCGCGCAGCCTGACAGCAACATCGTGTTGACGGTTCGCAACATCGCACGCCCAGGGCGCGCCGAGCGTGTGAATTGTAGGAGTTGACGGCCGCCAAAGATCAGAAAACTCCACATGCAGCGATTGTAGGGGCCGTCGCGGAAAACCGTGTTTCATTTCAACCAAACGAGTTGATTCCATGGCAGTTTTTCAGTGGAAATCGGTGCTGCTCACCCGCCAGTGCTGGCAGTCGTCAGCACGCTGCCTGCTGGCAACCATCGGCTTGGCGAGCGTGGTCATTGCCGGCTGCAATGTCGATACGCCGGCAGACGTACAGCAGGCGCTCCACCAGGCGACCCATCCGGCCGACCGAGAAGAGGGCGCTGATTTCAACGGCAACACGCCCGCCCATGACCGGAAGTCCGATACGCGGATCGATTGGGACGCCGTTTATATCCAAGGCAGCAAAGTCGGGCAGATCAGCACTGCGAACAGCAGTTGGGTGAATCCGGCCAACGAAGCTCTCGGCCAAAACATCGAATTCAACTTTCGAGCCAAGCTACTCCGCGGTGGCGTGGCGGCCACACAGTCGATCCAACTCACCAGCTTCGAAGCGCCCATTGGCAAGCTGGTCCGCTTCACGATGGAGGTCGGCGACGGACATGGACAATCGACCACGACCGGCGAGTTAAAAAACGGGACGTTGCAGTTGTTCACGATCGGTCGCGAAGGGAAAAAGCCGGGGCAAAATTCGCCGCTGCGAACCGCGATCGCTTGGCCCGATGGCACGGGCGGACTGAACGCCTTGCAGCAATCGTTGACCACCAATCCGCTGCAGCCTGGCGAAAAGCGACAAATCAAAGCGTTCAACGTGATTTACAAGCAGATCACAGCCACCGAATTGAGCGCCCTGGAATTCCAACCGACCACGCTGCGCGATCGAACCGAGGATTTACTGCAAATCGACTGCGTCGAAAAAATTGCCGATCAGCCCGATCTGCAATCGACACTATGGACCAACCATGCCGGCGAAATTCTTAAATCGCATAACCCGCTCGTGGAGCAAGACATCTACCGCGTGACCAAGCGCGAAGCGCTCACCGACAGCGGCGCCGCAGCGTTCGACATCGTGCGGGATTTGAGCGTCAAGATCGACCGACCGCTGCACGATCCGCACTCGGCCAAGCAAATGGCGTATCGAGTCGAACTGAAAACGTCCGACCCGAAGCAAGTTTTTGTCGACGACCTCTCACAGCACGTTACGATCGTCGACAAGCATGTTGCCCAGCTTGTGGTACGCGCCATTCGGCCCGAACAGCCCGGCAAGCTCGACGTTGCCCCGCGCGCACCGGTGGCAGCCGACCGCGAGCCCAACAGCCTGGTGCAAAGTGACGATCCGCGCGTCAAGCAGATGGCCGAAACAGCGGCCGCCGGCGAAACCGACTTTTGGAAGCTGGCCTGCAATCTGGAAAAATACGTACACGACGTCATCCGCGAAAAAGACTTTGGCAGCGGCGATTTGGTTTCAGCGGCCGAAGTGGCCGAGCGTCCGCATGGCGATTGCCGCGCGCATGCCGTACTACTAACAGCGCTAGCCAGGGCGAACAAAATTCCGGCCCGCGCGGCCTTGGGATTGGTTTACGTGCCGCAACAGCAAGCGTTTGGATTCCACATGTGGACGGAAATGTGGTCGGGCGATCGCTGGGTGCCCATGGACGCCACGCTCGGTCGCGGCGGCATCGGCGCTGGCCACATCAAGCTCAAAGTCACCAATCTCTCCGGCATCGCACCGATTACGGCCTTCTTGCCCGTGGCGCAGGCAGCAGGGCAATTAAAAATCCAATTGCTGCCGCCGGAGTAAGTTGCAATGACACGCACGTCAACGGCAGGGCCGTTCGTCAGCAGCTATCCGCGCTCCGCCAACGGCTTCCACGGCAGATGCTTGGCGCCGGTGTAGCGCGCCAGGGGGCGAATCAACCGATTGTTGTCGAGCTGCTCGATCACATGCGCGCTCCAGCCGGTCACGCGGCTCACCACGAACAGTGGTGTGTAGAGATCGGCCGGCAAGTCCATGTAGTGATACAATCGAGCGCTGGGCCAATCGAGATTGGGCGGCAACTTCTTTTCGGCCACCACGATTCGCTCGATGACCTCAGCCATCGCTTCCATGTCTTGATGGCCGGTTTCGGCCGCCAGTTCGCCGCATAGGGTTTTGAGCAGCACGGCCCGCGGATCGCCCGTTTTGTAAACGCGGTGTCCAAAGCCCATGATTCGTCTCTTGTTGGACAGGGCGTCGCGAATCCACGCTTCGGCTTTATCGGCAGTGCCAACTTCGGCCAGCACTTCCATCACTTTCTCGTTCGCTCCGCCATGCAGCGGACCCTTGAGCGCGCCAATCGCGGCGGTGATGGCCGAATGCAAATCCGAAAGCGTCGATGACACCACCCGCGCCGCAAAGGTCGACGCATTGAATTCGTGTTCCGCGTAGAGCACGAGCGAAACATCCATTGCCCGCACGAGCCGCTCAGTGGGTTCACGACGCGTCAACATCCACAATAAATTGCTCGATAGATCACGATGTTTGTCCGGCGCAACCGGTTCTTTTTGTTGCCGCAGGCGGTGCCGGGCGGCCAGCACGGTCGGCAGTTGCGCCAGCAAACGCTCGGCTTTGCGGATGTTGGCATCGTGGCTGTTATCTGCCGTGTCCGGATCCCAGTGCGCCAGCAAGCTGGCGGCGGAACGCATCACGTCCATCAGCGGCGCGTTCAGCGGAATTCCGCGCAACATATCCATCACGGGTTGCGGCAGGGCCGTCTCATGCGCGAGACGCTGCTTGAACGCCGCGAGTTGTTCTGCGTTGGGCAGTTGACCATGCAGCAGTAGATAGGCAGTTTCTTCGAACGTGCCCTGCGCGGACAAATCGTCAATCGAATAGCCGCGATATTGCAGGCCGCCGGCGATCGTGCTGACGGCCGTTTCGCCGGCCAGAATACCTTCCAGACCAGGACTATAAATCGGTTCGGACATGATGGGCGCAATGTTGATGGGCAGGAGAGAACTGAGTAACCGGTGCCAACTGAAAAACACGAGTCAAGCGGGTGCATTTGCGATGCCGCCGCGATGACTTCATTCGTCGCGAGGCCGAAAGTATTTGCGATCGCGACTTTCGTAGTCGTGGTAGTCGAGCAGTTCGTAAAGTTCGTCGCGAGATTGCATCAGATCCAGGAGCTCGCGCTGCGTGCCTTCGTCGGCCAGCACGGCCAGCGCCGCTTCGACGGCTTTCATGGCCACGCGCATCAGCGTCACCGGATACAGCACGGCCACGTAGCCCAAGTCGGCCAGTTCGTCGAGCGTGAGCAGCGGGCTCTGGCCGAACTCGGTCATGTTGGCCAACAGCGGAACATCCACCAGGCTAGCAAAACGTTCGAACTCTTGCTTGTCGGCCAGTGCTTCCGGAAAAATCCAATCCGCGCCGGCAGCGCAATACGCTTTGGCGCGCTCCACCGCGTCGTCGAAGCTCGTCACGCCACGGGCATCCGTGCGGGCGATGATCACCAGGCTCGGATCGCGACGCGCGGCCACCGCAGCGCGAATCTTGACGCACATTTCTTCGACGCTGACCAAGCTCTTGCCGGATAGATGTCCGCAGCGTTTGGGCAATCGCTGATCTTCCAGTTGAATGGCCGCGGCACCGGCTGCTTCCAACTCCTGTACCGTGCGTTCGACGTTGACCGCCTCGCCAAAACCGGTGTCGGCGTCAACGATCAGCGGCAAGTCCACCCGCGTGGTGAGCAAGCGAACTTGCTGCACCAACTCGGTGAGCGTAAACAGGCCGATGTCGGGCATGCCCAGCACTCCAGCGGAAAATGCCGCGCCAGACAGGTACATGGCCTCGTAACCAGCATCCATGATCATCCGGCCCACCAGCGCATTGAACGCGCCGGGCACTTGGATGGTGCTGTCTTCAACTTTGTCACGCAAAATCTTGCCGGGCGAGGTGAGCAAACGATGAGCCTTGGGTTGCGATGAATGGCGGAGCTGCAATTGATTGCCTGAGTTATAGAACTTGCTGCCCCGCGTCTGCAAGGCGATTGCCTAGAATTCGCCGGGCTAATCGATTATCGTAATCCGAGGCAGCGGCGGCTATTTGCCTAGACGGGGCCTGGTATTTTCGTCAATCTATTTTGAGCGCAGTCGAATGAGTTTGCAGTTGCAACTGGGTGTCAAATCCGACCCAATCGAATATCGCTACAGCTATCCCTGGTTGTTCCGACTTTTGGCGGAAGAGGACGTGCGGCTGGTGCAGCTCGGTACGTTCTTCGAAATGTACCAACTGCCCGACGCATTTTTTTTGCAGTTGCGTCGCCAGGCAGAAGATCGTGGCATCCGCATCGACAGCATGTTCACCGCACATCGCGAGTTGGGCGGCTTTTTCCGCGACGAGCCCGGCTTCGTCGCGCTGGCCAGGCGCAACTTCGAGCGCTTGATCGAAGTCGGGGCGCTGCTGGGCGCGCGCTCGGTGGGCTCGAATCCCGGCGCCGTCATGCGCGATCAGATGGGCAGCAAGCCGCAGGGCGTTGCCTGTTACGTGCAGCACATGAAAGAATTGATGCACTACGCAAAACAACTTGGCCTGCAGTGGCTGACCATCGAACCAATGTCGTGCCTGGCCGAACCGCCCACGCTGCCCGACGAATGCCGCGCCATGGGCGATGAGCTAACTGCGTATCACGGCCAGAATCCGACCTCGACCGCGCAAGTTGGCTACTGCACCGATATTGCTCACGGCTACATCGACCAGCAAGGTCAAACGCGCTTCAACCACATCGAATTGTTCGAAGCCACGCTGCCCTACTTGTACGAAGTGCATCTCAAGAACACCGATAGCCGATTCAATTCAACCTTCGGTTTCAACGCGGCCGAGCGCGAGAAAGGCATTATTGATGTCTCGCACTTTCGGCAACTCCTGCTGGAGCATGCCGAGAAATTGCCGGTCGATACGCTGACCGGCTACTTGGAAATTGGCGGGCCAAAGCTCGGGCGCGATTACAGCGACGGGATGCTGGAGCAACAGCTTCGCGAATCGTTGCGGTTTTTGAAACAAGCGTTTTTGAGCGATCAAGAAACGGCATCTGCCACCGCGGCCATCAACGGTCGTAGGACGCCACGCATTCAGGCTGCGTCGCCGGTCAATGCGCCGGCGAACAAACGCGTGCTGATTTCGCCGTCGATGATGTGCGCCGATCCACTCAATTTCGAAGCCGATCTCCGCAAGGTGGAGGCGGTGGGCGTCGACATGCTGCATCTGGACCTGATGGATGGGCATTACGTGCCTAACATGCCGCTAGGGCTGGGCGTCGTCGAGCGGTTGCGGCAGGCCACGCAGCTGCCGCTGGATGTGCATTTGATGGTGGAAGATAACGATTTCTTTGTGGAACTGCTGGCCAAGATTGGCGTGCAGCAGATTTCCGTGCATGTCGAGTCGAGCGTGCATTTGGATCGCACGTTGGCGCGAATCCGCGAGCTCGGCATGCAAGCCGGCGCGGCCATCAATCCGGCCACGCCGCTGTCGGCGATCCAATACGTTCACGAGCAACTCGATTACGTGCTGATCATGACGGTGAACCCCGGTTACGCAGGACAAAAAATGACGCCGGCCTCGCTGCGCAAAATCGCCGATTGCCGCACGCTGCTGGACTCCTGGGGCTGCGATATTCCGATCCAGGTGGATGGCAATGTGAGCTTTGAGAACGTGCCCGGCATGGTCGCGGCCGGCGCGGCGAATTTAGTGGCCGGAACCAGCAGCCTGTTCAAGAACGATGCATCGATGGCCGAAAACATGCACAAGCTGCAAGCCGCGGTCGAAGTCGGGCTATCGATGCGCGGGGGCAGAACAGTTGTGGTCTGAGGAGTGATTGCAAATTGAAAAGTGATGCGGCAATGTTGGGAGTCTGGGGTTTTCATGAGTGCTAGCGATCAACAGCAGATGGATGCAATTGTGCTGCATGGCGTGGCGGATTTACGCTACCAGCGAGTCAGTGTGCCGGCGCTTTCGCCAGGGCATGTGCGCGTGCGAATTGGATTTTGCGGCGTCTGCGGATCGGATATTCCGCGCTGTTTTTCGAAGGGCACGTATCGCTTTCCGACCATCTGCGGGCACGAATTTGCCGGCACCATCGAAGCCTGCGGCCCCGGCGTGCAAGCCTACACGCCGGGCGATCGAGTGGCCGTTTTTCCGCTGCTCTGGAACGACGACCATCCGGCCTGCGAGCAAGGCAAATACGCGCAGTCGGACGGTTACGACTATCTCGGTTCGCGCAGCGACGGCGCCTTCAGCGAGTACGTGGTTGCGCCTGAGCGAAATCTGTTGCGTGTGCCGGACAATGTCTCGCTGGAAGAAGCGGCCATGACCGAACCGGCCGCCGTGGCGCTGCACGCCGTCCGGCGTTCGCAAGCCCGGCTGGGTGATTCCGTGGCGGTGTTTGGACTTGGACCGATTGGCCTAATGGTGGCGCAATGGCTGCGAGCGCTGGGCGCCGCGCCCATCGTGTTGTTCGATATTCAGCCCGAAAAACTGGCTGTCGCCCGGCAGTTGGGCTTCGAGCAGGCCTACGATAGTCGCCACGATCAACCGCTGGATATCGTCAATCGAATCACGGGCAATCGGGGCGTGCATGTGGCCATTGAAGCGGCTGGCGTTCCGCCGACGATGCGCGCCGCGCTGGAGGTTACGCGCCGCTCCGGTCGTGTGGTGCTGCTGGGCAACCCGGCGGCCGACGTGACTCTGTCGGCCGCGTTGATTTCGCAACTGATGCGCCGCGAAATAGACGTGTGCGGCGTATGGAATTCGGACTTTAGCGTCTACGGCGACGACGACGACTGGCGCACCGTACTAGCCGCCATGTCGGCCGGCACGCTCAACCTCGCGCCCCTGATTACGCACCGTGTGCCGCTCGCGGGCGGCATCGCGGCGCTCGAGATGATGCGGACGCAAAGTGAGTTCTTTAATAAGGTGCTAATCCACCCAAATCCGTAATTGCCTACCGGAAACGGGTCGCTGCAGCCTTGAACGACTTTCCAATTCAGCTAGACCTCGGAATCGCGTGTCAACTGGCATTGCAGCGATTCGTCTTACTAATTGTCGCCGTCATCATTTGGTTTGCTCTGGCAAGTCGTGTTCTGCCGAGAGTTGCACGCTGTTCTGCTCAACTCGTCTTCCTTCATCGTGTTTTGCCGATGGCACTGCGATTTTAAATTCAAGTATTTCTGCTCGCTCAAATCCGACGATCGCCTGAAATGTCGCCTGTCGCAGCAAGGTGCGGTCACCACCAAATTGCATGATGAAGTGGGAAATGTCCACGTCACGAGAGAAACATGCTGCTGGTAGAAGTTTCTTTCCAGCGTCGTCGAAAATGCCTTTGAATTCGACAAATGCAAGCCTCTTAACTTTGGACGATTTCTGACGAAACCAAGCCTCATCTTCGATCGAGGGCCGATGACCGCTGCTGTCGCAACGAAAGATATCCGACAATCTCTGCTCAATCTCGACAGATACGCCCGACTGCCAAGCGATTTCGTAGGTTTCTTGAGTCTGATCAGCAAATGGGCTATCGGTGGAAATCCACTTGATGGTCATCTCGGAATTAGAGACTGTACTGCTTGTTCCGAGCGGCAAATTCACCAGATAAAGCTGCGGTCGCACAATCGCCTTGACGTTACATTTGACAGATTCGATCTGCGGTGACGAATCAAAATCATAGTCTAAAGTCCAGACGGCTAAACCGCTATCTTCCGAGGTGAGTTCACATTTTGCAAAGGCAGACTTGCCATCCGCTGTCGAAAGTTTTAACTCAACCAAGTCCGGCCGCTTCAATTCCCACGGGTGGAAGTGCAGACTGATCCAATACTTGCGGTGCTGAGAAGCTTCTGAAATTGAATCAACATGTAAAACCAATAGTGCCGGTCCTTGCGTGGCGTACGCAAGTGATTCTCCCTTTGCCGGACGGGCAGTCAATCCATTTATGTAGTCGTAAAAGAATAAGTTGTTCAATCTGGAAAGTTCGCCGAGATATTCCCAAAACGGCAGTTCTCCGCTTGGGCAGTCGATCTTGCACTCTCCGAACTGCTCCCAACTGCCAGTCAAATCGAACGCAACATTCGTTTGTTCCTGAGTCGACGTCAATACTTCGGAGAGTTTACCGTTTTCGTGCAATGTGGATACCACGGCAGCATTTGGGGGACTCAGCGCAAGTATTGTTGCTGCAGAATTTCGATTCGCTGCGGTCCACACAAACAGCGTGGCCGCAACAACCGTCAAGACAGCAAAAATGACTTTCCGTCGCATACTTTTCCAACGCATTCCGATGATCTAAACCGCTTCAATCGACCAGCGTTTTCCGCGGTTGCTGCAATGATACCACTGGTAAAGCCGGCTCACAAGAAAAGCAAGCTTGGAACTTTTTCGCAGAATGCGGCCGCAGTTAGCTCGCCCCGGAAATCGCGATTGTGAACTTGGGTTTGTCGCCGAAACCCGTCGCTTAGTACACGCTCGGGTCGACGTACTTCTTTTCGTTGCCGGTGGTGTTTCCGTTGTCGTCGTAGATCACGTTATCCGCATGCCGCAGGCTGAGCAGTAAATGGGCGTGGGGATCGATATCGTAAGTGATCGAGTGTACCGAACCGTCGCAGAACGCCATCATGAAGCTGTTGGCGTGCGCGCTCCCAAATCGGCTGCGGCGAGTGCCGCCCATGCCGGGTGACTTGGACTCTTGATCGGCCCACCAGGCGGCATCGCGATCTCGCAACGGCGCGAATCCGCCGCTCCGCGAATTGTCGCGATCGAAGCCAATGTACAAGCATTGGTCGTCGTCTTCGATGGCTCCGTCCTCGTAATGGTCGATCATGCAATTACGCTCGCCAATCAAATAGGTTTGCGATTCGCCGCCGCGGATGCTTTTGACTTCGCTGGCTCGAAAAATCACGCCGTCGAAAAACTGCGGCTGCCATTTGGAAGGATCGGCTTTGTACGAAGCATATTCCGCGACGGTGGTCGGATAAGGCGCGTTGTCGCCCATCTTTCCGGCGCCAATGCCTTCGGTGCCGAAGCAGGCGGCGTAGTCGCTACGGCCGACTAAACTGGCCGGATCCGCGCTGGTGAGCGGTCGGTCGCAGTTGAAGCAGGTGCCCGACTGCGCAACAGTGTATCCCTTCAACTGGCGGCGTGTCGGACAGATCAGACTGGCGATCGGCGTACGCTCGCGAATTTGATTTTGTTTGCGTTTGAGAGCATCGGTCATCCCTTTGCCTAATTCGTGCAATGCCACTTGATCGAGATAGGGCAACAAGCTGTATGCCCAGCCGCCGGGCTGGCTGCGGCCAAACCCCAAGTCTGCGTCACCGGTCCACTTCCAGCCCCACCCACCGGAAGGAAAGCAGTTCCAATTTTTACGATGAGCGTTGCACGCCAGACCAATGTTTTTGAGGTTGTCTTTGCATTGCACTTGCCTGGCCGACTCTCGTGCCCCGCTGAGCGCAGGCATTAACAGCGCCATCAAAATGCCAATGATGGTGATGACCACCAAGAGTTCGATCAATGTAAAGCCGGAGCTGATTTTCCGAGACGAAGTCCGCATGGTTTACCTCGTTCCAGTCGATTCCAGGAATGGGATCACTCAGTCATTGCACTCACCGCCGCCGAGAATGAATTCAAGCCACGGTTCCGCCTGGCGTTCTCGCCATAAGCAACCGTGAATTTTTAACGCCAATATTCGTCAAGCAAATCATAACGCTTTGCGATTGTCGAAGTGCGAAATCAGACGCGAACTCGAAGTGCCCGCGGCAAGCGCGGTGGCCAAAGAGAAGTGCGATGGTCATCATAACGCATTGCCCGGGGCGTAATGCAAGAGTTTTACAGTTGCTTTCGTAAAAAACATCCAGCCCGGTGACCTTGACCCGTTGATCAACTCGCGTTGTCGAAATACTTTACCACTCGACAGTTTGGGGATATAGTCAAAGGTGAACCCAGTAGGCCGCTTTGGCAACGGATCGTTTGGTGCGGGCACGTCTTTTTTCACCCGACACATGCCACCAGCGGTACCCATCTTCATGGAGAAGGCCGCGTATGCCGCAAGCTATTATCGACCCGATCGAACTGCGCCGCTTTGCGCAAAGTCTTAAGCAGTTTACTGGCGAACTGGCGAATCAAATGGCCGGCATTCAGCGTCACGCCATTGGCCTGAGCGCCACTTGGCGAGACCAGGAGCATAAGAAATTCGTGGAAGAGTTCGAGTTGCAGATGCAAGCGATGAATCGCTTTATGGAATCGACCACCGAGTACATTCCGTTCTTGATGCGCAAAGCGGAACGCGCAGAAGAGTATCTACAGCAGCGCTAAGGCCGAGCGAACTTAGCCGTTGCCGATCGAAAGTTTCGCGGGCCAGGGTTCACGTTCTCTTCATGTTGCCCATTCATAATTGATCCGTGGTGGTTGGCGATGGATTCCGCACGCGTTTTTAATGTCGAAGGCATCGAGGATTTCCGCGTAGCTCTGGCGCTATTTGCCGACGACGCGCGCAGCGCGCTGTCGATGATTGACGTGGAATTGCGTCGCGGCGTGGACTGGATTACTCACGAACGTCCGGCGCACTGGCAGCACGAGTCGCGGAAGCGGGCGGATGCGTTGAATCGAGCCAAAGAAAATCTGGTGCGCTGCAAAACATTCAAAGCCATGGACGGTTACACGCCCGCTTGTACGGAAGAAAAGAAGGACGTCGAGAAGGCTCAGAAGAAAGTCCGCGAGGCGGAAATGCGGATGCAGGCCACCAAACATTGGTGCCGCGAAATTGCCCACGAGATGAATGAATTCGAAGGTCGCTTATCGCAGGTCACCAGCCTGCTCGATAGCGAACTTCCCAAAGCGCTGGCCGTGCTCGACAAAATCATCAAGTCGCTCGATTCCTACCTGGCCGTCGAAGGTCCGCGCACCCAGCAGCCGTTAACCGGCGCCACATCCATGGCCAACGCATCCAACGCGGAATCTGAAGCGGACGCAGAAACTTCGGATGCGGAGCCCGCTGATGCGGAAGGAGCAGCGGAGTCGGCAGCTTCTTCGGCAGCTTCGTCGGCAGCCAATCAGCAAGTGAACCTGGCGACAAGCTCGGACGATACCGCCAGCGCGACCGCGTCCAACACCGCAATATCACCCAACACAACATCTTAAGCGATCCGACGACCATGCAAATTGGCGATTTAAACACCGGCGGAGCGAGACTGAGTCTGGCGCTCAAGACGCTACGCATGCGCTGGGAAGAGTGCAAAGAGCATTGGGGCGACCGCACACGGATGCAGTTCGAAGAAAACCACTTGGCGGAAATCGATCCGGTCATCGGCTCCACCTTGGAAGCCGTCGGCCGGATGTCCGAAATGCTCGGCCGCGCGCAACGCGATTGCAGCGAAGAACAAGGCTCGGTGCTGTGATCGAAAACGCGACCCGCCGGCTGGTGAAAATCATGCTTCACCCTGGGTCGACTCGATCGGGGCAGATACAGTCTGGGTGAACGAGAAAATCATGACAGAGCCGCTTTCGGTCCTCAACGAAGTCACGCAAATCAGCCGCTTGTTCGCGCTGGCGGCCGAGCGCGTCAAGGCCGACGAACGAACCGCCGCCGAATTTAAAGAGGCAGCCGCCAAGAACGAACAATTGCACGTCGCCGAACAGGCGCAGCATAACCGCGTCTTTGAACAAGACCGCGACAGCACCCAGCGCGAGTTCGACGCCGCCCTGCAAGCCGCGGAGAGCGTCTACCAGTCGGAAAAATCCTCCGCCGATCGCGCCCATCAGGAAATTAGCCAGCGGTTTTTAGGACATTGCAACTCGCTCGATACAAAGGCCCGCAAAAAGTTCGAAGAAACCAAGTGGGAGGCCAACACGGTCTTCGAGGCCCAGCGGCATCAACCGCAGGAGTATCTGGACCGCATCACCGCGCAGCTCAATGCCGGCGCGGAGCGCGTGGCTGCGCTACAGGATGACGCGCAAAAATTCATCCTCAGTTGCAAGCAGGGGGCGCTGCTCGCAGCGGAACCGGAAGTCAACCCGCGGGTTGAAGCCGATCCTTTTCAGCAACTGCAAGACCGTCAGGAATTGGCCGCCGGACTCTGCGAACGACTCAAACATTTGGGCGTTCCCAAACTCTTTCAAGGCTCGGGGCTGGTTGGCATTTGGCTACTCGTGCTGGCGGGAATGCTAGGGTTAGCTCGCGGATTTTTGGTGCAAGACTGGGGGCACGCGGCCCTCATTGCCACCATCGCAACGTTGGTGGCCTGCACCGCGCTGAGTTGGTGGCTGTACATGCTGGCGCGCAAACATTTGCAGGCCGTCCATGTGCCGTTTTCTTTAGCCGTGGCCGAAGCTTCGGTACTGCGCGGCCGTTGTCAGGAAGAAGCGCAGCGGTTGTGCGAGATGCAACGGCAGCGAATTCTTCAACGACGCGATAGTGAGTTGAGCGGCGCGGAATCAACCTTTCGTGAACGCACCGGCGAAACGGCCGAACGCCGGCAAATCGAAACCGCGCAGGCCAACGACAATTTTCAGCGCGTGCGCGCCGAAATCGAACACCGCCGGCAGCAGACTCTTACCAACGCGAATGACCTCTATCCGCCACGACTGGCCGTCATCAACGGGCGCTTCGAACGCGGCATCACGCAGAGTCGCCGTCGTTACGAACAAGCCAAGGACGATTGCTGGAACCGCTACGACGAGCAGTGGCGAACCTTTGCCGATTCGTGGCGTCAAGGTCTCGCGGAAGTCCGCCAGGCGGTTGCCGCCATTGGCGAGCGCGATGCCCAACTCTTTCCGGCTTGGGACGATTCCCGGCTGCAAGCGCAACTGCCTGCTACCAGCGTGCCGCCGGCCATTCGGTTTGGTCAGTTCAACGTGCGGATGGCCGATATTCCCGGCGGACTGGTGGCCGACGAGCGATTGCGCGATGGTGGCCCCAACGAGTTCGCGCTACCGGCGCTGATGAACTTTCCGGATCGCATTTCGATGTTGATCAAAGCCAGCGACGAGGGCCGCGTGGTCGGCATCAAGACGCTGCAAGCCATCATGCTGCGGCTGTTGACCTCGCTGCCGCCGGGCAAGGCGCGGTTTACCATCATCGATCCGGTCGGGCTGGGCGAAAACTTTGCCGCCTTCATGCATCTGGCAGACTACGACGACGCGCTGGTCACCAACCGCATTTGGACCGAACCGCAGCACATCGAACAGCGGCTGGCGGACCTGACCGAACAGATGGAAAACATCATCCAGAAGTACCTGCGTAACGACTTCAAAACCATCGACGAATACAACGCCTATGCGGGCGAAGTGGCCGAGCCGCTGCGGTTTTTGATCGTCGCCAACTTTCCGGCCAACTTTTCCGATGCGGCCGCGCGGCGTCTGACCAGCATCGCCGCCAGCGGCGCGCGATGCGGTGTCTACACTCTGATTCTTCACGACACCAAGCTGCCGCTGCCGGCGCGCTTCGACCTGCTCGATTTGCAGCGCGCCGCCAACACGCTAGTCTGGCACAAAGACCGTTTCGTCTGGGATCACGAGTCGCTTAAGCGTTTTCCGCTGGCCTTGGATCCGCCGCCGCCAGAAAATGTCGTGACCGAAGTTGTCCGCCGGATGGGCGATCTGGCCAAAGATTCGCGCCGCGTGGAAGTGCCGTTTGAGTTTATCGCCCCGGCGCCAGAAGACTGGTGGCAGGGTGATACCGGCCGCGGTATCCGCGCCGCGCTCGGCCGTGCCGGCGCCACCAAGTTGCAATACATGCAGTTGGGCCGCGGCACATCCCAGCACGTGCTGGTGGCTGGTAAAACCGGCTCGGGCAAGTCAACCTTGCTGCACGCGCTGATTACCAACCTGGCGCTGCTTTACAGCCCCGATCAAATCGAACTCTATCTGATCGACTTCAAAAAAGGCGTTGAATTCAAAACCTATGCCACGCAAGAATTGCCGCACGCGCGAGTGATTGCCATCGAGAGCGAACGCGAGTTCGGCCTCAGCGTGTTGCAGAAGCTGGATGCCGAACTCAAGCGCCGCGGCGATGCCTTCCGCGCGGCTGGCGTGCAAGATATTGCCGGTTTCCGCCAGGCGGAGCCCAACACAATCTTGCCGCGGATGCTGCTGATTGTGGATGAATTTCACGAAATGTTTGTCGAAGACGACAAGATCGCTCAGGACGCCGCCTTGCTGCTTGATCGCCTGGTGCGGCAAGGTCGTGCCTTTGGCATTCATATTCTGCTCGGTTCTCAAACCTTGGGCGGCGCGTACAGTCTGGCCCGCAGCACCATCGGCCAAATGGCGGTCCGCATCGCCTTGCAATGCAGTGAGACCGACGCACATTTGATTCTGAGCGAAGACAACTCGGCCGCGCGGTTGCTTTCGCGTCCCGGCGAAGCCATTTACAACGACGCCAACGGTCTGATCGAAGGTAACAATCCCTTCCAGGTTGTCTGGCTGCCGGACGAACGCCGCGAAGTTTACCTGCAGAAAATTCGTGATCTGGCCAAGTCGCGGAATTACGTCAGCACCGGTCGGCGAATCATCTTCGAAGGCAACTTGCCGGCCGACCTGTTCAAAAACGAGTTGCTCAATGGCCTACTGGACAGTGCCGATTGGCCTGCGCCGGGCCCCGAGTCACTCGGCTGGCTGGGTGAAGCGATTGCCATCAAGGATCCCACGGCCGCCGTGTTCCGACCGCAAAACGGTAGCAATTTGATGATCGTTGGCCAGCGCGAAGAGCCTGCGTTGGGCGTGATGGCCTCGGCGCTGATCGGCCTGGCGGCGCAGCATGCGCCGGCCGGCAGGCAGTTGGACGGCGCCGACAAACCGGCCGCCAAATTCTATTTGTTTGAGAGCGGTTCGCCCGGCATTCGCGAAAGCAATTCGCTGGCTCGACTCAGCGGCGCGTTGCCGCACGAGGTGCATGTGACGGGGCGCCGCGAGGTGCCAGCCGCCATGGCGGAAATTGCCGCCGAAGTGGAACGCCGGCATAAGCACGACGACGGCACGCAGGCCCCAATCTTTTTGTTCATCGACGACTTGGCCCGGTTCCGCGATCTTCGTCGGGCAGAAAACGAATACAGTTTTTCGGCCAGCGACGAACCGCCGAGTCCCGCCAAACTGTTCGCCTACGTGCTCCGCGAAGGGCCCGTGCTTGGCGTACACACCATCGTCTGGTGCGACACGCTCAATAATCTGAATCGCACCTTCGACCGGCAAACGCTGCGCGAGTTCGACATGCGCGTGCTGTTCCAAATGAGTCAATCGGACAGCAGCAATTTGATCGACACGCCGGCGGCCAGCAAGCTCGGACCGAATTTGGCGTTGTACTACAACGAAGAAGAAGGTCGGGCCGAAAAGTTCCGCCCTTACAGTTTGCCTAGCGACGCCTACCTAGCCACACTGCAGCAGCGGATGCGAACCGCGCGTGGGTTGCCGCTGCCTGACAGCAAAGTGCTGTAGTTTCCTTGCTGCCGGGGTTGCGACTAATTTGAGCCGCCCCATTCAACTGACTTTGCCAACGCTTCGATCCGGTCTCTAACGTTAGCATCGGCTTTACCGAACGGTTTTCGTCGCTAGCTCAGTTGCAAAGTTGCTCTTCCGTTGCGGTACGGTTACATTCGGATAAATTGCTAGAGAGATCATCCGAGGTTGAAGACATGTATCGTTCGCACAATGACGTTCGCGTACTTAACGATTTACTGAGACGCGACCACACGCTCAAGAGCGCCATTCTTTTCGGACTCGACGGCATTCCGATTGAAATTCAGGCTAGAGCGACTTCCGTGATGAAATGTCCGCAGATGGTTACTGAGGTCACGAAAATCAGTGGGATGCCGCGCGGTGCGGTGCGAGAATCACTTGATCGCATAACCGGTGCATTTGCAAAAATGCAAGTGCCACCGTCGCACGTGAGCATTCTGATAAATATGACGCCGCCAGATTTGCCGAAAGATGGCACTTCCCTTGATTTGCCCTTGGCATTGATCATGCTTCAAGCTGCGGGCATTTTGCCCGAGTTATCGCGAGAATGGCAAGAAAAATTCGTGATCTTTGGTGAAGTCGGCCTGCATGCGGAGGTCCGAAAAGTTCCCGGTGCTTTATCGCTTGCTTTTAGTGCAAAGCCGGGGCAGGCACTCATTGTGCCCTCAGAAAATGCGAAGGAGTGCTCTCTGTTGCTTGCAAAGGCTGGACACGAGGGTTGTCAAATATTGCCAATTTCCAATTTCGAAGAGTTGATAGGCTTTTCTCGCGGAGAGCGAAGGTTGGAGTCGAGTTTAAAATCGGAAATTCATTTTGAATCCTATATTCCGAAAGCAACTGACTTCGGGGCAATTAAGGGGCAGGCTAAGGCCAAGGAAGCTGCGATCATTTCGGCCGCGGGTGGCCACAACCTTCTGCTCATCGGACCGCCAGGCGAAGGAAAATCGCTGCTCGCAAGCGCTCTACCAGGAATCTTGCCGAGACTATCGCAGGCAGAGAAAGTTGAACTGACTAAAATCTATTCTGCTTTCGGTGCATTGAGTCATGACGGGACTGCGGTTACACGCCGTCCTGTCCGTTCGATACACCATACCGCGTCAAAAGAATCACTTGTTGGCGGCGGGTCGGGAACGCCGCGCCCGGGTGAAATCACTCTTGCGCATCTGGGAGTGCTGTTCCTCGATGAGATCGCGGAGTTCAGTCGCGCGACTCTCGAAACATTACGTCAGCCGCTTGAGTCCGGCGAGGTCTCGATTTCTCGAGTCAATGCGACCTTACGATATCCCTGCAGAGTTACGCTTGTCGCGGCCATGAATCCATGCCCCTGCGGCTACTTCGGCACTGATCAGTGCGTCTGTAAAGAACGTGATGTGGCAAGCTACCATAAGAAATTGAGCGGCCCACTGTTAGATCGGATCGACCTTCAGGTGGAATTACAACGACTGACGACGGAAGAGCGATTTGCTCCGGATGAGGGCGAGCAGTCTCCACGCATGCGTACGCAAGTCGAAGCAGCGCGAGATCGGCAGACGGCACGATTTCAGGGTACCGAAATCACGCATAAGGAACGACCGAAAAATAACTTCCTCTGAGTGAGACGCCCGCTGCTCGTGATAGCGCGCGTCGACCCGAACGAAAAACGGAAGTTATTTTTCGGTCGTTCCTAATGCGGCAATTCCAGGCGGAAAAGTGAGAGAGTATTGTAAATTTTCGAGAGATGGGTTTGACGCATATAAGAGGACCGCAGACACTCACACGCTCTCTACTCGCTCTCTTGATCGGCTTGCCAAAGTCGCGAGAACAGTTGCGGACTTGCTCAATCACGACGAGGTCGGGCCTCTGCATGTTGCGAAGGCGGAAACTTATGTCATCGGCGGAATGTTGCGCGCTAGCGGATGAATCTGCTCGCGAAATTAGCGGGCCAAATTGTTGGAACAGGTACGCGACGACAACGCCCTGTGTCAATCGTCGCATAGCAAATACGCTAACCGCGCCCGAGCCAATCCCGCCGACATGTTCAGCGTTGCGATCGCAACTTACTTTTGCCGAAACAGCCGATCCAAGCCGCCTTCCAGGTTTTTCTCGATGGCGTTGCGGGCAGCGCCTTGAATCAACTGCGCGCCGAGTTGCTGCAGAATTTGGCCGTCCACCTGCGGGTGCGAGAGTGTGCCGCGGATGGGAATCGAAATCGGCCGATCGCCGAAGCCAGCCAGCAACGGCGATTTTGCCGCCCACTCCGGTTTGATCGGAAACTCGGCGACCAGATCGAGCGTTTCATCCGCAACGCCCACGGAGCCGCGCGTACGAATCGTCACTTCGCCAGCCTGCATTGTCATTCCCTGGTGATAAACGCGTCCGTTGACCATACGGAATTCAATGGCCTGCTCGTTCATGGTCAGCACAGCGCGATCGTCCGAATCGCCGGCCGGTGTTTGTCCTTTGGCCATGGCGATGATTTGCCGCGAGAGCGCGACCATTGACTTGGCCGACGGTCCCGGCAAGATGCTGACGTTATGGACCGTCAGTTGACCGCCAATATCGCCCGTGGCTGGAGCGCTGAGCGGCAGTTGCCCGCCCGCCAGGTTGACAGAGAATTTGCCTTCGGCCCGTGTCGCATCGGCCAGCGCCGGCGCAATGAACTTGAGTCCGGTGGCGCAAACTTCCGGCGTGATTCGAACTTCACTGATCAGCGGTCCCTGGCCGAGCAGCATTTTGGCCGGTTCGTGCTGCAGATCGAATTGCGGAGCGAACGTCAACTTGCCCTCGCTCAACGGAAGGTTGAGCGGCTTGACGTCGAGTTGGCCTTTGCCCAGCGAGGCGGAGATTTCTCCGGCACCAATCTTGAGTCCGTACAGCGTCGCGCCTTGCCAGCCGAGGCTGGATTGCGCCGTGAGCGGCAACAACCGCGCGGCCAGACTGAGTGGCACCGCCTTGGTGCCGACGGGCGCGGCCGGATTGATCGGTCCGCGAAGCGAAAATTTACGCGACTCGCGACCGTCCAATTCGATGACCGCGCCTAAATACGGTGCAAGCAGTTTGGTCAGCGCCGGCAAATCGTAATCCAACTGACCATTCAGATCGACGTCGCAGGTATCGCTGACTTTCAGCGCAGCGCCGCTGGCCTGCAGTCGCAGGGCTTGGGCGGTGAGGTCCAGTTGGCCAAGTTTTGCGCTGTCGCTGGCCGAGTCGTATGTGCCATCGGCGGCGAATTCGACTTTTTGTTCTTGCCAGATCGGTTGCGGCGTGATGTTGCGGGCGGCCAGTTGGGGCGCGTCGCCGGAGTACAAAGCAAATCGGTCGATCGCCGCGCCGAGCTTGGCGGTCACCATTCCGCCCTGCGTGGCCAGCCGGGCTTGTCCGCTCAAACGTCCCACTGCCAGCGTAGACGGCGGTTTGCGTGGATCATTGACCCAGGCCATAAGTTTGCCGGCGTCGCCATCCAGGCGCAGCGTGCCCGCCATTTGTGGACCGCCTTTTTCCGGCAGAACGATCGTGAGATCGTCGGTTTCCAGATTCAGCGCGGCCGTGTTGAGCAGCGTCTTGCCGAGCAAAAGCTTTTTGGCCGCGGAATCCCAGCGACCCGTTGTTTGCAACAGCATGCTCGGATCATCCACAAAAAACCCGCTGCCCCAGGCGCGCATTCGGTTGATGGCCAGTTGTCCGTCGGCGATGTCGATGCTGGCGGCCGAATAGGCAACGTCAACCGTCAGATCGGCCGTGCCGTCCAGTAGCCAACCGTCCAAACTATAGATTGGTTGCAGACGCGCGGCCCATTTGGCAACCGGGCCACGAAGCGCTGTTTTCAATTTCCAGATCGCATTGGGACCGAATTTGACCGGCGTCAGCAATTGAATTTTGCCGTCTTCACCGGCCGCTTGGAGGTCAATGGTCGCAGCGGTGATTTGTGTGAGCTGCGTGCCGTCGACGATGCCATCGGCATTGAAGTAAACTGCCATGCTGTCTTCCGTCCACGGCAGCGCGCCCGGACGCATGACTTGCACATTCTTGAGCAACACGCTGCCCTTGGCGATCGCTTGGACGCCGTTCTGACGTTGCCATTGCAGTTGAGCCGTTCCGGTGCCAGCCAGCTTGCAATTGCTCAAATCGACGAACTGGCCAAGTTCGCTGCCCAAACGGTCGAGATTGCAAACAGCCGAGGCGTCGAGCCGATCGATCGAACCGGCGGCCTGCGCGGTGAGAAAGCCAGCTTTGCACAACAGGCTGTCGATGGTAGGCCCTTGCTCGCGCGTATCGTGCGCCGCCAGGCTCAGCGAGATCGGATTGTTCCAAACGATGGGCTTGCCGTCCGCCATGGCGGAAATTGGGCTGGTTTGCAGGCTGGCCTGCCAGCTTTGACCGCCGCGTGCCGCCAAGCTCTCGGCGGCAAATGTCATGGTGCCGCTGTTGAGTTGCAGGCCTTCGCGAATGTTGAAAGTCTTGGGCAATCGCTGCGCCAGGCGTGCGAGATCGAGCTGCCCTTCGACTTTGGCGTTTTCGTTCAACCACGTCCGCAACATTTCGAGCGAATTACGACCGGACAGCGGAAAGCTGCCGCGCACAGAAATTTGCGCCAGATCGCACGTCAGTTCGAATTGCTCGACGTCGAGTCGCTGGTCGTGAAAGGCCATTTTCAGCGGCAAACCGAGTTTTTCCAGACGCAATTGTTCGCCAGGCGCAAACAGGCCGCCAACCGCCAGGTCGTCGGCCGCAATCTGCCCCTGCAGATCGGCGCGAAGTTGTTCCAGGCGATTGCCGGAGACTTGTCCCCGCGCGGCGCCGCTAAAACTTCCGGCCAGATACCCGTCGCGCAGAAATCGCCCCAAAAGCGGCGAGATTGCCGCCAGTGGCAGCGTCTGGCACTTGAATTCGAAGGCACGCGGCGTGGCTGCGTCGGCCGTTTGACCTGCCGTGCCAAGTTGGACGCTGAATTGACCGTGCCGCGCACCAGCGATTGCATTTCCGGAAATCGCCAACTCACTCGGTAAGTCCGCGCCCGGCGGCAACGTGAGGTTCACTTCTAATTGGTCGAGTTGCGATTGCTGGCCCGCGGCATCGTGCAGCGAGATTGACGCGTCGTGCATTTCCAGCGTGACGGCCGTATTGCCTGGTGAACTCGGCTGCGCGAGTAGAGTCTTAAGCAAGTCTTCCAGGTTGCTGCCGTCGGGCCGAAGTTTGAGGTCCAGATGCAGGCCTTGTAATTTCACCACGCCCAGGTTCTTGGAATCTCGCATGAGCCCAAGAATCGATTTTTCTAAACTGACGCGTGGCAGCGCGGCAATCACTTGACCATCCGCGTCACGAACTTCAATATCACCGGCTTCGATTGCCGAAAACCAACTGGCCGACGCCCAGCCAACCTGCACGCTGCCTTGGAGTTTGTTGGTGGCACGTCCCACGGCCCAGGCACGCAGCGGCGAGTGACATATTAGCCAAGGCGCAAAGTACACGCCTACCGCTAGCAGGGCAGCCGCAACCAACCATTTTTTTTTGCCGCGTCGCGGTTTGCCGGACCACTCTTGTTCGAGTTGTGCAACGGTTTTGACCGCGGCCGAAGGCGCAAGACGCTTGGACGTTCCGGATGCCGTAGCCATTTCCAAATCCTTTGATCGCGGCTGCGCGCTGTAGTCTTGTGAAGTCGTTCATTCCCTGAACGCCTGGCCGAGGGCGGGCATTCTAAACGTATACGCCCATTGCTGCTAGACCGACCTGACGCCACCGCGCTGTCCAATGGCCGACCTGCCGGCGCGATCTCGAAACGATGCATCGCTACGGTGGTACATCTTTGGCATGATTGTCCCTGCAGCTTTAAATCAGCCAGTGGTGCGGGGTAGGGCGAGAAGCGTGACACTGCATGCAAGCAACTTGAAAAATGACTTTTCCGACCCAGTCCGACCGCAATGCTGCCGACGCATGCTGACGGCGGGTACTGACTGTGGGTGCTGATGGCGGGTGATAGTGACGATGCTGCGGATATTGGCGACGTCTGATGTGCAGTGTGCAAATCTTGTCGCGCGTCGGGAACCGGCCGCAAGTTGCCACCTGCGGGACTGCGTTGCCACGATCTCAATTCGTGGCCAAAGTCTTGTTCTCGCAGCGGCTTGCATCGTGCCGAACGTGAGCTAGAATGCCGATACCGGCGCAAATTGCCCAGCGCGCTCGGAGGGTAAGCGAATGGCTAGCGGCCACACTGGAAATGTGGTGCTCCGTAAGGAGTTGCGAGTTCGAGTCTCGTGCCCTCCGCTCTCGTAAATCTAGCCGTCGCAAAGAGTTGCGGCGGCTATCTTTTTGCGCCCGCTCAAGAATTATTCGTGGAAAACGCGAAAGTGTAGCCACAATGTAGCCAATCTCGCGCTGCTTGTACAAAACACGATGGCGGACGGCGACAAATGTCGGTGGACGCGACACAGCGAACGATCAACGACAATGCTGAACGATCCCAGCCGCGATGGACGTGTATAACGGGGTCATCGCATCGCTATGCACGTTTACACGCTGCCATCGAAATGGCAAACGGTCGTTATTGCCTATTTCCTAAACAGCAGGTACTGGCCGTCTTTAGTCAGCTTAACGCCGACGCGTCTCTCCAGGGCGTGTTGTGTTTGCATGCCAACGGCAACCAAAAACATATCAAACGGTATTTTTCCAGGACTGTTCAGAGTTGGACGCTCAAATGCAGTGCTTGAACTCACAAGGTAACACTGTCCGCGGAATTTCGGAAATCGATCCTGAAATTCCATTAAACCCTTTAATGTATGGCGTGATGATCCGGTAACTTCGAACGCCATCGGTTCATCTGGATGATCGTACACCAGATCAACCTCGTGCCCCTTTTGCCTCCAATGGTAAAGCCGAACACCGGACTGTTGGCAAAGAGACGACATATGCGCCGCCGCCATGTTTTCTAGCAAAAGCCCCATCTCAGCCGGATCTTCTAGCGGCCCCAGTCCTCGAAGCAGTGCGGCATTTCTTACTGCCCCGTCTACGAAATATAATCGTCGTCCTCGCCGCTGAACGACTTCCTCCGACGGAGCATATGTCGGAAGCATGAACACCAGGAAAGCACGCTCAAAATATCGGACGTATTTGTCAATGGTTGGTTCAGTGAGCATTAGATCGCCGGCGATTGTCGCCGGAGAAAAAATGCCGGTAATCTGACCAGCTAGCGCATACAGCAGGCGTTCAAGTTTTGCAGGCTCAAGAATCTGAAACGCCTGCGGGATGTCTTTGTAGATCGCTTTCTCAATCGCGTCAGCTCTGAGTATTCTCTGCGATCGAAAGAGTTGAGAAGCCTCGTCTCCTGGTTTCGGTTGAAGTAGCAATTCTGGGAATCCTCCAGTTATCGTAAACCTTCTCCTTTGCTCCGTAATGCCAGGAGGCAAGAGCTTAGCGACGATCATTTCATCGATTGTGGAAGCCAGCGATTCTTTGCAGGTGGATGCACACTCGTTGTTTATTAAGCTTAAATACTCAGTAAACAGGTAAGGTGCTAGATGTTGCTCTTCCCACCTTCCGGCACCGCTTTCAGTTCCACGTTGCCGAATTGCCGCCGTAGCGCTCGACGTCCCAACGATCCTAAGCGGCCATCTTTCATCGTAAAAGGTCTTGAGCCACAAGTCCCATTTTTCTGCGTAGGTAACCTCATCTAGGAACAAATAGACTGGATTGTTATTCGTTGCACCTGATCTGTGCAGGATGTACTTGACCAATTGCCCGAGGCTCAAGTCCAACAAAAGTGGATGGTCCAGGCGTAACCACCACAATCTCTTTGGATCAATTCCTTCCAGCAATAATTGCTGAACGGTCTGGTACATCACCGTCGTTTTCCCAACCCGCCTTGGTCCGAGAATAAGCTGAAACCTTGGGACTGGAGGGTTCAAAATCGTTTGCCATAAGATTTCTGCCATTGGCCGTTTTGTAGGCGGCGCAAGTTCAGCGGGAACGGTACTGCGCCTGTGCCACGGATTCTGGTCCTCCAGAATTTTTTCGTAGTCTTCCTCGCGCGGCTCCCAATTTCTCTTTTTCATGCCGGAATTTTATCTTAATCCCAGAAATAGGCAAACCTGCATTTTGGTTATTTCCAGAAATAACCAAAATGGCGACGAACTTTTTATGTAAATCCTGGGTCGGTCTTTCGGGGAGCGGCCCGCGTCTTGGTAGCGCAACAGTCTTATAAACTGCATTAGGGAACAGCCTACGCTGAATGGGCTCGATTCCCCCCTTTACGTTAGTCCTTCTTGGCCTATCTCTTCGCGGCTTTAGTCAAACGATCACGCATCCGCGTGGCAAGGGCTAGCTCGTGCGCCCAGCCTTCTTCTTCGCGATTCCATTCAACAGCGCATCTAACTTTCCAGCAGCCTCGAGTTGCATGGTCGGTAGAACGTGGCTGTACGTGTCGAGCGTCATGCTGATCTGCGAATGCCCGAGGCGCTCCTGAACGACCTTCGGGTGGACGCCCTGCGAGAGTAGTAGCGTGGCCGACGTGTGCCGCAGATCATGAAACCGAATGTTTGGTAGTTTGGCGATTTTCAACAGCGGTTTGAACATGTCGAAGTGAAAATGGCTGCGGCGCATCGGTCCGCCGGTTAAATTGCAGAACACCCATTCGCTGCCGGCCAAGCTCTCTTTCATCATGCGGCCCTTGTGTCGGACCAAGGCATCAACGGCCATCTGTGGCAGGTCGATGCGGCGGCGACCTTTGGCGGTCTTCGGTTCGGAGAGTGTCAGTTTGCCATTGAGTTCTTGCAACGAATGGCGAACCATAATTGCTCGCCCTTTAAGATCGACGTCGGCCCATTGCAGACCGAATAATTCTCCCAGCCGCATCCCGGTGGTCACGGCCAGGACGTAGATCGCCTCGAGCCGAACGTCGATGGCCGCCTTGAGAAGTTTACCGACCTGCTCGGCGTTCAACGGCGTGATGTCAGTCTTAATGACCTTGGGCCGGTCGACTTCGGCAACCATGTTGAACGGTACCAATCGCCAGCGCACGGCTTGTTTGATCGCGCGATGCAAGACCGCGTGAACGAGGCGAATCGTTTCGGCGCTTTTGCCGGCCTGGCTTAGCGAGGCGTACATGCCCTGAATGTTCATCGCGGCGAGCTTCGACAGTTGCATCCCACCGATGTGCGGCTTGATGTGGTTCGCAACCACGCCCGTGTAGTTTGCCAGCGTGGTTGGCCGTACGCGTTGCGCAGCCGCG
>JBBRCE010000067.1:0-25864 GCA_038205115.1 Pirellulales bacterium
CGACACCAAACTTGCCGGCGCAACCTTGGGCGTAGACATCGCTCACTCCTTGATTCGGTTTCATGGGGGAACTCCTCTCCGTGACTCCCAGCAGTCTACCCACACCCCGCAGATTGCGCCAGTCAATTTTGCCACACCCATGCGGCCGAAGGCGGTTTGCCGTAAACCGGCGGCCACTCGCGGTGACGCCCGCACTTCTTAAACGCCTGCCGCGTAGTAATTTAGCGGATAGAAAATTGACGTTTGCCAGCGGCAGTTTGACGCGTTAACGACTTCGTAAATACACTGGAGTCTGCCGCAACGTGCTGCGAGGGGTCAAAAATTGCTTGCTAGCTTTGCCAATTCGGTCAAGATTGCCGGTCGTGCAACCGAAGACAGTACGTGGCGGATACGTGCCCCCAAGGACGGCGCGACCTGGCGCGTCGACCTTTCGCAAGAGAGGTAAAGACAATGTATCCCAGTCAATCGAATCAAGACCTACGGCGTTTTTTTGCTGGACTCACCGAGTTCGCCTTCGAAGGGCGACTGGGCGTGGCCGATCCGCCGCTTGTCGAGTACATCAGCGAGTTGCTCACTCGTTTTTTGGACTTCAACGCCATCTATGCGGTTCGCAGTCCCGCCGGCAAACGGTTGGACCAAGTGGCCGATATGTTGGCCGAAGCCGAAGCTCGCTCGGGCGATGCGCGCCGCGAAGTCCATCGCCACATTGGCGACTTCGCCCTGTTTTGGACCGGCCTGTTTCCCGAATCGCTCGATCGGCTCAAACGCGGCGGCTTCAAAGACGCGTTGTTGGATTATCGCCAAACCGGCAAGCGGGCGTACTTCATCGCCAGCACCATCGACACGCAACAGCCGCGGATCGAAAATGGCTTGCTGCAGCGGCTGAGTCACGACTTCGAACTCTGCGCCTATGGGCTGGGCGAAGTTCGCCGCGAATGGCAACGGCTGGAAGACGACGGACCCATTCCGCCCAAGCCGATCATTTTTAACTGAGCAAACGTTGCCGCGGCAGCTTGCCGCGTTAGCGATGCCGAGACGCGCGATTCCAAACTCTCGCCCGCACTAGTTGATGATGTTTCGCACGCGTTGTCCTAGCAGCGCGCGGCGGCAGTTTTCTGCACCTTTGCTCCGCATGTCCATTAGTCCCTCTTCGCTGTAAAACGCGGAATGCGGGTTAATCAGCACTCGCTGATGAGCCGGGTGCCGCGGATTGCGCCAGGCCGCCACCAACACGTCATCCACGGGCGGCGGTTCATGGGGCAAAACGTCGATGCCGACGCCGGCCAAGTGTCCAGAAGCAATCAACTCCGGAATTGCCTGCGTCTGGACAATGGCGCCTCGCGCGGTGTTGATTACGAACGATCCGCGCGGCAGCGCAGCCATTGCGGCTCCGTCGAGCAGGTTGCGCGTTTCGCTCGTGAGCGGACAATGCACGCTGAGAATGTGCGTGTGAGCTACCAGTTCCGCCAGCGTCTCGCAACGCCGCACCCCCAGCGATTTATCGATACCGTCGACCACGTAAGGATCGTAAAACGCCACCTGCATGCCCAGCGCTTTGGCACGCAGCGCCGTTGCGGTTCCAATCCGACCCAGACCAATAATGCCGAATTGTTTGCCGCGCAAGCGATGGATGGGCGACGCATTAACGTACATCCAAGGCGGCGCCGCCGCGGCATGCCCCGCCGATGTTTCTGCCGGCGGCGTGCGCAACAGCGAGTTTTGCAGGGCAATGCCGCGCGAAAGCGCCAGCGCAAATCCAATTGCGGAGTCGGCAACTTCTTCCGTGCCGTAGTCCGGAATGTTGGCCACGTTGATGCCCCGCGTGCGCGCGTAGCGCCAATCGACGTTGTCCACGCCCACGCCGCAACGGACAATCAGTTTGCAATCGGTCAGCCGGGAGATGGTTCGTTCGCTCAAGCCCAAATTGTGGTACAGCAAGATGGCGGCGGCGGATTCGATCCGCCCAATCAATTCGTCCTCGCAATACGCATCCAGCGCCACGACATCGGCCACATCGCCCAAAATCTGCCGCTCGGGCGCTAAGTCATCCGCAATGAAGTCCGTAATGATCACTTGGGGATGTTGCGACATGATCGAATAGCCAGTAATTGTTCGGCGCGAGGTTGATAGGTTGCAAAATGTTCAGACGACGTTCAAGAGTCGGTATCGCCGCGGGACGATTGCGCGGCCTTCTGCCACTCGGCCACCAATTGCAGTGCGGCCAGCGGCGTGGTTTGATTCAGATCGATGGCCCGAATTTGCTGAAGCAGTGGATGCTCGGCCGGCGCGAATAACGTCAATTGTAGGTCGCCGCCGCGCCGTGTTTTGCTGATCTTGGCGCCAGAACCGCGGCTCTGGCCGTCGAGGTGCGTTTGTTCCAGTTGCGCCAGGATTTGCTTGGCGCGCTCGTTCACTTCTTGCGGCACGCCAGCCAGTCGAGCAACGTGAATGCCGTAGCTTTTGTCGGCCGCGCCTTCGATGATTTTATGCAAGAAGATCACCTGGTCGTTCCATTCGCGGACCGAGACATTCAAGTTTCGCACCGCCGGCAGCGACTTCTGCAAATCGGTCAGTTCGTGATAGTGCGTGGCAAAAAACGTGCGGCAGCCGACGCGGTCGTGTAGAAATTCGACGACCGACCAGGCCAGCGACAGGCCATCGTACGTGCTGGTGCCGCGGCCGATTTCGTCGAGAATCACCAAGCTGCGCTCGCTGGCTGTGTTGAGAATCCGCGCGGTTTCAATCATCTCCACCATGAACGTGCTTTGCCCGCGCGACAGCTCATCGCTGGCGCCCACGCGGGCAAAAATCCGATCGGTCACGCCGATGGTCGCTCGTCTGGCCGGCACAAAACTGCCCACGTGCGCCAGTAGCGTAATCAAGGCAATCTGCCGAATATACGTGCTTTTGCCGGCCATATTTGGACCGGTAATCAACATCACCAAACCATCGTCGGCACCGCAGGTCACGTCGTTGGGCACGAATGCGCCTTGCGTCAGCACAATGTCGAGCACCGGGTGCCGGCCATCGACAATTCGCAGCGTGCGATCGTCCGTCAATTTGGGGCGGCAGTAGCCGCGTTGTCGCGCGAGTTCGGCCAGCGAGACTAGCACGTCCAACTGCGCCAAGACTTCGGCCGCCGACTTCAGCCGTTTGCCGCCCTGCGCCACGAGTTCGCGCAGTTCGACAAACAACTGCGATTCCACATCTTTGCACTTTTCGTCCGCCGAAAGCACTTTTTCTTCGTACTCTTTGAGCTCGGGAGTAATATAGCGCTCGGCATTCTTGACGGTCTGCTTGCGGATGTATTCGTCGGGCACCTTTTGCCCATGCGTGTGCGTGACTTCCAGATAGTAACCAAATACTTTGTTGAAGCCGACCTTCAGGCTGGGAATGCCGGTGCGGGCAATTTCCGTGGCCTGGTATTGCGCGATCCACTGCTTGCCACCGCTGGCCAGTTCGCGCAGATCGTCCAGCGGCCCGTGATAACCGGGGCGAATGAATCCGCCATCGCGACTGGTGAGCGGGCAATCGTCCACCAGCGCTGAGTCGAGTTTACTGCGAATGTCAGGGCAGAGATCGAGCGATTCTTCCAACCGGCTGAGCAATTCGCTTTTTCGCGCTGCCAGCTTGGCTTTGATTTGCGGTAAGCTGCGCAGCGTGCGGCCGAGAAAACTCAAATCGCGGGGTGTGGCGCGGCCGGTAGAAACGCGTGTCAGTAGCCGCTGCACATCGTACACGCCCCGCAATCGCTCGAACAGATCGGCGGTCAGCAGCGAGTCGGCCGCCAGTTCGCCCACCGCGTCCAAACGCAATTCAATCTGGGCGATGTCCGTCAGCGGATTGGCAACCCACTCCCCCAACAGCCGCGCGCCCATGCCGGTGGCGGTGCGATCGATGGTGGCCAGCAGCGAACCTTCGCGGCGTCCTTCGCGCAGAGTCTTGGTGATTTCCAGGCTGCGGCGCGTCGATTCGTCGAGTTCGAGCGTCTGACCCACGCGGTACGGCGTCAACCGATCGATATGATCCAGCGATTGGCGCTGCGTCTCTTTGAGATATTCCAGAATCGCGCCGGCCGCGCAAATGGCCGGCCCGTCGGTTTGCTCGTCAAAGCCCAGTCCTTCCAGACTGTTCAAACCGAAGTGTTTGCATAGCGATTCCACTGCCGCCGCGCGCGAGAAGAACCAGGCGGGCCGCTGCGTGACCAGCATTTTTTCGCGCGCCACCAGCGCGGCCGTTTGTCCGGCCGCAGTGTCGCCGATGGCCGCCTCTTCGATCAGACATTCGGCCGGATCGACGCGGGCCAACTCGTCCGCCAGTCGGCCCGGCGGCAGCGATGCGGCTTGAAAGCGCCCGGTCGATAATTCCACCCAGGCCATTCCGACCGTTGTGCCGGGCAGCACCGCCGCCAGATAGTTGCATGCGCGCGGATCAAGCAGGTGATCGTCGGTCACGGTGCCGGCGGTCACCACGCGCGTGAGTTCGCGGCGGACAATGCCTTTGGCTTCGCGCGGGTCTTCAACTTGTTCGCAAATCGCCACTCGATAGCCGGCGGCCACGAGCTTGCCGAGATAACTTTCCAATTGATGGTACGGAAAGCCGGCCATCGGAATCGGATTTTCGCCTTTGTCGCGGCTGGTGAGCGACAAGTTGAGCACTTTGGCGACGGTTTTAGCGTCGTCGAAAAACAGCTCGTAGAAGTCTCCCATCCGAAACAACAAAATCGCGTCAGGGCAAGCCTGCTTGGCATCGAGATACTGTTTCATCATCGGCGTGGGTGTCATTTGGCCTATCGTAGCGAAGCGCGGCCAACGCGGCGAGACGCCGCCGGACAAATTGAAATCCGCCTGCCCGGAATGGCAGGCGCGATTGGTTGATTTGGCGTCGATTGACGGCATCGGGCATGGCGGTCACAATACGCGTGGCCAGCAACAGAATGATTCTGCAACCAATGCTTTTGAGGAATTTGCCATGTCCATGCCCAGCCAACCCGTCGTCACCCCTCCGCCGAAGAAGTCGGGCACGAGCAAGTTTTTGCTTGGTTGCGGTGGCATTTTTTTGGTGCTCTGCCTGATCTGCTGCGGCGGCGTGGGATACGTGGCTTATAGCATCAAGGGCGCGTTTACGAGCGACCCCGCGAAGACGCAAGCTGTTGCGGCAACGATTGCCGACTTCGATTCCTCGCCGTTGGCGTCCTCCGAGCCGACCGGCGCCTACGACGGTTGGTTTCCCGGAGTCGGCAAGATTCGTGGAGCGATGTATACGCCCAAGGGGACGCAAGAGGCCGGCAAGAAACACTTCTTCGTAATTGCCGAGTTTCCGGCAGGCATCGATCAGCAAGCCGCCGAGAAACAAATCAATGACAGTGTCAATAAGCAGGCTGGCGCCGATGGCAACGAGAAGTTCGATACGAAAAAGCTCGAAGCGATCGAACATGCCGTGAATGGCAAACCTGGACACTTTCAAATCAATCAACTGATCGACAGCACCGGCAAGGTCGCCGGTGATCAAGTTATCGGCACCTTTGTTGGCAAAGGCGGCGGACTGGGAATCGTGATCATCACCATGGCCGACGACGAAGAAGACCTGAAAGCCGCCAAAGATTTCATTCAATCGCTGAAATAAGGCGGGATCGTCGGCCGGTGCCCCATGTCTCTGTTTGCCGCCAGCGAGGCTGCCAATCGTCGTCGCGCGCAGCCGCTGGCCGCACGTATGCGGCCGACGACGCTGGATGAGTTCGTTGGGCAGCAGCATTTTTTAGGGCCCGGCAAATTGCTCCGCCGGCTGTTGGCGGCCGATCGCTTGGGCTCCGTAATTTTTTACGGCCCGCCCGGCACCGGCAAAACCACGCTCGCCAATCTGCTGGCCACGGCCAGTCGTAGCCGATTCGTGCAGTTGAGCGCCGTGACCAGCGGCGTGAAAGAGCTGCGCGAGGTGCTAGAAGCGGCCCGCGATCGGCTCTCCGCCGATGCGCAAAAAACACTGTTGTTTGTCGATGAGATACACCGCTTCAATAAGTCGCAGCAGGACGTGCTGCTGCCGGACGTTGAAGATGGCGGCGTAATTCTGGTTGGAGCGACAACGCAAAATCCGTTTTTTGCCATCAACAGCGCGCTGGTCAGCCGCAGCCGCGTGTTTCAGTTTCAGCCACTGTCGACCGACGATATCAAAACCCTGTTGCACCGCGCGCTCACTGACCGCGACCGCGGCTTGGGCGAAAACCAGGTTCGCCTGCACGACGACGCGGCCGACTTTTTGGCCGAAGTCAGCGATGGCGACGCGCGACGCGCGCTCTCCGCGCTGGAAGTGGGCGTGCTCTCCAGCAATGAGCGCCCCCTGGAGTTCACGCGGGCGCTGGCCGAAGAATCGGTGCAGCGCAAAGCCGTCGAATACGACCGCACCGGCGATTCGCATTACGACGCCATCAGCGCGCTGATCAAATCGCTCCGCGGCAGCGATCCGGACGCCGGAATTTATTGGCTGGCGCGGATGCTCGAAGCCGGCGAAGACGTGCGTTTTTTGGCGCGTCGGCTGGTGATTCTGGCCAGTGAAGACGTCGGCAATGCCGACCCGCAAGCACTGCAAATTGCGGTGGCCGCCATGCAAGCTTGCGAGTTCGTCGGCTTGCCTGAGTGCCAGTTGAGTTTGGCGCAGGCTGTCACCTATTTGGCCACCGCGCCAAAATCGAACGCCTCGACCGTGGCCATTGGCGAAGCGCGGCGTGATGTCCGCGAGGGCCGCTTGCTGCCAGTGCCGGTCCACCTGCGCGATAAACACTATTACGGCGCGGATCGCCTAGGGCATGGCGCGGGTTACGAATATGCCCACGATGCACCGGATGCCGTGGCCGCGCAAGACTATCTGGGCATTGACCGCGAATATTATCGCCCGGTCGATCGCGGCTACGAGTCCGAACTGGCGCTGCGTTTGCAAACCATTCGCGCGACGTTGCGGCAAGCCAAGCCGCCAGCGTCGTCAGATGAATCCTCCACGGCACCGACCGAAACTTAGACGTTGATTGCGTCGGACGGCTGATCGTCCTGCGGTTGCTCACCAATCGGACGCAATTTGTGACCGCGATTGAATCGCAGTTGCAAACGGTCGAGATAAAGATAGATCACGGGCGTGGTGTAAATGGTAATCAACTGACTAAAGATCAAGCCGCCCACGATGGCAATTCCGAGCGGCCGGCGAAGTTCGGAACCGGCGCCCGTGCCAAACGCCAGCGGCAGCGCTCCGAGCAGTGCAGCTAGCGTGGTCATGGTGATCGGACGAAATCGCAAAATGCAAGCCGTAAAGATGGCTTCCTCGGACGACTTGCCTTCGTTGCGTTCGGCCTCCAGCGCAAAATCGATCATCATGATGGCATTCTTTTTGACGATGCCAATCAGCAGGATGATGCCAATCAGCGCCATGACGCTCAATTCCACCTTGAAGATGATCAGCGCCAACAGCGCGCCCACGCCGGCCGATGGCAGCGTGGAAAGAATGGTGATCGGGTGAATGTAACTTTCGTAGAGCACGCCCAGCACGATATACACCGTGAACAGCGCCGCCAAAATCAGAATCGGCTCGTTGGCCAGCGACGCCTGATAGGCCTGCGCCGTGCCGGAAAAACTCCCGTGGATGCTGTCCGGCAAGTTCATATCGTGCGCGGCCCGCTGGATGCCGTCAACGGCGTCGCTCAGTGAAACGCCGGGCGGCAAATTGAACGAAATGGTCACGCAGGGGAATTGGCCGTAGTGCGTGACCGACAGTGGCGTGGTTGACGGACCGTAATGCGCAATGGCGCTCAGCGGCACTTGTGCGCCGCCGGCGCCGGTGACGTAGATCGAATCCAAACCTGCGGGGCTCTGCCAGAATTGCGGATCGGCTTCCATCACCACGTGGTATTGGTTCAACTGCCGATACATGGTCGAAACCTGTCGCTGGCCAAAGGCGTCGTACAGCGTATTGTCGATGGCCAATTGCGAAATTCCCAACCGCGCGGCCGTATCGCGATCGACAATCAGCGCCGCCTGCAAGCCATGATTTTTCTGGTCGGACTGCACGTCAACCAGCAGTGGCCCGTCGCTGGCCTGCAGTTCGGCGATTTTTGCGGTCACCTTGGGCGCCCAGACATTTAATTGATTGAGACTGTCGCCTTGCAGTGTGTAGGTATACTGCGCAGTACTGGCCTTGCCGCCGACGCGCAGATCTTGCACCGCTTGCAACGACAGCGTCGCGCCTGGCACCTTGGCGGCTGCCGCCCGCAAGCGGGCGATCACTTGGTCGGCGCTGGACTTCCGCTGCTCGTTAGGCTTAAGCGATACGAACATGCGGCCGTCGTTGGCCGCGCCGCTCGAACCGCCCGTGAAGGCCACCAGGCTGTCGACATCCGGATCTTTGCTAACGATGGCTGCAAAGGCAATCACATATTCACGCATCGATTGAAACGAAGAGTTCTGGTCGGCCGTCAAATTTCCGCTCAAGCGTCCGGTGTCCTGCTGCGGAAAGAATCCTTTGGGCACGATCACATATAAGTAGACGGTGAAGCCCAACGTGGCAACGGTCACGATCAGCATCAGAAACTGATGCCGTAGCACAAAGGTTAACGTGCGACGATAAAACGCCAAGATCCCATCGAAGACCATTTCCGTGCTGCGATAAAACCAGCCGTGGCGCTCATTGTGATGATGCTTCAGCAGCACCGCGCACATCATGGGCGTGGCGGTCAGCGAAACCAGCATCGAAATGAAGATCGCCACCGAAAGCGTCACAGCGAACTCGCGGAACAGGCGGCCAACAATCCCGCCCATCAGCAGAATCGGAATGAACACGGCCACCAGCGAAACGCTGATCGAAAGCACGGTAAAACCGATTTCCTTGGCTCCTCGCAGCGACGCCTGCAGTGGGCTCAAGCCTTCTTCCAAGTGACGCGTGATATTTTCGATGACCACAATCGCATCATCCACCACAAATCCCGTGGCAATGGTCATGGCCATCAGCGAGAGGTTATCGACGCTATAACCGCAGAGGTACATCACGCCAAAGGTGGCAATCAGCGAGACTGGCACCGCCACGCTGGGGATGAACGTGGCGCGGACGTTTCGCAAAAACACGAACACCACCAAAATCACCAAGCCAATCGACAGCGCCAGCGTAAACTCCACGTCCTTGACCGACGCGCGGATCGTGGTCGTGCGATCCAGCACCACGTCCAGGCTGATGTTGGCCGGAATGACCGCGTGCAACTGCGGCAACATGGCATAAATGTTATCGACCGTTTGAATGATATTGGCGCCCGGCTCGCGAAACACAATCAGTAGCACCGATGGCTTACCGTTGGCGTAACCGGCGTTGCGAACATCGTCTACGGAATCCGCAACGGTGGCTACGTCCGAAACGCGAACTGGCGCGCCGTTACGATACGCGACAATCAGCGGGCTGTACTCCTTGGCGGTCAGCAGTTGATCCGAGGTCGCCAAGCTCCAGGTGCGATTGCCATTATCGATTTGCCCCTTTGGCCGATTGGCGTTGGCCGCGGCCAGTGTGCCGCGCACGTCTTCCATGCCGAGATTTAAGTAATTGAGTAACGTCGGATTCACATCCACACGCACCGCCGGCGGCGAGCCGCCGCCGACCGTCACTTGGCCAACGCCGGAGACTTGCGAAATCTTCTGCTGCAAGATCGACGAGGCCGCGTCGTACATCCGCGGCTTGTCGTAGGTGTCGGACGTTAACGCCAGAATCATGATCGGCGCATCGGCCGGATTAACCTTGCGATAGTTGGGCGTGTTCGGCAAGTTTGTGGGCAACTGGCCGCGGGCGGCGTTGATGGCCGCTTGCACGTCGCGCCCGGCAGCGTCAATGTTGCGGTTCAATTCGAACTGCATGGTGATGCTGGTCGAACCGAGATAACTGGACGACGTCATCTCCGTAATGCCGGCAATCCGGCCGAACTGCCGTTCCAGTGGCGTCGCCACCGCCGAGGCCATGGTTTCCGGACTCGCGCCTGGCAGCGAAGCGGAAACCTGAATCGTCGGATACTCCACTTGCGGCAGCGGCGCGACGGGCAAAAAGTAATAGCCCAGCACGCCGGCCAGCGTGATGGCCACCGTCAACAGCGTGGTGCCGACGGGCCGATGAATGAACGGCGTGGAGAGGCTCATTGCCAGGTCTCCACCTGAGCCGGGCGTGGAAACTGCCGATTGTCGTCATCAAGACTTTCGTCAGCAACACCTTCGTCAGATCGGTCAGGCGTTTTGCTTTTGTTCATGCCCAGCCAACGGCCAATTTGGTCAAACGCCAGGTAAATTACTGGCGTGGTGTAGAGCGTGAGAATCTGGCTGAAGATCAAACCGCCAATGATGGTGATTCCCAGCGGGCGACGTAGTTCCGAGCCAATTCCGCTGCCCAGCGCCAAGGGAACTCCGCCCAGCAGCGCGGCCATGGTGGTCATCATGATCGGCCGAAAACGCAGCAGGCAGGCCTCGTAAATGGCATCCACCGGCTGCATGCCCTGTTCACGCTCGGCGTCGAGCGCAAAATCGATCATCATAATGGCGTTCTTCTTGACGATGCCAATCAGCAGGATGATGCCGATCAGCGCAATCACGCTCAGATCGCTGCCGGTGATCATCAGCGCCAAAAGCGCGCCGACGCCAGCCGACGGCATCGTCGAAAGAATGGTGATCGGATGAATGAAGCTTTCGTACAGCACGCCCAGCACGATGTAGACGGTAATCAGCGCCGCCAAAATCAACAGCGGCTCACCAGCCAACGAAGAGCGAAAGACTTCGGCCGTGCCTTGAAAATCGGCGGCGATGCTTTCCGGCAGTTGAATCTGCTGCCTGACCTGATGAATGGCTTCCACCGCCTGGCCCAGCGACGCGCCTGGCGCCAAGTTGAAGGAAATGGTCGTGACCGGAAATTGCCCTTGATGGTTGATGGCCAGCGGAGCGGTGGTGTGTTCGATATGCGCCACGGCGCTGAGCGGTGTTTGGCCGCCGGAGGACGTGCGAATGTAAATGTGATCCAAGTCGTCGGGCTGATTCCGAAATTCGGGCGGAACTTCCAGCACCACGTGATATTGATTGAGTTGCGTGAACATGGTCGAAATTTGACGCTGACCAAAGGCGTCGTACAGCGTATCGTCAATCATCTGCGGCGTGATGCCCAGGCGCGAGGCGGTATCGCGATCGATCATCAATTTCATTTGCAAGCCGGCATCTTGCTGATCGCTGGCCACGTCCACAAGTTCTGGCAAACTCCGAAACGCCTCGAGCATCCGGGGCGTCCATTCGGCCAACTCCTTGGCGTTGGGATCTTCCATGCTGTATTGATACTGCGTGCGACTCACGCGCGATTCCACCGTCAGATCCTGCACGGATTGCATGAACAGCGTAATGCCGGCGACTTTTCCGACGTTGGTTTGCAGGCGGCGAATCACCTCGCCGGAAGACACCAATCGCTCTTCCAGCGGCTTCAAATTGATTTGAATCCGCCCGCTGTTGAGCGTGCTGTTGGTGCCGTCGATGCCGATGAACGATGACAAACTGGCCACCGCCGGATCTTTGAGAATTTCGCCGGCCAGCGTCTGCTGCCGCTCAGCCATCGCGGCGAACGAGATGCTCTGCTCTGCCTCGGAAATGCCGAGAATCACACCCGTATCTTGCACGGGAAAAAATCCCTTGGGCACAACAATATACAAGTACACAGTGGCTGCCAGCGTGGCAATGGCGACCAGCAGTGTCATGATCCGATGTCGCAGCACCACGGTTAAAGTCGCGCCGTAAAGCCGAATGATGGCTTCGAAGGTTCGTTCCGACGCTTTGAACAGCCAACCTTGCTTTTCCTTCGGCTTGTGCTTGAGCAGCTTGGCGGCCATCATCGGCGTCAACGTCAACGAGACCACCGCCGAAACTAAGATCGTCACACTGAGCGTCACGGCGAATTCGCGGAACAGCCGACCGACAATATCGGCCATGAACAACAGCGGAATCAGCACGGCAATTAGCGAAACGCTCAGCGAGACGATCGTAAAACCGATCTGCCGCGAACCCTTCAGCGCCGCAGCCAACGGTTTTTCGCCTTCTTCGATATAGCGCGAAATATTCTCGATCATCACAATCGCGTCATCCACCACAAAGCCGGTGGAGATCGTCAGCGCCATCAGCGTGAGGTTGTTTAAACTGTAGCCCAGCAAGTACATCACGCCAAACGTGCCAACCAGCGACAGCGGCACGGCCACACTCGGAATGATGGTGGCCGGAATGTTCCGCAAGAATACAAAGATCACCATCACCACCAAGCCAACCGTCAGCAACAATTCGAACTGCACGTCTTCGACCGAAGCGCGAATAGTCAGCGTACGATCGGTGAGAATTTCGATCTTGATGGCCGCCGGCAGCGAGGCTTTTAATTGCGGCAACAGTTTTTTGACGCGATCCACCACTTCGATGATGTTCGCGCCTGGCTGGCGCTGAACATTGACGATCACCGCCGGGGTTTCGTTCATCCAGGCGGCCTGGCGGACGTTCTCGGTATCGTCCACCACAGTGGCCACGTCCGAAAGTCGAATTGGCCGACTATTGCGGTAATCGATCACCAACTTGCGATACTCATCGCTGGTCAGCAGTTGATCGTTAGCGCCAATCGTGTACGCTTGACGCACGCCATCGAAGCTACCTTTGGCCTGGTTGACGCTGGCTTGCGCGACTTTCGTGCGCAAATCTTCCAAACTCAAACTATAGGCCGCCAGCGAAGTGGGATTGGCTTGAATCCGCACGGCCGGTTTTTGCCCACCGCTGATGCTCACCAATCCCACGCCGGAAAGCTGTGAGATTTTTTGCACCAGTCTCGTGTCGGCTTTGTCTTGCACCACCGAAAGCGGCAACGATGTTGACGTCAGCGCCAAGGTCATGATCGGCGTGTCGGCCGGATTCGTCTTGCTGTAGATCGGCGGGTTGGGCAACTCCTTGGGCAAAAACGTGCCTGCCGCGTTAATGGCCGCTTGCACCTGTTGCTCGGCCACATCGATATTCAATTCCAACGAAAATTGCAGCGTGATAACCGAACTACCGTCGCTGCTGCTGGACGTCATCTGGCTCAAGCCGGGCACCTGACCGAACTGTCGCTCCAGCGGCGCGGTGACCGAAGACGCCATCACCTCTGGGCTGGCGCCGGGATAAAACGTCAATACTTGAATGGTTGGATAATCGACCTGCGGCAGCGCCGAGACTGGCAATTGCTTATAAGCGACGGCCCCGGCCAATAGCATGGCCACCATCAGCAGCACCGTGGCGACCGGCCGCTCGATAAATGGCCGGGAGATATTCATGGCAAGCCGCGCTTCCAGCAGTGGTTATCGGACTCAGGCATCGCACACCACAGCCGCTTGGCTGCCGCCTGGAAGTATGCCGCGCGACGCTACGGCGCTGCGCCGGGCCGCGCGCTTTGTGGCGTTGCTTCATTCGGAGGGCGAGCGGCCGCTTCCGCGGCGTGATCCTGCGCGGAAGCCGGTTTCGCCGACGCCGGTTGCAACGGTTGGTCCCGCGCGCCTTCGGCTTGCCCGACTGCCGGCGTGCCACTTGCCGTTTTGTCCGGCTTCGCCACGTTCACGACCTCGCCAGGCTTGAGCTTGTCGACGCCATTCACCACCACCGTCTCGCCAGGCTTAAGGCCGGCGGTGATGACGGTGCGATCCGCTTCGGTCGGTCCGAGTTTCACTTCGCGCAACTCGACCGACTGCTTGGACGTGACCACGTAAACGTAATTCATATCGGCCGGACCGCGCTGCACGGCCGCTGGCGCAACCAGCGTGGCGCCGCTGAGTGTCTCGACCAACAGCCGAGCGTTGACAAATTGGTTGGGGAACAGCAAATTTTCGCTGTTGGGAAATTCGGCTTTGATCTTCAACGTGCCGGTGCCGGCATCCACTTGGTTGTCCACAGCCAGCACTTTGCCGGTTCCCAACTTGCTGTCCAAACGCTTATCGTACGCTTCCACCAACACCGCTTTGCCACGACTCATTTGCTTTTGCAAACGCTCGATGTCGTCTTGCGGAATCGAGAACGTCACAGCAATGGGTTGTAACTGCGTGATCACGGCCAGCCCGTTGGGCTCGTTCGCCCGCACGAGGTTGCCCAAGTCGATGCTGCGCAGGCCAACGGAGCCGGCAATCGGTGCCGTAATGCGGCAGTATTTGATGTTCAGATTGATCTCGTCGATCTTGCCGCGATCAATCTGAATGGTGGCTTGCCCTTGCTGCACCAATGCCAGCTGCGCATCGACCTGTTGCTGATTGACAGCCTTGGAGCCGATCAACGAGTTGTAGCGATCCAGATCAAGCTGCGCGCTGGTCAGCGCGGCTTCGTCTTTGGCCAACTGACCTTGCGCTTGCGTCAACTGCACCTTGTAAGGGCGCGAATCGATCTCCGCAATCAAGTCGCCCTGCTTGACCAACTCACCTTCGTGGTAGGGGATGTTAATCAGTTCGCCTTCGACCCGCGCGCGGACCGTAACCGTGTTCAAGGGCGCAACCGTGCCCAGCCCGTTGAGATACAGATCGATATCGCCCTGCGTGACCTTCGCAACGATGACGTTTACCGGCGGTTTGTCGCGTTTGACCGGTTGCTTGGCGGCAAAGAACGGCTTGGCGTACGGATAACCGAAATAAACGCCGACACCCAGCGCCGCCCAAAACAACAACCAAGCCAGCCATGCCCAACTGCGCCGCTGCGGTATGCGCGGCGGATCAGCGTTAGGCGCTGAGAGATTGCGGGCTGCGACATTACTCGCCACGACATTACTCACTGGCGGTTCGACCGACCGCGACGCCGGTTCAGTAACCACTTGGATCGGACGAACAGCCTCGGCGTCCACCAATTTGGTAATCATGTCGCACGGTCGGTGTTTGGTGGAAACTTATGCCACTGGCGCCCGTCGGGCGGTCGCCGTCAGCGAACTGCCTGTGGCTGCAGCGGACGGTGTTTGTAGGGATTTCGTCCAACGCGTCTCTCCTGTAATCTTACCCCGGCTGGCTCAAAAATGACCGGCTGGTTCGATAAAATGCCAAAAATAGTTTCTGCTGCAAAAAAACCCGCGTTTTAACTGGGCCGATCACGACAACTGCCGCCCTTGTTGCAAGTGCACTTCGCGAAACCAACTCATCGCACGATGCAGTGGGCGTCGCGCCGGCCGAAGCTGAATGTCGATCCAACATTGCCTCGTCAGCGTGCGTCATCGAATCTCGCAGATCGATTTCGATCTAGCCACTCTCTAGCCGCGATCATTTTGCGAACGATGACTTCCAGGCGTCGAAAACAATACATACCGGCATGCTGACGTCCGTTTTACCGCCAACCTGTTTCAGATCGCCGGTTTCTGGATCGATGACAAATACAAAGATCGAATCACTATCTTGATTGGCAACCAGCAACCAACGGCCGGATGGATCGATATTGAAATGCCGGGGCGATTTGCCAAACGTCGATTGATGTCGCTTCAACGTCAGTTTGCCGGTCGCGGCGTCGATGTCGTAGATTGCCAAACTGTCGTGTCCGCGATTTGACGCGTATAGCCATTTGCCCGCGCGACCGAGCATCACTTCGGCCGTGGAATTGTCTTTCTTAAAATCGTCAGGCACGGTGGAGATGGTTTGCACGACCTCAAATGTTTTGTCGGGCTTGCCGTGTACCACGCTGATCGTCGAGTTCAGCTCATTGATCACGTACAGCATATCCCGTCGAGGATCCAGCACAACATGCCGCGGACCAGAACCGGCCTCGATCGAAAAACTGGCGGGATCGAACGCCGCCAATTTGCCTGCCTGCGGATCGAAGTTGTAAAGAAACACTTTGTCCGCGCCTAAATCGCACGACATCACCACGTTGGAGCCGTTAACAAATCCGATGCTGTGCGCGTGCGGCGCTTCTTGCCGCTGCTTGTTCGGCCCCGTTCCTTCGTGCTTGACCACATCCGACGCCGGCTTCAGACTGCCGTCTTCGGCCAGTGGCAGTACGGCCAAATTGCCGCCCATGTAATTCGCTACCAGCACATGCTTCATTTCATGATCGACGACAAGATGGCACGGCGCGGCACCTTTTGATGGCTGCGTGTTCATCAGCGTCAGTTTGCCAGGCGCTTCGATCTTGAACGCGCTAACCTCGGCCGTGGCTTCATTGACCGCGTACAACCGCCGCTGGTGGTCCGCAATGACCAAAAACGAAGGGCTCTTGGTTACCGTCGGCTCGCCGACGGGCGTGAGCGATCCGGTCTCGGAGTCGAATTGAAAAGCATAAATGCCTTTGCTGGTTTTATCCGTATAGGTACCGACGTAGATCAGCGGGTTAAGCGGCGCTGAAAATCCAGCGAGGTGCGGCTTCTTCTCAGGTTCCACGGCAATTCCTTGATGAGCAAGCAAAATCAGCGGCGCCAGCAACAACATCCGGGCCGCGCATAAGACCAAATCTGATGAGCGGGTCAACATTGTCCGTCCACATGGCGAAAGTGCTAGGAAACCCGTCGGGGGGAACTGTGTAACGCTCAAACTGCGGAACCGTCCGCTTCGGCATCCTTCGGAAAGCGCAACGGCGAATTCTCCGGCAACCAAACTCTCCGCTTTCGCCCGCATCTCCCGCTTCGCCCGGTTGACGCATTTAACACGCGCCGCCAGCGAAACTCAAGCCGCGCGGTCCGGATTTTCGCTCGACGCCATTGCCCGGTCTGTTCAGCACGCCAATCTTGCGTCTAGCTAGCGAAGCCCAAATCGCGAATTCTCGGCAAGTTCCCCTTGTCGGCTTTTTCTGCTTCGAGTATTTCTACCCGGCCTTCATGGTCCCAACGGAATCGAGCGATTCTGCGCTCGCAATTGGGGGCGTGTCGGCAAGCAGCACATCTCACGGTTCTCGTATTTCGTTAGCGCATCGCACACCTTCAAAGGGCCCTATATGGCCGGTGTTAGAACTTTATCGCGGTTCGGTCGTTTAGCGTCGCTGGCGACGTTGGCGACGCTGGGACTGCTGGCGATGCGTGCATCGGCTGACGAGATTGCGCCCGATGGCCAACGCGTGGTTCAAGTTCGGATCGAAGGCAACTCGACCGTCAAGCTGGCACAACTGCCAAAATTGACCACCCGTGGCGGCCAATTGTTCGAAAGAAAAACTGTCGATGATGACACGCGCGAGCTACTCAAATCGCACAAGTTCTTGAACGTCGAGCCGTTATTTCAGCAGACGCCCGCCGGCGTGATCGTGATCTTCAAGGTGCTGGAGCGGCCCGTTTTTCAATACATTAAATATCTCGGCAGCAAAGACTTCGAAGACTCGACATTAAAAAAGCAAACCGATCTGGACGTTGGTCAACCGCTCGACCCATACGCCGTAAAAGAAGGCGCGCGCAAGATCGAGGATTTCTATCACGAACACGGCCACAATCATGCCCGCGTGGATATCGTCGAAGGCGATAAGCTTGGCGACAAAGGCGCGGTCTACATCATTCACGAAGGCGAAACGCAGCGCATCTATTCAACCCGGTTCGTCGGCAACACGATTGCCAGCGATGCCCGGCTGCACGTGATCGTGGATTCCAAGCCTGGCATTCTCTGGATCTTCAAAGGCTTCTTCGATAAGAAAAAGCTCAACGAAGACATCGATAAGCTGACCGAGTACTATCGCGCGCTCGGCTTCTTCGAAGCCCGTATTGGCCGCGAGTTGGAGTTCAACGACAAAGAAAATTGGTTGACCATCACCTTCGTGATCAACGAGGGACCGCGCTACCGGATTCGCAACGTCAGTGTGTTGGGAAATAAAATATTCACCGCCGGCGAACTGACCAAGGATTTCCGGCTCAAGCAGGGCGACTTCTTCGATAAATCAGCGCTCGATAAAGACCTGGGCAGCATCCGCGACGTCTGCGGCGGCCAGGGCTACATATTCGCCAATATCGACGCCAACAACTCGTTCTGCGAGCAGCCGGCGATGGTCGATTTAGCGTACAAAGTCAAGGAAGGCGAGCAGTGGCGCGTTGGCAAGATCAACGTCAGCATCACCGGCGACAGCCCGCACACGCGCGAAAAAGTCGTGCTCAACCGCATGGAATTGCGACCTGGCGATATTTGCGACACACGCAAATTGCGGACCAGCGAACGCCGCATGAAGGCGGCCGGAGTGTTCGTAACCGATCCCAGCCGCGGCGCCGCGCCGAAGATCGTTTTCAGCCCACCGCCCGGTTATGATCCCGACAAAGACTCGGAATCGTCGGTGGCCGAGCGTCCCAGAAAGGCGCCACGCACCGGCGGCGGATCATTTCGCGGCCAAAGCCCTGACGCCTCGATCGTCGCGCCCGCCGGCCCGAACCTGGTCGATTTGCAAGTCAACGTCGACAGCCTCGCCGAGATTCCGGCCGAATGGTTGGCCGACAGCGTTTCGACCAACAACGACTTGCTCCCCCGCGAAATGCCAGCGCCAAACTTCCCCGGTCAATTCAATGCACCAAACGCCGCGCCTGCGGTTCAGTCACCCGCGCCGGCCAGCAATGTCGATTTGCTACGCGCCATGCAAGGCAGTCGTCCCAGCCAACCGCAAGCCGTGAGCGCTGCCTATCCAACCACGGCCGCCGAAACCGTACGCCGCAACATCGCGCCGGGCCAAGTGGTTTATCGTGGGCAAAGCCCCGCGCGCAACGATGGCTACGGCAACATGATTGTCGAAAATCCCAGCGCCGGCTACGGCGGCATCCGCGGCGGCTCAATGGGCCCCGACGCGGGCATTCGCACCGCCGACCGACCGACGCCAGCGCAGTACCAGGCGCCAATCAACTCCTCGAATCAAATTCAGTACGGCATCTACAACACCGCCGCGACCACAACGCCGGTACCGGGCGTCGCCCCCAGCTACGGTCCGCCGCCGACTACGGCCTATTATCAAAACGCGCCGCCCGGTGCGGTGTACGCCGGCGCTCCGGCTCCAGAAGGCATTCCGCCGGGAACGCCAGCAATGGGCATTCCAGCCACTCCCGGCGCTGGCGCGTTCGTGCCGCCGCCGATGGGCGACGTCAACTACGGATTATTTCAACAGCCGACCAACACCGTCGATTTGCAAGCCCAGCTTGAAGAAACGCAGACCGGCCGCATCATGTTTGGCGTCGGCATCAACTCCGACGCCGGCCTGGTGGGCAACATTTTGCTGGAAGAACAGAACTTCGACTGGACTCGCGTGCCGTACAGTTGGGAAGACGTGCGGATGGGCCGCGCCTTTCGCGGCGCCGGCGAAAAATTCCGAATCGAAGCCTCGCCCGGTACGCAAGTTTCGCGGTATGTGGCCAGCTTCACCGAACCCTATCTGTTCGATACCCCGGTGAGCTTCACCGACAGCGTCTCGTACTACCAACGTTATTTCGACGACTACAAAGAACGCCGCTACGGCGGGCGGTTTGGCCTCGGATATCAATTTCCCGAAGCGCCCGACCTCTCAATTCGCGGCGCGATTCGCGCCGAACACGTCAACTTGTCCGACCCACGCGTGCTGGGCGTGCCCGAGCTCGACCGCGCGCTCGGATCTCACGAACTGTACGGCTTCCAAGCTTCCGTCACGCACGACACCCGCGATAGCGCCTTTTTGGCAACCGAAGGTCACTTGATCGATTTAAGCTTCGAACAGGTTGTGGGTTCGTTCACCTATTCGCGAGAAATTCTCGAAGCCCGGCAGTACTTCTTACTGCACCAGCGGGCCGACGGCTCTGGCCGTCACACTGTGGCGGTTGGCAGCAAAATTGGCTTCACCGGCCCCGACACGCCCATCTACGACACGTTTTATGCCGGCGGTTACGCCACGCTGCGCGGATTTTACTTCCGCGGCGCATCGCCCCAGGACAACACGGTTAAGGTCGGCGGTGACTTCGAATTCCTCAACAGTGTGGAATACATGTTTCCGATCACCGCCAACGACATGCTCCGCGGCGTGACGTTTGTGGACTTCGGCACGGTCGAACGCAGTGCCGGCATCCATAACGACTTGTTCCGCGTGGCGCCGGGCATTGGTTTGCGAATCACCGTGCCGGCACTTGGCCCAGCGCCCATTGCCTTGGACTTGGCATTCCCAATCGCCCACGCCAACGGCGACCGCATCCAAAACTTCAGCTTCTTTGTCGGCTTCGCCCGTTAAGAAACCTGCGGGTTGCGGCCTACTTTATTTTGGCGGGCTTGGACTCCGCCTTGGGCGGAGTCCAGGCGGCCGGCTTGGGGTTGGCAACCGTCAACTCGGCGCTGTCGCCGCTCTGTTGCATGTCGGCCTTAAGTCGTCGGGTGAGTTCGGCCACGCGTTGAGCTTGCTCGGGCCGATCAGCCAGATTGGTCGCTTCGTGCGGATCGTTTTCCAGATCGAACAATTGCGTTTTGTCCACCTGCGGGTAGCGAATTAGCTTCCAGCGTCCGTCCGTGAAACCGCGCTGCACGCCGCGATACGCAAACATCAAATGGTCGCGGGCCGGCTTGGTCGGATCGGCGAGCGTGACGCTGAAATCCACGCCGTCGCCGTGGTTGGGCGAATCCACGCCGCAGACTTTGCCCAGCGTCGGCAGCACGTCAAACAAGTAGCACATGGCAGCCGTGCGTTGATCCACCGCCACGCCGGGGCCAGCAATTATCAGCGGCACGCGCACCGAATCGAACTCGTACACACTCTGCTTGCCAATCAATCCGTGGCTGCCGCGGGCAACTCCGCTATCGGCGCTGTACACCACGATTGTGTTCTTGGCGAATGGCGAAGCGTCCAGCGCATCCAGCACGCGGCCCACTTGCGCGTCGAGGTAAGAAATATAACGGTAGTAATCGGCCAGCATCGCGCGGATATCTTCCGGCGTCCGCGGCCAAGGCAGCAACTTTTCGTCGCGAATGGTCATCTCGCCGTTATTCCAGGGATGTTGCGGCAAAAAGCTGGGCGGCAGCGGGATCTTGGCCGGGTCGTACGTGATCGGAAAATCGCTGGGCACAATGTGCGGATCGTGCGGAGCGTCGAACGGCAGATAGGCAAAGAACGGCCCGGCGGTGCGCGTTTTGATGAATTCAATCATCTGATCCGCAAACGCCGCGCAGGCGTGCTGCTCGGAAATGCGTCCCGGGGTCACTCTGCCGTCTCGCACGTCGTGCAACTCGGCATGCAGCGGGTTGGTCATGCCGCCGGTAAACATCGCGCGGGCCGTCGGAAAAATGCGCGCCAGCGACGCATCGCCGTTGTGCCATTTGCCGCTGGCGAACGTGCTGTAGCCCGCTTTGGCAAATGCCTCGGGCCAAGTCACATCGCGCAGCAGCTTTTCGTCAATATGAAACAAATTGCGGCCAGACAGCAGCATCGCCCGCGAGGGCACGCAGGTTGCCCCTTGCATGCCACCTTGCATATACGCGCGATTAAACGCCAAACCGCGATGGACCAGTCGATCCAAATTGGGCGTCTTGATGATCGTATTGCCCAGCGCGGCAATCGTATCGGCCCGCTGGTCGTCGGCAAACAGAAACAAGATGTTCGGCCGGGCAGTCTCAGCGGCGTGTAGCCCAAGCGAAGATGATGCCATCGAAACCAGTATCGCAACAAGGATCGACCTTTTCATCGGTTTGCCTGAACTGTAAGTGCGATGAACAGAGAATGCGCGAATCGACGGTCGCCAGCGCGTCACTTCTGCGCGGGAAATTCGATCTTCAACTGCCGTACGCTGCCATCGAACAGCGATTTGCCGTCGTACTTGTCAACGGTGTTACCGTCATCGTGACCGACGCAAAACGCTTCCTGCGGCTGCTGCTTGATCAGACCGCCGGCCTTACCGCTGGCGACCTCTTTGCCGTCCAGCGACAGAGTCATGCCGCCATCGTGGGCGAACCGCACTTCGATCCGCGCGGTTTCGCCAATCGCCGTGGGCGATTCGATCCGCACGATCTCGCGCTGGCTGGCATGCACGGCAAACACCACGTGACCTGCTTTCAGGTAGACGGCGTAACCGACCTGCGTTCCGCCGTGCGCCACAATCACGCCATCGCGGGCTTTTGTGGCAACATGGCAACTGACCGTGAATGGCCGACCGTCGATTTGCGGCGCTTGCTCGCGCGATAGCGAATCGCCAACCTTCATCTGCGCAATCGCCGCCGCATCGCTCGCCTTGACGCCGCTGTCGCTGGCCGCGGGCGTTTTCGGCTTTTCGCCGTTATCCACCGGATATAGGGTCACCGCGTTTGCGACAAAGCCCGGCTTGCGAACTTCCGTGCCGTGTTTACCGTTGCCCAACTCGTCTGCCATTTTCACAACCAGCGGCTTGAGCCGGGCCAGCACTTCCGGGTTTTTTGCGGCGACGTCCGTGGTTTCGCCAATGTCGTCATCCAGGTTGTACAGCCGCGGATTTTGCAGCGACGCCTCGACGATCGGGCCGCTTTTGCCCATGCCTTCGGCCTGCGCAGCGACCGCCATTTTCCACGGCCCCACGCGCACGGCCTCCAACTTATAACCAGCGTAATAAAAGTGAGCCGGTCGCGGCGAAATGGGTTGCTTGCTGGGATTCAACAGCAATGGCGAAAAGTCGGCACCATCGATTTTTTTCGCGGTGGGCAGAACGCCGCCCGCGAGCGTGACAAAGGTCGGCAGAAAATCGATGTTCCCGGCCACGGCGTCGCAAGCGCTGCCCGCCACGATCTTGCCAGGCCACCAGGCCAATGTCGGCTCGCGCATGCCGCCTTCCCACGTGCTGCCTTTGAAGCCCCGCAGCGGACCGGCGCTGCCGGCCGCTTTGTCCTTGGATTTCGCGGGGCCATTGTCGCTGGTGAAGATCACCAGCGTGTTCTCGCTGAGCTTGAGTTCGCGCAGCGTATCCAGCACACGTCCCACGCTCCAATCCACTTCTTCTACCCAGTCGCTGTAACGACCGTTGACGGATTTATCGCGAAACTTTTCACCGGGATGAATCGGCGCATGGACGGCCGTGTGCGCCAGATACAGAAAGAACGGTCGCTGCGTATTGTCGTTGAGAAATTTTACGGCTTCGTCGGTGTAGCGCTCGGTCAGTTGATCTTCTTGCTCGCCGCTGAGCAGTTCGATCACCTTTTCGCCCCGTACCAACGGCACGACCAACCGGCCATCCACCTTGGCCTTTTTGAGCATGTCGTTCGAATAAGGCAAACCAAAATACTCGTCAAAACCGTGCCGCGTCGGCAGGAAATCCGGCTGATCGCCCAGATGCCACTTGCCCACGCACTGAGTGGCGTAACCCTGTTGCTTGAGCAATTCGGCCACCGTCTGCTCGTCTTTGCTGATGCCAGTCGACTCGCCCGGAAACAGCACGCCCGAAATCGAAACACGCTGGCCATAGCAGCCGGTCATCACTTGCGCGCGCGATACCGAGCACACAGGCGCCGCGTAAAACGAAGTCAGCTTCATGCCCTCGGCCGCCATGCGGTCGATTTGCGGCGTGCGATTTTTGGTCGAGCCAAAAGGCCCAACGTCGCCGTAGCCCATATCGTCGATAAAGATCAGCACGATGTTGGGCTTAGCCTGCGCGATCCGTAGCGGCACGACGCACACGGATACAAACGCCAAAAACAACAAAACATGTCGCGGCATGATGAAGATTCGCGGTGGGCTGGAGCAGGCGTGGGATGGCTTCATTGAACGCTACGGCATTGGCATTTTTAAGGTCGGCTCGCCGTGCAGCCAGCCCAGCGATGCCAAAAACTGATCGGTCTCCATCAGTGTTTGCGTGTAGCTGGGCTCCTTATTAAAAAAGCCGTGGCCCGCCATCGGGTAAATGTGCGCGTCGCAGCGCACGCCGGCTTGCTTCATATCCGCCTCGAACTTTTTCAGCACGCTGACCGGAATCAATTTGTCGGAGTCGCCCAAAAATACGGTGGTCGGCGGCGCGTCTTTCGTCACGTGATGCGTAGGCGAGAATTCCAGATAGCGCTTGCCCACGCGCTCATGTCCCCACTCGCCGGGTCCGTTGTTGAAAACCGGATTGAACAGCACCAGTGCGTTGGCCTTGCAAGAAACGGTCAAGTCGTCCTGTTTGTCGTCCAGGCCGTCAACCAGGGTCGTAAATGCGGCCAGATGTCCGCCGGCCGAACCACCGGCGGCCGCGATCCGCGCGGGATCGATGCCCAACGTGGCCGCGTGCGCGCGGACATAACGCATGGCCGATTTCGCGTCGGCACAGCAAACCAGCGGCGGCCCCGAATCGCCCTTGGCAATGACGCGATATTCCACTCGCACGCCCACCATGCCGCGGCTGGCCAGGTACTCGCTCTGCTTGGCGAATTGCGCGGGCGTACCGGCAACCCAGCCGCCGCCAAAATAGAACACGATCGCCGGCCGCTTGTCGCTGGCCTGCCAATCGGCCGGCTTTTCAATCATCAATTTGAGTTTGCGATTGTCTACTTCCTTATAGACGAGGGTTTCCGTAGGCAGGATTTTGGCGCCCGTGTCGCCGCGCTTGGCGGTTGCCGGCGCAGTTGCCGCTGACGGGGTTGCGGCAGAATCTTCGCCGCGGACTGCCACTCCCAAACTCGCCAGTAGAACTGCGCCAGCCAACAACCGGTTCAAGAACATCATGCAAATGGCCCTTTGAAAAAATGAAAATTTGAGTCCTGCGGACCCGCAAAGTCGCCTGCCACGTGTGACGGATGGGGTGTACGCCGCCGGCCGGCTTTCACAGTAAACTTTTTAATCTAAACTGGCCCACTTTGGGCTGATATCGATCGACTTAGGAACGACCGAAAAATAACTTCCTCTGAGTGAGACGCCCGCTGCTCGTGATAGCGCGCGTCGACCCGAACGAAAAACGGAAGTTATTTTTCGGTCGGTCCTTAGCGGCGATCAACCGTCAGGCAGCAGCCTGCACGCAACACGAACCAGCGCTGGCCGAGTCCGCGATGGCTGAAGCAATTGCCGCATCACCCTCCACAGCCAATTCCTGGGCAACGTCATCTATTTATAACACGCCAAGAATTCCAACGCTGCAAACCGCTGCGTGTTAGCACAAATTCTCAACAGGCCGCGCGGCCGCCGACCGCTTGCCTCTCGGCAATGACGCCAGGCGCTGCGAGATCAACAAGCAGGCGGAACGCTTTACCAGACGAACAGCAACAGGACGCAGATAAGGAACGACCGAAAAATAACTTCCTCTGAGTGAGACGCCCGCTGCTCGTGATAGCGCGCGTCGACCCGAACGAAAAACGGAAGTTATTTTTCGGTCGTTCCTAAACGCAGATAAACGCAGATAAACGCAGATGCGACGCAGATAGCAACGTCCGGCGAAACGCCGTTTTTGCGCCGTTGACTTTATCTACGAAATAGAGTATACTAATGTACATATATCTCGCGGGCGGAAACTCTGCCCAACGCGGGACAACGGATTTGAGGCCAACCCAGGGCTCTGACAACTCAGCGTGCAAAAGCAGGCATAACACCCGAAGGAAAAATCGAGTTTGTAGCATTCGGGCATGCGTCTGAGCAGCATGCGTTTGCACTTGCAAATTGCAGCGTTCAGCGCCGTCTCTCAATCCGCCTCTCCCTTCGCCCCGGTACTCCGGGGAGAAGGGCCGGGGATGAGGGGCTGAATTGACGATCTGTCAACGCGAGTGCGTTGTTAAGCAAAGCGCTGCGAATGAGAATTTCCGTCGGCAATTCGCCGGCACTTGCATGAGACTGGTGGCAGGAGATGTCGCGTGGATGGTTTGCTAGACAAAAGTAGGTTCGCCGGTGCGCTGGTGAATCGAAATCGAACCGACGCGTGGCCGCAGTAAATAGCCGAATCCCCGTTGCAGCTCTTTGACAACTTAACCGGCGGTCGCTTGCGCCCAAGCAGCCTGGCGACCGCTCACACACTCCGATTTGCAAAAGTGCGATTCGGC